>RRBB01000127.1:0-31443 GCA_006543605.1 Rhodococcus sp. WS4
GGCCCCGCCCGACCCCCAGTCGCGGTGCCGCGCAACCGGCCCCGATCACCAGTACCGTGCCGACGACGGGCAGCAGCGCGGCGGTACCGGGATAGGGAGTCGTCTCGCCCAGCCGGATGCAGGCGGCGACGATCAGGGCGAGGCCCAGCCATCCGGCCGCGGCGGCCACTACCGACGGCAGTCGCCGCCAGTGCCGAATCGACAGCGCCACCAGCCCGCCCGCGGCCAACTCCCACGCCCGGGCGGGCAGCGAGAAGAACGCCCAGGGCGGCAGTGTGCGGGTCCAGTCGAGCGAGACCGCGAACGAGACTGCCGCGACGACCGCGAGGAGCACCAGGTACGGCGTCGCCGACGGTGGGGTGTCGGAGTCGGTGTGCCGGGTCCTGCGGCGAACGAGCCAGGCGACCCCGATGATCAGCGCCGGCCACAGCAGGTAGAACTGCTCTTCCACACCCAGTGACCAGTAGTGCTGGAACGGCGACGGGGGCGTGTCGGCGGCCAGGTAGTCGGTGCCGTGCAGCGCGAACCGATAATTGCCGACATAGAGCGCGCTGGCGATCCCGTCGCCGAGCACCTGGCGGGCTTGCAGCGGGGGTAACAGGATCGCGGCACCGATTGCGGTGGCCACCAGCACGACACACCCGGCGGGCAGAAGTCGGCGGGCCCGCGCACCGTAGAAGCGGGCGAGCCGGACGCGGCCGGCGGACGCCACATCTCGCCACAGCAGTCCGGTGATGAGAAACCCCGAGACGACGAAGAAGACGTCGACGCCGGCGAACCCGCCGTCGATCCCGGGCACACCCACGTGAAAGAGGACCACGGCCAGCACCGCGACGGCCCGCAGACCCTCGATGTCCGGGCGGAACCCGGTGTCGACCGGTCGCACGCCGGTGGGAGGGCGCCCAGCGGATTGGCGCCGCCGTTCCGGACTCGCGACGGTATTCACGCGACCAGCGATCTGTCCATGCGACGAGCTCCTTCGGCTGCAGCGCTGAGCTCATGATGACAGCGGAGCCGGAGTTTTCCCGAAAGGCACGCCGTACCGGGATCGAGCGCCCGCGAGTGTGTTCTCAGACGTGCACGACCACGGATCCGTCGCGGATCGATGCGGCGTAGGTGCGCACCGAGCCCACCCCTTCGGACGCGCATGCGCCCGTGTCGAAGGAGAACGCGTACTGGTGGAGGGGGCACATCACGCCGCCGGCATCGATCTGCCCGTCGGCGAGAGGGCCGCCCCGGTGCGGGCACACCGCGTCCATGGCGCGAACGGTGCCGTCCGACAACAGGAACACGGCAACCTGACGGTTCTGCACGATGTACGTTCGTCCTTCGCCCGGGGTCAGGTCGCTGACCGGCCCCACCGCGACCTCGGAGGGACCGTCGATCAGGGCGGTCATCGGACCGGCACCTGGGGGAGCGGCAGCAGGGGGAGCGAGGGGGCGAACTGCGCCGGCGATTTCGGTGCGGTGCGTTCCTTCCACGGGTCGCGGTAGCCGTCCACGGCCGTCTGGATCCGTTCGTCCAATCCCGTCACGATGTCCTCCTCGTCTCGGACCAGCAGCGCCTGAAGATGTTCGAGCCCCACCCGCGGTACGAAGTCGTAGGTGCGTTCGAGCCATTTCGCGTTCTCGCGGTAGTACTGGATGAACCGACCGCCGAGTTCCAGCACTGCTTCCGGTGATTCGACCGTGGCCAGCAGGTCGCCCTTGCGGATGTGGGCTCCGGCGGCGCCGCCGACGTAGATCTCCCAGCGGCCGTCGCCGACCGCGACCACCCCGAAGTCCTTGCACAGGGCCTCGGAGCAGTTGCGTGGGCATCCGGCGACGGCGAGTTTGAGCTTCGCGGGCGTCTCCAGGCCCTGGAACCGTTCCTCGAGTGCGATCCCGAGGCTCGTCGAGTCGCCGAGGCCGTAGCGGCAGAAGTCCGTTCCGACACAGGTTTTCACGGTGCGCATGCTCTTGCCGTATGCGAAACCGGACGGCATGTCGAGGTCGCCCCACACCCTGGGGAGGTCTTCCTTCTTGATGCCGAGAAGGTCGATGCGCTGCCCGCCGGTCACCTTCACCAGCGGCACCGCGTACTTGTCCGCCACGTCGGCGATCCTGCGGAGCTGGTCCGGGGTGGTGACGCCGCCCTTCATCTGCGGGACCACCGAGAACGTGCCGTCGCGTTGGATGTTGGCGTGCACGCGGTCGTTGATGAACAGCGCGCCGCGCTCGTCCACCCAGTCGGGACCCCAGACGGTGCGGAGCAGCGACGCCAGCGGCATCTTCGCGGTCGCGTCCTCCTCGCCGCCGGTCGCGAGTTCGGTGAACACCTGCGACACGGCGCGGAGATCGCGTTCCCGGATGGTCGCGATGAGTTCGGGTTTGGTCATCGGGATGCAGGGCACGTACCAGTCGGCGGACGGGTCGGCCTCGAGTTCGCCGCCCGCGGCGCACGCCACGATGTCGGCGACCAGTCCTTTGCACGAGCCGCAGCCCTTGCCCGCCCGGGTCTGCGCGCACACGTCGGTGAGGGTCTTGGCGCCGGAATGGACGCATGCCACCAGGTCGCCCTTGCTGACGCCGTTGCAGTTGCACACCTGCAGATCGTCGGGGAGGTCGGCGACACTCGTCGCGGCGCTCGGGGCCCCGACGTCGAAGAGCATGCTGATTCGCTCCTCCGGGAGGGGGACCTTGCCGTCGAACGCCTGCGTGAGGAACCCCGCCTTGCTGATGTCGCCCATCAGGGTGGCGCCGATCAGCTTTCCGTCCCGGACGACGAGGCTCTTGTACGTGCCACTGCGGGGTTCGTAGTACTGGACGAACTCGTCGTCCGCCGTCTCCGGTCCCTTGACGCCCATCGCGGCCACGTCGACCCCCGCGACCTTCAGTTTGGTGGTGGTTCGCGAACCGACGTAGGCCGCTTCCGGATTGGAGCCGGTGAGGACTTCGGCGAGGATGACGGACTGTTCCCATACCGGCGCGACGAGACCGTAGGTCTCTCCTCGGTGCTGCGCGCACTCGCCGACGGCGTACACGGAACCCTCGTCCTCGCAGCGCATCTGGTCGTCGACGACGACCCCGCGCTCGACCACCAGTCCCGCCGCCCGCGCCAGTTCGGTGTTGGGCCGGATTCCCGCGGTGACGACGACCATGTCGGCGTCCAGTGTGGAACCGTCGACGAACGACACCCCGGTCACCAGGCCGGCCTCGTCCCGCAGCACGGCGGTGGTCCGCATCGACGTGTGGACGCCGACCCCGAGTTTCTCGATCTCGGCGCGGAGGACGCTGCCGCCGCGCTCGTCGAGCTGCTGGTTCATCAAATGTCCGGGGGAGTGCACGACATCGACCGTGAGCCCCTGCGTGCGCAGCCCGTACGCGGCCTCGAGTCCGAGCAGACCGCCGCCGATCACCACCGCCGACACGTCGTCGCGGGCCTGCGCCATCTGTAACATGCCGTTGGTGTCGGCGATGTTGCGGAATCCGAACACGCCGCGGGCCAGGCGCCCGTCGTGCTCGCGCAGCCCGTCCATGTTGGGGAAGAACGTGTTGCTTCCGGTGGCGATGATGAGCACGTCGTAGTCGACGACGCGGCCGCTCTCGCACGTGACGGTCTTCGCGAATCGGTCGAGCGCGACTGCGCGGTCACCGGCGTGCAGCTTGACGCCGTTCGCCTTGTACCAGCCCATGGGGTTGAGGATCAGGTCCTCGTCGTCGACGGCTGCCTCCCCGGACAGCACGTGCGAGAGCATGATCCGGTTGTAGTTGCCGTAGGGCTCGTCGCCGATCATGGTGATCGTGAAACGCTCGCGCCCGCCGCGATTCAGGATCTCCTCGACGGTGCGTGCGCCGGCCATACCGTTGCCGACGACCAGCAGCTTGCTCGAACTCGGTGTGTGGGCCATGCACCGAGACTCCGCCCTGGGAGTGTCGTAACGGCTGCGCGCACGTTACGTGGGAATCAGGAACACCTCACAGCCCTCCCGGACCGCGTGTCAGACGGGTGAGCGGTCGCGGGGCATCAGCAGTGGGGCCAGCACGGCGAGGAGCGCGGCGGGCAGGAGGAAGCCGGCCGCGGGCGACACCGCATACACCGGGGTGAGGGTGATCGGCGCGAGCGCGTTGCCCATGAATCGCAACGCCTGCACTACGGACACCGCGCCGCCCCGGTTCGGGCCCGGCGACCCGAGAACGGCGGCATTGACACCGACCAGGATGAACTGACCCGCCGTTCCGGCCGCGAACCACGTCACCGCCACCACCGCGAGAAGCGACACGGTTCCGGCGGCCGCGACGAGAATCGCGCCGGCGAAGGCGCCGATCAGGACGGCGGCCCTGGCCCCGATCTTGTCGATCACCCCGCCGACGAGGCGTGCGGTGAGGATGCCCGCCACACCGAACCCGGTGAGCAGCAGGCCGCGCTGGGTGGGGCTCAGCCCGAACACGTCCTCGGCGCGGAACGCGACCAGGAAACTCAGCCCGCCGAGAGCGCCCCACCCCAGCAGCGCGACCACGCCGATTCTCAACACCGAGGGGGTGAGAGCGTCGCGCAGTCGCGGGCGCGCGGCACCCGTCTCGGCGGGACCACTGTCGGGAACGCCGACTAGCCCCAGCACCGCGGCGACCAGCGCGATGACGAGGAAGGCGAGCCGCCAGTCGACCTCGGCCGCGAGCCCGCCGACGAGGGGTGCACTCGACTGTCCGGCGGCCTGGAAGGCGCCGAAGATCCCCAGCGCGCGCCCGAGGTGCTTCTTCGGCGTCGACGCGGCGAGTGCCGCCAGCAGCAGCGGCGTCGTGAACGAGTTGGAACACCCCTGGAGCACGCGGGCGCCCAGGAAGAGCGGGAGGGTCGGGGCGAAGAAGCAGGCCAGCGACGACAGCAGGTACACCCCGTAGGCGATCCGCACCGTCCGCGTCTGCCCCCACCGCGCACCCAGCGTGCCCGACACCAGCATCAGCAACGCGAACGGCAACAGGTACGCCGTCAGCGAACTCGCCGCGGCGGACGCGCTGACGCCCAGGTCGTCACCGATCTCGGGAAGGATCGACGCGACGACCCCGCCGCCGAACGGGCCGAGGAAACCACCGGCGTAGAGCGCCGTGCGCTGGAGCGAGGAACGAAGCGACTCAGACGAGTTCTTCGTCACAGCCCGAAGCTGCCGGGCCCACGCCTGCGGAGATACCGCTCGAACTCGGCCGCGAGCGCGTCACCGTCGATCTTCGAGATGGCCTCGGAGATGTCGGTCTCGGCGTCGCCGCGCTCCTCGAGGGAGCGGACGTACTCGCCGATCTCCTCGTCGTCCGCGGTCATCTCCGTGACGGCTTCCTGCCAGTCGTCGGCCTGGGACGGCAGTTCGCCGAGAGGTACCTCGATGTCGAGGACGTCCTCGACGCGCTGCAGCAGCGCGACCGTGGCCTTGGGGTTCGGCGGCTGGGACACGTAGTGGGGCACGGCGGCCCAGAACGACACGGCAGGCACACCCGCGCGGACGCACGCGTCCTGGAGCACGCCGGTGATGCCGGTCGGCCCCTCGTAGCGGGTCTGCTCGAGGTTGAACCGCTCGGCGGCCTCGCTGCTGTACGCGCTGCCCGTCACCGGGACCGGCCGCGTGTGCGGGGTGTCCGCGAGCAGCGCCCCGAGGATCACCACGGTGTTGATCTGGAGTTGGTCGATCAGCTCGAGGAGGTCTTCGCAGAAGCTGCGCCAGCGCATGTTCGGTTCGATCCCGCGTAGCAGCACGACGTCGCGGTCGCTGCCGGGAGGGGAGCACACCGACAGTCGGGTGGCGGGCCACACGATCTCCCGGGTGACGCCGTCGACCTGCCGAACCGTGGGACGATTGACCTGGTAATCGTAGTATTCCTCGGAGTCCAGCTCGGCGAGCGGCTGGGCGTCCCAGGTCAACTCGAGATGCTCGACGGCGCCGCTCGCGGCGTCACCGGCGTCGTTCCAGCCCTCGAAGGCGGCGACCAGGACAGGGTCACGAAGTACGGGTACGCCGCTGTCCACCGCACCGGCATCCACGGTGTCGGGGGCGTCGTCGTCGCGGCCCGCAGGCGTGACAGGGAACTCACTGGAACTCACCCACCCAGCCTACGGCCAGCCTTGGTTCCCGCGCCCACTAGTCTGGACGGCATGTCTGCGCCATTTCACTCTGCCCTGCTCGATGCGTTGAACCAGCGCGTTGTCATCGGCGACGGCGCCATGGGCACCATGTTGCAGGCCGCGGATCTCACTCTCGACGACTTCCTCGGGCTCGAAGGCTGCAACGAGATTCTCAACGACACCCGCCCTGACGTGCTGAAAGACATCCATCGCGCGTATTTCGAGGCCGGCGCCGACGCCGTGGAGACGAACACGTTCGGCTGCAATCTACCCAACCTCGCCGATTACGACATTTCGGACCGTATCCGGGAACTGGCCGAGAAGGGCACCCGGCTGGCGCGTGAGGTGGCCGATGAGATGGGCCCGGGGCGCGACGGCATGGGCCGCTTCGTCCTCGGTTCGATGGGGCCAGGAACCAAGCTTCCGACGCTCGGCCACGCGCCGTTCGCGACCCTCCGCGACGCCTACGCCGAGGCTGCGATGGGCATGATCGACGGGGGTGCCGACGCGATCCTCGTCGAGACCTGCCAGGACCTGCTTCAGGTGAAGGCCGCGATCCTGGGCAGTCAGCGGGCGATGGAGACGCTGGGGTCGAGGCTGCCGATCATCACTCACGTCACGGTGGAGACCACCGGCACGATGCTCCTCGGCAGCGAGATCGGCGCCGCGCTGACCGCGCTGGAGCCGCTCGGCATCGACATGATCGGCCTCAACTGCGCGACCGGTCCCGCCGAGATGAGCGAACACCTCCGGCACCTGTCGAAGTACAGCTCACTTCCGGTGTCGGTGATGCCCAACGCCGGACTGCCGCAGCTCGGACCGAACGGTGCCGAGTACCCGCTCACCGCGGAGGAACTCGCCGAGGCGCTCAGCGGGTTCGTCACCGAGTTCGGTCTCGGTCTGGTCGGCGGCTGCTGCGGCACCACCCCGGAGCACATCCGGCAGGTGGCCGAAGCAGTCCGCCTCGTCGAGAAGGCCGAGCGCACCCCGGTGCGTGAGCCGGGAACGTCGTCGCTGTACACCGCGGTGCCGTTCCAGCAGGACGCCAGCATCCTGATGATCGGTGAACGCACGAACACCAACGGTTCCAAGGCTTTTCGTGAGGCGATGATCGCCGAGGACTACCAGAAGTGCCTCGACATCGCGAAGGATCAGACCCGCGACGGCGCCCACATGCTCGACCTCAACGTCGACTACGTCGGCCGTGACGGCGCCGTCGACATGGCCGCCCTCGCGAGCCGATTCGCGACGGCGTCGACGCTGCCGATCATGCTCGACTCCACCGAGCCCGCGGTCCTGCAGGCCGGCCTCGAGCACCTCGGCGGCCGCTGCGCCGTCAACTCCGTGAACTACGAGGACGGCGACGGGCCGGACTCGCGGTTCCAGAAGATCATGCTGCTCGTCAAGGAACACGGCGCCGCCGTCGTCGCACTGACCATCGACGAGGAAGGTCAGGCGCGTACCGCGGAACACAAGGTTCGCATCGCCGAGCGCCTCCTCGAAGACCTCACCGTCAACTGGGGCCTCGACGAGTCCGACATCATCATCGACGCCCTGACGTTCCCGATCTCCACCGGTCAGGAAGAGGTGCGCCGCGACGGCATCGAGACCATCGGGGCCATCCGGGAGCTCAAGAAGCGGCACCCGCGGGTGCACTTCACCCTCGGTGTGTCCAACATCTCGTTCGGTCTGAACCCCGCGGCCCGCCAGGTGCTGAACTCGGTGTTCCTGCACGAATGCACCGAGGCCGGACTGGACACGGCCATCGTGCACGCGTCGAAGATCCTCCCGATGGCGCGCATCCCCGAGGAGCAGCGCGAAACGGCCCTGGATCTGGTCTACGACCGTCGCCGCGAGGGCTACGACCCGCTGCAGAAGCTGATGGCACTGTTCGAGGGCGTCTCCGCGGCGTCCGCCCGAGAATCGCGCGCCCAGGAGCTGGCGGCACTTCCGCTGTTCGAGCGGCTGGAACGTCGCATCGTCGACGGTGAACGGAACGGACTCGACGTCGACCTCACCGAGGCGATGACCGAGAAGCCGCCGCTCGCGATCATCAACGAGACCCTGCTGTCGGGCATGAAGACCGTCGGCGAACTCTTCGGGTCCGGGCAGATGCAGCTGCCGTTCGTGCTGCAGTCGGCCGAGGTGATGAAGGCGGCCGTGGCGTACCTCGAACCGCACATGGAGGCGACCGACGAGGACGGCAAGGGCCGCATCGTCATCGCCACCGTCAAGGGCGACGTCCACGACATCGGCAAGAACCTCGTCGACATCATCCTCAGCAACAACGGGTACGACGTGGTCAACCTCGGCATCAAGCAGCCGATCGCCACGATCCTCGACGCTGCGATCGAGCAGAAGGCCGACGTCATCGGCATGTCCGGTCTGCTGGTGAAGTCGACCGTGGTGATGAAGGACAACCTGCGGGAACTCAACGCCAAGGGTGTCGCGGAGAAGTTCCCCGTCCTCCTCGGCGGCGCCGCGCTGACCCGCTCCTACGTGGAGAACGACCTGGCCGAGGTGTACGAAGGTGACGTCAGCTACGCGCGTGACGCCTTCGAGGGTCTGCACCGGATGGACGAGATCATGGCCGTCAAGCGTGGCGGCGGACCGGACCCGGACAGCCCGGAAGCGATCGCGGCCCGCGAGAAGGCGGCCGAACGGAAGGCCCGCCACGAGCGGTCCAAGCGGATCGCGGAGAAGCGCAAGGCTGCCGAGACCCCCGTCGAGGTGCCGGAGCGGTCCGACGTGGCCACCGACATCACGGTCCCGAGCCCGCCGTTCTGGGGCAACCGGATCGTGAAGGGCGTCTCGCTGTCGGACTACTCGGGTCTGCTCGACGAGCGTGCCCTGTTCCTCGGGCAGTGGGGTCTGCGCGGGCAGCGTTCCGGCGACGGTCCCACCTACGAGGAACTGGTGGAGACCGAGGGTCGCCCCCGGCTGCGGTACTGGCTCGACCGGCTCAGCACCGAGGGAATCCTCGCGCACGCCGCCGTCGTGTACGGGTACTTCCCCGCGGTGTCGGAGGGTGACGACGTGGTCGTGCTCACCGACCCGACACCCGACGCGGAGGAGCGGTTCCGGTTCACGTTCCCACGCCAGCACCGCGACCGCTTCCTGTGCGTCGCCGACTTCGTCCGGTCGCGCACCGAGGCGAAGGAGACCGGCCAGGTCGACGTGTTCCCCATGCAGTTGGTCACGATGGGGCAGCCGATCGCGGACTTCGCGAACGAGTTGTTCGCCGCCAACGCGTACCGCGACTACCTCGAGGTGCACGGCATCGGTGTGCAGCTGACCGAATCGCTGGCCGAGTACTGGCATCAGCGGGTCCGCGAGGAACTCGTGCTGCCCGGCGGTCACAACGTCGCCGAGCAGGACCCGTCCGAGGTGTCCGGATTCTTCGACCTCGCCTACCGCGGCGCCCGCTACTCCTTCGGGTACGGCGCCTGCCCGAACCTGGAGGACCGCGCGAAGATGGTGGCACTGCTCGAACCCGAACGGATCGGGGTGAAGCTGTCCGAGGAACTGCAGTTGCATCCCGAGCAGTCCACCGACGCGTTCGTGCTGCACCACCCCGAAGCGAAGTACTTCAATGTCTGACGCGCAGACCGGTCTCGCAGGTGTTCTGTGGGACATGGACGGAACGCTGCTCGATTCCGAGAAGATGTGGGACGTCGCGGTGCGGGAGCTGTCGCTGCATCTCGGCGGACCCATGACCGAGGAGACCCGGCTGAAGACGATCGGCGCGTCCAGCGCCAACGCTCTCGGCGTCATATTCGACGCCCTCGGGCTCGACCGGGACCCGGCAGCGCTGGCCGAGGCCAAGGAGTGGATGTTCACCCGCGTCGAGCAGTTGTTCGGCGACGGGATCCCGTGGCGGCCGGGCGCCCACGACGCGCTGCGGACTGTGCGGGCGCACGGCCTGCGGTCGGCGCTGGTGACCAACACCGAGCGCCGGCTCACCGAGCGGGCACTCGAGACGCTCGGCCGGCATCACTTCGACCACTCGGTGTGCGGGGACGAGGTTCCGGCCGGCAAACCGCATCCGGACCCGTACCTGCGGGGCGCGGAGCTGCTCGGGCTGGATCCGTCGCAGTGCCTCGCCATCGAGGATTCGCCCACCGGTGCGGCATCCGCGCAGGCCGCGGGATGTGTCGTCCTGATCGTCCCGTGCGAGATCGCGGTGGCCGACGGCCCGGGGCGGGTGTTCCGGGACAGTCTCGAAGGTCTCACCGGTTCCGACCTGGCCGATGTGTGGGCGCAGCGGAGCGGTGTGCGTCTCTAGGTATTCTGGTTTCCCGTGGCTGTCCCGAAAATCGTGCTGTTCTACGTGTTCACTCCGCTCGCCGATCCGGAGGCGATACGGCTGTGGCAGTACACACTCGCCGAGGCGCACAACCTGACCGGGCGGATCCTCGTCTCCGAGCACGGCATCAACGCGACCGTCGGCGGCGACATTCGCGACGTCAAACGGTACGTGAAGGGAACGCGCAGCTACGCGCCGTTCAAGGACGCCGACATCAAATGGTCCGACGGGCTCGGTGACGACTTCCCGCGGCTGAGCGTGAAGGTGCGGTCGGAGATCGTGACGTTCGGCGCGCCGGGTGAGCTGAAGGTGGACGCGAACGGCGTCGTCGGCGGGGGCACCCACCTGGTGCCGGAAGAGGTGCACCGCCTCGTGGAGGGCCGCGGCGACGACGTCGTCTTCTTCGACGGCCGCAACGCATTCGAGGCCGAGATCGGACGGTTCAAGGACGCCGTCGTGCCCGACGTGTCGACCACCCGCGACTTCGTGCACGAACTCGACAGCGGCAAGTACGACCACCTCAAGGACAAGGCGGTGGTCACCTACTGCACCGGCGGAGTGCGCTGCGAGGTCCTGTCCTCGCTGATGCGTGCGCGCGGGTTCGGGGAGGTCTACCAGATGGACGGTGGCATCGTCCGCTACGGCGAGACGTTCGGCGACACCAGTCTGTGGGAGGGCTCGCTCTACGTCTTCGACAAGCGGATGAACATCGAATTCAGCGATCAGGCGAAGACCCTGGGACGCTGCACGGAATGCGACGGTCCGACATCCCGGTACGAGAACCTGCCCGACGACCGGGACCGCGAACTCGTCCTCGTCTGCGACCGCTGCGCCGAGAATCGGACCTTCTGAGGTGGCCGGGGCACCCTTGCCGGTCCGCAACGGTCTCGGTCCCGATCGCCTCCGGATGCCGGCCGGACTCGGCGCGGAGACGGTTGCCGATTTCCTGGTCCAGACCTACCCGGACGAGCGAGCGCACTGGCTGTCCCTGATCGACGGCGGGGGAGTCGTCGACGAGCACGGGCGGGTGGTCGATCGCGGAACCCGGTATGCCCCCACCCGATTCGTGTACTTCTACCGAGACCCGGCACCGGAGATCCCGGTTCCGTTCGAGATCGACATCCTGCACCGCGACGACCACCTCGTGGTGATCGACAAACCCCACTTCCTCGCGACCATCCCGCGCGGTGCGCACATCACGGAGACGGCGGTGGTGCGGCTGCGAAGGGCGCTCGACCTGCCCGACCTCACGCCGGCACACCGGCTCGACCGGATGACGGCCGGCGTCCTGGTGTTCCTGGTCCGGCGAGAAGACCGCCGGGCGTACCAGGAGCTGTTCGTCTCCCAGCAGGTCACCAAGGAATACGAGGCCGTCGCCGCGCACGATCCCGCGCTCACGTTCCCCCGGACCGTTCGCAGTCGCATAGTCAAGGAACACGGGATCATGACGGCGACGGAGGAACCGGGAGAACCGAACAGTGAGACCGTCGTCGACCTGATCGAGACCCGCGACGGCCACGGACGGTACCGGCTGCTGCCGAAGACCGGCCGCACGCACCAACTGCGCCTTCACATGTCCTCGCTGGGGCTGCCGATCGAGGGCGACAACTACTACCCGGACTTCCGCCGATCCGAACCCGGCGACTTCTCGACCCCGCTACGGTTGCTGGCACGGGCCATCGCGTTCACCGACCCGCGGTCGGGCGAGGTCCGACGGTTCGAGAGTCGCCGCACACTCGGGTGGTGACCGGTTCGGAGAGGTCCGCGGCGGCGTGAAACAATGGGTCCTCGTGAAGACCTTCGAATCCCTGTTCGCCGAGCTGACCGAGCGTGCCGCTACCCGCCCCGAGGGGTCCGGCACCGTTGCCGCCTTGGACGCCGGCGTCCATTCGCAGGGAAAGAAGATCCTCGAAGAGGCGGGTGAGGTGTGGATCGCCGCCGAGCACGAGAGCGACGAGGCGCTCGCCGAGGAGATCTCTCAGCTGCTGTACTGGACGCAGGTGCTGATGGTGGGTAAGGGCCTCAAGCTCGAGGACGTCTACCGACATCTGTGATCGGTGATCGAGACTCCTCCACCCGCTCCCGAAAGGAACCCTCAGCCATGCTGCGCGTCGCAGTCCCGAACAAGGGCTCGCTGTCCGAGTCCGCCGCCGAAATTCTCAGCGAGGCCGGCTACCGCCGTCGCACCGATTCCCGCGACCTGACCGTCCTGGACCCGTCCAACCAGGTCGAGTTCTTCTTCCTGCGTCCCAAGGACATCGCGATCTACGTCGGATCCGGGGAACTCGATCTCGGCATCACCGGTCGCGACCTCGCCCGGGACTCGGGCGCCCCGGTCGCCGAACGGTTGTCGCTCGGATTCGGCCGCTCCACGTTCCGGTACGCCGCACCCGCCGGCAAGGACTGGTCGGTCGAGGACCTCGCCGGTCTCCGCATCGCCACGTCCTACCCCAACCTGGTGCGCGACGACCTGTCCGCCCGCGGGATCGAGGCCTCGGTCATCCGTCTCGACGGTGCCGTGGAGATCTCGATCCAGCTCGGTGTCGCCGACGCCATCGCCGACGTCGTCGGCTCCGGTCGCACGCTGCGCCAGCACAACCTGGTCGCGTTCGGTGACACCCTGTGCGACTCCGAGGGTGTGCTCATCGAGCGCGCCGGCTCGCCCGCCGACGACTCCGCGCGCAACCAGCTGGTCGAGCGGGTGCGCGGCATCGTGTTCGCGCAGCAGAACCTGATGCTCGACTACGACTGCCCCAAGACGATCCTCGATGACGCGTTGAAGATCACGCCGGGCCTGGAGTCGCCGACGCTGTCGCCGCTCGCCGACGAGAACTGGGTCGCGGTCCGGGCGATGGTGCCGATCAAGGGCCACAACGGAGTCATGGACGAACTCGCGGACCTCGGCGCCAAGGCCATCCTCGCGTCCAACATCCGGTCCTGCCGCGCGCTCTGAACCCGTTCCGCCGCACGACGATCCGCGCCCGTTCCGTTCAGGAGCGGGCGCGGACCTGTACGGTCTGGGCGATCCGGCCGACGGCACCGGTCTCGTCGTAGAGCACGCCCGCGCACATGCCCACTCCGTCGGGGCCGATGGAGGTTTCGGAGCTGACGCCGATCCAGTCACCCTCGGGCACCCGGAAGATGTGGACGGTGAGGTCGGTGTTGAGGAACGTCCAGTCAGCCGGGTCGAGCTTCGACCCCACGCCGTTGGCGATGTCGGCGATGGAGAACAGCCGCTCGAGCGGAGTCATCGTCTCGCCGAGGATCAGCGTGGGCTTCGGCCTCGCCCACAGCTTGCCGGGGCCCTCGCATCCCATTTCGGCGATCCACCGCCAGTCGAGGGTGGTCAGATAGCCGGAGTTCCAGGTGCCGCCGAACGCGCCGTCCCGTCCCTCGGAGCGAGGTTCGAGCGGCGGGTCGACGACGTGGACGGCGTCGGTGGTGTCGACGGTCTCCATGCGCCAGGCCGAACCCCGCGCCACGGCGCGGGGGCGTTCGCCGACGGTCCACAGTTCGGCGACCACGAGCTCCACCCGGCGTCCCGGGCGCTGCACCCAGGACCGGACCTCGACTTCGGCGATCGGGATGGGGCCGAGGATCTCGACCACCACCCGGGTGAGGCGTGCGTCGTCCCGTGCGGCGCACCGTTCGAGTGCCCGCACGAGCAGCGCGGACGGGGGAGCGCCGTGCTGCATCGTGTCGGCCCACACGCTGATCGTCAGATCCGTGCTGCCGAACCGTTCGACGGTGACCTTCTGGTCCGAGCCCGTTTCCGGCGCACTCAGTGCTTCCGAACCGACTGGTACGTAGTAGGACTCGGAACTCATTCGACAATCTCCTCGAAACCCGGTGCATCTTCCGCGGGCCCCTCCGGCCATCCCGGGTAGGGAGGCGGCGTTCCGCCGAACGAGGGGCACCGGGACTTATGATCACACCAGTCGCAGAGCCGGCTCGGCTTGGGTCGGAAATCGCCGGTGACGCCGGCCGCGAGAATGGCCTTCCAGATCGCCGACAGCGTGCGTTCGAACCTCAGCAGTTCGTCCTCATCCGGTGCATAGGTGAGGACCGTCCCGGATGCGAGATACAGCAGGCGCAGTTGCGCGGGGACGATGCCCCGGGTGCGCAGCAGGACAAGCGCATAGAACTTCATCTGGAACAGGGCCTTGGATTCGGACATCTCGCGCGGTGCCCGACCGGTCTTGTAGTCGACCACCCGGACCTCACCGGTGGGGGCGACGTCGATGCGGTCGACGAACCCGCGCAGCAGCACTCCGTCGTCGAGTTCGGTCTCGACGCGCTGTTCGCACGATTCGGCCTCGAACCGGGTGGGGTCTTCCAGTTGGTAATAGGCGGTGACGAGGGAGCGGGCCTCGTCGAGGAACGACTCGCGTTCGTCTTCCGGGACCAGATCGATCAGGTCCGGGGCTTCATCGAGAATGCGCTCCCACGACGGGAGGATGAGATCGACGGCTTTCGCCGGCACGCGTTCGGCCGCGGGCAGCCCGAACAGCGTCTCCAGGGCGGCGTGCACCACCGTGCCCTTCACCTGCGCCCGCGACGGAGCCTCGGGGAGCCTGTCGACGGCACGGAAACGGTAGAGGAGTGGGCACTGCTTGAAGTCGCCGGCGCGGGACGGGGACAGGGCGGGGCGCCTGCGGATCGCCGGAGTGTCGTCGCGCTGTGACGGGGAACCCGTTACGACGGGGGCTGGCGACTCTGAGATGCTCACACCTGGCAGGGTAGGCCCCCGGTCCGACAGTCCTGTCGGGGCTGCGGTGTGGGCGCCGGACGGCGCCCGGACGAACAGGCTGAGGAGTCGGTGACGATGGTGGGACGCGAAACGCGACCGAGCGGACCGTTTCGGGTGGGCGATCGCGTCCAGTTGACGGATGCGAAGGGCCGGCACTACACGGTCAACCTGGAGGCGGGCAAGGAGTTCCACACGCACCGCGGCGGCATCCTGCACGACGACCTGATCGGCACCGACGAGGGCAGCGTGGTCAAGTCGACCAACGGCACCCCGTACCTCGCGTTGCGACCGCTGCTCACCGACTACGTGCTGTCGATGCCGCGCGGCGCGCAGGTCATCTACCCGAAGGACGCCGCGCAGATCGTCCACGAGGGTGACGTCTTTCCCGGGGCCCGGGTGCTCGAGGCCGGCGCCGGATCGGGTGCGCTGACGTGCTCGCTGCTCCGTGCGGTCGGGCCGGAAGGCCGGGTCATCTCGTACGAGGTGCGCGACGACCACGCCGAACACGCCGTCCGGAACGTCGAGACGTTCTTCGGGGAACGCCCCGAGAACTGGGATCTGACGATCGCCGACGTCGCCGAGTTCGACGCCGATGCGGCGGGGGGCCGGGTCGACCGGGTGGTCCTCGACATGCTGGCCCCGTGGGATGCGCTGCCCGCCGTGTCCAAGGCTCTGGTTCCCGGCGGAGTGCTCGTCGTCTACGTCGCCACTGTGACGCAGCTCTCCAAGGTGGTCGAGGCGATGCGCGAGCAGGAGTGCTGGACCGAGCCGCGGTCCTGGGAATCGATCGTCCGCGGGTGGCACGTCGTCGGGCTCGCGGTGCGCCCCGAACATCGGATGCAGGGCCACACCGCGTTCCTGGTGAGCGCCCGCCGTCTCGCCGAGGGAACCGTCACCCCCAAGCCGCAGCGCCGGTCCGGCAAGGGCTGACATATGTCTTCGGCGGCGCCCGGGCAGGGCGCCGCCGAAGGACGAAACCTAGCTGCAGCCGGCCCGTGCCATCCCGAGCAGGGCGCATGTGCTCTCGTCGGACACCTTCCAGGTGCCGTCGACGTTCTCCCACGTCCACGCCGTCGGGGCGGCGGTGCCGTGCGGGCTCGAGATCGCGACGTTCGCTGTCGCCGTATCGCCTTCTACCTGCACGTCCGTGACCGTGAAGGACACCGGGTAGTTGGCCATCGCCGCCGTCATGGCTTCGAGATTCGGGCGGCGTTCCTCGCCGTCGACCACCACGACGGTCTTCTCGTCGACCGGGCGGGCGGGGTCCACGAGGACCTGGAGAGTGCCGAGCAGTTCCTCGGAGGTGGGGGCCGCGACCGCTTCGCCGGCCGCAGTGGAGGTGGCCGCGGACGTCGTCGCCGAGGTGCCGGACGCGTCGTCGGACGAGCAGGCCGACATCCCGAGCGCGAGGACGACCGCGCCCACGGCGACCACGGACCTACCGATGGAGGATCTGCCGTTCAGGGGCTTGCGGATTATCACGACGAACCCTTTCGTTACACAGAACAGAGAGGACACTGCTCGACAGGTAGGTAAGGCTAACATGAGGATTTGGGTGGCCCAGGCTGTCACGTATGCCGATTCGCAATCGGCAGAATCCGTGTCACGGCGCAGAATTCGGGCAGTGCCGGTAGCGTTGATAGATCTCATTGGGAGGAGACGCACATGAGCTCGACAGAGAACCCCGATTCGGTTGCGGCCGCACGAGAGCTCGAGGCGTTGCGCGCAGAGGCGTCGGCACTGCGCAGGCAGCTCGCGGAGTCGCCGGAACAGCTTCGTGAGATGGAATCGCGAGTGGACTCGCTGTCCATCCGGAACACCAAGCTGATGGACACCCTCAAGGAAGCCCGCCAGCAGCTCATTGCGCTTCGAGAAGAAGTCGATCGCCTCGGCCAGCCGCCGAGCGGGTACGGCGTGCTGCTCGGAGTGCACGACGATCAGACGGTGGATGTGTTCACCTCCGGTCGCAAGATGCGGTTGACCTGCTCCCCGAACGTCGACGCCGAGATCCTCAAGCTCGGCCAGACCGTGCGCCTCAACGAGGCACTCACGATCGTGGAGGCGGGCAACTTCGAGCGCGTGGGTGAGATCAGCACGTTGCGCGAGGTCCTCGACGACGGCCAGCGCGCGCTCGTCGTCGGCCACGCAGACGAGGAACGGATCGTCTGGCTCGCCGAACCCCTCGCCACCGTCTTCGAGGAGAGCGAGAAGGAGACGATCGCGTACGACGCGGACTCGCCCACCCGGAAGCTGCGACCGGGCGACTCCCTCCTCGTCGACACCAAGGCCGGCTACGCGTTCGAGCGCATCCCCAAGGCCGAGGTCGAGGATCTGGTTCTCGAAGAGGTCCCCGACGTCCACTACGACGACATCGGCGGCCTCGGCCGGCAGATCGAACAGATCCGCGACGCCGTCGAGTTGCCGTTCCTCCACAAGGACCTGTTCCACGAATACGAGCTCCGCCCACCCAAGGGCGTGCTCCTCTACGGTCCGCCCGGGTGCGGCAAGACGTTGATCGCCAAGGCGGTCGCCAACTCGCTCGCGAAGAAGATCGCGGAGGCCCGGGGGCAGGACAGCAAGGAAGCCAAGTCCTACTTCCTCAACATCAAGGGCCCCGAGCTGCTGAACAAGTTCGTCGGCGAGACCGAGCGCCACATCCGGCTGATCTTTCAGCGGGCGCGGGAGAAGGCGTCCGAGGGAACCCCGGTGATCGTGTTCTTCGACGAGATGGACTCGATCTTCCGTACCCGCGGGTCGGGTGTCTCCTCCGACGTCGAGACCACCGTCGTGCCTCAGCTGCTCAGTGAGATCGACGGTGTCGAGGGACTCGAGAACGTCATCGTGATCGGCGCATCCAACCGCGAGGACATGATCGACCCCGCGATCCTGCGTCCCGGCCGCCTCGACGTGAAGATCAAGATCGAACGTCCCGACGCGGAGTCGGCGCAGGACATCTTCTCGAAGTACCTCGTCGAGACGCTGCCGGTGCACGCCGACGACATCGCGGAGTTCGGCGGCGACCGCACGGCCTGCATCCGGGTGATGATCGAACGGGTCGTCGACCGCATGTACGCCGAAAGCGAGGAGAACCGCTTCCTCGAAGTCACGTACGCCAACGGCGACAAGGAGGTCCTGTACTTCAAGGACTTCAACTCGGGGGCGATGATCCAGAACATCGTCGACCGCGCCAAGAAGTACGCGATCAAGTCGGTGCTCGACACCGGTGCCCCGGGACTGCGGGTCCAGCACCTGTTCGACTCCATCGTCGACGAGTTCTCCGAGAACGAGGACCTGCCGAACACCACCAACCCCGACGACTGGGCACGGATCTCGGGCAAGAAGGGCGAGCGGATCGTTTACATCCGCACGTTGGTCACCGGCAAGAACGCGAGCGCCAGCCGCGCCATCGACACCGAGTCCAACACGGGCCAGTACCTGTAAGCCGTCACGACCCGCACGGCGGGAACTCGAATTCCGTTCCCGCCGTGCAGGTTCCTTCGGTGTCAGCGGTCCCGTTCGACGAGATAGTCCTCCAGCAGTGCCCGGGTGTCCGGGACGAACGGCCACTGCGGGTCGCGCAGATGCATGACCAGTTCGTGGGGCGCCCACCACCACCCGGCCGCGATCTCGCTGGCCTGGTGGACGACCGGGCCGTCCCAGTGCGTCTCGTAGGCGAACAGGTGGCAGCGCAGCCGCAGTCCCTTCCAGTGCCCGTCCCACGCCGTCTGCGCGATGGGGGTGAGGTCGACTCCGGTGATGCCGAGTTCTTCCGCAAGTTCCCGGGTGGCGGCCTCCTCCGCCGTTTCTCCCGGATCGACCACGCCGCCCGCCAGGCAGTCGTGCTGTCCGGCGAACACCGTCTTCGTGTCCGACCGCCTGTGCACGTAGACGCGCCGGCCGTCACCGGATCGGACGAGCACCCCGGAACTGGCGTGCCACAACCCCTCGGCGTAGACCCGGGAACGCTCGGCGGTACCGACCGGTCGGCCCGCACTGTCGAACACCGCCACCACTTCGTCCGTGCCGTGCGGGGTGTTCGGGACGGAATCCATGCGGTCGATCCTGCCAGCACCCCGTGGGGCGTCGGTACTGTCGTGGGTGGTTGCTCGTTCCGGTGCCGAAGGAGTGCGAGTTCATGGCGTTGCCGCGTTCGATCGCCCGGTTCAACCGGGTCGCCACCAATCAGGTGAGCCGCCACGTCGCGACGATCCTGCCCGGTTTCGCCCTGGTCGAGCACCGGGGCCGGAAGTCGGGCAAGGCGTATCGCACACCCGTCAACGTCTTCGTCGTGGACGGCCGCTACCGGTTCGCGCTGACGTACGGAGCGCAGAGCGACTGGGTGCGCAACGTGGTGGCGGCGGGCGGATGCACCATCGAGACGCGCCGACGCGGCGTCACCCTGACCGACCCGACGATCGTCACCGACAGCACCCACGCCTGGGCTCCCATGGGAGTCCGCACGGTGCTCCGGGCGATCGGGGCGGACCAGTACCTGGAGTGCCTGCCGGCCTGACCGCGCGGCGCGAACGGCTCGCGCGGCAGGAGTGTGCCGCCGGGTGTGGTGAGTGATCGCATAGGCTCGGCAGCATGCAGCGGATCATCGGTGTCGAAGTCGAGTACGGAATCTCCTCACCCAGCGAGCCTTCGGCCAATCCGATCTTGACGTCCACCCAGGCGGTGCTGGCCTACGCGGCAGCCGCGGGGGTGCCGCGTGCCAAGCGCACCCGATGGGATTACGAGGTGGAATCCCCGCTGCGCGATGCCCGCGGTTTCGACCTCGGCCGGCTGAGCGGCCCGGCGCCGGTGATCGACGCCGACGAGGTCGGCGCGGCCAACATGATCCTCACCAACGGCGCCCGGCTCTACGTCGACCACGCGCACCCCGAGTACTCGGCCCCGGAGGTCACCGACCCCCTGGACGCCGTTATCTGGGACAAGGCCGGTGAACGCGTGATGGAGGCCGCCGCCCGGCACGCATCGAGCGTGCCCGGTGCCCCGCGACTGCAGTTGTACAAGAACAACGTCGACGGCAAGGGTGCGTCGTACGGCACCCACGAGAACTACCTGATGTCCCGGGCCACGCCGTTCTCCGCGGTGATCAACGGCCTGACGCCGTTCTTCGCGTCCCGCCAGGTCATCTGCGGGTCGGGTCGCGTCGGTATCGGCCAGTCCGGCGACGAGGCGGGCTTTCAGCTGTCCCAGCGTGCCGACTACATCGAGGTCGAGGTCGGGCTGGAGACCACACTGAAGCGCGGCATCATCAACACCCGCGACGAACCCCACGCCGACGCCGACAAATACCGGCGTCTCCACGTCATCATCGGCGACGCGAACCTCGCCGAGATGTCGACCTACCTGAAGGTCGGGACCACGGCGCTGGTCCTCGATCTCATCGAGGCGGGTGTCGACCTCACCGATCTGCAACTGGCGCGCCCGGTGACGGCCGTCCACCACATCAGTCACGACCCGACGCTGCGCGCGACGGTCGCGCTGGCCGACGGCCGGGAACTCACCGGGCTTGCGTTGCAGCGGATCTACCTGGACCGAGTCGACAAATTCATGTCCGCCGAGGGCAACGACGACCCGCGCGTGGCCGATCTGCTGGAGAAGTGGGCGATGGTTCTCGACCTGCTCGAGCGTGACCCGATGGAATGCGCTCACCTGCTGGACTGGCCGGCCAAGCTGCGTTTGCTCGAGGGTTTCCGCAACCGGGAGGGCCTCAACTGGTCCGCGCCGCGACTGCACCTCGTCGACCTGCAGTACTCGGACGTCCGCCTCGACAAGGGTCTGTACAACCGGCTCGTGGCTCGCGGGTCCATGGAACGCCTCGTCTCGGAGCAGCAGGTGCTGGATGCGGTCGACACCCCGCCCACCGATACCCGCGCCTACTTCCGGGGCGAGTGCCTGCGCAAGTTCGGCGCCGACATCGCGGCCGCGAGCTGGGATTCGGTGATCTTCGATCTCGGCGGCGACTCCCTGGTCCGCATCCCCACCCTGGAGCCCCTGCGGGGCAGCAAGGCGCACGTGGGGGAGCTGCTGGAGTCCGTGGCGACGGCGAAAGAACTCGTCGACGAGCTCACGAACTGACCGATCGACCGGTTCGGGACGGATCTGCGCCGGAACTCGCCGTCGCGTCGGCACACGTGCGGCGGCGACGCTCGGTAGGGTGAAGGTCCGAGCGGATGATGTAGTCAGACTGCTTGGCACGACAGGACGCTCGGAAGAAGAGCTCCCTTCACACAAGGAGGTCGGCTGCGATGGCGCAAGAGCAGACCAAACGAACTGGTGGCGGCGACGACGACGACACCCCCGGTGGTGACGGTGCCGCTGGTCAGGAACGTCGCGAAAAGCTGGCCGAAGACACCGACGACCTGCTCGACGAGATCGACGACGTGCTCGAGGAGAACGCCGAGGACTTCGTCCGGGCCTATGTCCAGAAGGGCGGCCAGTGACGGCGGATCGACCGGCATTGCGGACAGGCGACGGTGACACGAGGCTCAGTTTCGGTTCGAATCTGAGCTCGTTCACCGAGTATCTGCGTGGTCACGCACCAGAATTGCTGCCGGAGAATCGGATCGGCCATCGTTCGCACTCGACACGGGGTGGTGACGGGATGGACAGCGGTGATCTCGCACCGCACGGAACGACGATCGTGGCGCTCACCTACAAGGGTGGCGTTCTGCTCGCCGGCGACCGGCGCGCGACTCAGGGCAACCTGATCGCGAGCCGGGACGTCGAGAAGGTGTACGTCACCGACGAGTATTCGGCGGCCGGTATCGCCGGCACCGCGGGTATCGCGATCGAACTGGTTCGCCTGTTCGCCGTCGAACTCGAGCACTACGAGAAGATCGAGGGCGTTCAGCTGACCTTCGACGGCAAGGCCAACCGCCTGGCGTCGATGGTGCGGGGCAACCTCGGAGCGGCGATGCAGGGCCTGGCGGTCGTCCCGCTGCTCGTCGGGTACGACCTCGACGCCGACGAGGAGGCCCGCGCGGGCCGCATCGTCTCGTACGACGTCGTCGGCGGCCGGTACGAGGAACGCGCCGGATACCACGCGGTCGGTTCGGGATCGTTGTTCGCGAAGTCGGCACTGAAGAAGATCTATTCGCCGGACAGCGACGAGGAGACCGCCCTGCGGGCGGCCATCGAATCGCTGTACGACGCGGCCGACGACGATTCGGCCACCGGTGGACCGGACCTGACCCGTGGCATCTACCCGACCGCGGTCACGATCACCCAGGCCGGCGCCGTACACGTGTCCGAGGAGACGACGTCCGAGTTGGCTCGGCGGATCGTCGCCGAGCGCACCGAAGAAGGGGGGTCCGCGCGATGACCATGCCGTATTACGCCTCCGCCGAGCAGATTATGCGGGATCGCTCGGAGTTGGCGCGCAAAGGAATTGCCCGGGGACGCAGCGTCGTGGTGCTCACGTTCCACGACGGCGTGCTGTTCGTGGCCGAGAATCCCTCCACGGCCCTGCACAAGGTCAGCGAACTGTACGACCGGCTCGGCTTCGCCGCCGTCGGCAAGTACAACGAGTTCGAGAACCTGCGGCGCGCCGGGATCGTCCACGCCGACATGCGCGGCTACTCCTACGACCGACGTGACGTGACGGGCCGATCACTGGCCAACGCGTACGCCCAGACCCTGGGCACGATCTTCACCGAACAACCCAAGCCGTACGAGGTGGAGATCTGCGTCGCCGAGGTCGGGCGGGTGGGCAGCCCGAAGGCTCCCCAGCTGTACCGAATCACCTACGACGGATCCATCGTCGACGAGCAGCATTTCGTCGTGATGGGTGGCACGACCGAGCCGATCGCGACCGCCATGCGCGAGTCGTACCGTGCCGACCTCGATCTCGAGGCGGCGGTCGGTATCGCGGTCAACGCGCTGCGTCAGGGAGGTGCCGGGGAAGGCGAGAAGCGGAACGTCGATGTGGCCAGCCTCGAAGTAGCCGTGCTCGACCAGTCCCGGCCTCGCCGCACGTTCCGGCGGATCACCGGACCCGCGCTCGAACAGCTGATCCCCGCAGCGCCTGCGGCCGCCTCGGAGCCCGCTTCGGAGGAGAAGCCGGACACCGAGACGAAGCCGGCCGACCCTCAGGACTGAGGCCGGTACACCGCGATCGCTTCCGGCACCGTCCGGAAGTCGAAGCGACGGGCGTCGGCAACCACTTCGCCGTCGGTGGCGAGGGCAACCGGCGCGCCGTCCACCCGGACGGTGAGCCGGGGCACCAGCGCTCGCACGTACACCCGGCTGCTCCCGAGTGTCCCGGTCGCGGCGGCGAACAGTAGCCGCGGCCGGGACGCCCGGCGGTCGGCCCGCACGTACCGGACGTCGAGCAGCCCACCGGTGATGGCGGGACGCGACATCGGAACCTGATCCCCCGGGGAATACCGACCGTTCCCCACGAACAACATCCAGACCTTCACGGGCCGACCGTCGATGGTGACGGCGAGCGGGGTTGCCGCGGAGAGAATCCGGATCATCGCCGCGCTTGCCGCGGGCCACTTGCCGTACCGGGGTTGCCATTTCTCCCGCAGTCGGACCGCGTCGGGGTATCCACCGAGACTGGCGGTGTTGAGGAACGGCGCCGACTCCGACACATCGGTGTGGACGATGGCCTGGTCGACGAGAACCGCATGGCCGGTTTCGACGGCGTTCGCCGTGTCCGAGATGTCGGTGACGCCGGCGTCCCGGGCGAAGTGATTGAGCGTTCCGCCGGGGAACACCGCCAGCGGCAGGGCGTGACGAGCTGCCGCGGCGGCGACGGCGACAACGGTCCCGTCACCACCGCACACCCCGAGGGCGCGCGGATTCGCGTCGGTCACCCAGGCGTCGAGTTGCTCGGCGAAATCCTTCTCGGTGTCCAGGGCGCGCACGTCGGCCTTGGGGAGAGCGGTCGCTATCTCCTCGCTCGGATCGACACTGTCCGGCCCCGATTCCGGGTTGACCACCACGAGCAGGTGTTCACCGCCCGGCAGTGCCGGTGCGTCCACGTCGGAGCCCAGTTCCGCCGGTTCCTCCGAGCGCACCGCCCACCAGCGGCGGGTGCCCGACGCGACGGCCCCACCGAGCGCCAGTCCGGCGAGGACGTCCGACGGCCAGTGCACCCCGTTGTGCACACGGGAGTACGCGACCGCGGCGGCGAGGGGCGCCACGACGGCAGCGGCCGCGGGCGATTCCAGGGCGACGCCGGTGGTGAACGCCGCTGCCGACGCCGCATGCCCCGACGGGAAGGACGAGGACCGGGGGATCGCCACCCCGCGCAGCACGTTCGCCCACACCCGCGCCGGTGGTCGCCGCCGCGGGAACAGCGGTTTGAGGACGCCGTTGGCGAGACCGCTCGCCAACCCGAGCGACAACAGACCCCGGACTCCACCCCGGCGGGCGCGCCCACCGACCAGTCCGAGCACGGCCGCCACGCACCACCACAGGACCCCCTGATTGGCAGCCCGGCTGAGGAAGCGCATCACCCGGTCGGCCCCGGAGGGGTTCAGATTTGCGCTGCGGTCGAACACGATCTCGTCTGCCCGGTGGATGCGGCGTAGATGTGGGTTCACCACCTCAGCGTATGCGCGGGGGTGTCGCCTGACCGTTTTAACGCTCCGCCGGGTGATCGGTTGTACTCTCGAGGTGTGCAGCGACGAATCATGGGAATTGAGACAGAGTTCGGTGTGACCTGCACCTTCCATGGTCACAGGCGACTGAGCCCGGACGAGGTTGCGCGCTACCTGTTCCGGCGGGTGGTGTCGTGGGGCCGGAGCTCCAACGTGTTCCTCCGGAACGGTGCCCGCCTGTATCTGGACGTCGGCTCGCACCCCGAATACGCGACGGCCGAGTGCGACAACCTCATCCAGTTGGTCAACCACGACCGGGCCGGTGAGCGGGTTCTCGAGGAGTTGCTGATCGACGCCGAACAGCGGCTCGCCGAGGAAGGCATCGGCGGCGACATCTACCTGTTCAAGAACAACACGGACTCGGCCGGCAATTCCTACGGCTGTCACGAGAACTTCCTCGTGGCCCGGGCGGGCGAGTTCTCCCGGATCTCGGACGTGCTGCTCCCGTTCCTGGTGACGCGGCAGCTGATCTGTGGCGCCGGCAAGGTCCTGCAGACGCCGAAGGCGGCCACGTTCTGTCTGTCACAGCGCGCCGAGCACATCTGGGAAGGTGTGTCTTCGGCGACCACGCGGTCGCGGCCCATCATCAACACCCGCGACGAGCCGCACGCGGACGCGGAGAAGTACCGCCGCCTGCACGTGATCGTCGGTGATTCGAACATGTCCGAATCCACCACCATGCTGAAGGTCGGCACGGCGGCGCTCGTCCTCGAAATGATCGAGGCCGGGGTGTCGTTCCGCGACTTCGCGCTCGACAACCCGATCCGCGCCATCCGCGAGGTCAGCCACGACGTGACCGGACGCCGTCCGGTGCGGCTGGCCGGCGGCCGGCAGGCCAGCGCCCTCGACATCCAGCGGGAGTACCACGCGCGGGCGGTCGAACACCTGCAGAACCGCGACCCCGATCCGCAGGTCACGCAGGTGGTGGACCTGTGGGGCCGGATGCTCGACGCCGTCGAGACCCAGGACTTCGCGAAGGTCGACACGGAGATCGACTGGGTGATCAAGCGCAAACTGTTCCAGCGTTATCAGGACCGGCACGGCTTCGAGCTCGCCGACCCGAAGATCGCGCAGCTCGATCTGGCGTACCACGACATCAAACGAGGTCGCGGCGTGTTCGACGTGCTGCAGCGCAAGGGTCTCGTGAAGCGGATCACCGAAGACGAGACGATCGAGGCGGCGGTGGACACCCCGCCGCAGACCACCCGGGCGAAGCTACGCGGCGAGTTCATCACCGCCGCGCAGGAAGCCGGACGCGACTTCACGGTCGACTGGGTGCATCTCAAGCTCAACGACCAGGCCCAGCGGACCGTCCTGTGCAAGGACCCGTTCCGTTCGGTCGACGAGCGGGTGGAGCGCCTGATTGCCTCGATGTAACGGCGCTGCGGGGGTCCGGAACGGGCTCACCCACTAGGCTTCCGGGCGTGCCGACTTCCAAGATCGAGCGCTTGATGAACCTGGTGATCTGTTTGTTGTCCACCAGACAGTTCCTCACCGCCGAGAAGATTCGCGAGAGCGTTGCCGGGTACGCCGACTCCGCCAGCGACGAGGCGTTCAGCCGCATGTTCGAACGCGACAAGAACGAGCTTCGGGATCTCGGTGTTCCGCTCGAGACGGGGCAGGCGTCGCGCTTCTCGACGGTCGAGGGTTACCGCATCAACCGCAATGCGTACGAGCTCCCCGACATCGACCTCAGCCAGGAGGAGTCGGCGGCGGTTGCGGTCGCGGTCCAGTTGTGGGAGTCGCCGGAGTTGACGTCTGCCGCCCAGGGAGCCCTGCTCAAACTGCGGGCCGCGGGTGTGCAGGTGGATCCCGACTCGGCGGCCACCCCGATCACCGCCGTCCCCGCCCGTACCCGCGGCTCCGAACCGGCGCTCGGGAAGCTCCTCGCGGCGGTCGACGCGGGCCGCGCCGTGCATTTCCCGCACCGCGGCGCCCTCAACGAGCCGTACACCGAGCGGACCGTGGAACCGTGGGGTGTCGTCACCGCGCACGGTCGCTGGTACCTCGTCGGTCACGACGTCGACCGGGGTGCCGTCCGGACGTTCCGGTTGTCGCGCATCGGCGACGACGTGCGGGAGTTCGGACCGTCGGGGGCCGTGCACAAACCGGCGGGTGTTGACCTGCGGGAGATCGTCGACCGGGTCACCGGTTCGGGCGAGGTCACCGGGACCGCCACGGTGTGGGTGGCCGAGGGCCGAGCCCAGGAACTGCGCCGACTGGGAACGGCGACGGGGGAGCGGCGCGTGAACGAGCGCAACGGCACCGTACTCGAGATCCCGGTCCGCTCCCGGGACTGGATCGCGCGGCTGGTCGCCGGCCACGGGGCGGATGCCTTGGTCCTCGATCCGGCCGAACTACGCCACGATGTGCTGACGAAACTGAAGGACGCCGCGGAAGGGGGGACGTCGTGAGCAACAGGCTGTCGTCGAGACTGTCCCGGCTCCTCAACCTGGTGCCGTACTTCATCGCGAACCCCGGGATTAGCGCGGCCGAGGCCGCCGCCGAATTGGGTGTCACCACCACCCAGCTGATGTCCGACCTCAACCAGCTGTGGGTGTGCGGGCTCCCCGGCTACGGCCCGGGCGACCTCATCGACCTCTCGTTCTCCGAGGAGAGCATCGAGGTGACGTTCTCGGCGGGCATCGACCGCCCGCTGCGGTTGACGTCGACGGAAGCGACCGCCCTGCTGATCGCCCTGCGTTCGCTGGTGGAGATGCCGGGCATGGTCGATCCGTCGGCGGCGCACAGCGCGATCGCCAAGATCGAGGACGCCGCGGGCACCGCGGCGGCCCGCGCCACGGTGACCCCGACGTCGGAGCGGGATGCGGTGGAGGACGTGGCGGAAGACCCGATCGCCGCCGCGGTGCGCTCCGCACTCCATCGCCGCCGCGCATTGCACCTGACGTACTACTCGGCGTCCCGGGACCGGGTCACCGAGCGGACCGTGGACCCGGTGCGGATCGTGCTCGTCGACAATCACAGCTATCTGCAGGCGTGGTGCCGGCAGGCAGAGGGAGTGCGGCTGTTCCGGCTCGACCGGATCGACGCCGCCACCGAACTGGACGAGCCGTCGACCCCGCCTGCCCAGGCCCTCGTGCGGGATTCCAATCTCGAATTGTTCAGCGGCGACGCGTCGCTGCCGCAGGCACGGTTGCGCATCGCCGCCGACTGCGTGTGGGTGCTCGACTACTACCCGATGGAAGTCCACACGGTCGCCCCCGACGGCTCGGTCGAGGCGAGCATGAGCTACGGAGCCCTCGAATGGATGGCGAGGCTGGTCCTCGGCTTCGGTTCCGGGATCACGGTGCTCGGACCGGCTGAGCTGGTCGACGAGGTGCGCCGCCGGGCGGTGGAGGCGCTGTCGGCATACGACGCCGTCGAGGCATGAGCGCCGTGAGTCCGTTGCGGGTCAGCGTGTTCGGCGCGGGCAGCATCGGTTGCTATATCGGGGGCCGGCTCGCCGCGGCGGGCGCCGAGGTCACGCTGATCGGCCGCGAGCGGATCGGGACCGAGATCCGCGCACACGGGTTACGCCTGACGGACCTGCACGGCGCGGACATCCGGGTCGGTGCCGCCGACATCGCGTTCGCCACCGGAGCCGAGTCGGCGGCGACCGCCGATCTCGTTCTCGTCTCGGTGAAGTCGGCGGCGACACCGGAGGCGGGTGGCGCAGTGGCGCCGGTGATCGGTCCCGACACGGTGGTGGTGAGTGCGCAGAACGGGCTGGGCAATGCGGACACCCTGCGTGCGCTGCTGCCGGAGCACGTAGTTCTGGCGGCGATGGTGCCGTTCAACGTGGTGCACCGCGCCGACGGACATTTCCATCAGGGCTCCGAGGGCGACCTCGAGATCGAGCAGCATCCGGTGGTACGCGCACTCGACCCGGTGTTCGACGACGCCGGGCTGCCGCTGCACGCTCACGAGGACTTCCGCTCGGTGCAGTGGGCGAAGTTGCTGCTCAACTTGAACAACGCGGTCAACGCCCTGTCCGGTCTGCCGCTCCGCGAGGAGCTGTCGCAGCGGGCGTTTCGGCGCGCTCTCGCGCTGGCGCAGCGGGAGGCGTTGGCTCTCCTGACCGCTCGCGGCATCGCTGTCGCCAAGCTCACACCGCTGCCGCCGCAGTGGATTCCCTGGTTGCTGACCGTCCCGGACGGGGTGTTCCGGGTGGCGGGCAGCCGGATGCTGGCCATCGACCCGCACGCGCGGTCGTCGATGTGGGACGACCTCGAAGCGGGCAGGCGCACCGAGGTGGACTGGATCAGCGGCGAGATCGTGCGGCTGGCCGCGGCGTCGGGTGCGGACGCCCCAGTGAATGCGCGGCTGGTCGAACTGATCCGCGAGGCCGAGGCGGGCGGGAACCGGCACTGGTCCGGGGACGCCCTGCTCGCCGATCTGCGCTCACAGCGGGGACCCAGGAAACCGGCAGGCAAACGGCAGCGCAACTAGCCAGTTTCGACCGGGCTGGTGCCGTGTATGTCCGGTAGCATCGGGGTCACCTGATCTTTTGGAGGTTTCATCATGGGAGCCATGAGCCCCTGGCACTGGGCCATCGTCGCGCTGGTCGTCATCATCCTGTTCGGTTCCAAGAAGCTGCCCGATGCGGCTCGTGGACTCGGCCGCTCGCTCCGCATCTTCAAGAGCGAGGTCAAGGAGATGCAGAACGACAACAGCACGCCGGCGCCCACCGCGCAGCAGAGCGCGCCCGCCGAGCTGCCCGTGGCAGACACCACGACCGCACCGGTCACCCCGCCGGCCCCGGTGCAGCCGCAGCCGCAGCCGCAGCACACCGAGCCGAAGTCGGCTTAGCCCGAGCCGCCTGACAACCGGGGTGACTCTTCACCCCGGTTGCCTGCTGACCAAGACTAGGGCGAACAACAGTGCGAATTCCGTTCGATCCGCGCACCAGCAAGCGGAGGACCAATCCCGACGGCACGATGTCGTTGGTCGATCACCTCTACGAGCTGCGGACGCGACTGCTCCTGTCGGTGCTGGCCATCCTGGTCACCACTGCGGTGGGCTTCTACTGGTACTCCCACCAGATTCTCGGGATCGAGAGCCTCGGTGAGCTCCTGCAGGGGCCGTACTGCTCGCTGCCGGCGTCGAGCCGTGCCGACCTGACCAGCGACGGGTCGTGCCGCCTCCTCGCGACCGGACCGTTCGAGCAGTTCATGCTCCGGTTCAAAGTTGCGTTGACGGCGGGCATCGTCCTCGCCTGTCCGATCTGGCTGTACCAACTGTGGGCGTTCATCACCCCCGGCCTGTACACGAAGGAACGGCGCTACGCGATCGGTTTCGTGGTGTCCGGCGCGGTGCTGTTCATCGCGGGCGCAGTCCTCGCCTACGTGGTGGTCGCGAAGGCCCTGCACTTCCTGCTGACGATCGGTGACAACGTCCAGATCACCGCGCTCGGCGGCGCCGAATACTTCGGGTTCATCATCAACCTGCTGATCATCTTCGGCGTCAGCTTCGAGATCCCGCTGCTCATCGTCGCCCTGAACTTCGTCGGCATCCTGCCCTACGCGAAGCTCAAGGCGTGGCGCCGCGGCCTGATCTTCGCTCTTTTCGTGTTCGCCGCGATCGCCACCCCCGGGCAGGACCCGTTCTCGATGCTCGCCCTCGCGTTCGCGCTGACCTTGCTGTTCGAGGTCGCCGTGCAGATCGCCCGCCTCAACGACCGCCGCAAAGCGCGTCGGACGGAGCAGGAGTGGGGTGCACTCGACGACGACGAGGCCTCGACCATCGCGGCGCCGTCGGATCTGAACGAGGCGTTCGACGTCGCCGCCACACCGGTCCCCGAGCCGGCGGGCCGGTTCCGGCGGTCCCGCAAGTCCGGCAAGTCCGGCGCAGCGAACAAGAACGACGACGCGAGCACGACCGGCGGCAACACACCGGGTCAGGACTTCTCCGACACCCTGTGACAATCTGACGGGGTGGCAGTGACAACAGGTGACACGACCGGCGGCACCGAACTCGATGTGTTCTCCGCGCAGCTCGGCTTCGTGCTCGACCCCTTCCAGATCAACGCCTGCCGCGCGCTCGAGGGCGGCCACGGCGTCCTCGTCTGCGCCCCGACTGGCGCGGGAAAGACCGTGGTCGGCGAATTCGCCGTGCACCTGGCGCTCGGCGCCGGCCGTAAGTGCTTCTACACCACACCGATCAAGGCGCTGAGCAATCAGAAGTACGCGGAGCTGGTGCGGCGATACGGCAAGGACACCGTCGGCCTGCTGACCGGCGATTCGAGCATCAACTCGGACGCCCCGGTGGTCGTCATGACCACCGAGGTGCTGCGGAACATGCTGTACGCAGACTCCCCCGCCCTGCGTGGCCTGTCCCACGTCGTCATGGACGAGGTGCACTTCCTGGCGGACCGGTTCCGTGGCGCCGTGTGGGAAGAGGTGATCCTGCACCTCTCCGAGGACGTCCGCCTCGTCAGCCTGTCGGCGACCGTCAGCAACGCCGAGGAGTTCGGCGCGTGGATGGAGACGGTGCGCGGCGACACCACCGTGGTGGTCGACGAGAACCGCCCGATCCCGCTGTGGCAGCACATCATGGTCGGACGCCGGTTGTTCGATCTCTTCGACACGAGGGCGCTGAGCGGGGACGCCCGCAAGGATCTGGTGGTGGACCAGGATCTGGTGCGTCACGTCAAGCAGCGGCAGGCCCTCGAGCGGGCC
>RRBB01000128.1:0-31322 GCA_006543605.1 Rhodococcus sp. WS4
CGAGCCCAACCCAGCAGCGTGTCACGCTCGACATCGGACAGGACCAATTCCGCCTTCGGGCGACCAGCACGTGTCATTAGCCGATGCTACCAGATATATTCAACGGATCAATAACTCGGGACACTAGCGCGTGGGTGCTGCTGCTCAGCGCCTCGTCTCGTACCTGGTCAGGACCACGCCGCCGGGAAACGTCCGCGTCTCCACCAGGTTCAGGTTCACCCAGCTGTCCAGCGCGGTGAAGAACGGCGTGCCGCTGCCCACCAGGACCGGATAGGCGGCGATCGCGTACTCGTCGATCAGCCCGGCGCGCATGGCCGACCCGGCGAGCGTTGCGCCGCCGATGTTCATTGGGCCGCCGTCCTCGGCCTTGAGCCGGGTGATCTCGGCGATCGCGTCGCCGGTGACCAGGCGGGTGTTCCAGTCGACCTTGTCGATCGTCGAGGAGAACACCACCTTCGGCGTGTCCCGCCAGTTCCGCGCGAACTCGATCTCCGCCGGGGTGGCGTTGGGCTGCTGGTCGCCGGTCGGCCAGTAGGAGCTCATCGTCTCCCACAGCTTGCGCCCATACAGCGACAGGCCACTCGCCTGCTCGTGGTCGAGCCACCACTGGAACAGCTCGTCGCTCGGCGGTCCGCTCCAGCCGATGTCGTCGCCGGCCGCGGCGATGTAGCCGTCCAGGGTCAGGTTCATGCCGTAGATCAGTTTCCGCATGGCGCAGCCTTCCGTCCGTGGGTGTCCGGCGTATAGACCAGCGCGGCGCGGGAAACTCATCGGTACGCGATCTGGCCTCGCCGGTAGTCCTCGTGCTCGGCCGACTCGGGCAAGCCGCCTGATCTCGACCTCGCCCTCGCGAGGAAATGCCACGGATTTGAGACTGATCATGGGTGACAAGGCCGTGAGACAGCCAAGAACGCCCAGGTCACGCAAGATCGACATGTCACGAGCGGCGACGCCTTCAGCGCATTGGTACACCGATGAAGAATCCGCTGAACGACGAGTACACGCAGTGCCCCGGGCAGAAGGTGACCAAAATTGAGTCGGCACAACGACAATTGGCACGAGTTCGCGTGCGGGCTGACTTTGTGAGGCGCCTATGCCCGGCGCCGTTCGCTGCCGGGAGCTCCCCTACTTGCGGCCCGCCGCCCACTTCATGCCCCAGCTGTAGGTCTTGTCGAGATCTGCCTGGCTGCCTTCGACGTACTTCACCTCGCGCGTGACCGTGATTCCCTGCCCGGTGTTGTTCAGCATCGCGATGGCGCAGATGCGAGCGGAGCTGTTCGACGAGTCGAGTCGAACTTCCACCTCGGGACCGCTGGTGGGGTAGAGGGTGACCACGCCGTCCACGGCTGCCCAGTTGGGGGCGCCGTCGTAGATCATCGCGAAGATGAGGATGCGTTTGAACATCTCCGGTCGGTCGAGGTTGATGCGCATGTTCTCGCCGTCGGTGACGGTGCCGGTGCGGTCGTCGGCGTCGAGCTTGATGAACGGCGGGTCCTGGAGCGAACCGAACGTGTTGCCGAGTGCCTGGACCACACCCTTCGACCCGTCGGCGAGTTCGTAGAGGCAGCCGAGGTCCAGGTCGATGCCGGTGTTGCCGCCCGCGGCAGCGGCGAGCTTCGCGAAGAAGCCGCCCTTCTTCGGCTGCGGCGCCGCGCCCGTCGACCAGTTGAGGTTGACCCGCATCGCACCCTGCCGCTCACCCGACTTCGTGAGGCTGACCGACGGTGCAGCCTTCGACAAGGTCACCTTGCTCAAACTGACTCCACCCTGCGGTGCTGTAGGAGTGGACGGGCGGCGGGTGTAGTCGATTGCCACAGGGGAGAACCTTCCGATTGACTGACCGGGTCGTGTCCGACCGTTGTCCGATTTGCACGGTTTCGGTCAAGAGTAGCCGCAGTCGTGCGCAACGCACTCCAGCCGACCACGGTCACCCCGATTCTCGCGCACCCCACTCGATCGCCGGGCAGGTGTCCATCACCATGGCGACGCCGGTCGCGGTCGTTCGCTGAAAGGCAGCCTCGTCGATGACGCCCAGTTGGAACCAGACGCCTTTCGCACCTACCTCGACGGCCTGGTCGGCGAACTCGCCGGCGGCCTCGGATTTGCGGAAGACATCGACGACGTCGATGGTGAATGGGACGTCCGCGAGCGTGGCGTAGCCCTGCTCGCCGAGCACGGTCGGCACATCGGGATGGATCGGGACGATTCGTTTCCCTCGGCGCTGTAGCAACTCCGCAATGCGGTACGCCGTCCGGTCGGGGTTTCCGGACAGTCCGACGACTGCCCACGTCTCCCAATCGTCGAGCATCGACGAGACGGCCTTGGAGTCCTGCCACGAAGTGTTCACATCGCAAAACTACTACTCTCCGTGGACTTCAGCCGGGATCGCCGAGCTGAACCGAACCCTCCGTGCGAAGGTATCCGCATGGTGATGCGTATCCCCGAGAACCCGCGTTTGGTGAATGGTGCCGAGGAATCGGTGTGGAATGCGTTGGTCCGTCAGCTCGGCGAGGGTGACCTTGTGGTGGCAAACCAGCGCGTCACCGACCGTCTCAAGGACCACGAGATCGACTTCGTGGTGGCGCTCGAGGGGTATGGCATCGTCTGCCTGGAGGTGAAGGGCGGCGAGATCTGGCACGACGGCATCGATTGGTACCAACAGCAGCGAAAAGGGCCGACGGTCATCAATCCGGTCCGGCAGGCACGTGACGCGCTCTATACGTTGCGCAGCTATGTGGAGGCCGACCCACGCTGGAGCCACGGGCGGCTGCGATGGGACCACGTGGTGGTGTTCCCCAACACGGAGATCGCCGACGACTTCGGGCTGCCGGAATGCCTGCGCTGGAAGGTGATTGACCGCACCAACCTCGATGACGTGGTGTCGCGATTGCGGAAGGTGCTGTCCGGTCAGCAGCTGGACCGGCCGGCGCTGCCCGAGGACGGGGTCGATCAGCTCACGACGGTCCTCTCCGGACGCGGACTGCCGCAACGCGACGTGGTCGCGAGGGCGATCGCGAACGAAGACGCAGCCGACGCTCTCACTGCCCAGCAGTCGGTGATTCTCGACGCGATCCGGCTGTTGCACCGTGTCGAGGTGCGGGGCGGCGCCGGAAGCGGCAAGACGTTCCTGGCGGTGGAGAAGGCGCGACGGTTGGCGAAGCAGGGGCAACGGGTGGCACGCATCTGCTACTCGCACGGGTTGGCGTCGTACCTCGAGCGGTTGACTGCAGCCCGGTCCTACAAGGAGCGTCCCGCCTACGTCGGCGAGTTTCATGCACTCGGTCAGCTGTGGGGAGCGCCGGAGGGCCCGGACGAAAGCATCCGCAGCACCGACACCGTGCAGTTCTGGGCACACGACCTTCCGCGGCACATGGCGGAGTTGGCGTCGGAACTGCCTGTGCGGGAACGATTCGATGCCGTGGTGGTGGACGGGGCGCAGGACTTCGCCGATGACTGGTGGGGACCACTTCTGGCGGCATTGCGTGACGAGGATGCGGGCGGTATCTACGTGTTCAGCGATGAGGGACAGCGAGTGTTCGATCGGCAGGGTGTTCCGCCGATCCAATTGGTCCCGTTGGTGCTCGACCACAATCTGCGTAACACCCGTCAGATCGCGGACTCGTTCACACCGCTGGTCGGGCAGCGGATGCGTCTGCTCGGCGGGGAGGGGCCGGAGGTGCTCTTCGTGCCCTGCGCGGCAGAGGACGCGCTGACGGTCGCCGACGATCAGATCGACTCGTTGATGGACGAGGGGTGGCGTCCCGAGGACCTGGCGCTCCTTGCCACGGGCAGTCGGCATCCGGAGCAGGTGGGCAGGCAGACGGAGGGCAACGCGGCGTACTGGGACAGTTTCTGGGACACCGAGCAGGTGTTCTACGGGCACGTGCTCGGTTTCAAGGGTCTCGAACGGCGGGCCGTCGTGCTGGCGCTCAATGAGAGAGTGGTACAGGAGCGTTCGCGTGAGCGGCTGTACGTCGGCCTGTCGCGGGCGCGGGATCAGCTGGTGGTGTGCGGTGACCCGGACTTCATCCGCGAGGTCGGGGGAGTGGAGTTGGCCAAACGGATGGGGATCTGATGTCGACGCGTTAGTTCGCCCAGCGATGTCTGCATGCGCCGCAGATCCAGTCCGGCACTGGGTCAGTGACGATGCAGCCCAACGGCACGGTCCACGGCGGCACCGGCTCGAGCGGGATCGGCATGCCGATCACTGCAGACCGGGTTTGCGATGCGGCGCATCGCGGGCAGCTCGGGTGGAAGGAGAAGCGGTAGTCGAGGAAGGTGGAGAATCCGCCCTCGGTCATCGCAGTCTGGCACCTACCGCACAAGGCAGCCGGCCAGTCATGCGACGGCCCGTAATAGTTCCAGTGGTCGACGCCGTTCTCGGCCGTGTGAATGTGAACTCGCTCCCGCGCGGCACTGCCACGCAAGTCGATCGTCTCTCCGCAGGCTGTGCACTTGCCGGCGGATTTCAGCAGCACACGCGCCGCGGCCGCCGTGGTGTGCGACGCCTCGTCTCGTCGGGCGAACGGGTCGTCGAAGTTCGCGGGATGTTCGAGGAGCGGAGTCAGTAGTCGGCCGCCGACCTCGTTGTCGACCCGACCTGAGATGGTGGGAAGGACGACGCCCGCGCAGGCTTCGACGGCATCAACAGAGGGAAGTTCGGTGAGCGTCCACGACTGCGTGACGCCGATGGTATCGGGCGCTGACAGACCCGCGATCTCCATGCACAGGACCGTGCGCGGCTCGGTGTCCAGAACGGTGATGAGCACGTCGCCGCTGCGGATAGGTTCGCGGATGAACCAGGGCCGGTATGGCGACCTCGGTTCGAGATACGCGATCACAGCGTCTTTCCAGGGGCGTCCTTCGACGATGAAGGTTTGCTGAACGTCGGTGTGCTCGGTCACGGCGTCATCATGCCGCGAGGGGCCGACATGTCGGCGAGAACGTCTCTTCGAATCGGGGTGTCGGTCGAACGGTGTATTGATTCGGATGCGTTGACGCGCAATTGATTGCGCAAATCGCGGAGGCTTGGGCTGGTAACCGGTGTCGAATTGGGAACAAGTCGGGTCGTCTGGTATTAGTTTCAACCATCGAGCTGTCGCACCGTGGATAAGGGAAACGGTTGCGGCGGCGTGACGCACCTACGCATTCTCTGCTTGCGTCGACCTTCAGTCGAGCAGTCGCAACTTTCCGGGCGCATCGCCCGCACCTTTGAAAGGCCCTACCGTGTCGATCGATGTTCAGCCCGACGCCAACTCGAAAACAGAAAACCGCGTACGCAAGGCGCGACGGCCGTTGATCTCCTCGATCATCGGATCTGCGGGCGTCGTCCTCCTGGCTGCCAGCCTCGTCGCCTGCGGTTCGAGTGAGCCTTCGTCCACTGCGTCGGCGACCACCACCACCGCTGCCGCCACGACCACCACCACGACCACGCGGCCGACGACGACGGTACCCGTGACCACTCCGGTCGCGGTTGCGCCTGTGGCGCCGACCCCGAGCGCCCCCGTGCTGGTTCCGATGCCGGCTGTGGTCTGCATGAATCTGCAGACGGCGCAGAACACGATTCAAGCGGCGGGGGTCTTCTTCTCGCGCAGCGCCGATGCGACCGGTGCAGGACGGATGCAGGTGCTCGACTCGAACTGGATCGTCGTGGGTCAGCAGCCGTCGGCAGGTGAACGCATTGGCGAGGGCGTCGCGGTGCTTTCGGTTGTGAAGATCGGTGAGCCCAACAATTGCTGAAGCACCGAAGCCGACGCCGCTAGGGCCGAAAGTCCCTATATGTCCCTGGTGGTGTCGGTTGAACGATGTATTGACCCGGATTCGTTGGGGCGCAGTTTATTAGCTAGATCACGACTGCGGGCATAATTATGTGTGACGTCGGGTTTGTCTGGTATTAGTTTCAACTAACGCGCTCGAGGCGGGAGGCTGGCCGAGGGCGGGTGGTGCTGTCATTCGTCTGAATGAATCTCGGCCACGCCGACGCGTTGATCGAGAAACGTGTCGGGGGCGGGGTGTAATTTCAGCAGCATAGTTCGATGTTCAAGAAAATGAGGGGGACGGGCGCGCGTGATCGACGCCGCCGATTCTGATGTGGCCGACGGGTCGCCCGCTGGGCGGCGCTTTGGGTCGCGGCATGTGCAACGTGCTGTGCCGCTTAGTGTTTCATCATCACTCGTGTAACGCTCGTCGCAACTGTCGCGATGGAATGTTCGATCACCACACCTGGTTCCCTGTGCGTCTGCGCCCTACCGCGAGAGAAATCCGTGCCTCGATGACCAACCCCTTCGACTTCAGTGACTACGAGACCTCGCGTGATCGCGTGCCCTCCGAACCGAGCTCGTCGTGGCCGGACGCAGACCAGTTCGGTTCGGCATCCGCCGACCCCTTTGGTTCTCAGCCCTCCGCGTTCGCGTCCACCGCCTCGGCGGAGCCTTTCGCTGTGGCGCAGAGTCCGCGGCCCAGCGGCACGATCGCACAGGGCGCGCCTCCAATGATCTGGCTCGTGCTGGCCGCAGTGGCGGCGTCGGCTGGGCTGGTCCTGCGGTCACCTCGGGTTCCCTCACCAGCTTGGCCTTCGTTGCATGGGGGCTGGCAGGTGCAGGTGCTTTCGGGCTCCTCGCCCGGTTCACCGTGCTCGACACGGCGCAGCGGGCGATGCCCGTCTACGCGCGATCGAAGGTCGCTCAGCGGGGCTATTGGGTGGTCGTCGTGCTCGCGGTAGCGGGAATCGTGGCGAGCGCGTGGCACATTGCGGAATGGGCGGGTCGACTGTGAAGAAGGTAGCCGCGCTCGCGGCGATGGTCGTGCACGGGCACGTGATCCGGTTCATGAGTGTTGATCTCGCTGCCACTCCACCGACGATCAAGGCGCAGCTGGACCGGGTGATCGACGATGTCAGCATCGGGCCGGACGGCGACATCTGCGTCGACGACGGGATTCCGGTTCGCGTGTAGTTCACGGACCTGTCCAAAACCACGGTTACTGAAGTGTTGTGAGGAGACACGTTGGCACCGAGTCCTATATCCGAGTTCATCGATCCGGCCGATTCATCGTTGGACGAGCAATGGAAATCCGTACTTGCTCGCAAGGTCGTTCCTGCCGGCACTCGCCAGGTGAAGTTCGTCCCGTGCGAAGTGGTGTTGTCGCTGTGCGCATCGCTGTTGGTCGACCACCACGAGTACGGAAGTACGAGCGCGCACAGGGCCGAATATCCCGTGCAGCACCTTTCCAGGTTGTTCAAGCGACCGCCGTCGAGCTTCCTGGCCAAGATGGCGAACTTGGACGGGAGTCGTAGCCACGGTGGTCGTCACGAGATGGAAGTCTCGACGCACCTTCTGTCGGACAGCACGATGATGCAGGACGTCTATCTGCGCATTCTGCGGTCAGCGAGGCGGCAGGGGATCGATCGTCAGCAACTGCCGGACTTTCTCGACCTCGAAGACGGCGGCGCACTGTGGTTGGTGGGGCAGGAAGAGCTGGTCGAGAGCGAGATCGAGAAGTCGTTGGAAGGAATTCTGGAGAAGAGAGCGCGCGAACAGGACGACGTTCCTCTGGAATTGACGCAGCGGCTGCTGACCGCGACAGTCCGCATCGGCCAGCACCGCTTTGCCCAGGGCGTACTCGCCAACCATCAGCATCGGTGCGTGTTCTGTGGATTGAGCGGCATCATCGCGGGAGAGCGGCGTCCGCGGATGCTCACTGCCAGCCACATCAAGCCGTGGCGTGACAGCACGGGCAAGGAACGCCTCGACAACCGCAACGGATTCACCGCCTGCCCCACCCACGACGTCGCGTTCGACACGGGGCTGATCACAGTGGATTCCGATCTCAACGTCCAGTACTCGCCGGGAATCGAAAGTGACATGACGATCGAAGCTCCGCTGCGGGCGGCACTCGGCAAGCCGCCACTGGCAGACAAACTGATACTCCCCGACGTGGTGTACCTCGACTGGCATCGCACTCAGATATTCGTCGCATCGTGATCGACAAGATTTCCGGCTCGACGCCGGCGCGGATCAAGCTCATCGGCACTTAGGCACCGCACAGGCTGTCGGCCTCGGCACCCGTCAGCGCATCGATGAACGTGGACAGTAGTCGGCGCGCTATATGTATTCAGCGGCCGGCGCTAGCGTGCCAATGTTCGATCGTGATGCTCGACAGGCCATCCTCGACCCTCGCAACTCGGCTCGTCGTCCACCGCACATTTCGGCGGGGACGAGATCGCGGTATGACCTGAATCACAATGGTCGGTCCGTGGGCTGCACACAGGCGGGTGACCACGTGGTCCGCTACGTAGTCACCCAGTCGGGGAATGCGCGAGAGCGGCGAGCACGAAGCTCGCCGCTCTCATCCAGGAAGGTCGGTCGGGTCTCCCCAGGCGTCACGCGCTCACCGGCCGGTCAGCGCCCGGGCCCGTTGTGTCAAAGCCACTGTTGCCGCACGTAACTGGTCGGCGGAGTCGAGTGGTTCCGCGTAGCCGACGCGGGTCACGGCCACGCCGCGCGGGGTGGTGACGCGCAGGTCCAATCCGTAGCGGTCGGCGCCCTCGCAGGTGGCGGTGGTTGCGTCGGGGAAACCGCCGAGCGCCTGGGCCATCGCGCGCAGGGCGTCGGCGTGGTCGGCGTTGAGGTGCTCGATGGCCGGGCCGGCATGCGGGGTGACCGGGTCCGCGGTGGCATCGGCGTAGGCGTCGGCGGTGGCCGAGTCCATCCGCCCGTAGCCGCCGACCCACCGCACGCGCTGGACGCGCAGAACCCAGAGTGAGAAGTCGCTGAAGTCGATGTAGATGTGCGCTGCCGGGACGGCCGCAAGATGTGCCTCCCGTGCGGCGGCGAGTTCGTCGCCTTCCGGGCGATAGACGTACCCGGCGAGGGTGATGCGGGTGCTGGCCAGCGGATCGGCGGGTGGGTTCGGGGCGACGATCGCGATGCTGGCGCGGGGGTCGTGCGCGAGGTTGCGGCCGTGCTCGGCCATCTGTGACACGCACAGGACGGGGGAGCCGTCGAGCAGACCGTAGGTGACGAACGACGCCCACGGCTCGCCCTCCCTGGTCAGGCTCGCGAGGGTGCCCACATTGGTGGTCGCTGCGACCGTCCGGGCCTCCTCGGCAGCGGACGGGCGGGCGGGGTTGGCGACCTCCTCCAACGGCGGCGGGACGGTCGGGGCGTCGCCGGGATCTCCATGATCTGTGTTCGTCATTCGCTGAACGGTACGCCGCCCGGAATTGGCGGTGGCATTGCCGCCCACCTGCGCTTACCGTTGAACTGAGGGCTCGATCGCCAAGTGGCTATGCGATGCGACCGGGTCCTCGTGAAGCGTGATCGTGGGTGATGCGAGATGACCGCGTTGGGTGTGCTGGCGCTGGTGCTGGGTGTGCTGTTGATCGTTGTCGAGGCACACGCACCGACCGCGGGTGTGCTCGGCGGGATCGGGGCACTGTTCGTCGGGGCGGGCGTGTGGCTGCTGTTCACGTCCAGCGACACCGCGCAGATGATCGCCATCCCGGCCGCCGCGGGAGTCGCGTTGGTGGGTGTCGGGCTGGCAGCCGTGGGCGGCCGGAAGGCGCTGACCGCCCAGCACACTCCTGTGCGCACCGGGATGCAATCCCTCATCGGATCCGACGCCACCGTCCGCAACTGGAAAGGACGGCAAGGTCAGGTCGAGGCCGCCGGAAGCCTCTGGAGGGCGCAGACCCTGTTCGGGGACGACGAGACACCCACCGCGGGCGATTCCGTCATCGTCGAGCAGATCCGCGGACTCACCCTCACCGTGCGCCGCCGCGAACCCTGGGAGCTGCCGTTATGACCACCATCATCGTCATCCTGTGCGTCGTCATCACCCTCCTCGCCGTCCTGGCGAGCAGTTCGATCCGGGTGCTCCGCGAGTACGAGCGGGCCGTCGTGTTCCGGTTGGGCCGCCTCGTCGACCTGAAGGGGCCGGGGCTGGTGCTGCTGATCCCGGCGATCGACCGGATGGAACGGGTCAGCCTGCGGACGGTGACCCTGAAGATCCCCGTCCAGGAAGTGATCACTCACGACAACGTGCCTGCCAAGGTCACCGCCGTCGCCTACTTCCGGGTGGTCGACGCCGACCGGGCGATCGTCGAGGTCGAGGACTTCCTGGCCGCCACCCTGCAGATCGCCCAGACCACGCTGCGCTCGATCCTCGGCAAGGCCGACCTCGACTCCCTCCTCGGCGAGCGGGAACGCCTCAACGAAGACCTGCAGAAGGTCATCGATCAGCAGACCGAGCCGTGGGGCGTCAAGGTCACCACCGTCGAGATCAAGGACGTCGAGATCCCCGCCAACATGCAGCGGGCCATCGCCCGGCAGGCCGAGGCCGAACGGGAGCGTCGCGCCAAGATCATCAACGCCGAAGCCGAGTTCCAGGCGTCCGCCAAACTCGTCGAGGCCGCCGACGTGATCAGCCGCAACCCGACCACCCTGCAGCTGCGGTACCTGCAGACCCTGAGCGCCATGGGGAACGAAAACAACTCCACGATCGTCTTTCCGATGCCCCTCGACCTGGTCCGCCCGTTCCTCGCGGCGGCCAAGGAAGCGGCAGCGACGGACGACGGCGACGAGCGCGCCCGGTTCGAGGCCCAGGCCAACCTCGCCGCGATGATCCCGCCCGCCGGCGCCGAGACGCGCACACCGCACCACGCACGCAACTGACGTGCCCTGCCGTTCACCGTCCGGCCACCGCACGTGCCCCGGGAGGTGACCGGAGTGCGCTTGGCTAGGGTGGGCAAGCAGCAGGCGTCCACCCGGGCCCCTGCCCGTCGGGCGAGCGGAAGCGAGAGACCGATGAGCGGCACAGAGGCAGCCGACATGCGGACGGCCGAGTATCCGCGACCGTCGCACTTCGTGCTGCACCTCAGCGACACCCATCTCGTCGACGACGACCTGCTGTACGGGGCCGTCGACAGCGAGGCCACGCTGCGGCAGATCTTCACCGAGATCGAGGCGTCGCACTCCCGTCCGGACGCGCTGGTGTTCACCGGCGACCTGACCGACAAGGGGCAGCCGGGGGCGTACGAGAAGCTGCGCGCGATCGTCGAACCGGTCGCCGCGTCGCTCGGCGCGACGGTGATCTGGGCGATGGGCAACCACGACGACCGCGGAAACTTCCGGACCGAACTGCTCGGGCAGGAGCCGTCGTACGAGCCGATCGACCACGTCTACGACGTCGACGGTCTGCGCATCATCACCCTCGACACGACGGTCCCCGGACATCACCACGGCGAGATCTCCGAGAGTCAATTGATCTGGCTCGCACAGCAGCTCGCGGTGCCGGCGCCGCACGGATCCATTCTGGCGCTGCACCATCCGCCGGTGCCGTGCGTGCTCGACCTGGCGGTGCTGGTGGAACTGCGGGACCAGCCGCGCCTCGCCGACGTGCTCCGCGGCAGCGATGTCCGGTCGATCCTCGCCGGCCATCTGCACTACTCGACGACGGCGACGTTCGCCGGCATCCCCGTCTCGGTCGCGTCGGCCACCTGCTACACCCAGGACCTCAACGTCCCGGCCGGCGCCTTGCGCGGACGCGACGGCGCCCAGGGCTACAACCTGGTCCACGTGTACCAGGAGACGATCGTCCATTCGGTGGTCCCGATGGGCAGCTACGACACCGTCGGCGAATACGTCACCGCCGAAGAAACCGAGAAGCGGCTCGCGGCCGAGGGCGTGCGGATCCCGGACGCCGGTGAGCAGATTGTGAAGCCCGTCCGGGTGTAATCACCCCCTGCGCGGGAATTTCTCCCGGTAGGCCATGACGTCGGACAGCCGGAACCGGCGATGGGTGCCGCGCATCTCGAGGGGAAGCGCGTTTGTGTCGGCGAGCCGGCGCACGTAGGTGTCGGAGACGCCGAGGATCTCCGCCGCCTGCGACGTGGTGAGCAGGTCGGCGACCGCGCCGAGCGCCACACTCTGACCGTCGGCGAGGAGCGTGAGCAGTTCGAGCACCGCCGCACGCGCGGGATCGGGCAGGTCCACACCCTCGACCGTGACGGCCGGGGACGCCGCGAGGGCGGCCCCGAGCTCGGCCGCGACCGTCGGGTCGAGCGCGGGAACGATGTGGTCGATGCTCATGGGTCCACGATCTCATGGCCCTGCCGGGCGACGCGTGGGAGCGGTAGCCTTTTCAGATGGACGAGTTGCACGATCCCGAGGCCTTCGAACTCGCGCGCGCCGACCAGATCGACGTGACGCCGGAGATCGACGAGATCGGTGAGCTGCTGCGCAAGTCCGGCCGCAAACACGCGGTCGACGAGACCGACGCGCCCTGGCGGCACGGATACCCGTACGACACGAAGATGACGCGCCGGCAGTACGAGAACCGGAAGCGGAAGCTGCAGATCGAACTGCTCAAGTTCCAGGCGTGGGTCAAGGAGAACGGCGAGAAGGTGGTCATCATCTTCGAGGGCCGGGATGCGGCCGGCAAGGGTGGCGCGATCAAGCGGTTCACCGAACACCTCAACCCTCGTGGCGCGCGCGTGGTGGCGCTGGAGAAGCCCACCGAACGCGAACGCACCCAGTGGTACTTCCAGCGGTACGTGCAGCACCTGCCGGCGGGCGGCGAGATCGTGATGATGGACCGCTCCTGGTACAACCGGGCCGGCGTCGAACGCGTCATGGGCTACTGCACCCCCAACGAGTACCTGGAGTTCACCCGGTCTGCGCCCGAGTTCGAGCGGATGCTGGTCCAGTCGGGCATCCGCATCGTGAAGTTCTGGTTCTCGGTGGGCCGGGAGGAACAGCACGCCCGGTTCGTGTCCCGCAGCACCGACCCCGTCAAGCAGTGGAAGCTCTCACCCACCGACCTTGCGAGCCTCGACAAGTGGGACGCCTACACCGAGGCCAAAGAGGCCATGCTGTTCTACACGGACACCCCGCACGCGCCGTGGACGGTCGTGAAATCGAACGACAAGAAACGCGCCCGCCTCGAGGCGATCCGCTGGATCCTCGACCGGTTCGACTACACCGGCAAGGACGTGCGCGTCGTCGGCAAACCCGACTCGCTCCTCATCGGTTCTCCCGCAACGGTGTACGACGAGGGCGAGCGTCCGGACGATTCGTTTCCCGCCGTCTGATCAGGCCCCGGTCTCCCACGGCGCCGCGATCGGGAAGTAGTTCTCCAGGAACTGCGTCACCTTCCTGGTCCGCAACTCCAGGTCGATCTCCGGTGCGCTGCCGTCGTTGAGACAGAAGAAGTCCATCGACCGCTTCGCGAGCAGCGAGTCCATGTCGCGGAGCCCCGACTTCATGGTGGTGTCGACGTACTTCACCCGCGCCGCCGTCTGCACCACCGCGCGGCCACTCATCAGCGCGTAGTAGTGGTACAGCGAGTTGGTCACCGAAATGTTGGAGCTGGCGCGGAAAGTGCTTGCGGCCGTGGCGGCGAACTCGTCGGGGAACTCCTTCTCCATCTCCTCCATCACGCTCTTGCGGAGCGGGGTGGCGGCGTGTTCGAGGTGCCGGGTGGTCATCAGCCCGAAGCGGTCCTGCAGCAGTCGCCGGTTGACGCGGGCCGCGTTCTCGAAGCCGCTGCGCTCGTCGTCGTTGTGGCCCAACCCGATTCGGGTGGTCGCCTCGATGAACATCGTGACGCCGCCGGGGGAGAAGAACATCTGCGGGCCCACCGAGCGGCCGAAGAACATGTCGTCGTTGGAATACAGGAAGTGCTCCGCGAGACCGGGGATGTGGTGCAGCTGGCATTCCACGGCCTGCGAGTTGTGGGTAGGCAGCACCGACGTGTCGGCGAAGAACTCCTCGCTGGGCACGAACGTGACCCGCGGGTCGTCGGCGAGCCACGCCGGACGGTCCGAGTCGGTGGCCACGAAGATCCGCCGGATCCACGGCGCATACATGTGCACCGAGCGCAGCGCGTACTTGAGTTCGTCGATCTGCCGGAACCGGGCGGCGGAATCGTCACCCTCACCGACCACATAGTTCTGCATCCGCTTGGCGCGTTGCGCCTGGAACTCCGCCGAGGACCCATCTACCCAGGAGAACACCAGGTCGACGTCGAAGTTGATGTCCGACGCGTGGTCGGCGAACATATTCTCGATGGTCGGCCACACCCGCCCGAACCGCTGAACGGTGCCGCGGACCGCCTCCTCCGAGCGCACCACGCGGCGGGTCAGCGAGTTCTCCATCGGCAGCACGATCTCGTCGTCGCTGATGGACCACAGCTCGATCTGCACGCCCGTCGACGTCCCGTAACTCAGGCCGCTCGCCAGGTGCACGCGCGGACGGAACAGCCGGAAGATGCGGGCCTTCGACGTCGCGGACAGGCTGCCGTCGGAGACGAGGACGGCCGGGCCCTTGGCGTCGACGGTCTTGGAGTAGAACGGACGGTCCTCACACGCGGCGACCAGGGCCGCACGCAACGCCTTCCGCTGCGCCCAGTTGATCGCGATCACCGGACGCTCGTCGTTGCCCCGCACCAGCAGGTACTCGATCCCGGCGCCGTCGAGGACGTCGCGGACGAACAGCAGGTCCTCGACCATCGCCTCGTGCGGCGTGGTGTGCGTGATCGGCAGCGCGAAGCGGCCCTTGAACCGGACCACGTCGGCGCGGTCGCGCAATCTCGACGCCGCGGCGGCGGAGGCGTGCGCGACAGCGTCGACCGTCTCCTGCTCCGGGGGTACGAAGTAGACGTCATGCGGAGCGGAGGATTGAGTGATGTCGGCCCTTTCGGTGGCTGTCGCGAGTGCGAACAGTGCCAGTGTAGGCCCAGGTTCGGGCGCGGCGGTCAGTCGAGGACCGTGAAGAACGAGTCGCCGTCCTCCGCGGACCCGTCGATCTGACCGCGGTCGGTGCGCGAGTCCTCCACGATGACGCCCTCGACCACGGACGCATGCTTGGTTCCGAACACCGGAATGTCGATCTCCTCGTCGTCGATGACCCGGTCGACGTCCTCCGTCAGCTCGTCGTCGGGCAGATCCGCGATCGACACCTCCAGCTGCTCCTCCAGCGGGGTATCGGGCTCCTCCTCGGACAGCTTCTCGTCGAGCGACTCGCCCTCGCGCTCCTCACGCGCCGTCGTACCGAATTTGTCGGCTTCACTCCAGCCGTCGGGCGGATCGACGACGTCGTCGCCGTCGTTGTTCCGCACGTCGTCGGAGTCCAGGCTCTCGCTGGGGCTCAGCGTGTCACCGGGCCCGTCTTCGATACTCATAAGCATCAAATGCCCAGATCAGGCGTCGTTGAAACTTCGATCGATCGAGGTCAGGGAAGGTTAGGTGCTGGGACGGGCAGACCACTCGCCCCAGACGTCGAACGCTTGCTCGAGGGAAAGACCTGCGATCTGGTCGTCACGAAGCCCGACCTGTTCGCGTAGCCGTGTGACAAGCCAGTCCGGCAACTGTTCGACCATCGGCTCCGGAGTCGGATCGACTGCGGCAGCTGTCTTGCCGAACCTTGCGACCACTTCAGTGAGTGCAACAGCTGTGGGAGTTCCCTGCTCCAGGGTCGCCACACGATTGCGCATCTCCTCGTACACCTCGGCGTCGCTGCGAACTCCGATCGCCCAGATCTCGGCGACGTCGACGATGACCGTCCCCGCCGAGTCGTGTGTGACCCGCCAGACGATGCGCCAGTCGCGATCTCCGACAACGATCTTGCGCCATCCAATAAGCGCGCCACGGAGCGGCTCGCCGGCCTCGGGATTCTTCTCCAGAATCAGCATCTTGACGAGCGCCGCACGGACGATCTGCGGGTCCCGGCGGTGGAGTGCGTCCAGGTCGTCGATCGCAGCGTCGGTCAATCGAACGACTGTGGTCTGGGCGCTGGGGTGGCGCTTACCTGCCCTGGGCTCGGGCGTCGCTTTCGCGGCCTTCCGCCGCTTGCGTCCCGTCACTGTGAGTCTGTGTCGAGATTATCCGCGATGTCGGATACCAGTTCTTCGCGCGTGAAGCCATACCGTTCGATCGCTGAATCGAGGTCCGTTCGCCCGCCGGTGTCGGTCGCTGCACGCGTGAGCACCAAGGCGAGATCGCGTAGGTCTCGTTCCAGTTCCTGGAGTTCGTCCAAGCGGCTCACCCCGACAACGGCAGCGACCGGAGTTCCGTGGCGTGAGACGACCACGTTCTCACCGTTCTCGGCGTCCTTGACCAACCGGGCGATCCCTCGATTGCTCGCCTCGGTGACAGTGAGGGAATTAAGGTCGGTCAAACTCGTCATGAGAAAAACTATACAGATTTCTGCACAGATTTCTACGAGCTGCCGAGTGAGTCGAGCTCAGGCCGCAGCCGATGCGTCGAGGAGCGTCTCGAGCGCGGCGATCTGCGCCGGCGACCACGGCGCCGAGTTCACCCGACTCGAATCGAGGTGCACGAGTACGACGGTCAGCTCCGCGGCCTGCACGCCGTCCTGCTCGATGGTGATCCGGAGGGTCAGCGACGTGCCGCCGAGCCGGTCCAGGGTGACGGTGACGTCGGCGTCGCCGGTGAACAGCTCGCGCCCGAAGTTGCTGACGGCGTTGACGACGGCAATCTGGGTGACCGGGTCGAGCAGGTCGCCGCACGCCTCGACGATCGCCCGGCTCCACGCCGCGCCCGCAGCCTCGTGCGCGCAGTAGAACGGCACATGGCGGCTCACGGACGGCGGCGCGTCCGGCCTGGCGTTGTTCCGCAGGGGGATCGTGTAACGAGGCATGGATCGGACATTACCCAGGGGCGACGGTCACCACGCCCCCGGGGACTACTGACCCGGACCGACTGCAGCGAGGAGTCTCTCCAGGGCGTACGGCCAGGGTATGCGTTCCTGCTCCAGTCGGAGATCGTCCTCGCGCAGCGACTCCAGAGCGGAGGCTTCGGATTCGGTGAGGTGAGAGACCTCGTTGAAAGTGGGCTTGTGCTCGCGGACCGCGAGAGTCCGCCACCGATCCAGGGTGGCCGTGTCCATCAACAGACTCCGCACGTGGGGAAGATGTCGGCGCAGACGGTCGAGGATGGCGAAACCGTGACTGTCCAGGTCACCCCAATACCAGACCTCCGAGTCGACGACCCACGGGATTCCGGCCAACTCGTGAACCGTGTACCCGCCACCGTGCAGTGCCACCGTCTCCGCCAGCCGAGGTAGCGCATACAGACCCTCTTTGTTCTCGAGAATGAGGGTGCGCGTCGGGGCCAGCGGCAACGCGGTGAGTTCCTCCACAGAGGTCGCGAAGCGCCTCGGAGTTCCGATCAGGAGATCGGGATCGCATAGTGCGATGTCGCGCAGGCCGGGCAGGCTCCGGATACCGAGTTCCCGGTGTCCGCGAACGCCCTCGAGCAGAGTCTCCACCATTCCGCGATGACGCGAGAGCCATTTCGTGTCGACACCCGGAACGGGGAGTTGACGAATGAAATACCCCGAGTTCGGATGGTCGCTCAACCACCGCGCAATGGTCGTCAGCCTGACGAAATCGTCGTCGTCCAGGTCGAGCCATTTCGCCGCGGTCGCGGCAACCGCCGCCGACAACGCCGGGATGCCGGGACCCAGGCGGTCGACAAGGGCATCACGACGCATCACCAGGGCGCACCATTCGGTTTCGCGGCCACCCGCGGACGCAATCTGATCAGCCCCTGCCAGTGTCAGCCGCACCGGCACGTCCTGTGTGCCGAAGCTCGGCCACCGGCGAATCGCCCAGTCCACGTGGCCGGCGCCGGTGTAGGCGCGCCAGGAGCGGACCCACGCGACCACCGCGTCGGGATCCTCGGCAATCTGGTGCTCGGACGGCGGATGCAGGGCAACCGTCAGCGAATCCTGTTCGGCAAGTGCGGAGTCGGCCAGCCAGCGACGTCGGCGACTGCCGTAGGTGGTCAGCGCCTTCGCCGCGGCAGCGGGCGGCAGAACACACCGCACACTCATGTGGCGCCCACGTCGTCGAATTCGATGAGGCTGAGTTCGGTGTGCATCCGGTCGCGGATGCTCACGGTCACAGCGCCGCCGATGTACTCCTCGAGGGTGCCGAGCAATTTGAGCGGGGTAGCGAGCACCATGTGAAAACCGAACTGCGCGAATACATCCAGGGCTCGGCGTGTGTACGCGGAGTCGGCACGGTCGAAGGCCTCATCCAGGATGACGGTGCCGTAACGGGGAAGGTCTGCGCCGTCGGGGGCGAGCTGATACCGCAACGCCGCTGCCAGGCAGAAGAACACGAGTTTCTGCGCCTGACCGCCCGACAATCCCGAGCTCGAATCGTGGTAGTTGCGAGCCTCTCCGGCACCGTCGACCTCCACGCCGATGAACCCGACGTGCAGGCGAGTGTCCAGGACATGACGCTGCCACCGCTGATCCGCGGGTTCCTTCGACGCCAGGCGCTCCAGCACAGCCGCCATCCGCTCGAATCGTTCCTCGGCCGGGGGACGCTGTTCGATGTCCCATCCACCACTCGTGATCCGGGTCAGGTCGTCGAGGAAATCGGCCGCCGCCGGCGACCGTCGCTCGCGGACGTCGATGCGCAACCACCGGTCGGTGTCGAATGCGGAGCGATGCAGTGAGTCGTTCACCGGGTCGATGCGGGAACGGATCTCGGCGGGCGCCTTGCGGATCGTGCGAGCGAGTTCGCCGATATTGCGGTGGGACTGGTCGTGCAGCAACTGGAAGAACCGATCTTCGTACCGGGGAAGACCGTCGGAGCGCAGGCGCTGGAGGATTGTCAGTGCGTCGTCGACGTATTCGGCGTCGATCCGCAGCTCACCGCCGCGGGACTCCCATCGCGCGAGATATTGGGAGAGAATCCTGACGATCGACGCGTCGGCGGCGGACACCGCGTTCTGCGCCTCGGCCCTGTCTTTGCCGATGCCCTGGCCGACCTCGAACAGGGCCTTGTCGATGTTGTCCGACGTCACCCGGCGCGAGAATTTCTGAAATCGCGCCCTGATCCGCGCGGCGACAGCATCGGGAGCCGCGTCATCCGCGTCGAGTTCGGCCTGCGCGATCCGCGTCTCGAGTTCCGTCACCGCCGTTCGGTGCACCGTCAACGCAGTATCCGCCTGACGCCGGGCTGCGTCGGCCTCGTTCTCCGCCTTCTTGGCGAGCTCGAGGGCAACCGACACCGCAGAATGCTCCGGGTTGTCCTGCTGCCATGATTCGAGACGGCTGTCGACAGCGTCGACGGCAGCCTGCGCACCGCTCACGTCGACATCCACCCACTGCGCATCGAGGACTGTCTGTGCTGCGCGGTTCTGCACGGCGATCTGCTGGTCCTCACGATCCAGTGCGTCGAGTCGGCTCGTCGCACCTGCGATCGTGGCGTCGAGGTCCGCGATTCGTCGGCGAATGTCCTCCAGCTTGGTTTCGTTGTCGAATCCGAGAACCCACCGCCGGCGATCGTCGATGCGGCTGCGGTCGTCCTTCTCGTGTCGCTCGGCGGAGTGCTTGACCTGCCCGGCGCGTGTCACGGCGCGGACGTGATCCGCGAAGCCGGCAGCGGTGTCGACGCAGGCGTAGTCGTAGCGGTCGGCGAGATGGTGGTGGATCCACGCAGCGAGCGGACCGTCGGCGACCTCCACTCGACGCACCAGAGACGACGTCCCGGTCTTCGGCACCGCCGACGGTGTGACGCCCACCCGTACTCGGCGATACACGAGGCGCGCGCCGAGGTGGGTGGCATCGACGGCCGCGGCAACCGCCGGATACACGTCGTCCGGGACGAGCAGGGTACGGGCGAGGCCGCCGAGGACTCGCTCTATGGGTCCGGTCCACTCGGAGCATTCGTCCCGCACCGCGATCAATTCGCCGGCGAAGGGCACCGCGTCGTCCGGAACACCTGCGGCGGAACAGATCGACTCGCGCGCGCGGAGCAGAGTCGGATCGATGTTGGAGCGTCTGCGGGCGACGATCTCGCGATCGGTGATCAGCGCCGCGCGCTCCTTCTGTGCAGTGCCGCGCTGTTCGGCGAGCGCGTAGCGGGCGCCGTGCCGTTCCTCGTGGGCGGTGGTCGCCTGATGCACCTGATCCTCGAGTTGCCCACGCAGTCGCGCGAACTCCTCGGAGGTCTCCGGAACGGTTCCTTCCCAGGCCGACACCGCCTCGGCGATCTGCTGGCGCCTTGTTCGGACGCGCGCCAACATCTTCAGTTCTGCGTCTCGCTGCGCGTGGAGGGTGGCCAGTCTGCCGCCCCCGATTCCCTCGAGTTTCATCGTCAGATCGAGGGTTTCCTGCCGTGCACGTTCGGCTGCGGCGGTGGCTTCGCTCGCACCCGCCTCCAGCAGAGGCGTCAGTGCATGGCGTTCGGTGCGTTCACCACGCAGGAGCGACAAGGTCATCTCCGCGTGAACCGCTCCGAGGTGCGCGTTCTCCTCGTCCGTGTCGCGCAGGGACTGAAGCCCGCGTTGCCGGGTGTCGGCAAGATCGACGAGCGGTGCGAGCATCTCCACCTGACGCCGCGCGTCGACAACGACGCGGTGCGCCTCCTGCAGGTCGTGGAACTGGTTGACCGCGCGTTCGGCCATCGCGAAGGTGTTCGGAGTGTCGAGCATGTAGTCGCGGAACAACTGATCGAGGCTGCCGAGGCTTTTCGCCGACAAGGTGCGGTGCAGCAGGCGCTGAGCGCCCTCCGAGGAGATGCCGAGGCGGGAGCGGAAGCTACGGGCGAACGGCCCGTAGGCCGGGCTGACCGTCGACTCCGGCCACCGCTTCCTGATGGCCCTCGTGTCGATGCCGCGTGTCGTGAACGACGTGAAGTCGGTCAGGTCGAGTTCGTGTTCGAGAATGAGATGGAGGTGGGTGACGTCCGCTGCGGCGTTCTGCCCGCGCCCCAGATGCATGAGTTTGACGAGGGTGATCGGCGGATCGTCGGTGCCAGCGCGGTAGGTGAGGGCGATCCCGCTCCACGTCGCGCCGGTGCGCAGGTACGAGGCGACCAGACCGTCGGTGTCGGCGCCCGCCTCCCGCCGCCACGCGCCACGGATATACGTGACGAAGTTGCGTCCCGAGTTCGTGGCCTCCTGCGCGGCCGCATTGAACCGCAGCTGATTGCCCGGGACGAGCACAGCGGAGATGGCATCGATGAGCGTGGACTTGCCGGAGCCGGAATTGCCGGTGATCAGGAAACCCTTGCGGGCCACGGAAAGATCGTGGTGGCCGTGCAACGTTCCCCAGTTGACGACCTGAACGCGCGCGAGACGGCGTTGACCGGGATGGATCACGGTGTGTCCTCCTCGAGAATGCGCCGAAACTCCACCGCGACGAGAGCGACCTGTTCGGCATCGAACAGCTGCCGCAACACCGGGGAGACCTCCATCCGGTCGTCGGTCGACGTCTTCGTGAGCAGCGAATATTTGTCGAGCTTCTTCCACGACGCGTTGACGCGTTTCGCGTAACCGGCCGGGTCGGTGTCGCCGGCCGTGCGATACAGCTCGAGCTGTTCGCGCAGTTCGTCGAGGTCGACCATCACCCGTTCGCCGGGCTGCGCGCGCAGCAGACGCTGGCGCAATGCGAGCAGCATGACCGTGTCCATGAATGTCAGACGCTCGGTGCGCAGCACCGTGGGGGTATTGGCATTGCCGGTCTCGGCGGGGCGGGTGAACGCCAGCTCGTTCTCATCGTCGATGACGAGATCGAGGAAGACGTCGGCGAGTCGGGACCGGAGGAGTCGCTCGTCCCGGATCACCGCGCGCCACACCTCGGGATGCTTGGCCGCGGTGACGAGAGGGCCCTTGAGTAGCTGCACGAGTGCGCGCCGCGTCTCGACGTCCAGTTCGCCGGTGTCGCCGGGGTAATGGCCGCCGGTCGTCGGCTCGTCGTTCATGTCGAGCTCCCCGTCGGCTCGGACGCCGGACGAGTGGTGAACTCGTCGGCGGCCGGATCGAACAGGCGACGACGAATTGTCGCCCGACGCGATACTCCGGCTCCCGAGATCCAGTGGATGTCTTCGGTGCCGTCGATCGCGTGCCCGTGATGGGTGGCAAGGACCATCAATCCCACCGCACTCGCGAGACCTTGAGTGGCAGGGTAATCGCGCAGGACGTCACCGATCGTGGCGCGACCGTGCGCGCGGAGTGTTGCCGCGACGTTGTCGGACAGTTCGTCCATATCGATCTCGGATTCTCGGACGAGCTTTCGAAGTTCGTCGAGATCGACGGTCCCGGCTTCGTGGGTCAGCACCGGTTCGGTGACGAGGTTGTCGGCGGGGTTGTGCAGGCGAAGAGCTGCGACCGATTCGATGCTCATACCGACGCGTACCAGTTCGAGGTCGAGCAGGTCGTAGGGTCGGCGACGTGTGGCCACGGCAACAGCACTCTGCTGCGCGCTGCGGAGCAACCGCTGCAGCCGGCGGTGTTCCTCGTAGTGACGCGACTGGACGAAGTGACGCAACGACCGGGACAGGGAGGTCATCGTCGAATGCACCTCGGAGCCAGCCGTTTCCATCTCGGTCAGTAACGCGCGGAACCGTCGTTTCTGATCGTTGGTCAATTGGGAGGCGAACGGCCGCTGCAGCACTGCATCGATCCACTCGTCGATCTGAGACGACCGGGCCGGATCGAGAATCATGTCGTAGAAGGCAGTGAAGCTGCGGCCGGCATCGGAATCTCCGATCAGGTCGACCCCGCGGAACACATCTCCCAGAGTGTCGCCGCGATCACCGTCGTCATCGAGGATGCGGGCTCGCAGATCACGGTTGAGTTCCTCGAGTTCGGCGCGGACGCGGGCGAAGTCTGCGGGGACCTCCGAGGCCAGCGCGAGAATCTCGGCAGAACGCTCGACAGCGCGGTCGCCGTCGAGGACTGGGAAGACTCCCGACTCCACCGCTGCGACCTGCTGATCGATCGACGACCGTTCGGTCAGCAGCGCGGCGAGGCGAGTCTCCGCACGGGGATCGGAATCCCGCGCGAGGGCCTGCAACTGGGTGGACAGGGTGGTCAGACGAGATTCCGTTGCCGAACTCGCCTGACTGGTGAGGCTCGCGACGAATGCCATCGCGGCGAACGCGCCCTCCGTCGGTTCCAGGGTCTCCTCACGGGTACCAGCCGCTGCTCGTCGGAGCAGATAACCGGCCCGCACCCACTCGGTGCAGTACGCCTGACCGGTTCGAGGGAAGTCGAGGCCCTCGTCGCGCATGGTCTGAAGGTCGGAGTCCAAGCGGGCGAAGAGTTCCGGAGCCGGGAGGCGGCGGGTCCCATGCTCGAAGTGACGGCCCAACAGCGCCAGAATTGCCGGCGCGGAATCGGCACGCAGCAACGTCCAGGCTGCGTGGTCCTGGCGCAGACGAAGAAGCCGATGAACGTCGGCGGTGATGGACATCGGTTTCCTCTCGTTGTCTTCGAGCTGGGCACATCGTGCCCTGACTCATTCGGCGATTCGTTCCCGCCCACCGCTGAGGTCTGCCAACTCTGCGGCCACGCGCCCCGCCTGCCATCCGTGTGCGTTGGTCACCGAATGCGACGTCGTGACGATGGACGGGAACTGTTTCTCGAACACCGAACCCACCGCCTCGGTGCGTTCGGTGATGATCGGCACCAACTCCTTGCCGTACTGACTGGATGCGTCGCGACCGGCTTGTTCCCGGGCGATCGCCAGCCGTTCCCCGATCCGGGAGGCGAATGCGAGCAGAAACGATCGGCGGAAGCTGGGTGAGCGCTTCACCCGGTCGCCGCCTGCCTCGCTCAACGCGTGAGAAGCCTGAACGAGCAGCGAAGTGAACAGCATTTCGCACAGGTCCAGGTCGATCGGCATCCCGACCATGCTGACGAGGCCGAATCGTTGATGCCAGAGGACACGGACGCTGTTGGAGTCCGCGACACAGTTCAGCAACTGCACTTTCGCTTCGGGATACGGGTTGTCGACGAGCAATCGGCGCGTGATCACTTGATCGCTCAGTGAGGTGTGCACCTCGGCGTCGATCACGGCGCTGTCGATCGCATACCGGGTCATGAGATCCTGCGCCTTCGCCGAGAGGGTCGCTGCCTCCTCGGCGAACGTGGTTGCTTCGGCCTTGGCCAACAGGCCGCGGATGCGGGACAGCACCTTGGGTTCGGGACCGTGCTTGGCGGGCCGTGACGCCGCTGCCCCGGCGTCCCAGTTCGGTGGGGTGGCCATCAGTGGCGTCATGGGGATCAGATAGCTGCAGAAGCCGAGAAGCGACAGGATCGCCGTCCAGGTGTCGGTCGGCTCGGCGTTCTCCGCCGCACGCCAGGCGGACAGCCGGCCGCGGGCCGGTGCGTCGTCCGGGCCGATGTTCAGTTCGTCGAGCTGCTCTCGCCACGGCTCCGGGGCGCTCTTGTGCGCCGAGGTGCGGCTCGCATGGGAGCCGATCGCGGCAACCGTCAGCCGGGCGGTGCGCGCACCGAATTCCCGGCGCACCGCGTGCACCAGCTCCGCCGGCTGCCACCCCGAGGCGAACGCGTGGTCCATCGACGCGTCGAGCATCTGTGAGGCTCGATCCAGGAGGGCGGCCGCAGATCCGGAACCGTCGAGTTCTGCCAACTGGCCGACTGTCCGGCGCAGCGACTCCGCATTCGCCGACGGCCCGAAAGCGAACTCGATTCCCGCGAACACCAACGACTCGGCGTCGAAGTCGGGACGGAACTCACGATGGTGACGTGTGCCGCTACGCTGCTGTTTCTTGCGTTTGCGTGCGGCACGGTTCTGCTGGCTGTTGCGGCTCACGGCGACTCCTCACTCGGGGTGAATTCTGTCTGATGTCATCGGACTGCGGAGAGGCTGCGCCGCCGGTGGGATGCTTGGCGCAGCTCGTCGGCGCGGTCGAGCAGCGCGACGACGGTACGCGGCTCGTGGTCGTTCCGACGATCGTCGCCGGTCACGCGGGCTAAATCCGCCAGTACCGCCGCATGCTGACCGTGAGCGACGGCGAGCAGAAGCCTGTTCTTGGTCGATTCGGGTAGCTTCGCGATGTGCTTGCGCAGTGCCGCGGTCATCTGGGCCTTCGAGGGTAGGGCCGAACTACCCTCCTGGGCCGCGGCCAGCAAAGGGGTGTCGATTCGAAGATAGTCGGCGAGAGCCTGCTGAGGTCCGGTGAGGTCACCGAGACCGGCGGGGGCTGGGGGCTCGAGTTCGTGCTCCCATTCGGTGTCGAACGCACATTCGTTGCGTTGCGACGTCCCTATCGCCGCCAACCATCCGAGGTACAGCGGACGCGCGTCACCCATCGCGATCTCGTCGCGCACCCGCGCCAGGGACGCCATCCAGCCCTCGGCCTCTTCTGTGTAGTCGGCCGAGTCGTCCTCGCTGGTGAAGTCGAAGAGGAGATGTTTCCCGGTCGCCTCGGACGTGAGGTAAGGCTCGAGCGTGTAGTCGGCCACGCCTCCCGAGAGCGACTTCGCCGGCACCTTCACCATCAGACGGCGGGTGCCCCAGCTCGTGACGTGGATGTGCAGGTCATAGTACTTGCGCATCATTGCGCATGGATCGCCGTGGAAATCACCGAAATGATATGTATTGGTGAAGCTGGTCGGCGTGATCACTGCCCTGGTCGACAGCTTGCGTACCTCGGACTGCATCCGCGTATTCAAGGGCTTGTCGACCGCGAGGAACTCGAAGTATTGGTACTCGCTCACAGGCTCTCCTCGGTGCGAGTGGGTTCACGGTGGGCGAACGCATTCCTATCAGAACACCCCGACAGCAGCGGAGGCGTAAGGCGAAGTCTGTCGGTCAGGTCACTCGAACAACCCGCGGAGGTCGTCGGCGTCGAGGCTGGAACTGAGCAGGGTGTCGGAGTCCATGACGCTCGCGAACAGCGCCGACTTCTTCGCCTTCAGGGCCATCACCTTGTCTTCGATCGTGTCCTTCGCGATCAGGCGATACACCATCACGTTGCGGGTCTGCCCGATGCGATGCGCCCGGTCGACGGCCTGGGCCTCGGTGGCCGGGTTCCACCACGGGTCGAGGATGAAGCAGTAGTCGGCCTCGGTGAGGTTCAGCCCGAAGCCGCCGGCCTTGAGACTGATCAGGAAGACCGGGACGTCGCCCTCCTTGAAATCGCGGAGCACGTCGCCGCGACGCCGGGTGCTGCCGTCGAGGTAGCTGTGCGCGATGCCCGCGTCGTCGAGGCGGTCGCGGACCTTCCCGAGGAATCCGGTGAACTGGCTGAACACCAGCGCCCGGTGACCGCCGGCGACGACGTCGGCGAGCTGTTCGAGCAGCGCGTCCACCTTGGCGGACGGGACGTCGCGGTACTCGTCGTCCACGAGTCCGGCGTCGAGGCTCAGCTGCCGGAGCGCGGTGAGCGACTGCAGGATGGTGAAGCGGTTCTTGTCGACGTCGGCGAGCAGGCCGAGGATTCTCTGCCGCTCGCGCTGCAGGTGCGTGTCGTAGATCTTGCGGTGCCGCGGGTGCAGATCGACATCGAGTACCTGCTCCTGCTTGGCCGGAAGATCCTTCACCACTTGCTCTTTGGTGCGGCGCAGCATCAGCGGTTTGACGCGGCGGCGCAGTTGTGCGAGAAGTTCGGTGTCGCCCTGCTTCTCGATGGGCTTGCGGTAGTAGTCGGTGAACCGGGCCGGATTCGGGAACAGCCCCGGCGCGGTGATGGAGAGCAGCGACCACAGCTCCATCAGATTGTTCTCCATCGGTGTGCCGGTGATCGCCAGCTTGAACGGCGCCTCGAGCCGGCGCACGCACTGGTAGATCTTGGACTGGTGGTTCTTGGTGAACTGCGCCTCGTCGAGGATCAACCCCGACCACGTGCACTCCGCGTACGCCTCGTATTCGAGGCGGAACAGGGTGTACGACGTGACGACGACGTCGGCACCCCGCACCAACTCGTCGCGGGCGACGCGTCGGCGGGTGCGCGTGTCGGTGATCGCGACGACGGCGGCGTCCGGGGCGAAGCGGGCCGATTCGGACTCCCAGTTCGACACCACGCTGGTGGGGGCGACGATGAGAAACGGCGGCGCGGCCGGGTTCGACTGCCGCGCATGGCAGATCAGCGCCAGCGCCTGCAGGGTCTTGCCGAGCCCCATGTCGTCGGCGAGGATGCCGCCGAGCCCGTGCTCCCACAGGAAGGCCAGCCAGCGGAACCCCTCCAGCTGATACGGGCGCAACTGGGCGTCGAGCGTGCTCGGGGCGTCGACGTGGTGGACGGTGCCCGGTGCCAGCAGACCGTCCACCTGCCGCCGCCACGCCTTCGCCTGACGCTCGACGGTGCCGAGGGCGGCGAACTCGTCCCACAGGCTCGCCTGGAACCGGCTGAGGCGCAGCGTCCCGTCGGCGCGGTCGTGGAGGACCCGCGCCTCGTCGATCAGTTTCCGTAGCGTGTGGAGTTCGGGTTTGTCGAGGGAGAAGTAGGCGCCGTCGGGCAGCAGCAGTTCGGTCTTGCCCGCGGTCAGCGCCGAGAAGACCTGGTCGAACGGAACGTCCCGGCCCTCCACGGTGAGGGTGACGCCGAGGTCGAACCAGTCGGTGCTGCCGGTGGACGCCGTGGTGGAGACCCCGATAGCGAGTGAATCGCCGGCCTCGCGGTAGTCGGCGTGCACGCCGGAGATGTCGACGGCCACGTCGGTCTTGCCTTCGAGCAGGGGCAGCACCTCGGTGGTGAACCGCATCGTGTCGAGTCCGCGCAACGCGGACGCCTCCGGGGTGTTCGACCCCAAACCGTAGCGCTCCCAGGCGATGTCGAGTGCGTCGAGCAGTTCCTGTTCGCGGGTGTCGTCGCGGTAGTCGTCACCGGGGGTTCGCGTGACCAGCGGGGCCCGGTGCTCGTTGTCGCCGACGGTGTACAACCATTCCCAGTCGACGGTGACCTCGTGGTCGGGGAGGTACGACGCCCGCATCACGAGGGTGGGCTCGGAGATCTCGGGTGGGACGAACGAGCCGTCCGAGGAGATCAGGGTGGCCAGGTTGCGCAGCTTCGGCAGGAATTCCGTCAGGAACCGGGACTCCTCGAAATCGGGAACCTCGATGCGGGTGCGGCGGCGCGTCAGGTCCTGGAGGGCTGCGGGTGCGGGGGAGCCGAGCCGGGCGAGCTGAATGCGCTCGTCGGCGTCGACGTAGAACAGGCCGTGCGCCCGGAGCCCGATGAAGCCCACGGTCGACGTGTCGACCCGCTCGCCGTCCACGACGATCACCGCTTGCACGACCAGCGCGTCGATGTCGTGGTCCCGGGTGACGTCGAAGCAGATCTCGGCCGAGCGGTAGGGGGCCAGTGCGCCCAGACGCTTCGAGGAGTGGAGGAGCTCGACACCCACCCGGGCAGCCTCGTCGAGCAGCGACCACAGCTGGCGGCTCGGAAAGACGCTGAGGTCGAGGTCGGTGTGGTTCTGTCGGCGGTAGTTCATGCCCCCGCCGGCCAGCAGATGGATCTCGTGCAGCACACGGATCTGCTCGGCGGGATGCTGGAAGTGGCTGCCCAGCTTGTTCCACGCCAGCCCGCCGACGATCCAGCCCTTCGAACCGGGCTGGACCGGCTTCACCAGCAGCTGAGGTGCCGAGTCTCCGGCCGACGCCTGGACCCGGAACTGGATGGCGAGCGGCGAACGGCGGCCGGAATCGCCGAACGGATCCGCGGAATGCGCGAGCAGCGAGCTCAGCGATCCGTCCCAGGAGGCTGCGACCGGCGCCTGCGCATCCGACGTCGCCTGCCTCATCGCCGTGATCAGCAGGGCCGCGACATGCTTGCAGTTCATCCCGACCGGACACGTGCAGATTCCGTATCGGTACACCGTGCGGCCGGGAACGGATGCGACGAACGCCGACGCGGAGTACGGCTCCCTCGCCGTGCCCGCCACCTCACCCCGCAGCTCCTTGGCTGCCGAATCCCACGACATCTGGATCACCGCGTGGTCGCGGGCGTACTGCTCGCCGCGGGTGTAGGTGGTGGTGCCGAGGACCGACTTGATCGACGACACGTCGATGTGGCGGAACTCCCCAGGCAGCATGGCAACAGGGTAGTCAACGGATCCGACAGCATCGCCGCCGCGCGGGGTGCGGCGACTCCCACCCCAGGGTTCCTTGTTCCGCGCCGCGCCCGATCGGAGACTTCGGTGCATCGGGGGAAACCCAGCGATCGGAGAGAACACCATGGCCGAGATGGTCGAAACACCGCGGACGCCGCACACACGTGGGGTCGCCCGCACCCTCATCACCGCGTACGGAGTGGTCGCCTACGCCACGTTCCTGATCGTGTTCCTGTACGCGATCGGATGGGTCGAGGGCCTCGTCGTGCCCCACACGATCAACGACGGACCCGACGCCCCCGTCGCGGTCGCGGTGGTCGTCGATGTGGCGCTACTCATGGTCTTCGCGATGCAGCATTCGGTGATGGCCAGGCCATGGTTCAAGAAACGCTGGACCAAGATCGTCCCCGAACCGATGGAGCGCTCGACGTACGTCCTGTTCGCCACGGCCGCGCTGGCTCTGATGATGTGGCAATGGCGTCCGCTGCCCGACCAGATCTGGGACGTGGAGACGAGCTGGGTCCGCGTCGCAATCTTCGCCGTGTCGCTCGGCGGATGGGCCCTCGTGCTGGCCGCGACGTTCGCCATCGACCACTTCGATCTGTTCGGGGTGCGTCAGGTGCTGCGCAATCAGAGCGGGAAGTCGGCTCTGCCCAGCCACTTTCGGACACCCGTGCTGTACCGGGTGATCCGGCACCCCCTGTACGCCGGTTTCATTATCGCGTTCTGGGTGGCGCCGACGATGACCTGGGGCCGGCTGTTGTTCGCCGTCGGGACCACCGGCTTTATCCTGGTCGCGGTGCGTTTCGAGGAACACGACCTGATCGACACGTTCGGCGACGACTACCGCAGCTACCGCAGGCGGGTGCCGATGCTCGTCCCGAGGTGCGGCGCGAAACCGCGGTAGTCACAGACCGCCGGCGACGGCGATGGTGGTGGCGGTGACGTAGGACGCCTGATGGGACAGGGCCCACAGCACCGCTTCGGCGATCTCCTCGGGCTGCGCGACCCGGCCGAGTGGCACCTTCCGGGCCACTCGGTCGGGTCGTCCCGGGTCGCCCGCGGCCGCGTGGATGTCGGTGTCCGTCGTACCGGGTGCGATGCCGACGACCCGGATGTTCGCGCTCGCCAGTTCCCGCCCGAGTCCCGTCGTCACACTGTCGACGGCGGCCTTCGATGCCGCGTACCCGACGTACTCGCCCGGAGCCCCGGTTCCGGCCGCGACCGAGCTGAGGTTGACGATGACGCCGGGACGCCCCTCCCGGATCCAGTGCTCCGCCGCCGCGCGGGCGTAGTTCATGGCACCGAAGACGTTGACGTCGAACACCTCCCGCAGCGCCGCGTCCGGGGTGGTGAGGAAGGTGCCGAGCGGGCCGGTGGTCCCGGCGTTGTTGACCACCGCGGTCAGTTGCCCGCGCTCGTCGGCCGCGCCCACCACGGCGGCGGCGAGGGCGGCGTCGCGCACGTCGGCACGCACCGCGGTGGCGCGGATGCCGCACTGGTGCACGAGGTGCTCGGCGGCCTCCTCGTCGTTCTGGAAGGTGAACGTCACCTCATAGCCGCGGTGGACGGCGAGGCGCACCACGGCGGCGCCGATGCCGCGCGACCCACCGGTGACGAGGATGTGTTCGCTCACGCTATGAGCGTATCGGTGCGATCCAAACGAGGACCGAGGTTGACCGCTATCGGTTCTACGGTGAAGGCATCCGATTCGCCGATGCAGGAGGACCGCATGACCGTCAATCCGATTCCCGAGGGCTACACGACCGTGACGCCGTGGATCATCTCCCGCGATACGGCCGCGCTCATCGACTACGTGAAGGCGGCCTTCGACGGCGAGGAACTCGGCCGGATGGTGGCCGAGGACGGCACCGTCGGGCACGCCGAGGTGCGGATCGGGAACGCCGTCGTGATGATGTTCGATGCGCGACCCGACTGGCCGCCGACGCCCGGGTTCCTCCGCCTGTACGTCGAGGACGCCGAGGCGGTGCTCGCCCGCGCCGTCACCGCCGGCGGCACGCTGGTCACGCAGGCGACCCACCTGTTCTGGGGCGACGTCGTCGGGCGCGTCCGCGATCCGTTCGGCAATCTCTGGTGGGTTCAGACCCACATCGAGGACGTCGACGAGGCGGAGATGACGCGGCGCATGAGTGACCCGACCTTCACCGCCGCGATGGACTACGTGCAGAGCGCGGACTTCTTCCCCGGGCGGTAGCCCTGGGTCAGCGGTTCGGCCTGCCGAACGTGATGCGTGGCGCCGTCACGGTGATCGACGCGATCCGGACCGTCAGTCCGGGAGGTGTCGGCGGCTCGGCGTCGATGACGGTGGGGTGGTAGTCGACCTCGTCGGGCGAGGGGCGGGCCGGGGCGAACACGCTCCGCGCGACGTTGATCGGGGTGCGGGCGATCGCGTCGGCCGACTGCTGGATCTGTTCGAGTGTCCGGAACATCGTGTCGAAATTGTCGGACTGCTGGGTGG
>RRBB01000129.1:0-31145 GCA_006543605.1 Rhodococcus sp. WS4
TGGGCTTGGCGTTCATCCTGGACGCTCTCGCCTGGACCGCCGCGGCGAGCGGCGATTCCGAGCGGGCCGCCGTGCTCCTCGGCGCATCGGACCAGGCCTGGCAGCCCGTTGGCGTCCCACTGCTCGGGGCGAAACACCTGCTCGCGCGGCGCGAACAGTTCGAGAACATGGCTCGGCAGGCGATGGGCAACCCCGGCTTCGACACCGCGTTTGCGCGTGGAGGCCAGCTCACCGTCGAGGAGATGCTGACCTTCGCGCTCCGTGAGCACCGAGTCTCCCCCGTCGGGCCCCGACAGGCCGACAGCTTGTTGACACCTCGAGAGCGCGAGGTCGCGGACCTGGTGGCGCAGGGAATGTCGAGCAAGGACGTGGCGGCCAAGCTGGTCATCTCCCGACGCACCGTCGACGTACACGTGGAGCACATCTTCGCCAAACTCGGGTTCAACTCCCGCACTCAGATCGCGACCTGGGTGGCACAACGGCGCGCACCGGAATCGCCAAATCGGTGATAGCTGGGCGGCGACTGTCGCCGACAAGGTGACCTCACGATCTCAGAGCCGCGAGATCTAGGCGGACGCCGCGGCGGGCTGTTCTTCGGCGCAGGTCTCGCCCACTTCGGTGACAGCCGTTCTCGAATCCCGCAGTCCAGCAACACGTGTCAAGAAGACTCGTCGACGGGTTGCCGGTCGGCGCACGCGACCATTCGAAGGGCGAGTTCGACGTAGCGAGCCGCGATAATGCGTGGGTCGCAGTAAGCGCGGGAGGGGAACCACCTGCTGACATCGACGCCGAGGGACGTGATTGCCAGCGCGGCGGCCTCGATGTCGAAGGGATGAAAGTCGCCTGCCGTTGCGCCGGCTTCGATGATTCGCTTGAACACCTTCGTGGTGGACCTGCGGATGTCCGCAATGACTGCGAAGTGCTCGGGCGAGAGCGAGCGTAGTTCGTACTGTGCGACCCGGGCGCTGGCGCGGTTGTCGGCGTGCCAGATCACGTAGGCCGTCACGGTCGACGTCAGCCGGTCGGGCGCCGCGACGTCGGGGCGATCAGCGGCGGTGATGGCCGCCAGTACCGAATGATGGCCCTCGAGGCTGATGGCGTAGAGAAGGGATTCCTTGGTCTTGTAGTGCGGGTATACGGCCCCTGGGCTCATGTCGAGGCTGGCGGCGATCTCCCGGGTAGTGGTGGCGCCGTATCCCTTGGCGGCGAACACCTCGATGGCCGCGGCGCGTATCCGCGCAGCGGCTTTCGAGGTACCCAATTCGCTGACCGCTGCGGTTAGTGGCGCGTCCATCGCACTGTTGCCTCTCGATTGGCGGGGGTTGACAGGTCTCCGCCGACACCGTCAGTATATGCAGGCGCATAGAAAATATGCGGTTGCATATTTTTTGGCTGCATGGCTTTCCCATCACCGTCGCCAGACGATCCGCACCCAGGAGTTCCTCATGCCCGAGGCTGTCATCGTTTCCATCGCCCGTTCCCCGATCGGTCGCGCCATGAAGGGATCGCTCAAGGGCATGCGCCCCGACGACCTCGCCGCGCAGATGGTCCAGGCGGCACTCGACAAGGTGCCCGCGCTCGATCCCACCGACATCAACGACCTCATCCTGGGTTGCGGGCTGCCCGGCGGGGAGCAGGGTTTCAACATGGGCCGCAACGTCGCCGTGCAGTTGGGCTACGACTTCATCCCCGGCACCACCATCACCCGGTACTGTTCGTCGTCGCTGCAGACCACCCGCATGGCACTGCACGCGATCAAGGCCGGTGAGGGCGACGTCTTCATCTCCGCCGGCGTCGAGACCGTCTCTCGGTTCATCGCGGGCAGCTCCGACTCGCTGCCCGACACCCAGAACCCGCTCTACGCCGACGCGCAGGCCCGCACCGAGAAGCTGGCCCAGGGCGGCCAGCAGTGGGTCGACCCGCGCGAGGAGGGGCTGGTCCCGGACACCTACATCGCGATGGGCCAGACCGCCGAGAACGTCGCGCAGATCACCGGCATCACCCGCGAGGAGCAGGACCGGTGGGCGGTGCGCTCGCAGAACCGCGCCGAGGAGGCCATAGGCGCCGGCTTCTTCGCCCGCGAGATCACCCCGGTGACCCTGCCCGACGGCACCGTCGTGTCCACCGACGACGGCCCGCGTGCCGGCACCACCTACGAGGCCGTCAGCCAGCTCAAGCCTGTGTTCCGCCCGGACGGCACCGTCACCGCCGGCAACGCGTGCCCGCTCAACGACGGCGCCGCCGCCCTGGTGATCATGTCCGACACCAAGGCCAAGGAGCTGGGGCTGACCCCGCTGGCCCGGATCGTGTCCACCGGGGTGTCCGGTTTGTCGCCGGAGATCATGGGTCTCGGCCCGATCGAGGCGTCCAAGCGGGCCCTCGCGATCGCGGGACTGGGTATCTCCGACATCGACCTGTTCGAGATCAACGAGGCGTTCGCCGTGCAGGTGATCGGGTCGGCGCGGGAACTCGGCATCGACGAGGACAAGCTCAACGTGTCCGGCGGCGCGATCGCCCTCGGCCACCCGTTCGGCATGACCGGTGCCCGCATCACCGCGACCCTGCTCAACAACCTGACCACCCACGACAAGCAGTTCGGTCTCGAAACCATGTGCGTCGGCGGCGGTATGGGCATGGCCATGGTCCTCGAACGCCTCAGCTGAGAAGAAAGACAGGAAACCTCGATGGGCAACATCACGTACGATTTCACCGGCAAATCCGTCATCGTCACCGGCGCCGCCCGCGGCATCGGCCAGGCCCTGGCCCGCCACTTCGCCGAGGCCAAGGCGACCGTGTTCATGGTGGACTTCGACAAGGACGAACTCGACAAGGCCGCCCGCGAGGTCGGCGCCATCGGCATCCCCGCCGACGTCAGCGACACCGGTGACGTCGAGAACGTTGTCTCTACCGTGATCGCCGAGACCGGGCGGGTGGACATTCTGATCAACAATGCCGGGATCCTGCGCGACAAGGTGCTGTGGAAGCTGACCGACGAGGACTGGGACCAGGTCCTCAATGTCCACGCGGGCGGCACGTTTCGGTTCACGAGGGCCTGTGTTCCGCATTTCCGGAGCCAGGAATTCGGGCGGGTCGTCAACATCACCTCCTACACCGGACTGCACGGGAACCGCGGGCAGGCTAACTACGCCACCGCGAAGGCCGGGATCATCGGGTTCACCAAGACCGCCGCGAAAGAGCTCGCCGCTTTCGGGGTCACCGTGAATGCGATCTCCCCGAACGCTGCGACCCGGATGACCGCCTCCATTCCGAAGGAGAAGATCGCCGAGGTCACCGGTCCGATCTCGCGGTTCGCCGACCCCGCCGAGATGGCCGACGCCATCTGCTTCCTCGCGTCCGAGGAAGCCGGCTACATCACCGGGGTCGTCCTCCCGGTCGACGGCGGCATCTCCATCTGAGCGCGCCCACCCTTTTGAACGGAACCGATTCTCATGACTGATGTACTTTCTCGCCGCGATCTCGATTTCCTGCTCTACGAGTGGCTCGACGTGGTCGCACTGACCTCGCGTAAACGCTTCGCCGAACATTCGAAGGACACCTTCGACGCGGTGCTCGACCTCAGCGCGGACCTCGCGCACAAGCATTTCGCCACCCATAACAAGAAGGCCGACGCGCACGAGCCGACCATGCGCCCGGACGGCACCGTCGAGATGATCCCGGAGGTCAAGACGGCGCTCGACGCCTACGCGGCGGCCGGTTTGATCGCCGGATCATTCGACGAGAGCGTCGGCGGGATGCAACTGCCCACCACGGTGGCGCGGGCGGCGATGGCCTGGTTCCAGGCCGCCAACGCCAGCACCTCGTCCTATCCGTTCCTGACGATCGCCAACGCGAATTTGCTCGCCGAGTACGGCACCGAACAGCAGATCGACGACTACGTCCGTCCGATGCTCGAGGGCCGCTGGTTCGGCACCATGTGCCTGTCCGAGCCGCAGGCCGGATCGTCGCTGGCGGACATCACCACCCGAGCGGTACCGCAGGACGACGGCAGCTACCGGGTCACCGGAACCAAGATGTGGATCTCCGGAGGCGACCACGAACTCACCGAGAACATTGTGCACCTGGTGCTGGCGAAAACCCCGGGTGGCGGTCCCGGAGTCAAGGGCATCTCGCTGTTCATCGTCCCGAAATACGTTCCCGGCGCCGACGGTGCCGCCGGCGAACGCAACGACGTCACCTTGGTGGGCCTCAACCACAAGATGGGCAACCGCGGCACCACCAACACGCTGCTCGCTTTCGGCGACGGCACCCACACCCCCGGTGGGAAATCGGGTGCTGTCGGTTTCCTGGTCGGCGAGGAACACCGCGGCCTGTCCTACATGTTCCACATGATGAACGAGGCCCGGATCGGTGTCGGGTTCCTCGCGATCGCCCTCGGCTACGTGGGATACCGCAAGTCGCTCGACTACGCGACGGTGCGGACCCAGGGCCGCCCTCTCGGAGCCAAGGACCCCTCCTCGCCGCCGGTGCCGATCATCGAACACGCCGATGTCCGCCGCATGCTGTTGGCCCAGAAGTCCTACGTCGAGGGCGCGCTCGCGCTCGGCCTCTACTGCTCACGGTTGGTGGACGAACACGACACTGCCGACGATGCGGCCACCGGCGACCAGGCGACGTTGCTCCTCGACGTGCTGACCCCGATCGCGAAGAGCTGGCCATCGCAGTGGTGCCTCGAGGCGAACAGCCTCGCGATCCAGGTGCACGGCGGTTACGGCTACACCCGCGACTACGACGTCGAACAGTACTACCGCGACAACCGATTGAATCCGATCCACGAGGGCACGCACGGGATCCAGGGGCTGGATCTGCTGGGCCGCAAGGTCACCATGCACGACGGTGCCGGACTCTCACTGCTCGGATCGAAGATCGCTGCCACCGTCGCGCGGGCTCGGTCCCTCGGTGGCGACGCCACCGGTTACGCCGACGCCCTCGACACCTCCGACGGCATACCAGGCCCCGAGCAGCTCGATTCCGCCGCCATCGCCGGACCGTCCGGACTGCAGGTTCGACGATTCGTTCTCGGCGGCGGGTCGGGGCGAGTTAGTAGGCTCCTGCAGTGACCGGGTGATCCAATTCAGGAACCGTTGCGGGTTCCCGCTGTTCATCGGTCGAAAGTCGGTGATGTCCATGACGAACACGTCCCGATGCATCGAGTCGGTCATTCCACTCGATACTCTGTGACAAGCTTGGTATCGACTCCAATATCGCCGATCTGCAATGCGCCACCGGGGTTTCCGATGGCCTCGGACCGTCCGGGGAGCGGCTCGGCGAAGAACCGGAGATTGTCCTCGATGAACTCCAACTCGTCCTCGGGAACGCGCTTGTCGATCGTGATCGCATCCACGGGGCAGACCGGTTCGCACGCGCCGCAGTCGATGCACTCATTCGGGTTGATGTACAGCTTGCGATCGCCCACATAGATGGAGTCGACCGGGCATTCCTCGACACAGGACTGGTCCGTAGTACCGATGCATTTCGAATTGATCACGTATGGCATGAGATTCCTTTCGACACTGCTGTGTTTCTCGACTTAAGCAAGGACGGGCTGGTCGACCGCGGCGTCGCTGCTGTGGCCCGGGAACAGGGGAGTACTCGGATCCATGTATGTTGCCGCGTTGTTCACGGCTGTCGCGATCTCGCCGAACCCGACCGAGATGAGCCGAACCTTCCCGGGGTACTCGGTGATATCGCCGGCCGCATAGATCCCATTGGTGTTGGATCGCATGCGTGAATCGACGATCACGTGCCGATTGTCGTGGAGGTCGATGCCCCACGAGCGCACCGGGCCGAGGTCTGCGATGAAGCCGAGCGCGGCCACGACGTGTTGGGCGGGACGCGTCTGCACGACGGCGCCCTGTCGAATCTCCACACGTTCGACGCGGTCACGGCCGCTGACGGCTGTCACCTGCGCTCGGGTGATGATCTCGACTGTGCTGTTCCGCAGTGCAGCCACGGTAGCCGCGTGTGCACGGAACTCGTCCCGCCGGTGCACCAACACCACGCTCCGCGCAATGTCTTGCAGAGCAAGAGACCAATCGCAGGCGCTGTCACCGCCGCCGACGACGACGACATCGGAACCCGCCAGCTCCTGCAGATCACGGACGAAGTATGACAGCCCGCGGTCGATGTGTGCCTCGCCCGCGGGAAGAGGTCGCGGAGTGAAGGTTCCGATCCCGCCGGCAATCACCACTGATCTGCAGTGTATGCGCACCTGTCTGGAGGTTTCGATGGAGAAGCGATCGATCCCGTCGGCCGACGATACGCGCTCCAGAGATTGGGCCCGTTGGCCCAGCAGGTAAATAGGTTCGTACCGGTCGGCCTGTTCAGTCAGTCGCGATACCAGTTCGCGTCCGAGAACACCGGGGAAGCCGGCAACGTCGTAGATCGGCTTCTCCGGATACATCGCAGTGATCTGACCGCCGACCTCGGGGAGCGAATCGACCACGGCAACGCGAAGGCCACGAACGCCTGCATAATATGCACCGTAGAGGCCGGTCGGTCCCGCCCCGATGATGACAAGGTCGACGTCGACGTCGGCTCGGACGTTGTTCACGGCGCGGCGTCCCATTCGACCGGCAGTGAATCCATCGCACGCTGTACGACGCTCACTCGGTAGGTTCGCGGCGAACCGTCGGCGAGCCGGAGACTCGGGAGAATGGTAGTCAGGACCCCGAGAACCACCTTCAGCTCCATCCGCGCCAGGGGTGCGCCGAGGCAGTGGTGGATTCCGACCCCGAACCCGACATTCTCCGCGGCGTTCGAGCGATCGACGATGTATTCGTCCGGATTTTCGAACACCGTTTCGTCGTGGTTGGCGGCGTCCTGCAGAAGGAAGATACGTGCGCCGGCCGGAACATTCTGGCCGGCGATTTCTACGTCCTCGTTCGCGAACCTGAATCCGCCGAGGCCGGCCGAGTCGAGGCGAATCGACTCCTCTATTGCATTCAGGTGGATCTTCGGATCGGCGACCACCGCTTCCCAAGCTCCCGGGGTGACGAGTAGCCGGTGGATGAGGTTCGAGATCTGGTTGCCGGTGGTGTCGTTTCCGCCCAAGCTGATCGCGGTCATGATTTCGACGATCTCGCGGTCATTGAGATCTGCCGAACCCTCTGCAACGGCAGCGATGACCTCCGTCATGAAATCTTCTTGCGGCTGCCGACGCCGTTCCTGGAGCAATCGATACATGTAGCCGACGTACTCGATATACCCCTCGGCTCGGGCTCGCTGTTCCTCGGCGGACATGGGTGTGAAGAACAACCCGAACCAGTCGTCTACCCACTTCTGTACTTTTGTGGTGTCCTCCAACGGGATGCCAAGGAATCGGGCGGTGATTCGGGCGGGCAGCACCGCTGCGAACTCGGAGACGAGATCGGCCCGTCCGGCGGGCTCGAGTTCTTCGACAATGCTGGTGGCCAGTGCACGCACATCCGGCTCCAACCGCGCCATGGACCGCACCGAGAACGATCGGGCGACGCAACGGCGGAGCCTGGTGTGTATAGGCTGGTCGACGCTCGCGATGAATGTGTCCAGGGTGGCGTTGTTGTCGATGAGCCGCTGTTCGACTTCGGGATCGAGGTGCGCCGCTGCCGCGAGACTGCCGACCGATGTGAAGGTGTCGTGGTCGAGGAACACCGCTCGCACGTCGGCGTAGCGAGTCACAACATGCGCATCGAGGGACTCGCTACGGAACACCGGCTCCTGCTGGCGCAGCCGTCGATAGAAGTCGAATGGGTCCGTAATATGGCGCGGCGACGAGACATCGAAGTCCGTGGCGTTGAAGTCATATGGACACACGTCCGGGTCTGCGGATGAGGACGTGGAGGAATCTCGAGCGGTTACGGCCTGCTGATCACTCACGGTGGCTGGCTCCTGGGTCGGGATGATTGCGGAGGGGCCGGCGCACTCGACCGGCTCGGATCGACACGGGTGTCGTCACCCCGTCGGTATCAAGCAAATGCTAGGTCAATGCTGCGGTCGAGACAAGACGTTTCTGAGATCTGCGCCACATCGCGAGAAGGAGGCCGCTGGGTGAATGAAATTCGCCGCCTCGTCGACAGAGTATCAAGCAAGCGCTAGGGTAAGTCTGCGCCGTTGGGACGACAGGTGTCGGGTGCGTGATGGCGCACATCGTCAGAGAGACTTGGAGCATCGTGGCAAAGCGGATGAAGGACAAGGTTGTCATCGTCACCGGCGGATCGTCGGGGCTCGGTCGTGCGACCGCCGAGCTGATGGTGGCGGAGGGGGCCAAGGTTGTGATCGCCGATGTGAATCCCCTGCCGGGTAAGGAAGTCGCGGCGGAGATCGGAGCCGACTTCGTACAGACCGATGTCGGCGACTCGGCGGCCGTGGTTGCCCTGGTTGACGGCGTCAAGGAGCGTTTCGGCGGGCTCGACGTGATGTGCAATAACGCGGGCGTCGTCACGAATGTGCCACTGCTCGATACCACCGACGGAGATTTCGAGCGCATGGTTGCGGTGAACTTCGGCGGTGCGTTCTACGGCACCCGAGCCGCGGGACGGGTGATGGCGGAGCAGGGCCACGGCGTCATCGTCAACACAGCGTCGAACGGTGGATGGTGCCCGACCGAAGGCATGGCTGTATACGGCGGTACGAAGGCCGCTATCGTATCGATGTCGAAGTCGTGCGCAATCGAACTTGCACCCAAAGGGGTTAGGGTCAACACTATTTCGCCCGGCACGATGCTGACCGGCATGGTCCCGGATGGAGACGGAATCGTGGCGATGCTCGACAAGCTTCAGCCGATCGGTTACGCGGCGCAGCCATCACAGATGGCGGCGGGAATCTTGTTCCTGGCATCGGATGAGGCTGGTTATGTCACGGGGCACGATCTGGTGATCGACGGCGGGGCCACTGCCGGTCGGCGTGCGGTCGAGGTGTGAGCGAGGCGAGACCGAGAGAAGAGGGCGAGCAGGCGGTCGTGACGCGAGTTGACATGGACCAGGTCATACAGGATTGAAATGTGGAAGCGGTTCGCCGAACTTCGCGGCATTGAGCGCGCCCGCGGACCTCGACGCATACCTCGAGGGATGTACGGACGACCTGGCCCTCGAATTGCCGTTCGGCGAGGCATTTCGACTGGAGGGAAAGGCGTCCGTGCGTGCGGCTCTCACTCAGGCATTCCAGGCAGTGTCCTTCGAGTTGACGGTGCGCGAGGTGCATCGGTGTTCGGACCCGGACGAGCTCGTGGTCGAGTACGAAAGCAGCGGTTCGGTGGTGGCCGACGGCGCCCCGTATTCCAACTCGTATCTCGGAGTCTTTCGCTTTCGTGATGGAGCCCTGTGTTTCCATTGTGAGTACGCAGATCCGACGCGTGTGAACTTCTGATGAGCGGGAAGTCAAGGGCGCGGCGAGGATGACCGGACTGGACCGCATGCACAGTGTCGGCGATCTGTGCAATCGTGCCCGCTCGCGGCTACCGAAGGGCCTGTTCGAGTACATCGACGGCGGCGCCGAAGACGAGATCACGCTGGCTCGGAATACCCACGACTTCCGCAGAAATGGCGTTCATGCCCCGAATGGGAACCTGGACACCGGACCCTGCAATGAGAAGGACGGTGCTGGGAACGACGCTGTCCATTGCATCCAGTGGATTCGGGGCGCACGTCGGCGCAATCTCGCGGCTCGGGGATGGCGCGTTATCGCCTCGATGCGCGATACAACCAATGCTGCGAATCTGTGCGAACTGGCGGCGGCCGCGGGCGCCGATTCCGACGCGATCGACGTCATCGAACTGGATGTCACGTCCGAGGAATTCAGGGCATCAGCGGTGAAGAGTGTGGTGGGCGTCACGCCGGACGGTTTGACGACAGTCTTGCATTGCGCCGACTACACCACTGCCGGATCCTTCGAGTACCTACCTCCAGCCAACGTAAGAAGCCTATTCGAGACGAACTTCCTCGGCGCGGTCGATATCACGCAGTAGTTGTTGCCGACCTTGCGGGCGCAGCGCACAGGGACAATGGCGGTCATCTCCTCGGACGCGGTAAATGTTGCCCACCCGATGTACTCGATCTATGAGGCGGCGAAGTGGGCTCTCGAAGGCTGGTGCGAAGCACTGGAGATCGAGCTGGCGCCCTTCGGTCTCGATGTCAAGATCATCCAGCCCGGAAATCACGACACGCCGTTCGGCAGCAATGTGCAGCCGGTTCTTCCGGAGGGCAGTGCGTATACCAGCCTGACAGAAATTGCATTGCCCAAGATGGAAAGGCTCGGCCGTCGAGCACGCCCAGCCGAAAGAGGCGCACTCGAGATCTGTGCTGCGCTCGAATCCGACTCGTCGCGGTTGAGGGTCCGCATCGGCAATGATGACAAGGTCATGGCCTCACGTTGGGCGCCGTACGCGGTGCGGCGTCGGATCGTCGAACGTCTCACCGGAATTGCCCCTTCGGCCCCAACGTCAGCTTCGCAGCCTGTCGCATGATGCTCTGGAGCGGAACCCTTGCATCGACGCCTCTGAGCCAGCGGATCGATGCCGTTGCGGCCGCCGGGTTTTCCGCGATGTCGGTTGCTCCGATGGATTTCGGAGCCGCGGGCACCACGCTGGATCGAGCAGACTCGGTCAGGTCCCGGGCCGATGCCGTCGGCATATCACTGGCCTGCATCGATCCGGTCACTTCCTGGCTGCCGAGGCAGGCCTATCGATCGGCGACTCGCCCTACTAACGAACTCCAACGACGCTACGCAGATCTGTTCGGTGTGTACTCGGTGGACGAGTGTCTTCGGCTCGCCGAGAAGATAGGCGCCAAAGTCATTTCAGCAATCGAACCATGCGGATATCCTTGCAAGGATCAGGTCGTCGCCGACTCATTCGCCGCGCTGTGTGCACGGGCCGAGGAATTTGGGGTCACCGTTCAGTTGGAACCAATGTCCTTCAGCGCACTGCGCGACGTGGGCACAGCACAACGAATAATCAACGAGTCGCATGCTCCGAACTCCGGAATTGTGTTCGATACTTGGCACTTTCATCGCAGTGGTGCCGACTACCTTCGACTGGGTATCCTTCGACCCGAGTCGATCACGTCCATACAACTATGCGATGGCCCCACCGTGCCAGTACAAGATTTGTGGGACGAGGCCGGGAATTGCCGTCTGGCCCCGGGAACGGAAAGCTTCGAATTGGCCAGAATGATGGACTCCTTGACGGGCGCCGTCAGCAAACACGTTCTCATCGGCCCGGAGGTGATCTCATCCGAACTACATCGTCGGCGACCTGATCATGTCGCCCGCACCATGTTCGATGCGTGCTCCTCTCTATGCCGACAGTGCCGGTGGTGCAGCGATATCCCGGGATCGAGGCAGCATGGTCGGCTTCGCCGTCCGTGAGTGGTTGAGGAGTGCAGGGAACTCGTCAACCACTCACGGGGCGCGGAGCGCCCTACTTGCCGCGGATCGCGTCGAAGACTTTGGGGTCGACGAGCGTGGAGGTGTCGCCGAGGTCGCGGCCTTCGGCAATGTCCTTGAGCAGGCGTCGCATGATCTTGCCCGACCTGGTCTTGGGGAGTTCGGGGACGATGGTGATCTGGCGGGGCTTGGCGATCGGGCTGATCTCCCGGGACACTTCGGCCTTGAGTTCGGCGATGAGGGTGTCGCCGGTGTTCTCGACGCCTTCGCGGAGGATGACGAACGCGACGATGCCCTGGCCGGTGGTTTCGTCGGCGGCGCCGACGACGGCGGCCTCGGCGACACCGTGGTGTCCGACGAGGGCGGATTCGACCTCGGAGGTGGAGATGCGGTGCCCGGAGACGTTCATGACGTCGTCGACGCGGCCGAGGACCCACAGGGCGCCGTCTTCGTCGTACTTGGCGCCGTCGCCGGCGAAGTACCAGCCCTGTTCGGGGTACCGGGACCAGTAGGTTTCGCGGTAGCGGTCCATGTCGCCCCAGATGCCGCGGAGCATCGCCGGCCACGGCTTGTCGAGCACGAGGGAGCCGCCGGCGTCGAGTTCGTTGGCGTCGTCGTCGACGATCTTCGCGGAGATGCCGGGCAGGGGTGCCATCGCGGATCCGGGCTTGGTGGCGGTGATCCCGGGGAGCGGGGAGATCATGATCGCGCCGGTCTCGGTCTGCCACCAGGTGTCGACGATCGGGGCCGTGTTCCCGCCGGTCACCTCGCGGAACCACTTCCACGCCTCGGGGTTGATCGGTTCGCCGACCGAGCCGAGGAGCCGGATCGTAGACAGGTCGTGGGCGTCGGGAATGTCGCGGCCCCACTTCATGAAGGTGCGGCAGGGTCAGGTGCGCCGCCTCGGCGGGGGTCGGGGCGCGACCGAGTACGGCCAGCGTGTCGCGGTCGTGTAGGTCGTCGAACACCTCCAGCGCGGCCGGGTAGTACTCGCGCAGCGCCGAGCGCAGCGCGTTGGTCTGCCGGGTGCGGGACCAGATCAGGTTCTGGTGTCCGCGGGCGAGGACCTTGATCGCTTCCACGTCCGGGCTGTCTCCGGCGATCGGCCGATGATTGTGCCGGTCGGTGCGCACCAGGTCCGCGAGCAGCTTGGCGTCACCGGGGTCGGACTTCGCACCCGAAACATGGTGCCGGTCGCGGTAGCGCGCGACCGCGAGGGGGTTGATCGCATACACCTGATAGCGGGAGGCGGTCAGCGCCTGCACCCACAGGCCGCGGTCGGTTTCGATGCCGACCACAGCTGTTCTGGGTCTGCGGCGTGCTCGGCTACCATTTCGTGCAACTGCCGGATGCCGGCCAGCCCTTCCGGCAGCCGACGCGGTGCCGCGCGGATAGCAGCGACGTACCCACCGGGACCGGCTCCGAGGACAACGACGTCATAGTGTGAGGTCACGGGTGATCTGATCCTGCAACTCTTGTTCGGATTTCATGGATGAAGCAATGAGGATACGGCGACGCCGGTCGTGCGGAAGCTCGCAGGAGTTCCGCACGACTGTGGGTCGACTGTGCCTTAGGTCAGCGCTTCCGCGGATTGCGATTTGCGACCGTGAGGCATGAGTAGCGTTGCGATAAGGCCGATTACCGCGAGCGCGGCCGCAAGGACGTACACCGTTGTGAAGCCGCTGCCACCGTAGATTGGCGATCCGTCGATCACCGTGGCGACATTGAGGGCCAATATTGCGAATCCGATCTGCACTGCAACAGCGCTTCCCAACGATCCGACGACGTTGACGGTGCTGGCGGTAACCGCCTGAAGGCGCACCGGCGTCGCGGCGATAACGAGGTTGGGGATTGCCGCGCTGATCAGACCTCCGCCGAATGCGTAGATGAGGAAGCCGACAAGGATGGGGACGAACTCCTTGTGCGAAAACGCGAGGACCAGGGAACCAGCAGCCATCAAGGCGAAACCGATCCAATTCGGCAGGCGCGCGCCACGACGTTCGGCGAGATACCCGACGAGGAGACCCATCAACACGGAGGCGACACCTGCAGGGGTGGTGATCCGCGCCATGAAACCGACGGTCTCGCCGAGTCCGTAGGTCAGCCCGAGTGCGATGGGGGTTTGCACGATGAACGACAGCAGGACGAACTGCAAGGCAATGACAGCTTGGCCGGTGAACTGGGTGATCAAGGTGGTGACGACGGGGCGGCCGCGCAGGACCGACAGGTCGATCAGCGGGTGGTCGGACCGCTTGGCGTGCTGAATCCACACGAAGAATGCCGCTATTGCAAGTGCGCCACACGACAGGGTTTTCCACGACGTCCAACCCCATGTGCCGCCCTCGCCGATCCCGAACAGAACGACAGCGATGGTTGCGCCGAGAAGTAGGCCGCCGGTCCAGTCGATCCGGGTGGGGACACGGATCGGGGACTCGGGGACGACGAGGAGGACCAGGGCGCCGATGATCAGGGGGAAGATGGCGAGCGCGAAGAAGACGCCCTGGTAGCCGAAGTTGTCGATGAGCAGTCCGGCGAAGATCGGTCCGGTGATCCCGGTGATCCCAATGCCGGCTGTTGCCAGACTGACGGCCACGGCGAGCATTCGCTTCGGGAAGATGTCACGCATCAGCGAGTAGACGATAGGGACGATGGCAAGGCCGAAGCCTTCGACAGCGCGCCCGATCAACACGATGGGGAAGGTCGGGGCAAGAGCTACGATCAGTGACCCGACCGCCATGCATCCGGTTGTGATGAGCAGCCACTTCTTCTTGCCGTCGCGGTCGGCGAGCTTACCCACCAGCGGGGCGCTGATCGCACCGGCCAGCGTGAATAGTGTTGACACCCAGGCGATGTGGGGTGTCTGAAACGTTGCTGCCATGTCCGGCAACGCTGGCGTGACCAGATTGAACGCGTAGGCAACTTCTTCCGAGAGAAGTACCAGGATGACGAGCACGCCGATCCATCCAGCAGTCGATCTGTGTCCGACGCCTTCAGGTGGCAACATCGTGTCATTATCGAGCGTCTCGGAGGGCGCACCGTCCGTGGGTGTAGCGGTCATCGTGCTTCCTGCATTTCTCTGACGGGACAGGTGGGACGCTGATGCGCGGGGGAGTGCGCAGCGGTCGAGGGATCAGCGTCGCTCGAGCTTGTGATGTGAGGCACAGTAAGATGGAGCGATCGATTCTGTCAAGTGATCCACTAAACAGACCGTGCGGGACTGTATGTCGTCTCGCCGTGGTGCGCAGCTAGAGGGGCATGCAGGAGCGGGTGTGCTTCCCGCGCTCTCGACCAGCCGCCAGTGCGGTACGGAGAGCCGGCAGGCGAACGGCTCAGGCCCTGCCGTCGCTCATCAGGGCCTCCAGCCCGCCGGCTACGAAGTCGACAAGCACGTCAAACTTCTCATTCGACAGGGCGCGTGATTGGGCACCGCTGGCGTCGGACCATCGGGCGGCCATCACGATCAGGGCGTTGACCGTCAGGGACCAGTTGAGTTCGAGGCTGTCATCGTCTGCGTGCGGGTATGCGCGTTCGAGCAACTTGCGAAGCAGCTTCGCGGTGTCGTCTTCGACCGGAAACAGGCGCGGGTCGTTCGCCAAGCTCAGTTGGCCGCAGATGGTCAGCCACCGCACTCCCTTGTCGGAATCTTCTCCGAGGTACTCGAACTCGAGCCCATGAATAGTCGGGAGTGAGCACATCCAGGACCGGTGGAACGAATTTCGACGCCGACATCAGCGACTGGCCTTTTGCTCAATCCGGCTTCTCGAAACACGCAGTCGTGGGCGATCGCAGTGACGTGTTATCTCCGTAGCCGAGATTCCTGACAGGCCCGGGCAATCGCGGCCGTCTAACGAGAACGCGACACGCAGATGTGAGTGTCGCTGCTTTGATGTCCAATAGTCATCCCCTTCACATTCGGTCTTCCTACTGATAACCTGCAATGGAGCAAGTGCTTGCTTGATTTCGCCGTCCACGTCGAAGGCCCGGAGTTCGCCGAATCGGGTTGATCGATGAGAACAGGAATGCGCATGAATGGTTCCGACACTTCGGTTTCCGGGCTGAACGCGGACTTTTCCGAGAGCGGTAGGTCACTGGCTGGACATGTCGCAGTGGTGACCGGAGGCGCACGAGGAATTGGGCTGGCAATCACCCGAAAATTAGCGAGGGCAGCGGTCGCTGTCGTCGTCAACGATCTCACCGACATCTCTCACGAGGTCGCACATGACCTGCGGCGAGATGGTTACTCCGCAGTCGGTCACACCGGTGACGTCACCGATCCGGCCGCCATTGCGTCAATGGTTGCGACGGCCGTGGAGAACTTCGGTGGCCTGGACATCGTGGTGAACAACGCAGGCTACTCCACCTACGCGCCTGCGACGGAGATGTCCGACGAACAGTGGCAGTCCATGCTGGATCTACTGTTGACTGCGCCGTTCAAGATCGCGCAGGCGGCGGCGCCCTATTTGTTCGACGGCGCAACGGGTCGTTCACGTCGAATCGTCACTATTTCCTCCGTGGGCGGGATTACAGGTTCCCCCGGTGCCGCGGGTTATGCCGCAGCGAAGTCCGGCGTCTTCGGCCTGACGAAAACACTGGCCAAGGAGTTCGGTCCGCACGGCGTGACCGTCAATGCAGTGGCACCCGGCCTCATTCGGACGAGATTGACCGAGGGGCGAGCCTCCGGAATGGATCACATCGACATCGGCGACAAAAAGATGCCGCTGACCGACGCGCCGATGGACGACCTGGCCCCTCTGGTTCCGTTGCGGCGCCTTGGAACTCCCGAAGACGTGGCAGGAGCGGTCTACATGTTGTGCATCCCCGAAGCCGACTACATCACCGGTGAAACGGTGGTCGTGTCCGGTGGATGGATGCCATGAGCACAACCCTTTCGAACGAAGACACGATTGAACACATCGGCTCACGAAAGGCGAATTGAATGCCACAGCCTCATCAACTTGCGGTCAGCGACAACGTCGAGCAGGGTCGCGTAAATCTCGACCGATTCGGCTATACCGTCCATGAGAACTTTCTATCGGCGGACGAATTGGCCGCGTTGACAGGCCGTCTCCAAGAGCAAGCGGCCGCAGAACGTGATACAGGTGTTGCAGTGCTTGCTAGTAACGGCCACGGCGGATTCAACCGGTCGCCGCAACACCGTGCCGTAAGGACGAGTGTACGTGTTCGGCAAACACTTCCGCTGGAGTTCTCCAACCGTGCACTTTCCGGGGTCGGTTGTTGAGCGCATCGGCGACCGCCTGAAGCTCACGGAACTTGTATCGCGACAGATCAGTTCCCTTCGGAAAATATTGTCGCAGCAGCCCATTGGTGTTCTCATTCGTTCCGCGCTGCCATGGACTGTACGGATCACAGAAGTAGACACGGATACCGGTTGAGGCGGTCAGCTCGGCATGACGCGCGAGTTCCTTTCCGCGATCCCATGTCACGGATCTGCGTAGATGCTCGGGCAGCGGTGACATTGTTGCGGCCAGAGCATCACGAACGGACTCCGAACCATATCCGGACAGCGCCGGCCCGTTCTTCACCATCGCCGCTGTTCCATAGCCTTTCAGTCGCGGCAGGTGTAGTAGTGTCGTGTATCTGCTGGTGCGCTCGACGAGCGTGCCGATCGCGAACCGGGTCAGACCGATGATGAGGTCGCCCTCCCAGTGCCCCGGCGTCTTCCGGCTCTCGACCTCGTCAGGACGGGCGCTGATGGTCACCTCCTCGGTGATGAATCCGGTGCGCTGTTTGCGCGCTCGCGCACGAGGCTTTCGTAGCGCCCGGCCGGTGCGCAAGCAGGCGACGAGCTCCCGCTCCAAGCCGCCGCGACCCTCGATGTAGAGCGATTGGTAGATCGCCTCAGGTGAAATGCGCATCGTCGGGTCCTCCGGATAGTCGATCGGTAGGCGATTCGAGAGATCTGCTCCGGACTCCACGCCGTCGCCCACCGACGATCACCGCGCCGAGGCTTGTTGCGGCCAATCCAGGCCGCATCCGGGCCTGCCACCACGGTTCCATCGTCGGCACGAATCACACCGGACAGTTTGTCCTGCACATATTCTCGTAACCGATCGTGTTCGGCGAGCTTCGTTGGCTTCGGGCGTCTCGCGGCGAGATCGGCCTTCCACTGCGCGGTCGACGCGCGATACTCGAGCTTGCCATTGCGGGTGGCGGCGTTCCGCCGCAACTCTCGCGAGATCGTCGACGGTGACCGTCCGATCCGGTCAGCGATGTCGCGCATACTCATACCCTTGGCTCGCAGCAGCGCGATATCCTCACGCTCGGTGAACGACAGGTACCTCCCCGAGGCCGGGGTCAACTCGATCGGTGGCATCCCACCAGCGTGGCGGAACCACCGTGTCCCCACCGGCCCCGACACGCCGCATGCGGTCGCTGCGTCGTCGCTCGTGAGACCCTCGGCGATCCGCGTCCAGAATGCCCGCTCGAGATCTCGGCGTATCGGAGGACGTCCCGGTGACCGCATCACCGCACGCCCCGTCAACGCTGCCGCCCACCCGGGTGGTCGTCCCATCCCACACCTCCGTTATCGAGGTGTTGCTTCCACCGGTTGAGCCTGGTCAGTACACCGCAGCGACTTTCGTCGATGTTTGCCGCCGTCATGAAATCCATCCGAGTCGAGGACGGGTGGGCTCGAGTTACGACAATGCCCTCGCCGAATCGTTCTTCCAAGGACTCAAGCGGGAGTGGCTGCACGGACGGAGCTGGACGTCGAAGTCGCAGGCACGGCTGGAGCTGTTCGAGTGGCTCTCGTACTTCAATCGACGTCGTCACTCCGCGCTCGACTACCTCGCCCCGGTGGACTTCGAACAACGGCTGATCGCGTCGTCTACGCTGTCAGTTTCCGCATGAAATCCGGTGTCCACCTTCAAGGGGCAACCTCAGGGCCCGGGCCGATGCTTTCCACTCGCCCGGTAGCCAAGCTGCACAGGTCGTCCTGTACGACAACGAAACCCGATCGATGCTGCAAACCCCGCAACGGTTCCCGCGCGCCGGCAGCCAGAGCTACCCGACCCCCGCCGCCCAGGGCGACGCCGACGGAACCACCACGATCCACTTCGCACCCGAGAAACCGGACGGTGTGAGCGCGGGCAACTGGGTCCAGACAGCATCGGACAAGGGATTCTTCGTGATCCTGCGCTGCTACAGCCCGCTGGCCTCGTTCTTCGACCCCCGCTCGGGTCCCTACCGGGCGCGCTGGTTCGACGATCTGCATGAGCCCGACTCATGCATCGTAGCCAGACGCACCCCAGGCCTGCCGACGACGCATCTCGCACTTTCGGCGATCGGCTCTGCGCACAAATAGGCTGGCTCGCGGCATCGGCATATTAGACCGGACCTATGTCGAGTCCCGCTCGCTGTGCGTACGGAAGGCATGCATCGTAGGCGATCTGTGCCACGTAGTTGACCGGCGAGAGGCGGTGATCAGCAGAGATTACTTCTGGCCCGATCAAAGTCGAATCAGCGAGCCTTCCGGCCAGTGCATCGATCGACTCTGCGATACCAAACGACCCCTCACCGGGTAGCAGGCGTTGCGTCGACGCCTCCTCCCACAAGTCCTCGGCTTCGGACCTGCGACCGTCATTGAGCTGTATCGATGTGACGATTCCCCGGGGCAGCGCTCGCAGCTGGTCTCTAGTACCTCCACTACGGTCGAAGTGCCAGGTGTCGAACACTATCCCTGCGTTCTTTGCGGAGGAGTCGGCAACTATGCGGTGCGCCGTTGCGAGGTCGAAGATCGAACTGAATGGCATCGGCTCTAGCTGGATGGTAAGGCCACGGTCAGCGGCACTCTCGCACAGTGCGGAAAATGCGTCGACGACAAGCTGATGGCCGAAATCGACTCCGTACGGTTCGATGGCGGAGATTGTTGTTGAACCCAGCCTTTCCGCCAGTCTGAGGCATTCGCTCACCGAATATCGGCCGAAGAGATCCCCGTAACGCCGTTGCGCCGAGTTCGCTGTGGGGATTGATCCTGCCTGTACGGGGGGCGGTAGCCACGACGTCACCGGATCAATGCAGGCAACGGATATGTTGAGTCTGTTCGCTAACTTCGCAACGGAGTCCGCCCGCTGCAAAATACGGTCCGGAGGCCCGAAATCCATCGGTGCTACCGATATCGCGTCGAAGCCTGCGCGCGCCGCGGCGAACAGACGGTGCTCGACCGGCGCCGGGGAAAGGGTGCCTCCCCAAAGAATCATCGGGCAGGAGATAGCGTCATCCTATCGATTCCAGTAATTCGCTCGACGATACGGCGCCTGACAGTGTATGGCGCCCAACGCGATAGTGCTGCCATGACTTTGTCGTCGTTGCCGAGTCGAACTCTCAGTTGATGCGAATCCGATTCCAAGGCGTCGCAGATTTCAACCGCAGCCTTCTCGGTCGGTCGAGCTCTACGTCCGAGTTTGGTCATCCTTGGCAGGGCCTTTGCTGCTAGCGGCGCGTATGGGCTGTCATCCGGCAGCACTGGCTGTACATTGCTCCCAAATGGGGTGTCGTGATTGCCCGGCTGCAGAATCTTCACGTCGAGGCCGAACGGTGCCAGTTCGATGTCGATGGCTTCAGCCCAGCCCTCTAGCGCCCACTTTGCTGCGGCATAGATGGAGTACATCGGATGGGCAACGTTAACAGCGTTCGAGGAGATAACTGCGATGGTTCCGTGTCCCTGTGAGCGCATCGTTGGAAGGAGTCTCTGTGTAAGGTCGACTGCACCGATGAAGTTGGCTTCCATTAGATCTCGAATCGTCTGCGGAGCGAGGTGTTCGAAGAAGCCTGCGGTTGTGTAGCCCGCGCAATGGAGAACGGCTGTCAAGCCATGTGGAGTCGAGTCGCGTACGTAGTCCACGGCCGAGGCGCGGGACTCGTCGCAGGCGACATCCAGGCGAATAATCTCGAGGAGTGCCGTGTTCGTGCCAGCGGCTTCGATGAGCTCGTCAAGTTGTTTCGTTTTCGTCGTGTCGCGCATCGACGCGATCACCCGCCACCCACGCGCCGCCAGCTTGGCGGCTACGTGTGCCCCGAACCCACTGCTTGCCCCTGTTATCAAGATAGTCCGCACGATCCGCCCTTCTGGCCAAACGCTTGCTTGTTTTGCTAGAGTAGCATTGTCCGTCCGGGCTGCGCCGGCAATGAAGTTGCCCCCGCGAGGCCGCCTCGAGTGACATCGTGGGTGGCACCGATACCAGCAGCGACGGCAGTGGGGGCACGATCAACCTGTTCGCGTACGCGATGCCGAAGCCCGGGTTCGACAAGGTGACGGCCGCGTTCGGTGAGACGGAGGAGGGCTCCGGTGTGCGGTTCAATCCGTCGTACGGCGCCTCCGGTGATCAGTCGCGCAAGGTCGAGGACGGTGCGCAGGCCGATTTCGTAAATTCCTCGATCGAGCCCGACATCACGCGTCTGGTCGATGCCGGCCTGGTCCACGAAGTCTGGAACAGCGCCGCCTACAATGGGATTCCATCGGGTCGGTTGTGATAAGTGCGGCGACGGGGCGGATCAAACAAGATCTTGACTCCTGTCTGTAGCGTCGTAGGCTGAATACACCAAGGGGGTGCTTGGTACCTGTCTGACTCAACCGCGGTAGTGCTGAGCGACCCAGACGTTGCGGATTCGAAGAAAGCAACCTGCCTTGGTTTGCCGGTTGTCAGTGTCGGATCCTGGTCCCCCACGAGTAGAGGAATCATGAAAACTGGACGTTTCGAAGGTCACGTTGCATTCATCACCGGAGCTGCCCGCGGCCAAGGGCGCAACCACGCGGTGCGCCTCGCGGCCGAAGGCGCGTCGATCATTGCGGTTGACATCTGCGGACAAATAGCTTCTGTGCCGTACGAAATGGCGTCCGAGGACGATCTTCGTGAGACCGTGAATCTGGTGGAAGCCCTTGGCGGAAAGATCTACGCGACCGTTGCGGACGTCCGCGATCGGGCTGTGCTTGAGAGCGCGCTCAACGAGGGTGTGGCGAGATTTGGCGTTCCTTCCATCGTTCTCGCAAATGCCGGCATCTCCCCCCAGCGTGCGACCGAGCCAGATCCTCAGCAAGTGTTCCTCGACACGATTGCAACGAATCTGGTGGGGGTCTGGAACACGATCAGCATCGTCGCGCCGATGATGATCACCCGAGGCGAGGGGGGAGCGATCGTCATCACCAGCTCCGCCCAGGGGCTGATCGGACGTGGGGGCGACGGGTCCGGTGCAGCAAGCGCCTACACGGCAAGCAAGCATGGTGTCGTTGGCTTGATGCGATCCTTCTCGGCTTGGCTGGCTCCCCACTCGATCAGAGTCAACACCGTTCACCCAACGGGTGTGCACACTGCGATGGTTGAGCACGCTGAGATGATGGAGTGGGTGGCAGCCGACCCCGAGCGGGCAACCACCATGTCGAATCCGATGCCCGTCGAGATGGTAGACGTCTCCGACATCACCGAGGCAGTACTCTATCTCGTGGGCGAGTCCGGACGTTATGTCACTGGTGTGACGCTCCCCGTTGATGCGGGATTCACCAGCAAGTGAGGACTACGTCAAGCAGGGGCTCGAATTCCAGCCACTGCAGCAGTTCCCTTGAGAAGCAGGCATGACGAGCGACGCGGCCCGTCGTAAGGGATGGTTCACCACCGGCCTGCGCCGGCCCTGATCGGCACGTCGTGCCGATCGCGCTGGCAGACGCCCCGAGGGACTCGTCGTCCACCTGTGCCATCAACTTCTACGGGGCGGTGTGGGATGCTCGCTCGGTCCAGCTGGAACAGTCGAGTTACCTTCTACGCCGATATCCCGAATGCCATGGAACCGCTCAGCTCCGCCGCGTTGCACAGCATGCTTCCGCGCTCCGCCTCGGTCGAAGCAGATCTTCTCCGCAATCTCGGGTTCGAGTACGAAGACTTCGCGGACCGACGCTGACCCTTCCGACGGACGGTTGACGACGCGACCTGCACCGCGAGGTATTCCGCTCTTAACGCCAGGAGCGGCGAGGTGGCTTCCTAGCGCGCAGGACTACAGCGCCTTCGTCGATCTGCGCGTTCAGCTGAGTCCTGAGCTGCCTGCATCGAGGTACTGTGACCTTCTCCCAGATGCAGACGGCGTCACAATCATCGCGCTCGCCGACTACAACGCGATCGATGACCTTCTCGCGATCATTGCAGAATAGCCGCGTTCCGGCGGAACCGTCGCCGCCGAGTTGCTCGAGTCCTACTGTGAAATCAGGCGTATCCCAAGATAATAGAGGATCCATGCGGGCCGTTGTGATGCACGCTGCCGGAGATGTCAGAGTCGAAAAGGTCGAAGACTCACCACTCATAGAACCGACTGATGCGGTCATTCGCGTCACCGCCACATGCATATGCGGCTCCGATCTGTGGCCTTCCGCGGTGTCGAGGCTCTGAACGGACCCCACTCAGATGGGGCACGAGTACATCGGGGTCGTGAAACAGGTCGGGGCCGCAAGTCGCGGAGATTGAAGTTGCAGCGTCTCCCGACTGATCTCCAGATCCGCGGCGACCACCGTGTAGGTGCGTTTACAGGCGGCTGCTCGGTACCACGCGACAGCATCCGTCCGGCACCTCTTCGGATGCAGCGCTGACGTCCCACCTCGATTTTCCTGGACTTTCACGATCCATTGGCAGGGTGTCCACTCCAAGGGGGCAGTCTCAGTCAAATTCTCGTCCTGAAAGCGGACAGCCGCTCGGGAACTGAACGCCCGTTGTCCACAGCTCTATCCTCAGTAGTGCCCGCAATCGAAACCCGATTGAAGTCGACAATTTAGGCACTCAACATAAATTGAACGTGTGATTGTGTCAAGTGATCCACTAACGCGGCTGTGACGTTCGATGGTTGCGAGCTCTGAGAGCTTCTCCGTCGGGTGGTGAAGCGGTGTCGACACGGCCGGGTTCGCGGCGCCAATACCCTTAATTGTGCTTGACCTGGGGTGATGTGGGCCGCAGGGCGCCGTGTCCGGTTTCGCTAGATCTACTGAATTCTTAGTAGACATAACGACTCTTGCCAAGACTCTAGGTCTAGTTTACGGTCTGTGACCGGTAGCACAGAAGTTATGGAGGTTCGAAGACGAGGGTTGTCGCCATTGCGGCTAATCCTCGTCTCAAGGAGCTCCGTTCGAAGTGTCAAGGTTACGGCTGGCAAGAGTGGCAGTGAGCGAGGTGACGATTCGTACGGCGAGTGAGGCAACGCAGCACGGCAATTGCTGTCCGGCACTACACAAGCGTCTTAAGTGACGCCTTTACACCCTCGTCGGCTCGTAGAACGATCTCCCACGCCTCATCTCGCCAGCGGTCTCCAAGAGATTTCAACGCCCACCACGGAGAGGTCCGTGCTTGCGGCAGACGCTGGGGTTCGATCTGACCTGACCTACCAGTCTGGGCGCCATGCAACGACATCGGTCAACCGCAGAGTGTGGAGACTCCTTCACGTCATGGCTCATGCATGCGGTCTATCGATCATCACCGAAGCGGAGTGGGCTAAGTCCGTTCTTGAAGTGCCTCTCGTGGAAGAGGAATTGATCCAATACCCCCAACATGGCCCGCCGGCCTCGCTAGTAGCTTCCAACTCGAATAAGGAGAAAAATGATCATTAACGAACGAAAGTCAGGCTTTCGGCGCGACGCTCGAATTGCCGGTCTTGGTGCTGCCGCTGCTCTTGTACTCTGTGTGATGTCCAACGGCGTAGCGAGTGCCGACACGCTCATTCCGCTGCCCGACGGGTCGAAGGCCGGTCCGAATGCGACGGTGACGCGGACGGCGGAGAGTGCCTTGGTCTCACCGTCGTTGGCTGCCAACGGTGCGGGCCGTACAGCGTGGGTCTCGGGTACGGTGACGGCAGATGTCAAGGGCATCAAGGAGGTCACCGAAGCTCCCACCGCAAACGGGACTCCAAACACAGCCGGAACATACAATGGTTCGAACGGATCGACCACGCACGGAGTTTCACGAGTGTCGACCGGATATATCGTGGGTTGCCAGGTTGACGTAACTGGTCTGTCGGCCAACCCATCACTCAGCTTGGGAATGGACTCACTCGCAACGTCCATGGGTCTGACGGTTCCGCTGAATTCTGGTGAAGTCAAGTACGTTCCGGTTACCGCCAAGGACATCTTGAAGGACGGTGTGTACACGTTGCAGTACCACGACGCCGAGCTTCAGGTGCAGAACTGTGGCGGTTTCGCGCAGGCACGCGCCTACACGGTCATGGAGATCGTCGGCAACGACTACTCGAAGACGGTGCTGTATGGAGCCCCGTTCAGCATTGGCTGATCCTGTACTTCCTATTCACCCTTCTCGCACGTGCGAGTTTCTATCCCTGAGAGAGAACAATGACTGATAATCGTAAAAATAGTGTGCGGTTCGCGGTTGTCGGCGCCGCTGCCGTCGCCACCTTGGGATTCTTCTCCGTCGGTGCCGCGAACGCCGACACATTCGTTCCACTGCCAGGGGGATCGGCAACCGAGACGCTGGCCGACGGCACCGTGGTGACAGTGAACTTGACGGACGAGAGCGCGAACGTTTCACCGTCGATGGGCTCAACTCCGCTACACCGAAACGTCTGGGTGTCCGGTAAGGCATCGGTCAACCTCCAGGGCAATCCGGCGAAGACTGCCTACATTTATCCGGGGTACATTTTGGCGTGTCAGATCGACTTCGGGGCCGGCGTGGGCGGCAACGCGGGAGCATCAGTGACTCCCAGCCAACTTGCTACCGGAACCGCCTCGATTCCGGTCTCAGGCGGCGCGAACGGAGGAGTTACGCTCGGACCGGGTCAGGCCGTCGATACAGCGATCCTCGACATCGAGATGCCTGATGCATATGGATCGGAGATTCACTGGGGGGCACACTACTTCCAGGGTGCCGCGGGCTCGGTCGGTTGGTCTGATGTGTCCCTCGGCGTCAACGGCTGCGCTGGCTATGCCCAGGCCCGCTCGTACGTCAAGGTTGAGGTGGAGACGGACAATGTAAAGAGCACGGTCACGCTATGGGGGCAGCCGTTCAGCATCGGATAAGTGACAGCCGATTGCACAGCTCCAAACGCCAGTACGAGAAACGGCATCGGACAGGCCGATTCTGCAGGCATAAGTAAGCTGTCCGCGCCCCGTTGCGGCCGAAGATCTCTGCCTGCGGCCGCAACGGGGCGAAATGACTCGTAGTGTGGACGTCGCGACATTGCAGACAGGTCGGGGGAGCTCGGGGATTGGGTGCTCACTACCCATGGTCTCGGTGAGTCGGCGGGGTAGATGGCCAGGACCACCACGCCCGATGGCATCACTGCGGTACTGATGGGCTTTATTGTCGGGTTTCCTGCGGCGAAGCGTGGTGCGCGATTGCGAACATCGTTGGGTTCGGCTCGATGCGAGTGGGATCTGCGATATTGGCGGGTGTCTCACACGAGCTTCGGTGCAATTCTCGAGGGATACCTTGTATATGCATTCGGTGCGGCTTGATCAGCGCTGAAATTCCCAATTTGGTCATTGCGGCGGCTCCAGTTCGGCTGCAAGCCGTCACCGCGAGCAGCGTGAACGTTGTCGGATCACTCGGCAGTGCAGTCGCGTTACAGATTGGTTTTGCGGTTCTTTCGCTCAACGTCGTGACCGTTGTAGAGGGCTCGCCGATTTACGCGGAAGTTGGGTTCACCACCACCGTATACGTGTTGACGACCGCACTCGCAATGTATGGACTGGCGGCGAGTTTGATTATGAGGCATGGCTTGAGTCCGCAATCAGTGGAATCCGCCGTCTGATTGGGGTCGAAGGCGAGCAACGTGTCCAGGTTTGCGGGAGCGGCTAGATTCTGGTCGGACCCTTCCTTGCTGTAAAGGATCCGGTGCCCGTGTGTATATAAACGACTGCACTTCGTTGGCCCCGGACTCGTGCCAATCGCCGGGAGGTCTGGTCGGGGAGACCGGCTTCGGTGAGAGCCGAGAAGGGGCGAGGTGAGTGACCCCAAAGGTTCTGGTGGTCTCGCACCCCGCGTAGGCCAACGTTATCCGTTCCTTGAGTTCAGGCGCGGCGGGAGCCCAGTGCGTCGATGAGGTCTTATCTGTCCGGTCACCCCGGGGCTGTTGCCGACGAGTGACAGCAACAGCTTTCGTTGCCCACCCGGGAGTTCGCCAAGTTCACCAGTCCCTACGACCTCGCCCGGATACCCACTATCACCCTGCCCGTCGCCTTCGACGATCGCGGAGCGCCTATTGCTGTACAGCTGTGTGCGACCGTGTTTCTTGAGGCCACCATCAGTACGCCCGCAATGGACATTCAAACCGTGACCGATTAGCACCTGTGACGCCCTCCCGTGTGAACGAGTGAGCCCATGGCGCGGTCCTGCGACGGGACCAGACCGGTCGATGTCGTTTGGGTGAAACATTTTGTGGAATCGGAGCTTCCGCTTCACGCTGCCGGTGACCTTGCGCGTCGATAGTTACTCCCGGTCTCTTCAGCTCTCCTGGAAGGCGTATGGCGTATGGCGTATCGGTGACCGGTGACCGGTGACCGGTGGCTGCGCTGGCTGGAATCGAGCGCTGCCGGCGCGCCCTCCCACGCCAAGGGAGCACGACAACCTCACCTCGTCGCGAACTCGGCTTTCGCTTCGGGGATGGCCGCGATCGTTCGTGCGAGGATGGAACGAGTGGTGGACCCGAGCTCCGAGGCCTGCATCCGTCGCATGTCCGAGGGTGTGTCCACGTCGGCACGCAGATCCGGGATCGACAGTTCGATCGGAACGAATCCGTGGCAAGCATGCGCTGCCGCCGAGCTCTCACCGAAATGATGAGTCAACAAGGCAACAGTAGCTGCGGTCACGCAGGTCGTACCGTCCCCCTTCCAGTCGCTGACGAAGGCTCGCGGGTGATGCGACGCAGCCGCGAACAGCGCGTCGAAGGATCGCGCCGTCGCGCACGGCAGGTCGGGAAGAACCACAGCTACCGGGCCACGATGCCCGATGGATTGCAGCCTGGCTGCTCCCGCCCGAATGGCTTCGGCCAAACCCAGTTCGGGATCGCTGACGACGTCGCAGCTGCGGCCCACGGCTCGGCCGACAGCTGGATCCGATGACACCACCACGATCGACTCCACCTGGCTGCTCGCTTTTAGTGCAGCGATCGTGTCGAGGAAGAAGGCCATGGCCAGCTCGGATCGTAGGCTACTACTTCCGACCGTGAGACGGCTCTTGGCCCTTCGGAGCGACTTGATCGGGACGAGGACCCCGTAACCGCACTCGTGTCGACGGTTCATTGCTGCCGCGCACTCTCGACGTAGCTGGTGGTGCGTTCGCGTGCCGGGCGGCCGATTCCCTCGGCGATGGCCCGCAGTTCGGCGACAGTCTTCTCGGATCCGTGCTCCGAACCCGCCATCCGGGAGATGGTCTCCTCCATCAACGTGCCGCCGAGGTCGTTGGCGCCGCCCTGCAACATCACCTGGGTACCGGTGACACCCAGCTTCACCCAGCTGGTCTGGATGTTCGGGATCCGGCCGTGCAGCATGATCCGGGCCAGGGCGTGCACCGCACGGTTGTCGCGGTTGGTCGGTCCGGGACGCGACGCACCCGCCAGATACAGCGGCGCACTCTGATGCACGAACGGCAGCGGCACGAACTCGGTGAATCCGCCCGTCCGATCCTGAATTCCGCGCAACACCCGCAGATGCCCCACCCAGTGCTTCGGATTGTCGACGTGCCCGTACATCATCGTCGAACTCGACCGCAGCCCCACCTCGTGCGCCGTGGTCACCACCTCCACCCAGGTGGCGGTCGGCAGCTTGCCCTTGGTCGGCACCCAGCGCACCTCGTCGTCGAGGATCTCCGCGGCGGTGCCGGGAATGGTGTCCAGACCCGCCTCCCGCAGCTCGACCAGCCAGTCCCGGATGCTCTGCCCACCCCGGGAGGCACCGTTGACGATCTCCATCGGGGAGAACGCGTGCACGTGCATCGACGGCACCCGCGCCTTCACCGCGCGCACCAGATCGGCGTACCCGGTGACCGGAAGCTCCGGATCGATACCACCCTGCATGCAGACCTCCGTCGCGCCCGCGACGTGCGCCTCCCACGCCCGGTCCGCGACCTCGCCGGTGGACAGGGTGAACGCGTCCGCATCGCCCTTGCGCTGCGCGAACGCACAGAACCGGCACCCGGTGTAGCAGATGTTGGTGAAGTTGATGTTCCGGTTCACCACATAGGTCACCTCGTCGCCGACCGCGTCCCTGCGGAGCGCATCCGCCAGCGCCACCATCGCCTCGAGCCCCGGACCCTCGGCCGTCGCCAACGCCAGATACTCGTCGTCGGTGCACCCCGCCGGATCACGCTCGGCGCTGCGCAGCGCCGCGAGCACGTCCGTGTCCACCCGCACCGGGCCGCTCAACTCCAGCACCTGCTCGCGGACGGTCTCCCAGTCCCCGAACGCGCTGCCCAGGTCGCTGCGGGTCTCGGTGTTGCGGCCCGCGGTGTCGATCTCGGTGTTCAGATCCACCCGGCCCGCCGACTCCCAGGACTCGTCCGGCTCCTGCCAGGGCAACCCCACCGGCTTCGTGTCCAACTTCGCCAGCCCGGTGTGCGGGTCCGCCAGGGCCTGCACGTGCCCGGTGATCCGCGGATCGATCCACGGCGAGCCGGCCAGCACGAACTGCGGTTGCGCCGCCGTGCGCTCGGTGAGCTCGAACCCGGCCTCCGCGGTGATCGCGGCCAGGGTGTCCAGGTTCGGCCACGGCCGCTCCGGGTTCACATGGTCCGGGGTCAGCGGCGACACGCCGCCCCAGTCGTCGACACCCGCACCGAGCAGCGCCAGGCATTCGGTGTTCGACACCAGGTTGGGTGGCGACTGGATGCGCATGCCCGGGCCGAGCAACAACCGGGACACCGCGATCGTCGCGGCGAACTCCTCGAGACCCGCATCCGGCGTATCGCGCATCGCGGTGTCGGGTTTCGCGAGGAAGTTCTGGACGATCACTTCCTGGATGTGCCCGAACGCCTTGTGCGACTTACGGATCGCCATGATCGATTCGGCCCGTTCCCGGACGGACTCGCCGATGCCGACCAGGATGCCGGTGGTGAACGGCACACTCAACCGGCCGGCGTCGGTGAGTGTGCGCAACCGCACCGCCGGATCCTTGTCCGGGCTGCCGTAGTGGCACTCGCCCTTGTCGGTGAACAACCGGGTGGACGTCGTCTCGAGCATCATCCCCATCGACGGGGCCACCGGCTTGAGGCGGGAGATCTCCTCCCAGCTCAGCACACCCGGATTCAGGTGCGGCAGCAGCCCGGTCTCCTCGAGAACCCGGATCGACATGGCGCGCAGGTAGTCGAGCGTCGAATCGTAGCCGCGCTCGTCGAGCCACTGCTTGGCCTCCGGCCACCGATCCTCGGGACGGTCGCCGAGGGTGAAGAGGGCTTCCTTGCAGCCCAATTCGGCGCCCTGCCGCGCGATCTCGAGCACCTCGTCCGGTTCCAGATACGCGCCGCGCCCCTCGGCCCGCAACTTGCCGGGCACGGTGACGAACGTGCAGTAGTGGCACTTGTCCCGGCACAACCGCGTCAGCGGAATGAACACCTTGCGCGAGTATGTGACAGCCCTGGGTCTGCCCGCCGCCAGCAACCCGGCGTCCCGGACCTTCGCCGCCGACGAACACAGGTCGGTCAGGTCGTCGCCGCGGGCCTGCAGCAGGGTCGTCGCCTCGTCCACGTTCAGGGTGGCGCCGTCACGGGCACGTCGCAGCACCCGCCGCAACGCCGACGCCGTCGGTACCGCCGCCGACAACGCTGGAGGCGTCGTCGGCTCCGGGAGCAGGACTGCCGTAGCCGACTGCCGGTCGCTCGAGGTCACGCGTCCGATCATGCGTCGCCCACAGATACGAACGCCAACCGTGTGTGCTGAAGACTATGTTGTCTCAATGTTATTCCCTTCAGGACGATCGTCACCGCGCCGGCTGCTGGGCAGACATTGGCGAAGATAGGTGATGACGAACGCCGACGCGAACTGGGACAAGACCCGAGCGCCGGTCTGGGCGCCCCGAGGATGCCGAGACCGCGAGTATTGGAGTGGCTGCTGGTCACGCATTCTGTGAGGGACAAAGGCCGCCATTTCCTGAGCTCAGGCGCGCAGGGCGCCGAGTGCGTCGATGCGTTTGATCGCGTCGGCGACGATGCCGTCGATGAGGTCCTTGCAGGTGGGCAGGTCGTCGAGCAGACCCACGACCTGCCCGGATGCGAGGACACCGGCGTGGGTGTTGCCTTCGACGAGTCCGGCTTTGAGCAGCATCGGGGTGTTGGCGGCCATGATGATCTGCTGCCAGGTGCGGTCGCTGGACTTTTTCATGGCGAGGCCGTCCCTGACGAGCGTCGACCATTTCATGCCGGTCATGGTCTTGAACTTGGAGGCGTTGCGGGCGGCGGCGACCAGGCCGCGGATGTGGCCGGAGTGTTCGAGGCTGTTGACGAGTTCGGTGTTGAGGACACGGTGGGGCATGCCGTCGACCTTGCGGGAGACGGTGGTGTCCTGCAGTCCCCGGGCGAGGTATTCCTGCTTGACGGAATCGGGGACGGTGGATTCCTGGGTGAGCAGGAAGCGGGTGCCCATCGCGACGCCGGCGGCGCCGTAGGCGAGGGCGGCGGCGAGTCCGCGGCCGTCGTAGAAGCCGCCGGCGGCGACCACGGGGATGTCGACGGCGTCGAGCACCGACGGGAGTAGCAGGGTGGTGGCCACCGGGCCGGTGTGCCCGCCGCCCTCGCCGCCCTGGACGATGACCGCGTCGGCGCCCCAGGACGCCACCT
>RRBB01000012.1:0-104061 GCA_006543605.1 Rhodococcus sp. WS4
CTCGACGAGCGTGCCGAGGCGATCGCGTCCGGCTTCGTCGGCTCGTTCACGCTCGGGGCGGGACAGTTCTGCACCAAGCCCGGCATCCTGCTGGTTCCTGCCGGCTCGCCGGTGACCGAGCAGATCACCGCCCTCGCCCTGCAGGTTCCCGCGGCGCGGATGCTCACCGCGAAGATCGCCGAGGGTTACCACCATCGGATCGAGGAGGCCACCGCAGTATCCGGGGTCGAGGTCCTCGTCAAGGGCACCGCATCGACCGGCGAGAGCGGAGTGCCCGAGGTGACCCCGACGCTGCTGCGCACCACCGCCGAGCAGCTGGTCGCCCAGGCGGACACGCTGCTCGAGGAGAGTTTCGGTCCCGCCGCGATCATCGCCGAATACGGGACCGAGGACGAGGTGAACCGTGTTCTGAACGGTGTCGACGGCACCCTCACCGTCACCGTCCACACCCGCACCGAACCGAACTCCGACGAACGCGATCAACTCCGCAGGCTCACCCGGATCGCCGCCACCCGCGCCGGTCGACTGGTGTTCAACGGCTGGCCCACCGGCGTTGCGGTCACCCCCGCTCAGCACCACGGCGGCCCCTACCCCGCCACCACCGCCGTCTCGCATACGTCGGTGGGCACCACCGCGATTCGTCGATTCCTGCGACCGGTCACCTATCAGGACGCCCCGGAGGTGCTCCTGCCCGCACCGATTCAGGAACGCAACCCCCTCGAGATTCCCCGCACGGTCAACACCGCCGGCGAATCATCCACCTGGGGCCGCGCCCAGTCCTGACAATTGACGAGCACGCGGTATGTGCTCGATAGCCCCCACCCTGCCGCCCCAGTGTTCACTATATGAACGCTGGGGCGGTAGAGTGGTCGTGGAAGCGCGTGCCGAATGATGTGGTGCGCACCGACACGACGAAGGGGTGGCATGAGCGAAGTACCCGAACCGACTGATATGACGAACAAGTCGGTGACCAAAGCGGTTCGGCTGCTGCGGGAGTTGGCCGCGCACCCGCGCACCGGCGCCACCGTGACCACGCTCGCGAAGGGGGTCGGGATCTCCCGGCCCACCGCCTTCCGTCTGCTCTACAGCCTCGAACGCACCGGGCTCGTCGACCGGATCGACAACAATTACATCCTCGGCTGGGAAATGGCCCGGCTCGGTCGGCGCGCCGACCCCTATGCCGGACTCGTCGCACGCGCGCAGCCGCTGCTGCAGGAGCTGGCCGACAAGTTCAACGAATCGGTGACCCTGTCCGTGCCGAATTCGCACGACGGCCTGGACCTGGTCGCCGAGGCCGCCGGCTCGCACGTGGTCGGCATCATGAGCCGCATGTCGTCCCACATGGTCGGCCAGCAATACCCGCTGCACGCCAGCTCCACCGGCAAGGTGCTGCTCGCCGAGATGCCACTGGACAAGGTGCTCGCGCTGCTGCCCGAAAAGCTCGAAGCCTATACCTCCCACACCATCACGGACCGTGCCGTTCTGCTTCGGGAACTCGACCAGGTCCGCGAGCAAGGGTTCGGCATCATCGACAACGAACTCGAAGAAGAGCTGATTTCGCTGTCGCGGCCCGTGCGGGATTCCTCGGGCACTCTGGTGGCGATCTTGACCCTCAACAGCCCCCGCTACCGCTTCGGGCGCGACCGCATCCCCGAAGCGCTCCAGCAGATGCAGGCCATCGTCGAGCGCCTCGTCGAGGTGTTCTGGCAGGACGCGGCAGGCGAATAATCCCGCCGCTCAGCCGCATCACGTGAAACACCCGGAAACCGGAGCCCTGATACGGACTCCGGTTTCCGGTGCTGTGGACGCACGTCTCTCGCGATTCCGCGAGAAGGGCATCGGTCAGGTTCGAGCGGGCTGACCGCCGCGCGGGGCCGAGGTTTCGCTGAGGTTGCGGCCCATCGTTTCCGGTGCGAGGACCTGGGAGACTGCGGCACCGACGATGCAGATGCCGGCGGCGATGACCATCGTCACCCCGCTTCCGAGGTTGTGCATCGACCAGGGCAGTAGGAAGGTGCCCAGACCGGCACCGACGCGGCTGAAGGCGGTCGCGAAACCGGTACCGAGGCCGCGGATCTCGGTCGGGAAGATCTCTCCCGGGTAGACCCCGGTCAGGGCGGTGGACATGGCGTTGGCGAAGGCGAAGACCAGGAAGCAGATCAGCACCACCGCGGGCGGCGCGGACGACCACAATCCGATGATCAGCAGGACCACGGCGCAGACCCACTGCTGCGGGATGGTCAGCTTCCGGCGGCCGACGCGTTCGATGAGCAGGACCGAGACCATGACACCGATCAGGGCGAGGCCGTTGACGCCGATGGCGCCGACGAGTCCGTCACCGAGTCCGTAGCCCTCCAGAACGCTCGCCGCGAATGTGGCGATCGCGAAATATGGTGCTACCGCACAAAACCAGAAAACCGAAATGAAGATCGTCGCTCGCCGGTAGGCCGGGGAGAACAGCATCCCGAAGGTGCCCGTGCGGGTCGGTTCGTTGGCGATGTCGACGACATCGGACGGGTCCTCGAGGTAGGCGTGGGCGATCTCGGTTGCCTCCGCGGTGCGGCCCTTGTTCATCAGCCAGCGCGGCGACTCGGGCATACCCAACCGGGCCAGGAACAAGATCACCGCCGGAATGGTGCTCGAGCCGAGCACGATGCGCCAGTCGAGGGACCACACGGTGGTCATCACGAAACCGATAACGAAGGCGAACATGAAGCCGACGTACCAGGCGACCTCGCAGTAGGCCAGCAGCTTGCCGCGCAGCCGCCGGGGGGCGAATTCGGAGAGCAGCGGCCAGCCGACGGAGTAGTCGGCGCCGATCGCGATGCCCATCAGCAACCGGACGGCGAACAGTTGCCAGGCCGAGTCGACGAAGAACTGCATAACCGATCCGAGGATGAAGATCGCCAGGTCGATCGCGAACAGTGGCTTGCGGCCCAGTTTGTCGGCCAGCCAACCCCCGAGGGGGCCGCCGACGAAGATGCCGATCAGCGCGGAGGCGCCGATAAGTCCCTCCCAGTACAACGACATATCCAAATCGAGGGTGATGGCACCGATGACGGTGCCGACGATGCCGAGGATGTAGCCGTCGATGAACATGCCACCGGCGATCACGCCGGTCAGCTTGACCAGGAACCGTTTCTTGTCGACCGGACCCTGGTCGGCCTTAGTGCCGACAGGGCCGTCCTCATACTCTCCGACGGAATCCGTGTTGGTAATCGTCACCAGGTCACTCCTTGCTGGTGCGCGTCGACATGACAGCCGACGTGGACGGTGCGAATGCCGTCCGGGGCGGGGAAAGGCGGGGATGAAGTGTGAAGGGTGTGTCGGTGGTACCGAGTTCACCACCGACATCACATTCGTTCAGTAAGTGAACGTCACGCTCAAAAGTGTGACATGGGCCTCACGGCCCGTCAAGACCCCAGTTCCTCACAGCTGTGGCGAACCCTGCCCTCTCGGAGCAGACGCTGGTCGAGTGCGTTGTGCACGGAGGCTGCGAACTCCCAAAAGCTGCATTTCGGAGGTGTAATTCGATACCTCCGCGGAACCGGGCGCCCATGCACGCCGCTCGGCGAGGTGGACGCCGCGAGCGGCCGGATCGGGTTCCCGCCTTGACAAGCTGTGACCTACACCGCACTATCATCAATCACACACAATGAACGCACTGTTCAAAAAGTGAGGTCGCGCTCACCGGGTCCCAGTCGCGGGGCGGTCGCGTCCCCGGTCTATGGAATCGAACTCGCAGCGCAGACGATGGGAGAGTTTCAGATGCGGTTGATCAATCTCGATGGCCGCCTCCAGGTGTCGACGCGGAACGGCCTCGTCGATGTCGAGGCGGAAAGCCGCGGCTACTTTTCTTCCCAACCGCAGAAGATCTACGAGCGGTGGGCGGAGTTCGTTACCTGGTACACGGGTAACCGAGGCAGAATTACCCCGACGCACTGCGGCGGGATCGACCCGGGGCGGATCGGGGCGCCGGTGCCGGCGCCGCGCCAGGTGTTTGCCGTCGGATTGAATTACGCCGACCACGCGGCGGAGTCCGGGGTGGAGCGACCCGAGTCGCCGGTGATCTTCACCAAGTTCGCGTCGGCGATCTCGGGCCCGGTCATCACGGTGCCGCTTCCCTCGGAAACGGTGGACTGGGAGGTCGAACTCGTGGTCGTCATCGGCCGGGGTGGACGCAACATCCCGGCCGATCGGGCATGGGAATCCGTCGCGGGGTTGTCCGTCGGGCAGGATCTGTCCGACCGCGGACGGCAGTTGGCCGGTCCGGTCCCGCAGTTCAGCCTGGCCAAGTCGCATCGCGGGTTCGCCCCGATCGGACCGGCTCTGGTGACGATCGACGAATTCGACGATCCGAACGACCTCACGCTCGAGGCCGGCATCAACGGTGAACTCGTCCAGTTCGGACGCACCTCGCAGATGATCTTCCCGGTTCCGGCGTTGATCGAGCACCTGTCGCACACCCTCGAGCTCTATCCCGGCGACGTGGTGTTCACCGGCACTCCCGCCGGTGTGGGAGTGGGCCGGCCGCCGCAGCGGTTCCTCGGCCCCGGTGACGTGCTGCGCAGTCGCATCACCGAGATCGGTGAACTCGTCCAGACCTTCACCTCCAGTGAACCGGTCGCCGCGCTGGTGTGATCGGGGTACACCTGCCACAGCGCACATCCCCTGAAACGCAGAAGGAGCGAACCTTGTTGCCGGAACACATGACCGCAGTTCTCCTGACCGGCCACGGAGGACTCGACAAACTCGAAAACCGCACCGACGTCGCTGTCCCTCGCGCCGATCAGGGTGAGGTGTTGATCGAGGTCGCCGCCGCCGGGATCAACAACACCGACATCAACACCCGCATCGGGTGGTATTCGAAGACGATCACCTCCGAGACGAGCTCCGGTGGCGCGAGCGGCTTCGAGTCGGTCGACGACGACGACGCCAGCTGGTCCGGCACGACCCTGAAATTTCCCCGAATCCAGGGGGCGGACGTGTGCGGGCGCATTGTCGCAGTCGGCGACGGTGTCTCCCCCGGCCGCATCGGTGAACGGGTCCTCGTGCGCACCATGCTGCGCAGCTACGTCGACTACCGCCCGTACGAATGCTGGACCTTCGGTAGCGAATGCCACGGCGGTTTCGCGCAGTACGCGGTGGCACCGGCACGAGAGACCTATGCGGTCGACTGCGACTGGAGCGACGCCGAGCTCGCGGCGCTACCGTGCGCGTACTCCACCGCCGAGAACATGCTGCACCGTGCCGCGGTCGGAGCGGAACGCGTGCTGATCACCGGCGCATCGGGCGGTGTGGGTCTCGCTGCGGTGCAGCTCGCGAAACGCCGCGGCGCCACGGTGATCGCCGTCTGCTCGCCCGACAAGGCGACAGAGGTGAAGGCGCAGGGCGCCGACCAGATCATCGAGCGGGGAGCCGATCTGATCGGAGCGCTCGGTGCCGGATCGGTGGATGTGGTGATCGATCTCGTCGTCGGACCGCAGTGGCCTCAACTGCTCGACGTGTTGCGCACGGGTGGGCGCTACGCCGTCGCCGGTGCCATCGGCGGGCCGATCTCCGAGATCGACCTCCGCACGGTCTACCTCCGGGACCTCACGCTGTACGGGTGCACCTTCCAGGACGACGTCGTGTTCGAGAACCTCATCGGATACATCGAGCGGGATGAGATCCGTCCGGTCGTCTCGGCCACCTATCCGTTGTCCGACATCGTTCGCGCGCAAGAAGATTTCCTCGCCAAGAAGCACACCGGCAAGCTGGTACTGGTTCCACCGACGCCAGAGAAGTGACCGAGCCCAGCCGACCCCCTCTGCTCCACCCGCTACCAGCGCAGAAGTGGGATTACATGTCCGACAGACGGTCACCGGTAAATCCACCGAATGGAGTACAACAGAATGACCTCACCCTCGCTTTCGCTCGGAGCATGGCTGACACTCGACTCCGTATTCGCTGCCGAACTCATGGTGCGAACAGGATTCGATTGGGCTGTCATCGATTTGCAGCACGGCGCGATAGGAACAGACTCCGTCGTGCCCCTGCTCTCTGCCGTGCAGGGCGCCGGCGTCGAGGCCTGGGTCCGTACGCAGGCGACGAACTACGCACAAGCGAACTGGGCACTCGACATGGGGGCCGACGTCGTTGTCGTGCCGCAGATCGGCTCGGCCGCCCAAGCGCGTGAGGCGGTGGCCTTCTGCCGCTACGCCCCTGAGGGGCACCGCTCGTGGGGACCGGTTCGGGCAGCACTACGCCCGGCCTCGGCACCCCCTCAACAGGTCTACCTGATGATCGAGGACACCAACGGCCTGGCCGAAGCCGAGGCAATCTGCGCGACGCCCGGACTCGACGGGATCCTCATCGGTACCGCAGACCTCACGTTGTCCCTGGCCGGAACCGCCTCGGATGTCCTGGGGGGAGCTACTGTCGATGCCGTTCGCACCATCGTGGAGGCGTGCACCCGCCACGGACTGGACGTCGCCGCCTACGGGGGAAGCCAGGAGATGACGACGGCCTGCGCCGAAAACGGAATCCGGACGGTCGCTCTCGCCGCCGACTACGAAGTGCTTCATGAAGGAGCGCAAGCGGCCTTGGCGCAGGCACGCGGATCATATGCAGCACAAGGTGCCCGCATGTGACATTTGTTGCCGTGCAATTTCTTACGTGGAGTGAGGCCCGCGCCGGGGTGAGTGGCAACACCTAACCCGCCGCGGGCCTTGCTGCTACCTCAGGCGCTCCACACGGCGACCGGGTCGCCGAGTACGGCCTCGTCGACCTCGATCCCGAGTCCAGGAACGTTCGGGGGCAGGATGCCACCGTCCTCGGTCAGCACGTCGAACTTCGCCGTCTGCAGCGTGACCATGTCCTCGCAATTGAGGACGCACCGCAGGGTGCGCGGCGGGACGGTGGCACCGAGTTGCACGATCGCCGCGAACGCGATGGACGAGCCGACGGTGTCCTGCACACTGACGGTCATCCCCGCGGAGCGGCAGATGTCCCGGTGACGACGGCCCCGCGTCAATCCGCCGGCCTTGGAGATCTTCAGTCCGATCCCGTCGGCGACGTCGTGTGCCGAGGCGAAGGCGATGTCGTCGTCCTGCTGTGCGAGTTCGTCGATCATGATCGGGTACGGGCAGCGCTGGCGCAGTGAGATCGTCTCCCGCCACGTGGCGCACGGGGCCTCGAGCACGAAGTCCAGGTTCGGCGGCAGCATCCGCAGCATCCGCAGCGCGGTCTCCGGCAACATCCCACCGTTCGCGTCGACCAGGAAGAACTCACCGGGCTGCTTGTCGGCCAGAGATGCGGCGATCCGCTCCGCATCGAGCGCGGGTCCACCCTCGCTGTCGAGTGCACCGATCTTGATGGAGTGACCGCGGTATCCCTTGGCGCGGTGATCGGCGACTCGGCGGCGCATCTCCTCCGGTTCGCCAGCGTAGATCGAGGAGATCATCGGCATCGGCACGCCGGTCGAGCCGCCGAGGAGTTCGGCGACCGGAAGTCCGACGGACTTGCCGAAGACGTCCCAGCACGCCACGTCGAGGGCGGTCTTGGCGTGGTTGTGGCCGACGAGTGCCTCGTCCATGGCGTCGTTGATCCGGTCGACCTGACGCGGGTCCCGGCCGAGGAGAAAGGGTGCAATCTCCGCAATCCCGGCGCGGGTGCCGAGTGCATGGGAGGCGATGTAGGTGGAGCCGAACGGTGTGCTCTCGCCCCAACCCTGGATGCCGTCGTCGGTGGTGATGCGGACGATGGATGCGTCGAAGGACGTGTACGAGCGGCCGCCCGAGAGCAGGTAGACCCCACCCGAGTACGGCAAGTCCACCTGAAAGAGTTCGATCTGCGAGATCTTCACCTGTTCTCCTTGTTCATTGTTGATCAGTTCTCGTACGTTGTGGTTCAGCCGCGGGAGCCGACGTTTCACTGAGATTGCGGCCCATCGTTTCCGGGGCGGACACCTGGGAGACGGAGGCACCGACCACGCAGATGTCGGCTGCGATGAGCACCGTCACCCCACTACCGAGGTTGTGCATCGACCACGGCACCAAGAACGTGCCCGGACCGAGGCCGACCTGGCTGACCGCGGTCGCGAAACCGCTACCGAGACCGCGGATCTCGGCCGGGAACATGCGTTGGCACGGGTTGTCACGGCATTCGTGACGGGTTGCACCGGTAGACGAGACCCGAGGCTTCGCTCGATGCAACCGGGGAGAAGAAGCAAGACGAGGAACGCACCGCAAGCGTTCATATATCGAACGCGGCGGTTGAAAGTGTGACAGAGGCCTCACGGATGGTCAAGGCGATCCCGGGTCGCCTTCGCCGGCCGCCCGCGACCGACGTCGGGCGCGTGCTCTGGACCGCACTCGTCGGGCGGGGGCCTGGAGTGCGAGATATCTGAACCATTGAGGTTGCGAGGGGAGTCGAGCGCGAAATGTCCACACTCGGCTGGTCGCCGACCGGAGTGGACGCCCGCTCGGCCGTATACCGCTTACGCGCTCGACCGGCGACGCTCAAACGCTTGACAGGGTGTGACCTAGAACGCAATACTGTTGTCAGATTGAACAAGACGTTCACATTATGAACGTGATTGAATCCCGCCCCTGACTTGGCCGGCGTCCGCGCCAGCGTATGACCCCGAAGAGGAGCCACCATGCTTACTTCCGCCATCGACCAGGCGCATTACCGCAGCGTGATGGGGAACCTGCCCACCGGTGTGGTCGCCCTGTCCGGCATCACCGCCGACGCCGAGTACCCGTGCGGCCTGGTGGTCGGCACCTTCCAGTCGCTGTCGCTGGATCCGCCGCTGGTCAGCTTCAGCGTTGCCCACACCTCCACCAGCTGGCCGAAGGTCCGGGCCGCCGGCCGGTTGTGCGCCAGCGTCCTCGCCGCCGGCCAGGAATCGGTCTGCCGTGCCCTGTCGAGCAAGCAGCCCGACAAGTTCGCCGACGTCGAGTGGTCGCTGTCCGAGTCCGGATCACCCCGGATCGACGGGGCCCACGCCTTCGTCGACTGCGAGGTCACCCACGAACTCGACGGCGGCGATCATGTCATCGTCATCGCCCGGGTCCTGCAGATGGACACCGGACACGGCGAGCCCCTCGTCTTCCACCAGGGCCGACTCGGCGGAATCCGGCAACTCACCGCCGCCTGACCCACGACAGGGGCCTTTCCTTGCCTGAGTGGAAAGGTTCGGCGCGAGCAGTGTTGAACGATGAGGAACCGAGTAGACGTGCGTCGCGTCCCGAGGTGGGACGCGCCGAAGAAATCGGGGGTGCCATGAGCGAGCCGAAGGCGGCCGAATTGATCGCGGTGAAGACCGGCGAACCGACGGAGATCGCCAACAAGTCGGTGACCAAGGCGGTTCGTCTGCTGCGTGAGCTTGCTTCTCGACCCAAGACCGGTGCGACGGTGAGCACCCTTGCCAAAGCGGTCGGAATTTCCCGGCCCACAGCGTTTCGCCTGCTTCACAGCCTCGAGCGGACCGGTTTGGTGGACCGCATCGACAACAACTACATCCTCGGCTCGGAAATGTCCCGACTCGGACGGCACGCCGACCCCTATGCCGGTCTGGCTGCCCGCGCTCAGCCGTTACTGCAGGAGCTCGCCGACAAGTTCAACGAAACGGTGACTTTGTCAGTGCCGAATGCCAAGGATGAGCTCGACCTCATCGCCGAGGCTGCCGGTACGCACGTCGTGGGTACCACCTCGCGGACGTCGCATCACATGATCGGCAAACAGTATCCACTCCACGCCAGCTCCAGTGGCAAGGTCCTCTTGGCCGAGTGGCCGATCAAGAAGATCGTCGGCCGGCTGCCCGAAAGGCTCGACGCATTCACCGTGCACACCATCACCGACCGCGCAGCCCTGCTGACCGACCTCGAGTGGATTCGGGAAAACGGCTTTGCAGTCATCGACAACGAACTCGAGGAAGAATTGATCTCCCTCTCGCGTCCCGTCCGGGATTCGTCCGGGAATCTGGTGGCGATCGTGTCACTCAACGGTCCCCGATACCGGTTCGGCCCCGACCGTATTCCCGACGGCCTACAACAGATGCAGCTGCTCGTCGACCGTCTCGTCGATGCCTTCTGGCGAGATTCGGCAATCGCCTGATAGGTACCACCACAGGTGGAGGCGGGGCAAGGTGCCCGCCCTCGGATGCACGTTCGCCCAGTGAGATTACGGAATTGACACGTACTGAACGGGATACATGTAAACGATGCACGAGACCGATAACACCAATTACCTGCTCACCTTCGCTCGAAAATGGCGCCACCGGGGTGGTGGATCCGGGGAGGACATTCTCGTCGAATTCGGTCTCTCCCAGCGCGAGTACTTCCGGAAACTGCTGTTGCTACTCGACCGGAGAATCGGCGCCGCCGCAGATCTCCCGCACCCGATTCGGCAGCAGCTCACCCATATTTGCCACTCACGTCTCCGAGATCGGCGCACACACCGGACACCGTCCTCCCATTACCGGCATATCGGACTGGACTGACGCTCGGCCAACCGCTGCCCGAGTTCAGGAAACGAGATTTGCTGCGGCCCAGTCCATGTGCGTCTGAATCGCCTTGGCGGCTTCGTCGGCGTCGCCGGTTTCGATGGCGTCGACGATGGCGCTGTGGCGGTCGACGTCCATGTTGCCGACGGCGCGGTCGACGCCGGCGAACATGATCGACATCCGGATGGATCCTTCGAGGGAGATCCACGAGTGCAGGAGTGTGTCGTTGCCGGTCAGCGTGCACATGGTGCGGTGAAAGTTCAGGTCGGCCTCGATGCGAGCTTCGAGGACGGCAGTGTCCATGACGTCGAGGGCGGCGCGCAATTCGGCGATGGCCGAGGTGCGGTCGGCCATGTCCGCGAGTTGTCGGACGGCCAGCGCTTCGAGTGCGGCGCGGACGGCGAAGATGTCGCGTATCTCCTTGGAATCGAGATGCCGGACATACAGGCGGCCCCGCGCGCCTGCGGAGATCAAGCCCTCCTGCTGGAGTTGCCGCATCGCCTCGCGGAGTGTGCCGCGGCTGATCTGCAGCATTTCGGACAGTTCGGTCTCCACGAGCGGGCTGCTGGGCGCGAGTTCCCCGCTGGTGATCGCGACTCGCAGGGCGGTGACGGCTTGCTGACGGAGGCTGGTTTTCTCCAGCCCGAGCAGTGCGGCGGGTTGTCCGGCCATAAGTGCCTCCGTAGGATCTCCGATCAACTGTCGACAACGGTCTGTTGACAGCAACCTGTTGACAGCCATCGTACGGCCCCCGGCCCCGGATGTGCGTCGAGGGCCGTACGCGCGGGTCATGCCAGTTCGCCCAGCACCTTGGCGACGATCCGATCGGTGCTGAGGCCGTACTTCTCGTGCAGGGTGGGCAGTGCGCCGGCGTCGAGGAACTGGTCCGGGAGAGCGATCGGCACGATGCGCTTGCCGAGTCCGGCGATGACGGCGGCGGCGGCCACGGTTTCGAACAGGCCGCCGATCACGGTGTGGTTCTCCAGGGTGACGACCAGGCGGTCGGTGTTCACCTCGGCGAGGACTGTCTCGGCGTCGAACGGTTTGATCGTCGGCGTATGCACGACCGCCACGTCGACGTTGTGCTCGGCTAGCCGGTCGGCGGCCTGCAGGGCGCGCATCGTCATCAGTCCACTGGTGACGAAGACGACGTCGTTGCCGCCGCGGAGCACCTTGGCCTTGCCGAGCTCGAACGTGTAGTCGTACTCGTCGAGCACGGTCGCGACCTTCCCGCGCAGCAGCCGCAGGTAGGTGGGACCGTCGGAGGCGGCGAGTTGCGGGACGGCCTGTTCGATGTCGATCGAGTCGCACGGGTCGACGATGGTGAGGTTGGGGATGCCGCGGAAGATGGCCATGTCCTCGGTGGCCTGGTGGCTGGGGCCGTATCCGGTGGTCAGGCCGGGGAGGCCGCCGATGATGTTGACGTTGAGGTTCGGTTCGGCGATGTCGAGGCACAGGAAGTCGTAGGCGCGGCGTGCGGCGAACACCGAATATGTGGACGCGAACGGCACCAGCCCGGTTTCGGCCATGCCGGCGGCGGCTCCGAGCAGGAGTTGCTCGGCCATCCCCATCTGGAAGAACCGGTCGGGGAACTCCTGCGCGAAGATGTGCATGTCGGTGTACTTGGCGAGGTCGGCCGACAGGCCGACGATCTTGTCGTTCTCCCGGGCAGCCTTCACGAGGGCGTGCCCGAACGGCGCGGACGTCGTCTTCTGGCCGTCGTCGACGAACGACGCGATCATCGCCGAGGTCTTGAGCTTGGGCTTGCTGGCGGTGGTCATGTCAGGCGTCCTTATGGTCGAAGCCGGCGGTGAGTTGGTCGCGGCAGATCTGCCACTCGTGTTCGTCGATGCGCATGAAGTGCGCCTTCTCCCGGGTCTCGAGCAGGGGTACACCCTTCCCGACGCGGGTGTCGCACAGGATGATCGACGGTTTGCCGCCGGATTCGGCGGCGGCGTTGTCGAACGCACGCACCAGTGCGGTGACGTCGTTGCCGTCGACGCGTTCGACGTGCCATCCGCAGGCCGCCCACTTGTCGTGCACCGGTTCGGTACTCAGCACCGTCGAGGTTGCCCCGTCGGCCTGCAGGGCGTTGATGTCGACCATCGCGGTGAGATTGCCGAGCCGGCGGTGATGGGCGCCCATCGCCGCCTCCCATGTCGAGCCCTCGTCGAGTTCGCCGTCGGACAGGAAGTTGAAGACGCGGGCGGTGGAATGCTGGTGGCGCAGGCCGAGGGCCATTCCGACGGCGATGGTCAGGCCGTGTCCGAGGGAGCCGCCGGAGATCTCCATGCCCGGGGTGTACGTGGACATCGCCGACATCGGCAGGCGGGAATCGTCGGAGCCGTAGGTTTCCAGTTCGCTGCGGGGGATGATTCCGGCCTCGGCGAGTGCGGCGTAGTGGCCGATGGCGTAGTGGCCGGTGGAGAGCAGGAACCGGTCCCGGCCTTCCCATGCGGGATCGTCGGCGCGGAAGCGGAGTCGGTCGGCGTAGACGGTGGCGAAGATGTCGGCGGCCCCGAGTGCCTGCCCGACGTATCCCTGGCCCTGTTCCTCGCCCATGTCGATGACGTTGTGCCGCATGCGGTAGGCGAACTGCTCGACGGTCGCGATGCGCGCCGCTTCACTTGTCGTGTCTTCGGCCGCGGTGGTGGCGGTTGTGATGGTCACAGGAGTTCCTTTTCCTTGCGGATCGTGTGCGTGGTGCCGGTGGATGTCGGGGCGTCGGCGCTTTTGGAATCGGCGCGCTCCGCGGCCTCGGCAGCGAGGCGTCGTTCGGTGGGTCCCCAGGTCTCCCTGGTGATCAATGCCGCCCACAGGCCGATCAGCGCGTACGTGCTGAACAGAACCGCAGGGCCCCACCAACCGAAGGAGACGAACAGCAGCGTGGTGACGAAGGGCGTGAAGCCGGAGACCATCGCCGAGATCTGGTAGGCGAGAGAAGCTCCCGAGGCACGGCGCGAGGCGTCGAAGAGTTCGGGGAACCACGCACCTTGCGCACCCGCCAGGGAGTTCTGGCAGACGGCGTAGGCGATCACGATGGTGGCGATGACCAAGAGGAAGAGGCCGGTGTTGACCAGAAGGAACATCGGGATGCCGAACAGTGCCGCAAAGGCGCAGGACGCGATGTAGAGGGGCCGTCGTCCGATGCGGTCGGTGAGACGGGCCCAGGCGACGGTGGCGAAGATGCCGATCGCGGATGCGATGCACAGGGCGACGAGGGTTTCGGACTTTCCGGCGAGTCCCTGGTTGTGCAGGTAGGAGATCATGTAGGTGATCGACACTGCGTAACCCGCAGTCTCTGCGACTCGAAGAGCGATGCCGCGCAGTATGTTTCGCCAGTCGTACTTGATGGATTCGAGCACCGGCGACTTGACGATGTCGCCCTCGTTCTTGACGTCCTCGAAGACCGGCGACTCGGGCACCTTCGACCTGATGACCAGGCCCACCATCACCAGGACGATGCTGGCGAGGAACGGCACCCGCCAGGCCCAGTCGCCGCCGAGGTGCATGCTGAACAGGAACACCAGATTCGCGAGCAGTAGCCCGACGGGAAACCCGGCCTGCACGATGCCGGTGAACTTGCCCTTGGACTTCCAGGGGGCGTGCTCGTAGCTCATCAAGATCGCTCCGCCCCACTCGGCGCCGAAGGCGAGCCCCTGGATGATGCGGACGAGGACCAGCAGCACCGGCGCAATCAGCCCCACCTGCGAATAGGTGGGCAGCAGGCCGATCGCGAAGGTCGCGAGACCCATCGCGATCAGCGACGCCACCAGCACGGGCTTGCGACCCAGTTTGTCCCCGAGGTGCCCACCGAGCACCCCACCGAGCGGGCGTGCTGCGAAACCGACACCCAGCGTCGCGAATGCTGCGAGCGTTCCGGTGACCGGGTCGGCGCCGGGGAAGAAAGCGGTACCGAAGTACAGCGCGGCGGCGGTGCCGAACCCGATGAAGTCGTACGTCTCGATGACGGCACCCACCGAGGAGCCGATCGCTACGCGCTTGGCGTCCTTCGTGCCATGGACAGGACCTCGCATCCTGAGTGTTTCGGTACTCATGGGGACTCCTCTTCGGGCTGCCGGTTTCTACGATTGCCGCCTATTTGTTGACTGTCAACAGTGCGGTTTCAATAGTGTGATCCGAGCCACGCCAATCTGTCAACCGTTACCCGCCGACGGTTGACTGTTAACAGTCGGTCGGCTTACTGTGGTGGCAGTCACGTACCGGGTCGTCGGCCGACTCCCTGCATTTCATCGCATCGGCCGAGACGCGCGATTCCCAAAACACGAGGAGCGAACATGTCGTCCATCCAGCGCACCGCCGTCGTCACCGGCGCCACCTCCGAGCGCGGTATCGGCCTCGCCACCGCCCGCCGCTACGCCGAAGAAGGCTGGGCGATCGTCGTTCTCGACCTCGACGGTGAGAAGTCCGCGAAGGTCGCCGCCGAGATCGGAAACGAGTCGGGCGTTCCCGCGTTCGGTCACGCCATCGACGTCGCCGACGAAACCTCGGTGCAGCGGGCGCACGACGCGGTGGCCGCGGAAGTCGCCGGCGGGAACCTGCCCGCTGTGGGTGCGCTCGCCAACATTGCCGGCATCACCTCACCGGTGCCGTTCCTGGAGACCACGCTGGAACTGTGGAACAAGGTGATGGCGGTCAACGCCACCGGCACCTACCTCGTCACTCGCGCGTTCCTGCCGGACATGATCGACAACGGCTGGGGACGAGTGGTGAACATGTCGTCCGTCTCCGCCCAGCGTGGTGGCGGCGTCTTCGGCAAGGTGCCCTACTCGTCCGCAAAGGCCGCCGTCCTCGGATTCACCAAGTCCCTTGCGCGAGAACTGGGCGACACCGGAGTCACCGTCAATGCCGTCACCCCCGGTGCGGTCGACACCAGCATCCGCGTCGGCAGCACGGACGAACAGGAAGCCGCACTCTGCCGCGACATCCCCCTCGGCCGGGTGGCGACCACCACCGAGGTCGCCGCGGTCATCACCTTCCTGTCCTCCCAGGACGCCGCCTACCTCACCGGCACCACCGTCGACATCAACGGCGGCAGCCACCTGCACTGAGGCGGAGCCAGGAGTGCACAGGCCGGGCCGCCGGCCACCGCACTCCTCCGCGGGAGCCAGTCGATCTGATTCTCGGCGTGTCAGCGAGGCTCGGTACTCACGCGCAGTCCGTCGACGATGAGGTCGAGGATCCGGGCGGCTCGGGCCTCGCCTCCGGCCGCTGGATCGATCCGCCACAGCACGCTCAGTTGGAGGAGGACGTCCTCGGGGTCCAATCCTGGTTTGAGGACACCGTCGGCGGCACCGGCTTCGAGAAGTTGCGCGATCGCCGCGACGAAGGGCCGGTAGTGCTCGTCGTCCACGCCACCGCTCGTGGCCGCGTGGATCACTTCCGCGAATCCGAACTTCAGCCGTCCGTAGCGGGCAATCTCTTCGAACCATCGCCGCAGCGCGACCAGCGGGGGTGACGACTCGAGGAGTTCGGGGACGAGGTCGATCAGTTTCTGGAGTTCCTGCCGATACAGGGCAAGGATCAGCGACTCCCGATTCGGGAAGTGTCTGTAGAGCGTGCCGATCCCAATTCCGGCCTGTTTGGCGATCGCGGTGAGGGAAATTTCGTTGCTTTCGGCTGCAGCCGTGCGTGCGACGGCGAGGATTCGCTCACGGTTGAGGCGCGCATCGGACCGGGTCGGTCTGCGGGGCGACGCGTCCACGGGGTCTCCTTCGATCGATTGCAAAGCGGAGGGCCCTCCGTTACGGTTGAAGTAACCGGAGGGCACTCCGTTTCATTCTGGCACACGAAGGTGGGACGCCATGACCGAGTTGGTACTGGTAACCGGTGGCAGCGGCTACATCGCGGGCTGGTGCATCGTCGAGTTGCTGCGGCGCGGATATGACGTGCGCACGTCATATCCGCAACTCGGGCAAGGAGAACGAAGTGCGGGCCGCGGTGTCCGGCGCGGTCGATTTCGATCCGGGCAGCCTGACATTCGCCGTCGCAGATCTGACCGCAGACGACGGGTGGGATGACGCCATCGACGGGGTCTCCTCTGTGCTGCACGTGGCGTCCCCGCTGGGAATCTCGGCCTCCGTCGCCGAAGATGTACTGATCGCCTCGGCGCGTGACGGCGCACTCAGGGTTCTGCGCGCCGCGACTGCGGCGAAGGTGCGACGAGTCGTGCTGACCTCCGCCGCCAACGCGGCGAGCCCCTCCTCCTATGCGACCGACGGCGTCACGGACGAAGAGTTGTGGACCGATCCCGACGATCCCTCACTGATTCCGTATCGCCGGTCGAAGACACTCGCCGAGCGATCGGCCTGGGATTTCATGCGCGAGCAGGACGGCGTGACCGAGCTGACGACGGTGTTGCCGGGCGCCGTGTTCGGCCCGGTCCTCACCTCCGCCAACCTCGGATCCGTCGCGATCATCCAGCGGATGATCTCCGGCCGCCTGCGTGGAGTCCCACGCATCGGACTGGAGATCGTCGACGTCCGCGACCTCGCCGACATCCACATCCGCGCCATGACATCACCGGCAGCGGGCGGGGAACGGTTTCTGGCGACCGGAGATTTCAGATGGATGCGAGAAATGGCCGAAGTCCTGCACTCCGGTCTCGGCGATCGAGGCCGAAAGGTGCGCAGGCGTCAACTCCCCGACTTCGTCGTTCGTCTCGCTGCCCGCTACCTCAATCCGTCGCTGCGGGAGATCACCCCGGCGCTGGGTCGGCGGAATCGGCACAGCACCGACAAGGCGCAACGTGTCCTCGGCTGGGCACCCCGCTCTCCCGACCAGACGGTGCTGGACTGCGCACGAGACCTTGTGGAGAAGGGCGCCGTCTGACGCGGTGAGCCCGCCGCCCAGAGGTGACCAGCTCCTGTTCGGTGGGGAACAATGAGACGAGTCCGTCACCGAAGCCGCCTGTGACACCGCGCGGATCGGCACATCGCAACGTCGGCAACCACATTCGCTGGGAGCGCACCATGGACTATCTCGTCACCATGAACACCCACGTCCCCGATGGAACTTCGGAAGAAGCTGTTCAGGACATCCGCGACCGCGAGGCGGCACATTCACGTGAACTCGCGGCACAGGGGCACCTACTGCGACTGTGGCGCCCGCCGCTGAAACCAGGCGAATGGCGCACGCTCGGCCTGTTCGCAGCCGAGGATGGGGACGGGCTCGAGAAGGTTCTCGCCTCGATGCCACTGCGGGTGTGGCGCACCGACGAGGTCACGCCGCTCGCGCCGCACCCGAACGACCCGGCCGGACGCGTCGAGAAGCCCGGACCGTCCGCTCCGGCAGTCGGGGGCAGCGAGTTCCTGACCACGTTCACGGTCACCGTTCCGGCGGGCACACCCGGCGAGACCGTCGATGCCACCACCGCGCGCGAGGCGGACCGTGCGCGGGAGCTGGCCGGGCAGGGACACCTGCTGCGGCTCTGGACGCTGCCAGGCCAGGGCCACTCGCTGGGTCTGTGGTGGGCCCGGGACGCCGCCGAGATGCACGCGATCCTGGCGGCGCTGCCGATGGATGAATGGATGGACGTGCAGACCACGCCGCTCACCCGGCACCCCAGCGACCCGGCGGGCACCGGCAGCTGACGACGTCAGAGGTCAGGTGGCACCCGGCGACTCTTGTCAGGAGTTCCGCCGAGGGGCTTGACTGAAATGTGGGCCTCGACGGCACCGTCGAGCCTGTGCTGACTACACACAGACAGTGAGGATGCAGATGCCAACCCATCAGGCTGTTCACGTCCAGGGTCCCGGCGAACCGCTGACGCTCGTCGAAGTCGACACGGTGTCACCCCCGCGCGACCACGTACGCATAGCCGTCTCCGCGTGCGGCGTGTGCGGTACCGACCACGGGTTCGTCCACGGCGGGTTCCCCGACATGTCGTGGCCACTGACACCGGGACACGAGATCGCCGGAACGATCGCCGAGGTCGGCGAAGGCGTGGACAACTATTCCGTCGGGGACCGCGTGGCAGTGGGTTGGTTCGGTGGTCACTGCAACAAGTGCATCCCCTGCCGTAAAGGCTTGTTCATCAACTGCGAGAAGTTGCAGGTTCCGAGCTGGCAGTACCCGGGAGGTTACGCCGAATCGGTGACGGCGCCGGCCAATGCATTGGCCCGTATTCCCGAAGAGCTGTCCTTCGCCGAGGCCGCACCGATGAGCTGTGCCGGCGTCACCACGTACGACGCGCTCCGCAAGACCAAGGCGGTCCCGGGTGACCGCGTCGCCGTCCTCGGTGTCGGCGGACTCGGCCACCTCGGTGTGCAGTTCGCCCGGGCGATGGGATTCGAGACGATCGCCATCGCCCGTGGCGCGCACAAGGGCGACGACGCCCGCGAACTCGGCGCGCACCACTACATCGACTCCACCGCCGGCGACGTCAGCGACGCGTTGCGGGCACTGGGTGGCGTCTCTGTCGTTCTGGCGACCGCGGCAAACTCGAAAGCCATGGGTGACACGGTCGGCGGGCTGCTTCCGCAGGGAGAACTCACCGTCGTCGGAGTCACCCCCGACCCGCTGCCGATCAGTCCGCTGCAGCTGATCACTCCCGGCCTCAACGTGACCGGCCACCCCTCCGGCACCGCCCGCGACGTCGAGGAGACGATGCACTTCGCTGTCCTGTCGGGGGTGCGCGCCCGAATCGAGGAACGGCCCCTGGCCCAGGCCGCGGAGGCCTACGCTGCGATGGAGGAAGGAAAGGCGCGCTATCGCATGGTCCTCACCATGTGAGCCTTCAGACACGGGCGGGTCTGCGCCCCAGGAGGTTGTCGAGGAATGTCACGGCAGCCGGGACGGTGAGTGTCCGATGACCGAAGGATCGACGACCAGCGGTTCCGAGCGGGCAGCGGGCGGGCAGCGCCTGCTCGCGATTCTGCTGGCGATGGCGATGTTCGTCCTGGTGGTCGACACGTCCCTGATGAACGTGTCGATCTCGTCGGTGGTTCGTGATCTCGACACGACCGTCAGCGGCGTCCAGGCCGCAATCGCCCTCGAGGCACTGGTCTCGGCGGCCTTCATCCTGATCGGTAGCAAGGTCGGCGATCTCATCGGACGCAAACGCGCCTACGTGCTGGGCCTGCTCGGCTACGCCGTCGGTGCGACGGCGATGGCGCTCGCGCAGAGTCTGACAGCGATCATCGTCTTCTGGGCCGTGCTGGGCGGAATCGGTGCATCACTCCTGCTGCCCGCGATGCAGTCGCTCATCCACGGCAACTTCGAAGGAGACGCCCAGAAGAAGGTCTACGCCCTGGTCGGGGCGGCGGCCGCGATCGCCGCGGCAGTCGGACCGCTGCTCGGAGGTTTCATCACCACCTACCTTTCCTGGCGCATCGCGTTCGTGCTCGAGGTCGTCATCATCGCGATCGTGCTGTCCGGCATCAGACTCGTCCGGGATGTGCCGTACACCGGACCTCGGCACATCGACACGGTCGGTGCGGCGCTGTCCGTGCTGGGCATGGGCGGCATCGTGCTGGGAATCCTGGTGTGGCAGGAGGGCGGTGAAGCCGTTGCCGCGCTCCTGGTGATCGGTGCGCTGGCACTGGCCGGACTGGCGTACTGGCTGGTGCGGCGCAAGCGGCGCGGCGAACCGACCCTGCTGGACCCGGATCTGTTCAGGTCCAAGGTTTTCCGGCTGGGTATCACCCAGCAGATGCTTCAGCAGATAGCGCTGGGCGGCACCATGATTGCGTTGCCGATCTACCTGCAGATGGTGCTCGAGTACAACGCGATGCAGGCGGGCCTGTCCCTCGCACCGCTCTCCCTCAGTATGTTCGCGGTCGCGTTGCTCGCCGGGAAGAAGGCCGGGGATCGGCGGCCGAGCGGCATCGTCCGGTGGGGATTCCTTCTGCTGACGGTCGGGATAGCCGTCCTGATCCCGATCGTGCCCCGGGCCGAGTTCGGCTGGGCACTGGTGCTCCCGCTGATCGTCGCGGGTTCGGGGTTGGGACTGCTGGTGTCGCAGCTGAACAACTACACGCTCGCCCCGATCTCGGACGAGCGGGTCAGCGAGGCCGCAGGCACCAACTCGGCGGCGGGGTCGTTCGGGCTGTCGTTCGGGTTGGCGTTCGCCGGCGCCATCATGCTGGCAACGCTGTCCATCACCTTTACCGCGATGGCGCAATCCAGCACCGTCCTCCCGCCGGCAGACCAGCAGCACGTGGCGCAGGTGCTCGAGAGCGATGCGGAAGTCATGAGCAACACCCAACTCGAAGAATTGCTGGTCGACCAACCCCCGGAGATTCAGGACGAGATCATCCGCATCAACACGGACGCGCGACCTCTCGCCCTGCAGATAGCGTTGCTCGTGCCGATCCTGGCCGGTCTGCTCGGGCTCCTCAACTCGTTCCGCATGATGCGCGTGCGGGACCCGGTGTGATCCGGACCGAATCGAGGACCGTAGCTGTCCTCTCGGCGTGGCAGGGTGAGGTTCATCCGACCCGCACACCCCGAAAGGACGGCACTCATGGCCCGCGAAATTCAGGTGACCTTCGATTGCGGCGACCCGGCGGCGCTCGCGAGTTTCTGGGCCGAGGCCCTCGGCTACCGGATCCAGGACCCGCCGCCCGGGTTCGACACGTGGGACGCCGCGCTCGCCGCGATGGGAATCCCACCCGAGCGTCGCAACGACGCGTCGGCACTGATCGACCCCGACGGATCCGGTCCGCGGATCTTCTTCCAGCGTGTTCCGGAGGGCAAGACCGCGAAGAACCGGGTGCACCTCGACGTTCGCGCGGCCCCGGGATCGACGGGTGACGAGCGGATGGCGGCGCTGGAAGAGGAGTGCACGCGACTGGTCGCCCTCGGCGCGACGCGGGTTGCGCGATTCGAGCCCGCGCCGCCGCTGCAGGGCGGTCACATCGTGCTCACCGACCCCGAGGGCAACGAGTTCTGCCTCGATTGACGCGCCGGAGAAGTTCCGGCCGATCGGCGACCACGGCATGCAACGATGAGGTGCCGAGATCAGTCGCTGTGGGAAGGGACGCAGATGTCCGAGCGATCAGACACCCCCGCCGACGACCCGTTCCGGGGCCGGCAGCCGACCAGTCACGAGGAACGGGCCGGTCAGCCGTGGGATGCGTCGTACCAGGACGGCCCCGCTCCGTGGGACGTCGGGCAGCCGCAGCCGGCAATCGTGCGCCTGGCCTCGGGCGGTGGATTCGCCGGCACGGTTCTCGATGCGGGCTGCGGAACCGGCGACAACGCACTGCATGTGGCGTCGCTGGGGTTGCCGGTTCTGGGTGTCGATGTCGCCGAGACCGCGGTGGCGATCGCACGGGAGAAGGCCGGGGCGCACGGAATCGATGCCGAGTTCGTGGTGGGCGATGCGTTCGAGCTGGATCGTCTGGGTCGCACGTTCCACACAGTGCTGGACTGCGGTCTGTTCCACACCTTCGAGGGCGAGGAGCGGCGAGACTACGTGACATCTCTGGCGTCGGTGACCGACCGCGGCGCAACCCTGTACGTGTTGTGCTTCAGCGACGTCGACCCGGACAATAGCGGCCCGCATCCGGTCGGTGAGGACGAGCTGAGAGCGGCATTCGGCCGCGGCGCCGGCTGGAATGTCGAGGCTGTCGAGCCGAGCCGCATCGAGACGACGTTTGCCGCGGACGGCATGCCGGCCTGGTTGGCGACGATCACACGCATCTAGGGACGCGGGAGCGTCGCTGGTCCCTCCGCTCCTCTCGGATCTGGCTCTGGGCGTGCCCTGTTTCGGGGTCGTAGGGTGAGGTGACTCACCAAATAAGTGATGTGGATCACACTTGCTCGGTGCCCGATCTGCACCGCTGTCCGAGGACGGACGGTAGGCCGGCAGTCGGCGCTCCCGGTCAACGCCTTCTGGAGGAAATGTGGACAGTACCGTTCCCGAACACACCGACAGTTCCGGTCTAGGCAAGGGCCTGAAACGCCGGCACATGAATCTGATCGCCCTCGGTGGCGTGATCGGTGCCGGCCTGTTCGTGGGCAGCGGCGTCGTCATCGGCGGCGCGGGACCCGCCGCGATCATCTCCTTCCTCATCGCCGGCATCATCACGTTGCTGATCATGCGGATGCTGGCGGAGATGGCGGTGGCCAGGCCGGTGGTCGGATCGTTCTATGTCTACGCCCGCCTGGCCCTCGGTCGTCGGGCCGGGTTCGCCACGGGGTGGATGTACTGGTACTTCTTCGTGATCGTCGTCGCGGTCGAGGCCATCGCCGGTGGCCGGATCCTGCAACTCTGGATACCCATGGTCCCGTTGTGGATCCTGAGCCTCGGACTGATGCTCCTGCTGACGGCCACCAACATGGTGTCCGCCCGCTCCTACGGCGAGTTCGAATACTGGTTCTCGTCGATCAAGGTGGTCGCGATCGTCCTGTTCCTCGGGATGGGCGCCCTCTGGATCACCGGACTGTGGCCCGATTCCACACCGGGACTCGGCAACCTCGTGAGCCACGGCGGGTTCACCCCGCTGGGCTGGGGCGCGGTGCTCGCGGCGGTGGTCCCCTGCGTCGCCTTCTACACCGGGGCCGAGATCGTGACGATCGCCGCCGCCGAGTCGGAGGAGCCGAAACGCGCTGTTGCCCGGGCCATGCGGTCGATCGTCGTGCGGATCGTGACGTTCTACGTCGGCTCGATTCTCGTGGTCGTCGCGATCCAGCCGTGGGACACCGAGAGCGTCGGCGTGAGTCCGTACGCCTCGGTGCTCGAAGTACTCGGAATTCCCGGCGTCGCCACGATCATGAACTTCATCGTCCTCACCGCGGTACTCTCCTGCCTGAACTCCGCGCTGTACACCACGTCCCGAATGCTGTTCGCGCTCACCCGGAACGGCGACGCTCCCAAGTTCTTCACCACGCTGTCCCGCAACGGCGTGCCGCGTCGTGCGATTCTGCTCGGCACCACCATCGGCTACATCTCGGTCGCCTGCACGTACGTATGGGGCGACATCGTCTTCAACTTCCTCGTCAACTCCTACGGGGCTGTCGCGCTCTTCGTGTACCTTCTGATCGCCGTCTCCCAGGTGGTACTCCGCCGCAGACTCGAGCGCGAAGATCCTGCGGCACTGCAGCTCCGGATGTGGTTGTTCCCGTGGCTCAGCTACGCCACCATCGCGCTGATGGCCACGGTCATCCTCGCGATGGCCTTCCTGCCGACCACCCGCTCGCAGTTCCTCATGAGCGGTCTCACCCTGATCGCCATCCTGATCAGTTACGAGGTGCGCAGGTGGATCGGCAAGGCCGGCATCGACTCGGAATCGCTGTCCGCCGCTCCCCCGATCGGCTCAGCGGACGAGTCCGTCGCGGAGGCCGAGAAGCGCATCGAGTCGGTGGAGACGCTCGGCGGCTCGGACATCGAACTGATCGCGGCGGCGCAACAGGAGCCGAATTCTCGTCGCCACCACAGGAGACAGTCGTGAACCCGCCCTACCCGGCCGTGAGGTGTCGGGCGAGATAGGTGGCGGTGGCGGAGTCGGTGGTGTCGGCAACGGTCGCCGGGGGTCCCGAGGCGATGATGCGACCGCCGTTGTCTCCGCCGCCGGGCCCGAGATCGATCATCCAGTCCGCCGAGGACACGACCGACATGTCGTGTTCGACCAGCACGACGGTGTTGCCGGCCTCGACGAGACGACGCGGCACCACCATGAGGCGGTCGACGTCGGCCGGGTGCAGACCGGTGGTGGGTTCGTCGAGAACGTAGAGGGTGTGGCCGGATCGGATGCGCTGCAATTCGCTGGCGAGCTTGACCCGTTGCGCCTCACCACCCGACAGGGTGGTGGCCGATTGACCGAGCCGCAGGTATCCGAGCCCGACCTCGACCAGCATGTCCAGGCTTTTCACCGCTGCCGGTACATGGTCGAGGAAAGCGCGGGCCTCGTCGACCGTCATCGCGAGCACGTCGGCGATCGTCCGGCCGTCGACGACGATCTCGAGCGTCTCCGCGTTGTACCGTGCGCCGGCGCAGGTCGGGCACGGTGCGGAGGCCTCGGGCAGGAACAGCATGCCGACGGTGATCGACCCGGCTCCCTCACACTCCTCGCATCGGCCCCCGATGACGTTGAACGAGAACCGGCCGGGACGGTATCCCCGCTCGCGCGCCGTGGGATCGGCAGCGAACAGACGCCGGATCACATCGAACAGTCCGGTGTAGGTCGCGAGATTCGAGCGCGGCGTCCGCCCGATGGGGGTCTGGTCGACCCGGACCAGCCGGTCGAGGTGCCCGAGCCCCTGCGTGGCCACGACCGTCGGCTCGGTGTCGTTCTCGCGTGCGTCCGCCGCCGCGGTGGTGAAGTCCTCGGTCTCGGCTTCCGCAGTCTCGGTGCCGGATTCGGTGTCGATGCCGAGGTGCTGGGACACGACGTCGGTGAGCACCCGGCTGACGAGCGTGGACTTTCCCGATCCGGACACCCCGGTGACCGCGGTGAGGACCCCGAGCGGTATCTGTACGGTCAGATCCCGCAGGTTGTGCATGGTGACGCCGGCGAGTTCGATCCACCGGCTCGGCGCGCCCGGTGCCGGATGGCGGGCGGGGGCTTCGAAAAGGTATCGGCGAGTGACCGATTCGGTGACGCGCTCGAGACCGTCCACCGTGCCGCTGTACAGTACCCGCCCACCGTGCTCGCCGGCCCCGGGACCGACGTCGACGATCCAATCGGCTGCCCGGACGACGTCGAGGTTGTGTTCGATGACGAAGACGGAGTTACCCGCCGCACGCAGTCGCCGCACGGCGGAGACCAGCGCCTCGGTGTCGGCGGGATGCAGGCCCGCGGACGGTTCGTCGAGGACGTACAGCACTCCGAACAGACGCGACTGCAGCTGGGTCGCCAACCGCAGGCGCTGGAGCTCACCCGGCGAGAGGGTGGTGGTCGATCGGCCGAGGCTCAGGTATCCCAGCCCGAGTTCGGTCAACCCCGCGAGGCGTCCGAGAAGGTTGTTCACCAACGCTGTAGCTGCCTGTTCGGTTGCCGCGGAGGCGTCGGAATCGTGTGAGAGAACTGCTGTTTCGAGGATCGTGGCCAGATCGGTCAGGGACAGTTCGGTGGCCTCGGCCACGTCGAGGCCGGCGAACCGCACCGCCAACGCCTCCGGGCGCAGCCTCTTGCCGTTGCAGGCGCTGCAGGGGCGGGACACCAGATATCGTCCGACCTTCGCCCGCTGCGTTGCGCTCTTCGTCGTCGCGAAGGTGTGCAGGACATAGGTGCGGGCGCTCGAGAACGTTCCCTGATAGTCCCGGACCATCTTTCCCGGGTCGCGGATCGGTGACACCGTCACCGTGGGTTGTTCGTCGGTGGTGAGGATCCAGTCCCGCTGGTCGGCCGGAAGTTCGGACCAGGGGCGGTCCACGTCGATCCCGAGAGTGTCCAGGATGTCGCGGTAATTCTTCCCCAGCCAGGCGCCCGGCCAGGCGGCGACGGCGCCGTCGCGGATGCTCAGGCTCGGGTCCGGTACCAGGGCGGCGACGTCGACGTCGTGGGTGCGGCCGAGCCCGTGGCACGCCGGGCATCCGCCTTCGGGAGTGTTGGGCGAGAAGGCGTTCGAGTCGAGGACGGCAGCGCCCGGCGGGTAGCTCCCGGCCCGGGAGAACAGCATTCGCAGCACGTTCGAGATGTGGGTGAGGGTGCCGACCGACGACCTGACGGAGGTGTGCCCGCGGGCCTGCTGCAAGGCGACCGCCGGTGGAAGCCCGGTGATGTCCCCGACCTTGGGTGCGCCGATCTGATCCATCAGCCGGCGTGCGTACGGAGTGACGGACTCGAGGAAGCGTCGCTGCGCTTCGGCGTAGATGGTGCCGAATGCCAGCGAGGACTTGCCCGATCCCGAGACGCCGGTGAATGCGACGATGCTGTCCCGGGGAATGAACACGTCGACGTGGTCGAGGTTGTGTTCGCTGGCATCGAACACCTCGACCCCGTTGAACCCCAGGGCATGTGCAGGTTCGGCCGGAGGTGCGGGTTCGAAGGTGGGCACAACTACTCCAGAGGTCGATGCGTGCTCGGACAGGTTACCTCCCGGCCGCGAGAGCCGCGGTCAGACGATGTTCGTTTCGCCTGCCGCGATACCCGCCTGCGCGAAGCGGTCGAGCGCGAAGGAACTGATGTCGTATCCGGGTTCTCTGCCGTGGTAGAGGTCGCGCACGATCTCGCCGGTCGCCGGCCCCATCAGGAATCCGTGGCCGGAGTAACCGGTGGCGATCAGCAGACCGTCGACCTCGGTGGAGCGGTCGATGATCTGGTTGCGGTCGGGGGTGACCTCGTAGAGGCCGGCCCAGCCGGTGCTGATGCCGTAGTCCAGCACTGCCGGCACCCGGGTCTCGGCGATGGCGCCCAGTCCCATCAGCCAGTCCTCGAGTTCGAATTTGAGGTTGAAACCCGCGGGCTCGTCCGGGTCGGACCAGCCGAGCAGCAGGCCCTTTCCCTCGGGGTGGAAGTAGAAATTCGAGGGAAAGTCGATGGTCAGCGACGGGGAGGATTCGGGCAGCTCGGAGAGCGGCTCGGTGAAGGCGATCTGTCGGCGGACGGGGACGACGGGGATGTTCACCCCGAGCATGGCGCCGATGCCGGCCGACCACGCGCCGGCCGCGCAGACCACGGTGCCGGTCTTGATGCGTCCGTGCTCGGTGACGACGGCGGTGACGGTGCCGCCGGTGCTCTCGATGTCGGTGACCGCGCAGTGCCGGATGATGCGGGCGCCGTGCCGGCGCGCGGCGGCCGCGTATCCCATCACGACCGATTCCGGGGTGGCCTTGCCGTCCTGCGGGGACCAGGAGGCGGCGAGGAGTCCGTCGGTGCCGATCAGCGGCGAGATCTTCTGTGCCTCTTCGGGGCTGACCATGCGGCTCGGAACGCCGTGGCGGTTCTGCAGCGCAACGCTTTCGGTGAAGATGTCGACGTTGGTCTGGTCCGAGAGGAGGTACAGGTAGCCGTCTCGGCTGAAGTCGATCTCCTGGTCGTACTCCTGGGCGAACCGCGAATACACCTCGAGGCCGCGCAGGCCGATCGCAATGTTGGCTTCATTGCTGAAGGAGGCGCGGACACCGCCGGCGGCCTTACAGGTCGAGCCGCAGGCCAGCTCGTCCTTCTCCAGGAGGACGACATCGGAGACCCCGGATTCGGCGAGGTGGAACGCGATGCTGGCGCCGATGACGCCGCCGCCGATCACGACGACGGACGCCTGTTCGGGAAGGTCCTTGCTCATGTCGTCCTCTTCTTTCCTTCGAGAATAGAGATGTAGTGCCCGGACCGGTCAGAATGCGGCGTTCTGCGGGGCACGCCCGCGGAGCACCATGGCTTCGCGCACGCGCTCCTGGGCGGTGGTGCGGGCCACCTCGTGGGTGGTGCGCCCCTGCACCTTCGACGCGTCGAGGGTGTCGATGGTGCTGGCGCGCAGCTTGTTCGAGATGCTGTCGAACACCGCGGCGGGTTCGGGACGGATTCCGGAGTAGCGGGCGTCCATGGCCACGGCTGCGGCAACCACACCGCCGGCGTTGGCGATGAAGTCGGGAACCACCGTCACCCCGCGTTCGCGCAGGATCGACTGCGCTGCGGGGCTGCTCGGCAGGTTCGCGCCTTCGACGACGATCGTGGCCGGCAGGGTCCGGGCGAGATCGACGTCGATGACGTCCTGCAACGCCGCCGGGATCAGGATGTCCGCGGTCACCGTCAGTTCTTCCCCGGCGGCGAGAGGCTTCGCGTCGGAGTACTGGTCGACGAGTCCGTCACCGTACTGATCACGCAGGTCGAGCAAGGTGGCGACGTCCAGCCCGTCCGGGTTGTGGATTCCGCCCTGCGAGGTGGACACGGCGACGACGGTGGCGCCGAGTTCGGCGAGCCGCTTCGCGCTCGCGGCGCCGACCGCCCCGAAGCCCTGGATGGACACGCTCAGCGCACCGGTGGACAGACCGAGGGTCTGCGCCGCGGCGTCGGCGGATTCGGCGACACCGTGGCCGGTGACGCCGAGCTGGTCGTACGGGAGCCCGCCGAGCGCGTGAGGGGTGCCCACCGCGCCGCCGCGGCCGCCGACCTCGTCGAGCATGATCGCGGCGTCCTTCTCGGTGAGCCCGACGTCGAGCCCGAAGACGTATTCCTCGGGGACCTCGTTGCGCAGGGCCCGGACGAAGGCCCGCAGCACCGCTTCCTTGGAGGAGGCAGTCGGGTCGGCCCAGATGCCGGCCTTGGCGCCGCCGTAGAAGAGGTCGACCCCCGCCCACTTCCACGTCATGTTGCGGGCCAGGCGCGCGACCTCGCCGACACTGACCGTGGTGGACATGCGGGTGCCGCCCTTGCCCATTCCGCGGGCGGTGTTGTCGATGACCAGAACGCCGCGCATGCCGGTGCGTGCGTCGGAGACGCACACGACCTTCTCCGGTCCCCATTCGTCGATCAATTCGAACATCGTCGTTGCTCCTCGTGCGATTCGAATAGGGGGATGTCAGGCGAAGTTGACGCCCTGAGCCAGCGGCAGCTCGCGGGAGTAGTTGATGGTGTTGGTTGCCCGGCGCATGTAGGCGCGCCAAGCGTCCGAGCCGGATTCGCGGCCGCCGCCGGTGGTCTTCTCGCCGCCGAATGCGCCGCCGATCTCGGCGCCGGAGGTGCCGATGTTGACGTTGACGATGCCGCAGTCCGAACCGTCGGCGGCGATGAACAGCTCGGCCTCACGCTGGTCGGTGGTGAAGATCGACGACGACAGGCCCTGCGGGACGTCGTTGTGCAGGGCGATCGCCTCCTCGAACGTGTTGTAGGTCAGCACGTAGAGGATCGGGGCGAAGGTTTCGTCCTTGACGATCTCGCTCTGGGCCGGCATCCGCACGATCGCCGGCTCGACGTAGTACGAGTCTTCGCTGCTCGGGCGGCGGGTGCCGCCGACGAGGATCTCGCCGCCCTGCGCGACGGCCTTGTCGAGGGCTGCGGTCATGTTGGCGTGGGACTTGCCGTCGATCAGCGGGCCGACGAGGGTGCCATCGGCGAACGGGTCACCGATCGGGAGACGCCGGTAGACCTGGGAGATGCGGTCGATCAGCTCGTCGGCGATGTCCTGGTGGACGATGATGCGGCGCATCGAGGTGCAGCGCTGGCCTGCGGTGCCGGCCGCGGCGAACACGATGCCGCGGGTGGCGAGGTCGAGGTCCGCCGACGGGGTGACGATCGCGGCGTTGTTGCCGCCGAGTTCGAGGATGGCGCGGCCGAAGCGGGCGGCGACGCGGGGAGCGATCTGCTCCCCCATCCGCTCGGAACCGGTGGCGCTGATCAGCGGAACCTTCGGGCTGTCGATCAGGGCCTGGGTGTCGGCGGCACTCGCCGACACGAGGACATTCAGGTTGGCGGGGGCGCCGGATTCTTCTGCGGCACGGTCGAACAGCGCCGAGCAGGCGGCCGCGGTGAGGGTGGTCAGCTGCGCCGGCTTCCAGATCACCGAGTTGCCGCAGACGATCGCCAGGGCCAGGTTCCACGACCACACCGCGGCGGGGAAGTTGAACGCGGAGACGACACCGACCACACCGAGCGGGTGCCAGGTCTCCATCAGACGGTGCCCGGGGCGCTCCGAGGGCATGGTGCGGCCGTCGAGCTGACGGGACAGACCGACCGCGAAGTCGCAGATGTCGATCATCTCCTGGACCTCACCGAGGGTCTCGGAGCGGATCTTCCCGACCTCGATGCTGATGAGGTTGGCGACGTCCTCCTTGTGCTCGGTCAGCAATTCGCCGAGCCGCTTGATCAGGAATCCGCGGACCGGGCCGGGCACGGTGCGCCACTGCAGGAACGCCTCGTGGGCGGCGTCGATCGCGGCCTCGACGTCGGTGGCGTCGGCGGCGGGGTAGGCGAAGAGGCTCTCGCCGGTGACCGGGGTGCGCGCGGTGATCGTGTTCTTCACTCCGGTCGTGTCGAGAACGGCCGGGTCGACACCACATCGCTGCAGGCTGGTGCGGGCCAGGGTGCGCAGTTCGTCGGTGGTGGGCAGGGCGATGGTTTCGGTGACGGCGGTGCTCATTTACTTGACTCCTCGAGTAGCAATGGTTGCAGGTTCTTCGATGGGTCCGCGGATTCCCAGTCGGTCGGCGACGTGGACGAGGGATTCGCGGCGGATCCCGTTGTAGAGCTCGTACTGGTCGTGCAGGGGGCGGCCCAGGACTCCTTCCATCCAGGCAGTGTCGATGTCGGTCGTCGACTGTGTAGTGTCTTTGCGGCCGTCCGAGGTGAGGTTGGACTGGAAGATGCCGGCTGCGGACTTCGGCAGGAAATCCTCGTAGACAATGGGTTCCGGCCGCACCCAGCCCTGGTCGATCAGATCCGTCAGTGAACGGTCCGGGGCGGTGCCGTTCCGCTGCTTGTCGGTGTTCACGACGTAGGTGAAGTACGCCAGATCGTGCAGGGCCAGGCCCTGTTCGGTGGCGGGCACCTGCTGGTTCCACAACTCGGCGGCGATCGCGTTGCGCTGTCGGGCCGAGACGGGCGCGGTGGCCGCCGCCTCCGCGAACACCTGCTCGGTCTCGGCGGTCAACCGGTCGTAGACCGCGCGGCCACGGACGGTGGCGGCGATGCCGCGGGCTTCGACCTCCCCGAAGCGCACCCGCAGCGAGCCCTTGACGACGCTGCCGTCGGATTCGCGGAACACCCGCGGTTCGGCGAGTGCCCGGAACGAGGTCTGACGCAACAGCAGATCCGGACCGGCCCACCGCGGTGGCCCCTGGATCGTGTCGATCATGTCGATCTGGCGGCGTTCCATGCGCGCGTAGAGATCGTCGATGTCGAGCACGCGCGGGGTCAGGTGGTTGATGTGCGTGCTGGTGACTCCGCCGATGTCGGCGGCCACCGAGGACACCTCCTCGAGTTCGCGGTACCAGGCGCGGTCGACGGCCTCGGTGGAGAGCTTGAACGCTGTGGTGGCCAGCGTCAGGAACATCTCGGCGTCACCGGAATTCAGCCCCCCGTACTCGGCGGCGCGGTCGGCCAGGACCAGCAGTTCGGTGGTGAACAGTCTCCGCCTGGCGAGGAAGTTCTCCAGACGTCGCTGCAGATTTGCGCTGAAGAAGCGGCGATCCGACGGCACCAGCAGGGACGTGAACACCCGGAATGGGTTGCGTGCCAGCTCATCCGGATCGACCGGACGGAACGCGGTCGATACGACCGGGACCGAACTGGCAGCGGCCTCGCGCAGATCGTAGAACCCGACCGGGTACATGCCCATGGCCGCGAACACCCGAGCGACCTGCGCCATCTCCTGCGGGGTGCCCACCCGGATCGCTCCGTGACGCTCGGCGGTGACCCGGGCGGTCGAGCCCAGCCGCTCGGCGCCTGCACCGAGGTTCGACAGCACGGTGTCGTTGACGGCCTGCGACACCTCGAGCAACGTCGTGTAGGCCGGAACTTCCTTCCCGTACAGATGCGAGAGGCGGCGAGCGAACTCGGCGCGCAGTTCCCACTGCTGAGTGATCGGCATGGCGTGCAACTCCAGGGTCGATGAGGGATCGGGTGAGACCGAAGTCGTGGTCGCGGCCGGCGGGGAAGCGCCGCATGCTCATCGTGGTCCGCAGAAATCGATAGCACCAGCGAAGAAATTTGACCCTTACCGTTTAGAATCTCTATATGAATATGAGCCTGGCGCACCTCGTCGCGCTCCGCGAGCTGGCTCGGCGGGGAACGATGGTCGCGGTCGCCGAGGAACTCGGGTACACGGCGGGCGCCGTATCGCAGCAGATCGCAGCCCTGGAGAAGGCCGTCGGCTCACAGCTCGTCACCAAGATGGGACGCAACGTCGTGCTCACCGACTCCGGCACCGTGCTGGCCGACCACGCAGTGAAGATCCTGAACGCGGAACAGGCGGCCCGCGATGCGCTGCGCGCGGTGCACGACGACGTTGCCGCGCCGCTCCTACTCGGCACCTTCGGCAGCACCGCCGCAGCGTTACTGCCGCCGGTCGTGGCCGCCGCGCAGCGCAAGTATCCGCACCTCGCACTGAGCAGCCGCGAGCTCGATGTCGACGAGGCCGCCACCGAGGTCCAACGCGGTCACGTCGACGTCGCCTTCGGGCTGGACTACCCCAATTCCCCGATGCCCCGGACGCCGGACATCGAGATGATCACCCTGCGCAGCGAGCGGTTCGGGCTCGCCGTCTCCCCCGGCGCGTACGGCATCCGCACCGAAGGCACCATCGATCTGCGCGAGGCCGCGGAGTGGAACTGGATCCTGCCGCCCGCGGAAACCCAGTTCGGTCGTGCGGTGCGGACGGCCTGCCGGCAGGAGGGCTTCGAGCCGATCGTGCGACACGAAATCGTCGATACCGCCGTGTCCCTGGCGCTGGCCGGAAAAGGGCTGGGGGCGGCTCCGGTCACGGACATGATGATGAGGCTCAACAGCTCGGTGCCGATCATCCGGGTGAACCTCACCCAGGAAATCGGCCGACGCATCGTGCTCATCCGGCTGGCCGGCTCGGAGGTCAGGCCGACGGTGCGGGCCATCACGGACATCGTGCGCAGCGCGGTCGACCCGGCGTCCACAGCGGTCGAGAAGATCTGACGAACGGGCCGTCAGGTCTCCGCGCCGTTACGTGTCTCCCCGGTGCCCAGGTGCTCGAAGATGAAGCGCCCGAGGGTGAGGCCGACATGCAGTTCCAGCCGCTGCGCACCCACCGACAGATCGAGTCCGGTGATCTCCTCGATCTTGGCGAGTCGGTAGTAGAGGGTCTGACGGTGAATTCCGAGGGCACCGGCCGTCGCGCCGGTGTCGCCTGCCTGGTCGAGGTAGGTCTGCGCGGTGACGAGAAGGTCGATGTTGCGGTGGTCGAGCAGGGCACGCACCGACGGTGTCAGGACGGCCTCGGCGAGGAGGCCGGCGGGCCCGCACGAGGACAGTCGGTAGATGCCGAGTTCTTCCCAGTGGGCGATCGGTCCGATCGAGTCGTCGTGCCGGGCGACTCGGACGGCGATTTTTGCCTGCTGCCAGCTTCGGCGGGCGGAGCGCAATCCCTGAGACGAACCGCCCACCCCGACCAGAGATCCGGCACCAGCACCGCTTTCGGCAATGGACCGCACGGGATCGACGGCGCCGTCGGCGGCGGGAACCAGGACGGCGGTCAGTGATCCGATCGGTGCCAGCAGGGTGCGCGTGCCGGGGGCGGGGAGCAGACCGTCGACGGCCAGCACGGTCAACGCGCAGCCGTCGGGGAAGAGCCCGGAGTCCTCGATGCGAGTGAGTGCGCGGGCGAGGGCTTTTCGGTCGCCCTCGAGGAGGTCCGCGACGGCGACCGCCATGTGGTCGCGGCCCTGCGAGGTGTGTGCGAGTTCCGCGCCGGCCTGCCCGGCCAGGGACATCGTGGCAGTGAGGTCCCGCTCGGTCACGTTGCTGCTCTCGTCAGGCAGGACGAAGAGATAGCCATACGCCGTGCCGGCGTAGCGGGCCGGCAGACAGATCCGCGACGACGCTTCGATGTCCAGGTTCTCTGGCGTAACCACCGGCCGCGTGGTATCGGCGATGCCGAAACTTTCGTACCACGCCCGCGCGTCCGGCGGGCAGCTGCGGGTGAGGATCGACTGCACCCGATCCTTGTCGACGCCCGGCGACTGCGTGCTGTAGGCGATCAGCGAGAACGCCCTGTCGACCAGGACGACCGATGCCGACAGACGTTCGGCCACCTCGGTGACCACTTCATCGAGATTCATTTCACCATCTCCGTGAACAGCATATTTCGTGCGCGATAAGTATGGCGATCATCCCGAGTCGGCCATACAGGTGTCTGACAGTCGGTGCGGAAAGTTCTGGCATCTGTCCCTAGCATGCTACGTGGCCCGTCGTTACGTTGGTCACACACGAACGCCGCACCTGCGAATACCGAGGCGCAGCCCGCACTTTCGATCTCGTGACCGACCTGACCTTTGGAGCGTGTGATGTCCACTCTCGAACAACCGCCCGAGACGTTGCAGAAGTCTCTGAAACAGCGGCACCTGACGATGATCGCCATCGGGGGTGTGGTGGGCGCCGGCCTGTTCGTGGGGTCGAGTGCCCTGCTGCACAGTTCCGGTCCGGCAGCGTTCGTGTCGTACGCGATCACCGGCCTCGTCATCGTCCTGGTGATGCGGATGCTCGGCGAGATGGCCACCACCAATCCGTCGACCGGATCGTTCGCCGGCTACGCCCGCAAGGCCTTCGGTGGGTGGGCCGGTTTCACCACCGGGTGGCTGTACTGGTTCTTCTGGGTCGTCGTCGTGGGTGCGGAAGCCGTCATCGGCGGCAAACTGCTGCAACGCTGGATCGACCTGCCCTCCTGGATGATGGCCGCCGCCCTGTTGCTGGCCATGGTCGCCACCAATCTCCGTTCGGTCCGCAACTTCGGTGAGTTCGAATACTGGTTCGCCGGTATCAAGGTCGCTGCGATCGTGCTGTTCCTCGGTCTGGGCGCCGCCTACGTCTTCGGCCTGTGGCCGAGCCATTCGGCCGACTTCTCCAACCTCACCGACCACGGCGGCTTCGCACCCAACGGTTGGACGGTCATCCTCTCCGGTGTCGTCGTCGCCGTCTTCTCCATGGTCGGCCCCGAGATCGCGACGATCGCCGCCGCGGAATCCGCCGAACCCGAAAAGGCCATCACCAAGGCCACCAACTCGGTCATCGCCCGGGTCGGGTTCTTCTACATCGGTTCGGTGCTGCTGCTCGCGATCATCGTGCCGTGGACGGATGTGAAGATCGGCCAGTCTCCGTTCGTGGAAGCGCTGACCCACATGGGAATTCCGGGCGGACCCGACATCATGAACGCCGTCATCCTCGTCGCGGTGCTCTCGTGCCTGAACTCCGGCCTGTACACCTCCTCGCGGATGCTGTTCACCCTCGCCCGCCACGGCGACGCACCCCAGGGCATCGCCAAGCTCGACAAACACGGCGTCCCCCGCAACTCGCTGCTGCTCGCCACCCTCGTCGGCTTCGCCTGCATCGGCCTGGACTACCTGTCGCCCGACACCGTCTTCGTGTTCCTGCTCAACGCGTCCGGTGCCACCATCCTGATGGTGTACCTCATGATCGCGCTGTCGCAGATCAAACTGCGCGGCCTGATGACTCGCGAAGAAGTCGGACAGCTCCGCCTGAAGATGTGGCTGTTCCCGTACCTGTCGATCCTCGCGGCCGGCGGCATCGTCGCGGTGCTGGTGTCGATGTTCTTCGTCGACTCCTCCCGCTCGCAGATCTCGCTGAGCGTCGCAGCCCTGATCCTGACGTTGGTCGCCTACCAGGTTCGGCGCCGCATCAATCCGGAGAATCCGCTCGCGCACAACATCTCCGCTCCTGCTCCGCACACTATCACCGAGTCTTCTCCGAGGTAACGCACGACCGCCGGGGGCGGTGGCGAGTGAGACCGACCATGGTCTCCGCCACCGCCCCTTTCCGTATGTCCAGCGGTCGACGAGGGGTCAGTTCCGTCGGCGCGCGGCCCCGCCTTCGAGTTGCGCGGCGAGCAACTGCGCCAGGTGGCCACCGCGGCGGTCGGTCAGGTCCGACAGCTGGGTCCGGCAGGAGTATCCGTCGGCGAGGATGGTGGTGTCCGCGTCCGCCGCAGCCACCGCGGGGAGCAGCTGCTGCTGGGCGACTGCCACCGACACCTCGTAATGTCCCTTCTCGACGCCGAAGTTGCCGGCCAGGCCGCAGCATCCGCCCAATCGCTGCACCTGTGCACCGGCCTTCTCCAGGAGTTGCGCGTCCGGGCTCCACCCCATCACCGAATGATGATGGCAGTGCGGCTGCGCGACAACGGATGTGCCCTCGAGCGACGGCGGTTCCCAGCCCCGCTCCGTCAGCAGTTCCGCGAGAGTGCGGGTTGCGGCGGCGACCGGTTCGGCTGCCGCCCTGCCGAGCAGTTCCGCTGCGTCGGAACGCAACACACCCGTGCAGGACGGTTCCATCCCGACGATCGGCATTCCGGCGGCGGCGCTGTCGGACAGCGCGTCGACGGTGCGTCCGAGGATTTTCTTCGCCGCGGTGAGTTGCCCGGTGGAGATCCAGGTCAACCCGCAGCACTGCTGCTTGTCGGTCAGTCGCGGCCGGTAGCCGGCGGCCTCGAGAACCTGCACGGTGGCCTGCCCGACTTCGGGGGTGAAGTAGTTGGTGAACGAGTCCACGAACAGCATCACCGGGTCGCCGGTGGTGGCACGGTCGTGCTCGGTGTCCTTGAACCAGGACCGGAACGTCTGCCTGGCGAACGGGGGAATGGTGCGGCGCTTGTCCACCCCGGCCGACGACAACGCGAGCGGTCCGAGGCCGGGAACCCGCATCGTGGTGTTGACCAGACCAGGCGCGCGGCTGGCGATCTTCGCCCACCGCGGGAGCCACCCCAGCGCGTAGTGCGAGGCGGGGCGGATGCGGCCCTTGTAGCTCTGGTGCAACACCTCGGACTTGAACGCCGCCATGTCGACACCCGTCGGGCAGTCCGAGGAACACCCCTTGCAGGACAGGCACAGGTCGAGGGCGTCGTGGACCTCCGGGGACCGCCAACCTCCGTCGACGGCGGTGCCGTTGATCATCTCCTGCAGCACCCGGGCCCGGCCGCGCGTGGAGTCCTTCTCCTCCCGCGTCGCCTGGTACGACGGGCACATCACTCCCCCGGTGGCGGTGTTGTCCGCCCGGCACTTCCCGACACCGGTGCAGCGGTGCACGGCCTGGGTGAAGTCGCCGTCGTCGTGGTGGTAAGTCATCGCCAGTTGGCGGCGGACGAGTGGGGCGGCGGGAACGCGCAGATCCGCGTCGACAGGACGGGGATCGACCACCACCCCGGGATTGAGGATGTTGTCCGGGTCGAAGGCGTGCTTGACGGCGGCGAAGAGTGCCATCGCGTCCGGGGAGTACATGAGCGGAAGGAGTTCGCTGCGGGCGCGACCGTCGCCGTGCTCGCCCGACAGCGACCCGCCGTAGCCGGCGACGAGCGTGCTCGCCGAGACCAGGAAGTCCCGGAAGATGGCGCTGCCGCCGGGCTTGTCGAGCGGCCAATCGATCCGCACGTGCATACATCCGTCGCCGAAATGCCCGTACGGCAGGCCGGTGACGCCGTACTCGTCCATCAGGGCATCGAAGTCGCGAAGATAGTTGCCCAGCATCGCCGGGGGCACGGCCGCGTCCTCCCAGCCGGCGTGTGCCGGCAGTCCGGCGGGGCTGCGCCCGGCGAGCCCGGCGCCATCGGCCCGGATCCGCCACAGCTGCGCGGTGCGGCCCTCGTCGGTGACCACGAGGCTGTCCACGGCGCAGCAGTCGCGTCCGACCTGCTGGGCCTTGGCGATCGTCTCGTCGAGATCGTCGCCGACGACCTCCACGAACAACCAGGCCGCGCCCGCGGGCAACGGCGGAACCGCATCCGGGCCCCGACGCTCACGCACCACCTCGACGATCCGGGAATCGATGCCCTCGCAGGCGGTCGGATCGAACTTCAGCACCAGCGGGGTCGCGTCGCCCGCCGACGCGATGTCGGCGTAGCCCAACACGACCAGGACGCGGTGGGCGGGCTCCGTCACCAACCGGACCGTGGCCTGTGTTGCCACCGCGAGGGTGCCCTCGGTGCCGACGAGCATGCGGGTGACGTCGAACCGTTTCTCCGGCAGAAGGTGCTCGAGCGCGTATCCGGACACCTGACGGCCGAACTGCCCGAGCTCGGTGCGGATGGTCGCCAACCCGGCACGCGTGACCTGCTGCACTGCACTCAGGACCGGGGACGCCGGCACCTCGCCGCCCGACTCCAGGTGCAACGACTCCCCCGTTCCGGTGAGAACGTGCAAACCCTTCACATTGTCCGAGGTGCGGCCGTATCCGAGAGTGCGTGAGCCACAGGCATTGTTGCCGATCATGCCGCCGATCGTGCAGCGGGTGAACGTCGACGGGTCGGGTCCGAAGCGCAGGCCGTGCGGCGCGACGGCCTGCTGCAGCACCGTCTGAATCGTGCCCGGTTCGACCGTGGCGGTCTGGGCGTCGGTGTCGATCGAGAGCACCCGGTTCATGTGCCGGCTGAAGTCGAGAATCAGTCCCGTCCCGACCGCATTACCCGCGACGGAGGTGCCCCCACCACGTGAGGTCAGTGGCACGCCCACTCGGCGGCACACCGCCAGGGCGGCGGCGACCTCGTCGGCATGTCGCGGCCGCGCGACGACCAGCGGCCGCACCCGGTACAGGGACGCATCGGACGAATAGGCGGCGCGGGTCGTGCCGTCGGAGAGGACGTTGCTCACTCCCGAACTGCGCAGCTCAGCGGCCAGTGATTCAGCGGAGATCATTCGTAGCATGCTACAGCTTCTAGCATGCTACGAAAAGCCTCGAGTTGTTAGAGTGATCGAGTGGCAGACGAAGTGCTCGAACTCGAACCGCTCGCCCCGTTCGCGGGACGACGGATGGAACAGGCGATCGCGGCGGTACGGGCCGCCATCGACGACGGGCGCATGAAGCCGGGCGTGAAGTACTCGGTCTACCAACTCGCCGAGGGTCTGGGCATCTCCCGCACCCCCGTACGGGACGCCCTCTTGCGTCTCGAAGAAGTGGGACTCATCAAGTTCGAAGCCCGCCAGGGCTTCCGCATCCTGCTGCCCCAGCCCAAGGAGATCGCCGAGATCTTCGCGATTCGGCTGGCTCTGGAACTCCCCGCAGTCCGCAAGGCTGCCGTCACGGCGAACTCCGCACTCCCGGACGCACTGCAGCGGCAACGTCGTCTGATGCAGGACGCCGCTGCCGCCGGCGACGAAAACGAGTTCGCCCATCACGATCTCGGGCTCCACGACCTCATCCTCGACGCCGCCGACAACGGCCGGGCCCGGGCGATCGTCAAGACCCTCCGCGAGACCACCCGGCTACTCGGGGCCACCACCGCCGAACAGACCCGGACTCTCGCCGACATCGACAACGAGCACGCTCCCATCATCGACGCGATCGTCGCCGGCGACCCGGACGAAGCGGAGGCGGCCATGCGCACGCACCTGGAGAACACGGGGAGACTTCTGGTCACGCAGGCGCTCCGCACGGCCGAGTCCACCCAGTCGGTCGACGAGATCTGGTCTGCGGTCATCCCGTGACCTGACCGAACGCGCAGCAGCCGATGACCAGAATCTGTCGACGAACCCGGAACGCGCCAGGACCGGCCGGACGATACTGGGCGGCGCTCGTCGCCGCAGTCTCGCTGAGCGTGGCGTGCGGGGCTCCGGTGGCGCTACCTCCACCCCTCGCCGGCGACTATTCCGAACACGCACTCCCCGACGGTGCGCAGATCCTGCCGCCCGCGAGCAGCGTTCCGCCGCCCCCGCCGGATCCCTCCTCCTGCGGCGCGCTGTCGAGTCTGCGACCCGATCCCGGTCTGCGACCGGACACGGCGCCACCCGGATCGGCGTTGGCCGCGATCGTCGCGCGCGGCCGGCTGATCGTCGGAACCGACCAGAACACGAACCTGTTCAGTTTCCGGGATCCCAAGACGGGCACATTGCAGGGGTTCGACATCGACCTGGCGAGGGAGATCGCCCGCGACCTCTTCGGCGACCCGTCCAAGGTGGAATTCCGTCTGCTGACGTCGGCCGGCCGGTTCGACGCACTGGAGAACAACGACGTCGACCTCGTGGTTCATGCCACCTCCATCACGTGTGAACGCGCCGCGCGGGTCGGATTCTCCACCGTGTACTTCGAGGCGTTTCAGCGCCTCCTCGTACCGGAGGGGTCCGACATCACCTCTCCCGCAGACCTGGCCGGCAAACGGGTGTGCACCTTCATCGACACCACCTCCCTCGCCACGATCCAGCGGGTGGCACCCGACGCCACGATCGTGGGCGTGCCCGACTGGGACGACTGCCTCACCACGCTGCAACTGGGTCAGGCCGACGCAGCCAGCACCGACAACTCCATCCTCGCCGGCCTCGCAGCTCAGGATCCCAACCTCGACATCGTCGGTCCGAATCTGGAACTGGAGCCGTACGGGGTCGTCGCGAACAAGAGCCACGACGAGCTGGTGCGCTTCGTCAACGGAACGCTGGAACGGATGCGCGCGGACGGCACCTGGATTCGCTTGTACGACAAGTGGTTGAGCTTGTTGGGGCCGACGGCGGGACCGCCGGCGCCGAGCTATCGGGACTGAGGCGCGGACAGGAAGCTACGCTGCGGGTCGTACCGGGCGCGAGCGCCCGGCCATGGTCCGCACCTGCCGGGCCGCGACCGACAGAGTCGCCAATCCGGTGGGCCCGGTTGCGAAGATCTCGGCGAGGATGGAGCGGGCACGAGCCAGCCGGAACGCGTTGGTCGATTCCCAGTCGGCGATCTTCTCCGCGGCCGTCTCGGCAGGCGACGCCCCGGACAACACGTCCAGGCTGAGCAACCGCATCGAGCTGTAGACGTCGTCGCGGAGGGCCAAGCGGGCGAGCGCATTCCAGCGGTCGGTGTCGTCCAGTCCGGAGATCGCTGTCAGCAGGTGATCGATGCCGAGGTGGGCGTTGAGGGCGTAGTACAACTCCGCGACTTCGCCGACGTCGCGGTCCTCCAGATCGGCGACGTCGATGATGTCCATCGCGCAGAACCCGTGCAGCAGGCCGACCACAGCGGCGGCGTCGTCGGTCCGGGCGCCGAGCGCGGTCAGTTCGGCCGACCGGGTCGCGACGGTGTGGGCATCCGGGCCCTGCAGCCATCCGGCAACCTTCGGTATCAAGGCTTCGAAGGCCCGTCCGTAGCGGGTGATCTCGGCACCGACCGCGATCGGCTGCGGTCGATGGGTGAGCAACCAGCGCGACAACCGGTCGAGCACCCGTCGCACCTCGGCCGTCATCGCATCGGATACGGCAGTGTTCGGTGCGCTCAGCCGGATCTGCTGCATCCGCCGCGGCAGATCGATTATCGCGGAGGCTGCGGCATACGCCCGGACTGCGTCGACAGGCGACGCGCCGACGTCCTCACCGAGCCGGAACACGTAGGAGATGCCGCCCGTGTCGACGACTTCGTTGGTGACGACCGTCGCGATGATCTCGCGGCGCAGCCGATGGGTGAGGATGGCCTCGGGATACTCCTGCCGGAGTATCGGGGGGAAGTAGCCGAGCAGTCTGTCGGTGAACGTGTCTCCGTCGGGGAGGTCGCCGGCAAGCAGGTCGGCCTTCAGCGACAGTTTCACGTGCGCGGTCAGCGTGGACAGTTCGGGGGAGGTCAGTCCCTGCCCCTGCTGCGCCCGCAGGTCGAGTTCGTCGTCGTCCGGGAGAGCCTCGAGCGCGCGGTCGAGACCCCGCTGGGCGAGTGCCCGGATCTGCCGGCCGTGCACGCGCAGCCGATCCGTCGCGGTCGCACGGCTGGTGCCCAGTAGGTCGTTCTGCGCGATGTTGTCGGCGAGGACGAGGTGTTCGACGTCGTCGGTCATCGACCGCAGCAGTGTGTTGCGTGCCGTCCCGCTCATCCTGCCCGTCGAGACGAGCCCGTCGAGCAGGATCTTGATGTTCACCTCGTGATCCGAGCAGTCGACACCGGCCGAGTTGTCGAGGGCGTCGGTGTTGATGCGCCCGCCGCGGAGGGCGTACTCGATGCGGCCGCGCGCGGTCACCCCGAGGTTGCCGCCCTCCCCGATCACCCGGGCGCGCACGTCACCGGCGTCGACACGGACACCGTCGTTGGCCTTGTCGGCGACGTCGAAGTGGGTTTCGAGGGCACCCTTGACGTAGGTGCCGATTCCACCGTTCCACAGCAGATCCACCCGGGCGCGCAGGATCGCGCCGATCAACTCCTGCGGCGACAGCTGCGATGTGCCCGGGTGCAGGTCGAGAGCGTCCCGCATCGGCTCGGAGACGGGAATGGATTTGGCCGTCCGCTCGAAGACCCCTCCCCCGGCGCTGATCAGCGACCGGTCGTAGTCGTCCCAGGACGAGCGCGGCAGAGCGAACAGACGGTGCCGCTCCCGGTAGGAGCCGGCCGCATCGGGTCTGGGATCGACGAAGATGTGGCGGTGGTCGAACGCGGCGACGAGCCGGATGTGTTCGCTGAGCAGCATGCCGTTTCCGAACACGTCCCCACTCATGTCGCCGACACCGACGACGGTGAAATCCTGAGTCCTGGTGTCGATTTCCAGTTCTCGGAAGTGCCGGGTAACGCTCTCCCACGCGCCCTTCGCGGTGATACCCATCGCCTTGTGGTCGTAGCCGACGGAGCCACCCGAGGCGAATGCGTCACCGAGCCAGAACCCGTATTCCGCGGCTACCGCGTTGGCCTCGTCGGAGAACGTGGCGGTGCCCTTGTCCGCGGCCACAACCAGATACGGGTCGTCGCCGTCGCGGCACACCACGCCGACGGGGGTCACGACAGCCCCCGTCGAGGGATCGACGTTGTCGGTGATGTCGAGAAGCGCTCCGATGAACGTGCGATAGCACTCGATTCCGCTGGTGCGCAGAGTGTCTCGATCGACAGGTTCGGCGCCTGCGCGCACGGGTGGCTGTTTGACGACGAACCCGCCCTTCGCCCCGGCCGGGACGATGACCGCATTCTTGACCGCCTGCGCCTTGACCAGACCGAGGATCTCGGTTCGGAAGTCCTCGAGTCGGTCGGACCACCGCAGGCCACCGCGGGCAACACTGCCGTACCGCAAATGCACACCCTCCACCCGCGGGGAGTACACGAACACCTCGAATCGTGGCCGCGGCTGTGGCAATTGGGTGAGTTCGCGAGGATCGAACTTCAGGGCCAGCGCACTCGACCGGCGGGCACCGGCACCGGCGCCGCGGTAGTAGTTCGTACGCACGGTAGCCTGCACCAGGTCGAGGAAGGCGCGAAGTACCCGATCGGCCTCGAGGCCGACGGCCTCGTCGATTGCACCACCGATCTTTTCGATGAGATCGGTGGCGACGTCCGGGTCGACCACCTGCGGATCGAAGTGGGCGGCGAACAGGTGCACCAGATCGCTGCAGGTGCGGGGGTGTTCGGCGAACACGCCGGCGATGCGGTCGCAGCTGTAGGGAAACCCGATCTGGCCCAGATACTTCGCGTACGCCCGCAGCAGCGCCGCCTCGGCCCACGTCAGACCCGCGCACGGAACGAGGGCGTTGAACGAGTCGGCTTCCGCCGTGCCGGACCAGACGGCGACGAAGGTGTCGCAGAACCGGCGGGCGAGCGTTCCCGTCCGCTGCCGGTCGGTGTCGCCGGCGGCAGAGTCAACCGGGCTCGTCAGTGCCCGGGCATGATGCAGTCCGAAATCGTAGATCCAGGTGCGCACACCGTCCGGCCGCACGACCGGGTAGGGCCGTTCGTCGATCACGTCGACGCCGAGGCTGTGCAGAATCGGCAGTACCTCACTCAGCGAGACACGGGCTCCCGCAATGTAGAGCGTGAAGCGAAGATCGGTGTGTCCGTCGGTGTGCCGGGTATACAACTGCACATCTATGTCGCGGTCTTCGAGCGCCTCGAGGCGGGTGATGTCGGCTACGGCGCGGTGGACGTCGAAGTCCTTCTTGTACGCCTCGGGCAGACGGGTGGCGTAGTCCCCGCCGTGCAGGGCCGGTGCGGTGTCGGTGCCCCGCAGGTCGCGTAGGTCGTCGTCCCAGGTTCGGCTGACCGCGGCCAGTCGCCGCTGCAGTTCCTGCTGCGCGGCGTCCCAGTCGACGCCGACCGCGCCCTCGACGGTGGCGAGACGGATCGTGAAATGGACGAGTGCGAGGGACGTTTCGGTGACCCGGACCGTGTGGTCGATGCCCGCACCGGGGAAGTCCTCGAGCAGAACCTTCTCCATGGCGACCCGCACCCCCGTGGTGTACCGGTCGCGAGGAAGGTAGACGAGAGCGGAGACGACGCGACGGTCCACCCCCGGCCGCAGGAAGAGCAGCAACTGTTCGCGGGCGGCTGCGCCGAGGACCGACACGACCGTGCGATGGAGGGCATCGGCGCCGAGGGCGAACAGTTCCGGCCGAGGATAGTCCTGGACGATCTCGAGGAGAGCCTGCCCGGAATGCGACTCGATCCGGTAGCCTGCGCGGGCGATCACTTCGCGGGCGCGGCGAGCGAGAACCGGTATGTCGAGCACGTTTTCGTGCAACGCGGTGACGGTGAACAGTCCGACGAATTGGTGCACCCCGACGATCTCCCTCCCTGCGAAGGCCGGGACCGTCACGATCTGCGGATGCAGGCCCTGCCGGGTGGTGGGGAACTCCGGTCCCGGAATCAACGCGATCAGCGGGGCGTCCGGTGTGGGCTCCGCGGTCAGCTCCTCGGGCAGCCGGTACCCGAAGCGGCTGCGGAACAGTCCGAGTGATGTCGGGGTTTCGCCCCCGCGATCGGTGTGGGCGAACTGGTAGCCGAGCGGGGTGAAACCCCCGGCGCCGAGCCAGCGCAGAAGTGCAGCGGCCTCGTCGAGGTCTACTCTGTCCCAGGATGTTCCCTCATCCGGTGCGAACTCGAGCGCGGAGGCGATCTGCCCCTGCGTCTCCGCCATCGCGGGGGTGTCGGCGACGACCTGCCGCAGGACCGCAACGGTGTCCTCCACCGATCCGACGATCTCGCGGCGCACGGCAGCGGTTGGGGCGGTGTCGAACTCGACGCGTATCCACGACTCCGCCGTGGCGTCGGTGGTGTCGTGCCCGGTCGCGACGTCGGTCAGGACCCCGTCGGCGGCGCGGCTCGCCCCGATCACCGGGTGGAGCAGATGTGCGATCGTCAGACCGGCCGTATCCACGATGGAACTCACCGCATCGACCAGATGTGGCATGTCGTCGGTGACGACGAGAAGGGCGGGCCCGGTGTGGGCGTCGGGATCGGCGGGAAGGTAGGTGATCAGGTCGCCGCCCGGTTCTCTGCGCGACGCCAGATCGAGGTGCTGACGAACCGTCTCGTCCGCCGCCGTCGTGTGGTCCTGAGCAACGTGGCGGAAGAACGCCGACCGCAAGCAGTCGAACTTCTCGAGGTGCGAAATAATCTGCGCCGCAGTCTCGGTCGCCTCGGAATCTGTCGACACGCTCACAGTGAGTTCACCATTCCTTCGTCAAGGTCCGCGCGCATGGCGTCGTTGCCACGAACTCGTGGCAGTCAGTCAACCCGTGCGGCACCCGCGAAGTATTGGGCCTGTCGTTCGAAACGTCCGGCGCCTTTTTGGCGTCCTGACCAAAGTCAGTCCGGTGGGTTCGGCACCGTCGTGCGTCGTCGCATGGCGAGTTGCAATTCGAACAGCAGGCGGTCGGCGGCGTCCTGCAGACCGATGCCGATGATCTCCTCCACTCTGCGGATCCGGTAGCGCAGCGTGTTGGGGTGCACGCGCAGGGCGGCGGCGGCGTTCCGGACGTCGCCGTGCTCGGCGAGGTACGTCTCGGCGCTCTCACGCAGGTTCGAACCGTGCTTGCGGTCGTAGTCGAACAGTGCGTCGAGCCGTGGATCGTGCAGTTCCGGGTGCTCGCCGACTAGGTCGAGGATCTCACCGAGCAGCACCGCGGTGCGGGATTCGGCGAGGGTGGTCACCCGCCCCTCGGGGAACGTGGAGGCGGTGCCGTCGAGGACCCGGTCGACCTCGGTGCGCGCCCCGGCCACCTGCGCGAGATCGGGGACGGGGATCGCGATGGCGGCCCGCAGACCGATCGACCGTTTGGCCTCGAACTGGTCGACGAGTTGCCGCGTCCAGGCGGCGACACTGGTCGCGGACTTGTAGCGAGGAAGCAGCACGTAGGCGCGGTCGCCGATCACGGTGGCGACCGAATCGCGGCTGAACGAACTCGCGTGCAGACGAAGCATGCTGCCCATACCGGCGAACTCGTCGTTCGTCGTCGACGTCTCGGAGACGGTCGGCGCGAAGCCCACGACAGCGGCCGGTCCGGTCACCGGCAGGTTCAGGGCACTGGCGACGGAGGGAACGTCGACGCCCCCGCCACGCGCGCCGAACAACCGTTGGATGAGCAGCCCCTCGGTGGACGGGGCGTTGAGGCTTCGGGAGATGATCCGGGCGGCGATCGCCGAGGCGCCGCGCAGCACGTCCACCGCATCGGGGTTGAACGGGGTGTCTCCCTGTTGTACCCAGATCGAGCCGAGAAGCCGGGGTGTGGTCGAGGTGTCCGCGGTGGACTGACGGATGCTGACCACCAATCGTCGTTTGGTGGCGAGTTCCTCGTGTGCGGGCACGTCGATGACCTCGTCGCTCTCGCGCAGCCGGTCGAATACCCCCAACTTCTGCAGCGCCCGCAGGTAGTCCCGCGGCCCTTCACGGCCGAGGATCGACAGGGCGCGGAGTTCGTCCGCCGCCTCGTCCGAGGCGGAGTAGGCGAGCACCTTCGACTGGGCGTCCTCGATCGAGACCATTCCCCCGGCGTTCTGGGCGACGATCTGCGCAAGTCCGAACAGGTCGGTGTCCGTGGCGAGCAGATCCGGATCCGTAAGCGCGCCACGCCCCCGACGAGATCGATCGAGCATGCGCTGGACCAGCGGGAACACGTGATCCCATCGAGCCTTCGGGTGCACCGCCACCAGGGCGATGCCGGCACGGTGGGCCGCCGCTCGCACGTCGCTCGACTCGTGAGCGGTCTTCGACATCACCGCATGCGGCCGGTGGTCGCGCGCCCGGCCGGAAACGTCGTCGAACCAGCGCACGGCGTCGTCGTCGGTGACCCCCACATGCAGATACAAGTCCTGCATCGGAGATTGCGATTCGGTCTCGACCGTCAGATCCGAGCTGTCGACGAGAGCCACTGACGAGACCACGACCTCCTCGCCGGCGGGAGCGTCGACCAGCTCGACGACCGCGGTGTCGAGAGCGCGGAGAAGTTCACGCAGAGTTATGGTTTCGGCGGAAGGCGATGGTGCCGCGGGCTCCGCGGTCCGGCTGCGATTTCCAGGAGTCACCGACATGTCTCCGTTCGGATGGTGAGAACGCGATTAGCCAACTGTACAAGAGCCTGCAGCAATTATTGTCCGTCTGGCTCATTATCTCGGTGCTGCGCTGGTGTTGACTACGGCTAGTTCGAGCGGCGGTTCTTGCGCCGCCACACCTTTGTAGGAGGTTCCATGGACGCCGTCATCACCACCCCCCAGCCGATCAACGAGCCGGTGGGCTCCTTCACGCCGGGGAGCCCGGAGCGGGCACGCCTGCAGGCGAAGCTCGCCGAGCTCGGGTCGAATCCGACCGAGATCCACAACGTGATCGGCGGTGCGCACCGGCGTGGCGACGGCCCCGCGATCGACGTCGTCCAGCCGCACCGGCACGCCGCGGTCCTGGGCACGTTCACCAATGCCGGCCCCCAGGACATCCAGGACGCCGTCGCGGCCGCCACTGCCGCGGCCCCGGCCTGGCGGGCGCTGTCGTTCGAGGACCGGGCCGCGGTGTTCCTGCGCGCAGCCGAACTGCTGTCCGGTCCGTGGCGCGAAACCCTCGCCGCCGCAACCATGCTCGGACAGTCGAAGACCGCATACCAGGCCGAGATCGACACCCCCTGCGAGCTCATCGACTTCTGGCGGTTCAACGTCCACTTCGCCCGGCAGATCCTCGCCGACCAGCCGATCTCCTCCCCGGGCGTGTGGAACAAGCTCGAATACCGCTCTCTCGAGGGCTTCGTCTACGCCATCACCCCGTTCAACTTCACCGCTATCGCCGGCAACCTGCCCACCGCACCCGCGCTGATGGGCAACACTGTGGTGTGGAAGCCGTCGCAGACGCAGGCTGTCGCCGCGTACTGGACGATGAAGCTGCTCGAGGCCGCCGGACTGCCTCCCGGCGTGATCAACCTCGTCAACGGATCCGGCCCCGAGGTCTCCGACGTGGTCCTTGCGGACCCACGCCTGGCCGGGATGCACTTCACCGGTTCCACCGCCACCTTCCAGCATCTGTGGCGTCAGGTCGGCAACAACATCTCGAACTACAACTCCTACCCGCGACTGGTCGGCGAGACCGGCGGCAAGGACTTCGTCCTCGCCCACAGCTCCGCGAACCCCGACACTTTGACCACCGCGCTGATCCGCGGCGCGTTCGACTTCCAGGGCCAAAAGTGTTCCGCGGCCTCACGCGCGTTCGTTCCGAAGTCGGTGTGGGCGAAGATGGGTGACGACTTCATCGAGAAGGCGTCGTCGCTGTCCTACGGCGATGTCACCGACTTCTCGCACTTCGGTGGCGCCGTCATCGACCGGCGGGCCTTCGACCGCAACGCCGAGGCCATCGCTCGCGCCAAGGCCACCCCCAGCCTGACCATCGCCGCCGGCGGCCACGTCGACGACAGCGTCGGCTACTTCGTCGACCCCACCGTGCTGCTCGGCGACGACCCCACCGACGAGGCGTTCCGCACCGAGTACTTCGGACCGATCCTGTCGGTGCACGTCTACGACGACTCCGCGACCGGATCCTTCGAGAGGGTCCTCGACCTGGTCGACAAGGGTTCGGCGTACGCGCTGACCGGCTCGATCATCGCCGACGACCGCACCGCGATCGCGAAGGCCACCGACGACCTGCGGTTCGCCGCCGGCAACTTCTACATCAACGACAAGCCCACCGGCGCCGTCGTCGGACAGCAGCCGTTCGGCGGCGCCCGGGCGTCGGGCACCAACGACAAGGCCGGCTCCCCGCAGAACCTGCTGCGCTGGGCCTCCGCCCGCACCATCAAGGAAACGTTCGTCCCGGCCACCGACCACCGCTACCCACACCAGGCCGCCGACACCTCCGAGGACATCTGATGGCACCGTCCGATCTGCTCCGGCCCGCCCTGCTGGCCGCGGCCCGCTCCCCGCGTATCGAGCGCACGGTCACCAAGATCCCGGTGACCCGCAGCCTCGTCGACCGGTTCGTCGCAGGCGGCACCGAGGATGACGCCGTCACCGCGACGACATCGATCCTCGGCTCCGGCCGCTACATCAGCATCGACTACCTCGGCGAGGACACCACCGATCTCGCGCAGGCCTCCGGCACGGTGTCGCACTACCTGACGCTGCTGTCCTCGCTGGCACAGCTCGCCCCGGCGAGCGATACCGACGGCAGGCCCCGCAGCATCGAGGTATCCCTGAAACTGTCCGCCCTCGGTCAGTTCCTTCCCCGGGACGGTCACAACGTGGCGCTCGAGAACGCCCACAAGATCTGCACTGCCGCAGAAGAAGCCGGCGTGTGGGTCACCGTCGACGCCGAGGACCACACCACCACCGACTCGACCCTGTCGATCGTGCGGGAGTTGCGGCAGGACTTCCCGTCGCTGGGCACCGTGTTGCAGGCCTACCTGAAGCGGACCGAGGCGGACTGTAAGGAACTCTCCGGACCGGGATCACGCATCCGGTTGTGCAAGGGCGCCTACAAGGAGCCCGCGTCGGTCGCGTATCAGGGGAAGGCAGCGGTCGACGAGGCGTACCTGCGTTGCCTGCGGATCCTGATGAACGGGCGGGGCTACCCGATGGTCGCCTCGCATGACCCGGCCATGGTCGACGCCGCCCTGCAGCAAGCGAAGGCCACCGGCCGCACTGCCGACGAGTTCGAGATCCAGATGCTCTACGGCATCCGGGACACCGAGCAACTCCGGCTGATCGGGGAGCAGCAGCACGTGCGGGTCTATCTGCCCTACGGCGACCAGTGGTACGGCTACTTCATGCGCCGCCTCGCCGAGCGGCCCGCGAACCTGGCCTTCTTCCTCAAGTCGCTGACCTCGAAGAACTGACCCGCAGAACGCCGTCGCGGGAATTCGTCGGTCCCGGCTCACATCCTGTGGGCCGGGACCGAGCGCTATCGCGCCGACGTCGCCGGCCGAGCCGGATCCCGAAACACTTTCCCCCGTCGTCAGTGTGCCGCCGACCAGCCCATTTGTTCAGGTAGACAAAATGGGTTCCGAGGTTTCGTCCGATCCGCCGATCACATCGGCCGCGCGGTCGGCTTGAGTAACACCATCAACATGCTGTGAGGGCCATCACAATCCCGAGCGACGCCCTCACACACACCTCGATCAGATCCGTCAGGCCGACTGTGCCCGCGTGCCGTGTTCGTGCCCGACTCGACCCTGGGAGCGTTTGATGTCCACTCTCGAACAACCGCCCGAGACGTTGCAGAAGTCTCTGAAACAGCGGCACCTGACGATGATCGCCATCGGGGGTGTGGTGGGCGCCGGCCTGTTCGTGGGGTCGAGCGCCCTGCTGCACAGTTCCGGTCCGGCAGCGTTCGTGTCGTACGCGATCACCGGCCTCGTCATCGTCCTGGTGATGCGGATGCTCGGCGAGATGGCCACCACCAATCCGTCGACCGGATCGTTCGCCGGCTACGCCCGCAAGGCCTTCGGTGGGTGGGCCGGTTTCACCACCGGGTGGCTGTACTGGTTCTTCTGGGTCGTCGTCGTGGGTGCGGAAGCCGTCATCGGCGGCAAACTGCTGCAACGCTGGATCGACCTGCCCTCCTGGATGATGGCCGCCGCCCTGTTGCTGGCCATGGTCGCCACCAATCTCCGTTCGGTCCGCAACTTCGGTGAGTTCGAATACTGGTTCGCCGGTATCAAGGTCGCTGCGATCGTGCTGTTCCTCGGTCTGGGCGCCGCCTACGTCTTCGGCCTGTGGCCGAGCCATTCGGCCGACTTCTCCAACCTCACCGACCACGGCGGCTTCGCACCCAACGGTTGGACGGTCATCCTCTCCGGTGTCGTCGTCGCCGTCTTCTCCATGGTCGGCCCCGAGATCGCGACGATCGCCGCCGCGGAATCCGCCGAACCCGAAAAGGCCATCACCAAGGCCACCAACTCGGTCATCGCCCGGGTCGGGTTCTTCTACATCGGTTCGGTGCTGCTGCTCGCGATCATCGTGCCGTGGACGGATGTGAAGATCGGCCAGTCTCCGTTCGTGGAAGCGCTGACCCACATGGGAATTCCGGGCGGACCCGACATCATGAACGCCGTCATCCTCGTCGCGGTGCTCTCGTGCCTGAACTCCGGCCTGTACACCTCCTCGCGGATGCTGTTCACCCTCGCCCGCCACGGCGACGCACCCCAGGGCATCGCCAAGCTCGACAAACACGGCGTCCCCCGCAACTCGCTGCTGCTCGCCACCCTCGTCGGCTTCGCCTGCATCGGCCTGGACTACCTGTCGCCCGACACCGTCTTCGTGTTCCTGCTCAACGCGTCCGGTGCCACCATCCTGATGGTGTACCTCATGATCGCGCTGTCGCAGATCAAACTGCGCGGCCTGATGACTCGCGAAGAAGTCGGACAGCTCCGCCTGAAGATGTGGCTGTTCCCCTACCTGTCGATCCTCGCGGCCGGCGGCATCCTCGCCGTCTTGGTATCGATGTTCTTCGTCGACTCCTCCCGCTCGCAGATCTCGCTGAGCGTCGCAGCCCTCGTCATCACCCTGATCGCCTACCGGTTCCGGCGCCGCGGCAAGCGGAGCAACTCCCGCCCGTTCACCCCGAGCGTCTCCGCTCCCACCCCGTGAGGACCCCGGCGCCGGGATCCACGTGACTTGGCGGTGTCGCGTCAGCTGAGCAGCTCGTACACGAGCAGTCCGGACAGCGACAGGATCGAGACGAAGCCGAGGGCGGCGATCACGTTCTTCCACCAGGTGTTCCGGAGGTTGCCCATCAGCTGGGAGTTGTTGCTCATCACGAAGAGCAGGAACCCCAGGAAGGGCGCGATCAGCACGGTCAGAGCCTGCGCGAAGATGATGAGCTGCACCGGTGACTTGGTGAACAAGACGGCGATCAGGAGGCCGAAGGCGAGGATCGCGGCGCTGGTGCGCTTGGCGGTCGCCGTGCTCGGCGACGGGCCCTTGCCGAGTCCGTCGGAGAGCATGGTTCCGCCTGCGGTGGCGTTGGCGACCATGGCGGAGAACGCGGCACCCGAGAGCCCGAGCGCGAAGATCGTCGATCCGATCGGCCCGGCGATGGGTTCGAAGATCCTGGCCAGCCCAGCGAGGGTGGTCGCTTCGGCGTTCTGTCGGCCGAGGACGGCGGCAGCGACGATGATGACGAGCGAGGTCATGATGCCGGGTGCCACGATCCCGGGGACGGTGTCGGCGATGGTCGTCTGGCGGTATTCGGCTGCGGTGCGCTTCCGTTCATGGGTGCCGTAGGAAGTGAAGAAGGCGGCGTTGAGCGAGAAGTTGGTGCCGACCAGGGCGACGACGAGGAGTTGCCCGCCGGGCGGGATGGAGGGGACGAGTCCGTTCACGGCCTGGAACCAGTCGGGTTTCGCGATGATGGCGCTGAAGACGAAAGTGGCCGCCAGGAGGGCGACGATCACCAGCAGGACACGTTCCACGGTGCGGTAGACGTTGCGGAACAACAGGATCAGACCCACGAAGACGGTGCAGACCGCGGACCATACGATCGGGGAACCACCGAACACCATGGACAGGCCGAGCCCGGAACCGACGGCGTTGCCGACGGAGAAACACAGGGTGATGACGAAGACGCCGATGCCGGCGGCCACGCCGACACGTCGGCCCAGCACGTCCTTGACGGAGCTGATCATCGACACAGGTGTGCGGATGCCCAGGCGCACACTCATGTCGGCGTAGACGAGCATGAAGATCGTCGAGACGGCGATGACCCAGATCAGTGAGTAGCTGTATTCGCTGCCGGCCTGGACTGCGCTGGCGAGGTTGCCGGGGCCGAATTGCCATGCGCCTGCGATGAACGCGGGACCGGCCATGGCGAGGGTGCGGATCCAGTACTTCCGCTGCGGCCGGGTCCGACCCTCGGGCGGCGGTGGGCTGCTTGCGACCACTGACGCGCCTCCGACCGAATCGACTGATGTGCGAGAGGGCTGACTCATGGATGAGCCTACTTTCTGGAAGGAACTCGGAGTGCTTCCGCACCGGCCCGCTCACCTCGAGGAGGGTGGCGGGCCGGCGGTGACATCGGCCGCTCGCAGGGATGACCGGCGACCGCGTGGGCGAAGGCGGAAGGACACCGTCGCCCGTGAAGATGCGTGCTGGATCGTCAGGCGTAGGCGGCGACGGAGGTGAGCCCGGCAGACTGCAGTGCGGCGGCGATCTCGGCGCCGGCACCCTCGGCGAGGGGAAGCAGTGGCGGACGGACGGTGGCATGTTCGAGTATGCCTCGGGCGACGAGGCCTTCCTTGAGCGCCACGGTGCCTTCCATGTGCGAGCCGCGGTGGTAGACGTTGCGGGTGACGGGGAGCAGCCGGTCGTGGATGGCGCGGGCCGCGGCGTAATCCTTGGCCTTGCCGGCAGCGATGAGCTCGACCAACGGTTCGGGTGCGAGTCCGCCGTAGCCGACGAGCGCGCCGTCGACGTCGAACATCGTGTGCAGCAGGTACTCGTCGTGGCACGTGAGGATCTGCAGCTCGGGGTTCTCGCGGCGCAGGACCGGGATCTCGGTGTCCCAGCGGCGCATGTTCCGCACACCGTTCTTGGTGGCGAACACACCTGGCTGCGCGGCGATTTCGAGCTGAGTGTCGAGGTCGTAGGTGGCCTTGGTGACGTCCGGGTACTGGAACAGGATCAGCGGGAGCCCGGAGTCCTCGTGGATCTGACGGTAGCGGTCCTGCGGTGCGCCCTTCTGGAAGCCGAACCGCAGCCAGCCGTGGGACGGGTAGACGAGACCGGCAGCGGCACCGGCGGCCACTGCGCGCTTGGCCTCGTCGGCGGCGACCGCGGTTCCTTCACCGGTGATGCCGGCGATGATCGGGAGCCGGTCCTCGACTGCCTCCCGGAAGGCGGAGATCACGGCTGCCTGCTCGTCCTGGGTGAGGAAGGTGCCTTCACCGGCGTGGCCGAGGACGACCAGGCCCTTGACCCCGTCCACGCCGGCCAGCCACGACCCGAGGCGCTGGATCGCGTCGAAGTCGAGGGTCTCGTCCCGCTTGAAGGGGGTCACGGGGGCCGGGACGAGTCCGCGGAGGTCGAGTGTCGTCACGATGTTCTCTCTTCTCTTCGAAGGTGCTGCGATTGATTGGGAACGTTCCCGGGAACGTTCCCGTGAACGATTTCATCGTGCGCTACGATGGTGAACTGTGTCAAGGGTCACGATGCTGAACCGGGTGTGATCAGGCTTTCTTGGCAGCTCGACGGACCGTCAGAGGCGGTAGATAGGAACACCATGGAAGCGAACGGAAGCGCAGCGCCGCGGGGACGGGACAAGAGCAGAGTGGTCACGCTGCGGGACGTGGCAGACGCGGCAGGGGTGAGCACCTCGACCGTGAGCCGGGTGCTCGACGATCGGGTGCCGCCGTCCCGGTCGGCGACAGCCGAGCGCGTGCGCGCGGTCGCCGATCAACTCGGCTACCGCCGCAACACCTTCGCCTCCAGTCTCCGACGCGGCCAGACCGCCACGATCGGAGTGCTCGTCCCGCGGTTGAGCGACACCGTGATGGCGTTGATGTTCGAGGCGATCAGCCGGGCCGCGACCAGGCTCGGCTACTTCACCGTCGTCGCAACCACCGGTGACGACCCCACCCACGAAGGCGAGGCGGCGCGCACCCTCCTCGCCCGGAACGTCGACGGCTTGATCATCGCCTCCAGCCGACGCGACGATCCTCTCCCGCGCGAACTGCGCGAACAGGGTGTGCCCCACGCACTCGTCCTGCGCACCGACGGCATCAGCCCGTCTTCGATCGGTGACGACGAAGCCGGCGGCTACCTCGCCGTCCGCCACTTGATCGATCTCGGGCACACCGACATCGCCGTGCTGTCCGGCCCGCTCTTCACGTCGACCGCCACCGGACGTCTCGCAGGCGCTCGGAGGGCGCTGCGGGAGGCAGGGATATCCGTCGACCCGGAGTGGATCGTCGAAACCACCTTCGGTATCGAGAGCGGCGAAGAAGCCGGACACCGACTCTTCGGCTCCGTCACTCGTCCTACCGCGGTCTTCGCGGCCAACGACAACCTCGCGATCGGCGTCCTCGCGGCTGCCCATCAATCGTCGCTGTCGATCGGGGACGATGTCGCACTCGTCGGATACAACGACATCCCGCTGGCGCACCTGTTGCCGGTCCCGGTGACATCGGTGCGCACACCCTTCGATCAGATCGCTGCCACGGCACTCGATTTGATGCTCATGCCGACCCCCGTCGACAACCCGATCAGGCGTGCGCTGCCCACATTGATCCCGCGAAAGTCATCCGGTCCCCACCGGGGGTCCGACCCGCGGCACTGACCGCGGCACGACTGTGGACCGGTTCTGCTGCACGACAGCAGAACCGGCCCACGGTGGTCGATCAGCCCAACAGCTGAGGGATCTTCGCTGCGCTGTCCAGAATGTGCGTGTGGGGTTCCGGGCGCAGCGTCTCGGCTTCGTGGGCACCGGTCAGGACACCCACGACGTACCGCGCTCCGGCGTTCGTTCCGGCCCGTAGATCGTTGGGGGTGTCGCCGCCGACGAGGATCTCGTCGACACTCTGCACTCCGGCGAGTTCCATCGCACGGAAGATGAGATACGGCGACGGCCGGCTCATCCGCACCTGATCGCTGGTGATCACGCCGTCGACGTCCCTCCCGACCTCCCAGCCGACCTGCTCGAGCAGCGGCTCCGCGATGCCGCGTGAGTATCCCGTCTGCAGAACGACTTTGATGCCACTCTCCCGCAACGTGGCGAAGGCGTCGGCGACTCCCGGCAGCGCGGTCGGCGGGGTCTTCCGGTACGCGCCGAGGAGCATGGCGGTGAACTCGGATTCGACGGAGTCGAGTATGGCGGTGTCGGCCGGGACGCCGCTCTCACGCAGCAGCCCCTCGATGGCCTGTCGTTTTCCTGTGCCCTTCCAGCGGTCGAACCGATCGTCCGGAATCGGCGCGCCGAGGTAGTTCTCGACGGTGTCGCGCAACGCGACGTACACGGCCCCGCCCTCGTCGACGCTCGTACCGGCAATGTCCAAGGTCACCAGCGAAACCCGGTGTTCGGTCATGGGTGTGACTCCTTCACTGCTGAGCCACTCACAGGTGCGCCTGTCAGTGGGCGATCATCGACAGCACGTCGGCAATGACGTCGCTGTTGGTTCCGTGCGCCAGATCGAGCGTCCGGCACCGGTCGTAGTACGGGCTCAGATCCAGCCCGACCCCCAGCCCGCACACTTCGACGGCTCGTTCGTCCTCGTGCCGCTCGACCACCGTCTGCAGGTGGTGGTCCAGGTAGAACTCGTCGTTGGCCAGCGCGGTGGCGCCGTCCAGTGGGCTGCCGTCCGAGATCACGAACAGGAGCCTCCTGCCCGGGGCGCGGTCGCGCATCCGGGTGCACGCCCAGTCGACGGCCTCACCGTCGACACCCTCCTTGAACAGGTCGTTCTTCAGCAGTCCCGCGATCGCGGGACGCGCTCGGCGCCAGGTGGTCTCCGCGTCCTTGAACACCAGCTGCCGCACCTCGTTGAGACGTCCCGGGTTGCCGGGGCGTCCCGACCGGAGCCAGTCCTTGCGGGCTCGACCGCCGTTCCAGGCGGCGGTCGTGAAACCCAGGATCTCGCAGCGGGCGTCGGCCAGTTCGAGTGCCCGCGCGAACACGTCGACCAGAACCGCAACCGGTTCGCTGAACTCCTTCATGGAACCCGAGCAGTCGATGAGGAAGGTCACCGTCGCGTCCGTCCGGGGTTCGGTGCGTTCGGCGGCGAAGAGCCGGAGTTCGGCGGGCGAAGTGACGAGCTGCGCGAGCCGGCGACCGTCGATGTAGCCCTCTTCCCGTCCGCCTTCCCACCCGTCCCGGACGGGTTCCGACAGCAGTGTCTTCAGTTGCCGTCCGAGTTTCCGGACGTTGATGTGCCGGCCGTCGATGGTGAGGTCGAGACGTCGACGGTAGTCCCGGAGCAGTTCGGGTCGGACGAGCGACGCGACGTCGCGTGTCTCGTCGTAGGCGCGGGTGAACACGCGGTATCCGTCCCCGCCGTCACCCAGGGCGCGGCTGTGCCCCGACGCCGCGGTAGCGAAGGCCTCGTGCTCGTCCGGCTCGAAGTCGAAGATCAGGGAGAAGCTCGCGGTCTGCTCGTCGCGCCCGGCGTTGTCGGAGTCGTCCGGATCTGCGGCCGACTCCAGCCGGCGGCCGATCACGTCGGCGACGGCCAGCGCGTGAATACCGAAGTCGTGTTGCGACAATCGGGTTCGGCGTAGGGGTGGAAGGTGGTCACCGAGGACGGAGGCCAGGGCGAACCGCGTCGACTCGATCAGGTCCTGCGTCGACTCGGGTATCGGCTCGGCGGTGATCCAGGCCCGGCACATCTGCGTCACCGTGAACAGCAGCATGCCGTGCACGGTCTCCGTCAGCCCCGACGCCACGAAGTCCTGCGACCACTGCGCGAAGCGGTGGGCCAGATTCGCGCGCACCCCGCCCATCGCGCCGTCGGCCAGCGATTCGACGCGGAACTGTTCGAGGGTCTCGAAGATCAGCCGGCCCGGCGTGTCCTCCGGGCACAGGCTCCGATGCAGAGCGGGATCGGTGTGGAGCAGTCGCAGGGCCATGCCGTCGCTCGCGCCGCGGAAGGACGTGACGTCGTCGCGGGCGAAGGTCGGGTGCAGATGCGGGGCGGGCATCGGCACGCGCCGGTGTCCGCGATGGAGCACCGGTCCACGAAAGTGCAACTCGCCCTGGCCTGCGAGTGCCCGGATCGCGGCGGCGCACAGTTCGTGAACCTGCTGCTGGCGGCGGACCGAGTCGGGCAGTGCGGACAGTTCTGCCATGACCGCGGACTCAGGCCACGCTCGTCGCGAGCATCGCCGACCGGTCCAGTTCCGTGTCGAAGCAGCGCTGGAAGTACTCGGCAACGATCGGCCGCTCGGCTTCGTCACACTTGTTGACGAACGACAGCCGGAATGCCAGCGCCGGGTCGCGGAAGATCTCGATGTTCTCGGCCCAGGTGATCACCGTGCGCGGCGACATCAGAGTCGACAGATCGCCGACCCGGAACCCGTTGCGGGTCAAGTTGGCCACGGCCACCATGGAGCCGATCAGTTCGCGGCCGACGGGGTCGTCCAGGGACGGCACCCGCGCGGCGACGATGTCGATCTCCTGTTCTACGGGTAGGTGATCGAGGGTCGCGACGATGTTCCATCGATCGATCTGAGCGTGATTGAGCCGCTGCGCACCGTGATACAGGCCGTTGAGATTGCCCAGGCCGACGGTGTTGGCGGTGGCGAACAGGCGGAAGGCCGGATGCGGCGACAGCACCCTGTTCTGATCGAGCAGCGTGAGCTTTCCGTCGCGCTCGAGGATGCGTTGGATCACGAACATGACGTCGGGACGACCGGCGTCGTACTCGTCGAGAATCAGGGCGACGGGCCGTTGCAGTGCCCACGGCAGGATGCCCTCGTGGAATTCGGTGACCTGCTTGCCTTCTCGGAGGACGACGGCGTCCCGGCCGATCAGGTCGAGGCGGCTGAGATGTCCGTCGAGGTTGACCCGGACGCACGGCCAGTTGAGCCGGGCCGCGACCTGTTCGATGTGCGTGGACTTGCCGGTGCCGTGTAACCCCTGCACCATCACCCGGCGGTTCCGGCCGAACCCGGCGAGCAGCGCGGTCGTCACGGCGTGATCGAAACGGTATGCGGGGTCGATGTCGGGGACGTGGTCGACGGGTTCGCGGAACGCGCGCACCGTCAGATCGGTGTCGAGGCCGAACAGTTCGCGCGCGGACACCAGGTGACTGGGGGCCGCGGTGGTCATTTCGGGCATGCGCCCTCCTTCAGTTGATGTCTGTCGATTCGATGCCCGTGACCTCGTTCTCGATCTCACCGATGGCGTCGGCTGCGCGCCGCAGTGCCGGAAGGAGCTTGAGCGCCTTGTCGGGGGTGAGTCGCATGACCGGGGCCTGGACTGCGATGCAGAGATTGGAATTGCCTGTGGCGCAAGGGACGAGTACCGCCGCGCAGACGAGGCCGGGCAGGAACTCCTCGTCGTCGATAGCGTAGCCGTCCCGGCGCACCTGCTTGAGTTCGGATTCGATGAGCTCGACGTCGGTGACCGTCTTGGTGGTGTATCGCTCGAGCGGCATCCGCCCGAGCAGTCGCCCGCGCTGCGCCGGGCTGAGCTGCGACAGGATCATCTTGCCACTCGCCGAGCAGTGCGCGGGTACCCGCGATCCTGCGTGAAGCGTAAACCGCAGGGGCTCCGGGGTTTCCACGCGATCGAGGTATATCACTTCGCTGCCCGACAGGGTGGTCACGTTGCAACTCTCGCCGAGTTCCGCGACGAGGTTGCGGAGGATCGCGTGCCGGGCGCCGTGGTGCGTGTCGTTGAGTAGAAGGTTCTCGGCGAAGCGGCGCAGGCGTACCCCGGTGCCGTAGTGCCGGCCGTTGTTCTGCCGGGTGAGGAGCCCGGCTCCCTCGAGCTGCTGGAGCATGCGATGCAGGGTCGGCTTGGCCATCCCCGTCTCTTCGACGAGCCCCTGCAGGGTGAACAGCTGGTCCTTGGACGCGATCATCTCGAGCAGCGCGAACAGGCGGAGCGTCGGTGTGTCTCCGGGTAGCTCCGTGGTCGGGTGCCCGTTCGACTCGCTGATCCGGTGAATCTCACCCACGGTTCCTCCTCGGCCGGAATGGCGACGCTTGCGCGTCGTGTATCGAAAAATCATACATCCCGTTCCAGTTTTAGGAACATTCATTGACGAAGCGTGTGACGTGGCCTACAGTCACTGCACATCACAAAATCACGAACGAAACGTTCCGATTTTTGACATTCTCTGCCGTTTCCGGCGCGCCCCTGAAGGAGGATCACACATGAGCAAGAAGAAGAACGGTGCCGATCGCACCGCGGTCACCGGTGTACAGAAGATGACACCGTCAGAGGCGTTCGTCGAGACGATGGTCGCCAACGGTGTGACGGACATGTTCGGCATCATGGGGTCCGCCTTCATGGATGCGATGGACATCTTCGCTCCCGCAGGAATCCGACTCGTCCCGGTCGTCCACGAGCAGGGCGCGGGACACATGGCCGACGGATACGCCCGGGTCAGCGGGCGGCACGGCATGGTGATCGGCCAGAACGGTCCGGGCATCAGCAACTGCGTCACGGCCATCGCCGCCGCGTTCTGGGCGCACAGCCCGGTCGTCATCGTCACCCCCGAGGCCGGCACCATGGGAACCGGCCTGGGCGGCTTCCAGGAAGCCAACCAGCTCCCGATGTTCCAGGAGTTCACCAAGTACCAGGGCCACGTCAACAACCCGAAGCGCATGGCCGAGTTCACCGGCCGCTGTTTCGACCGCGCCATGTCGGAGATGGGCCCCACGCAGCTCAACATCCCCCGCGACTTCTTCTACGGCGAGATCGAGACCGAGATCCCGAAGCCCACCCGGCTCGACCGCGGTCCCGGCGGCGAGAAGAGCCTGAACGAGGCAGCGGAACTGCTGGCCCAGGCCGAATTCCCGGTGATCGTCTCCGGTGGCGGCGTGGTCATGGCCGACGGCGTCGAGGAGTGCAAGGCACTCGCCGAGCGTCTCGGTGCGCCCGTCGTCAACAGCTACCTCCACAACGACTCGTTCCCCGCGAGCCACCCGCTGTGGACCGGCCCGCTGGGTTACCAGGGGTCGAAGGCTGCGATGAAGCTGATCAGCCAGGCCGACGTCGTGCTCGCGCTCGGCACCCGCCTCGGCCCCTTCGGCACGCTGCCGCAGCACGGCATGGACTACTGGCCCAAGAACGCCAAAATCATCCAGATCGACGCCGACCACAAGATGCTCGGCCTGGTCAAGAAGGTGTCCGTCGGGATCTGCGGCGACGCGAAGGCTGCCGCAATAGCGCTCACCGAGCGGCTCGAGGGCAAGGCTCTCACGTGCGACGCCAACCGCGAGGAGCGCAGCAAGAGGATCGACGCCGAGAAGGCCGCATGGGAGAAGGAACTCGACGAGTGGACCCATGAGCGCGATCCGTTCAGCCTCGACATGATCGCCGAACAGGAAGGCGAGGAAGGCAACTGGCTGCACCCGCGCCAGGTGCTGCGTGAGCTGGAGAAGGCGATGCCGGAGGACGTGATGGTGTCCACGGACATCGGCAACATCAACTCGGTCGCCAACAGCTACCTGCGGTTCGAGAAGCCGCGCAGCTTCCTCGCCCCGATGAGCTTCGGCAACTGCGGCTACGCACTGCCCACCGTCATCGGCGCGAAGGCGGCGGCACCGGAACGGCCCGCAATCGCGTACGCCGGCGACGGCGCCTGGGGAATGAGCCTCGGTGAGATCATGACCGCCGTCCGCCACGACATCCCGGTCACCGCAGTCGTGTTCCACAACCGTCAGTGGGGTGCGGAGAAGAAGAACCAGGTCGACTTCTACAACCGCCGCTTCGTCGCGGGTGAGCTCGAGAGCGAATCCTTCGCCGGCATCGCGCAAGCGATGGGCGCCGAGGGCATCGTCGTCGACAAACTCGAAGAGGTCGGCCCGGCGCTGCAGCGCGCGGTCGCCGCGCAGATGAACGAGGGCAAGACGACGGTCATCGAGATCATGTGCACCCGGGAACTGGGCGACCCCTTCCGCCGCGACGCGCTGGCGAAGCCGGTGCGCCTGCTCGACAAGTACAAGGACTACGTGTAATCCCACACCGTGTAATCCCACACCCGTGAGGTGGTCCCCGGCGCAGGCAGCCGGGGACCACCTTCGTGCGTCCTGGTACCGACGATCCGTCGCGGACTGGATCTGGTCCTGCCGGCCCCGACCTCCCACAATTCGTTGTCGAAGGTAATGACGACGTGGAAGTGAACGGTGGCGATTCGTGGCATCAACAGTGTGGGGTCTCTCGATGCCCGCGATCGCTCTCGCCCTGCTCATCATCGTGGCCGGCGGCGTGGTCCGCGGCTTCGGCGGATTCGGCGGCTCGATGGTATGGGTGGCGGGACTGGTGGTGCTGCTCCCTCCGACCGCCGTGATCCCGACAGTGTTCATCCTCGAAGTCGTCTCCAGTGCGGCGATGCTGCCCCAGGTGTGGCGTCAGGTGCACTGGCAGTCGCTGCGGTGGCTGTTCGCCGGCACCCTCATCGGCATGCCCGTCGGAATGTGGCTGCTCACCCAACTGTCCGGTGACCTCGTCCGCATCCTGCTCGGACTCGCCATCGTCGCCGCAGCGGTGGCCATGGCAGTCGTGCCCGACCGCGCATCCCTCCCGGGCCCCGGCAGCACCACCGCGACCGGCGTCGTCTCGGGACTTCTCAACGGCGGCTTCGCATTGGGTGGCCCACCGGTGATCCTGATGTACTTCTCGGCGTCCTCACACGTTGTCGCCGGCCGCGCCTCGCTGGTGGTGTTCTTCCTCGGCATCGACGCATTCGGCGTCGCAGGATCCGCCGCCGGCGGATTGCTCACCACACAGGTCCTCGCCCAGACCGCGCTGTTCATCCCCCTCTGCCTGGCAGGCGCAGCCGCCGGCAAATGGATGTTCGCCCGCACCACCGCCGACCGCGTTCGTCAACGCGTCCTCTGGCTACTCGGAGTCCTCGGCATCGCCGTGCTGGTGCAGGTGGCGTTGCGGTAGACCCCCTTTCGGGCTGCGCTGGTACCGTCCGGCGATCGTCGTCTGGTCCTGTTGCCCGCGTCACAGTGCGCGCAAGGTAGTGCTCGAACTACTTCGACGCGGTAACGAAAGGCAGGCACTGTGGTGGACTTTCCCAGAAGCGCGGACAATGCGCGATCGGCCGATTTCGTCGTCCTGAACGGAACGGTCCTGACGATGGACAGGCTGGGCCGCCGGGCGAGCGGACTTGCGGCGCGCGGCGGCCGCATCGTCGCGGTCGATTCCGATCGTGCGGTGGCCGAGTGGATCGGTCCCGATACCCAGGTCCTCGACCTCGGTGGCCGCACTGCGATCCCGGGCTTCGTCGAGTCGCACAATCACCCGGAGTTCTTCGGGATGACGCTGGCCGCGCAGGTCGACGCGGGCACGCCGCCGAACGAGTGCATCGCCGACATCGTGCACCGGGTGGAGCAGGCGGTCGCCGACGAAGAACCCGGCGAATGGATCCGCGGCTACCGCTACGACGACTCGCTCCTCTCCGACGATCGGCATCCGACCCGCACCGACCTCGACCCCGTGGCACCGGACAACCCGGTGTTGCTGACGCACGTGTCGGGCCACTTCTGCGTGGCGAACTCGGCGGCGCTGCGGATCGCGGGAATCGATGACACGACGCCGGATCCGCCCGGCGGACGAATCGCGCGGGACTCCTCGGGACACCCGACCGGGCTGCTGCTCGAAGGGGCAGCGTTCATGGTGAACTCGATCGTGCCCAGCCGGGGCGGCGACGAGGCGGTGGAGGCGTTGCGGCTGGCGGGGGCGGAGTACGCGCGGCACGGCGTCACGACGGTGCACGACGCCGGTATCGGTCTGATCGGCGGACGCGCGGGACTCGATGCGTACCGCACTCTGACGCGGACCGGCGGACTCCCGACCCGCGTGCACGGCTATCTGTTCCACGAACTGGTGGCCGGCCTCGACGAGGGCACGCCGGAAGCACCGGATCCCGCAGCCGACGACGACCACTTCAGCCTCTCGGGCGTGAAGATCGTCGCCGACGGATCCATCCAAGGACTCACCGGCTGCCTGGCCGAGGGGTACACGTGCGCACCGGACGAGCACGGCATGATGCTGCTCGACCCCGACGATCTCGGCCGCAGGATCGCCGCGCTGGATGCCGCCGGCTGGCAGGTCGCCGTGCACGGCAACGGGGACGCCGCCATCGAGGCGATCATCAACGGATACGAGCGGCTCGGGGTCGAGCCCGGACGTCGCCGACGGCACCGGATCGAGCATTGCCAGACCGTGCGGGAGGACCAACTCGACCGCATGGCCGCGAACGACGTGCTGGCCTCCTTCTTCGTCAAACACGTCTACTACTGGGGTGATCGGCACCGGGATCGCTTCCTCGGACCGGAGCGGGCGCGCCGCATCAGCCCGCTGGCCTCGGCGCGCTCGCGTGGGCTGACGTTCGGCCTGCACTCGGACACGCCCGTCACCCCGGTGCCGCCACTCGAGGGCATCTGGTGTGCCGTCAACCGGATCACCCGGAACGGCGACGTGCTCGGCCGGGAACAAACCATCGACGTCGACGCTGCCCTGCGCGCCTACACCATCGACGCCGCGTACCTCGGCGGCGAGGAGTCGTCGCGGGGCAGCCTCGAGGTAGGGAAGCTCGCAGACCTCGCGGTGTTGTCGGCGGACGTCACCTCGGTAGCACCCGAGACGATCCGCGCGCTCACCGTGGACGCGACCGTCGTCGGCGGCAACGTCGTCCACTCGACGTCCGCGCTCGTGCCCACGGCGGTGGTGCGATGATCCGCAGTTGGCCGAGCATCGTCATCGGGTTCGTCGTGCCGACCGTCGCGATCCTCGGCGGAGTATTCACATTCGGACGAATTCACTCCGTGCTCTTCGGCTTTCCCGTCGTGTTCCTCTGGACCTTCGTCTGTTTCCCGCTCACCACGCTGTGCCTGTGGGTCAGTTGGCGCTTCTTCGACCGCAGTCACTACCCGGACGAGGAGAAAACCGCATGATCATCGTCATCCTCTGCGTCGTACTCGCCATCTCTGTGGGAGTCGCCGTCTACGCGGGGTACGGCCGCCGCAACGGAGGCATCTCGGAGTTCCTCGTCGGCGGGCGCTCGTTCCCCGCTTGGCTGGTGTACTTCCTCGCGGTCGGTGAGGTGTACAGCATCGGCACGCTGCTCGGATTCCCGTCGGGCATCTACGCCCACGGTGCGAGTTACGGCGTGTGGTTCATCGGGTACATCCTGCTCGCGTACGTGTTCGGCTACTTCCTTGCACCGCTGGTGTGGCGGGCCGCGAAGCGGTACGACGCGATGACCGTCCCCGACATCTTCGGCAGGCATTTCTCCAGTCGCACAGTGGAACTGGTGACGTGTCTGACGCTGCTCGTCGGCCTCGTGCCGTGGGGTCAGTACCAATTCATCGGTCTGCAGGTGGTGCTGTCGTCCCTGGGCGTCAGTCTCACCCCGGTCCAGGCGGTCGTGATCGCCGGCGTCCTCGCCTTCCTGTACGTCGCGGTGTCGGGGATCCGCTCTCCTGCGTACGTGTCGGTCATCAAGGACACGCTGATGGTCATCACGGTCGCGGCCGTCGGTATCGCGGTGCTGTTCGCCACCCACGGGTCGGGCGCCGCAACCGCTCCGCTCCACATCACCCCCGCCGTGAGCACCATCCAGGGTTCGGCGATGACGTTCACGATGACCACCATCGTCTTCCAGGCGCTCGTGTTCTACCTGGGGCTGGGCGCCTCATACATCCTGCCTGCGAAGTCGGAGCGCGCGGTGAAGGGTTCGACGGTGTGGATGCCGCTGTACATGCTCATCTACCCGCTGCTGGTTCTCGCCTCGTTCTACGCGCTGCAGAAGTACCCGGGCGTCGACAATCCCAACACGATCTTCATGGTGACCGCCCGCGGCTTGCTGCCGGACTGGCTCGTCGGAATCGTGGCGTCGGGCGCGGCGCTGTCCGGTCTGCTGGTGCTCGCCGCGACGGCACTCGGCATCGGGGGGCTGGTGTCACGCAACCTGTTCTCGGGACTCGGGCCGCACGCCCAGCGACGGTGGAGCACGGTGTTCGTCGCCGCCTTCCTCGTTCTCGGCGCACTGCTCACGCTGTATGCCTCGACGCTCATGCTCACCGTCCTCAACCTGTTCTACGGTCTCGTGGCGCAGGTGGTTCCGGCTTTCCTGGTAGTGCTGTTCATGCGGCGGGTGCCCGCCGCGGCGATCACGACCGGAATGATTGTCGGGGTGGGGCTGTCCATCGTCTTGTACCTGCAGGGACCCTCGGTTCTCGGCGGCATCAACAGCGGAGTCGTCTCGACGGGCGTGAACGCGCTCGTGATCCTCGTGTGGCGACTGCTCGCTCCCGGTCCTGAGCGGGAACCGGTCGCGCGCGGCGCGCGACGCGAGGAGCCTCAGCGCCGCATACTCGCCGCGCAGGCCTGACCGAGGAGGGCGATCCCCTCTTCGATGGAGCGCAGTGGGATCGCCCCGTAGCCGATGCGAAAGTGGTTGCGGGGCGGTACCGGCTGGGTGTAGAAGATGTCGCCGCGCTCGACGAGGACGCCGCGCTGTTCCGCCTCGCGGACGACGGCGCGGCAGTCGAGTTCGTCGGGGCCGGTCATCCACAGGCTCACCCCGCCGGGCGGGTACGGTTCCTGCGACCACGGCAGGTACTTGTCGACGGCCGTGCACAGGCGTTCCCACTTGTGTTTCATCTGGGTGCGGTGGTGGCGCAGTGCCCGGTGGTACTCCCCGCTGTCGATGAGCATCGCCAGGGCCCGCTGCTGGTGACCGGGTGGGTGCCGCAGCACGTACCGGCGAGTTTTGCGCAGTTCACGCACCAGATCCGCGGGTCCGACGAGGTAGCCGAGGCGCAGGCCGGGGGCCAGGAACTTCGAGAACGTACCGAGATACACGGCGTCGCCGCTGGAGTCGAGCGCCTTGAGCGCCGGACTGGGGCTGCCGTGGTAGCGGAATTCGCTGTCGTAGTCGTCCTCGACGATCACGGTGCCGGATTCGGCGGCGAGTTGCAGCAGGCGTTGACGACGGTCGATGCCGAGCGTCACGTTGGTCGGATGATGATGGCTCGGTGTCAGATACATGAGGTCGGTGCCGCGCAGAGTCTCCGGCGGGCGGAGGCCGTGTGCGTCGACGTCGATGCCGTACACCTGGGCACCGGTGCGCAGGAAGATGTGTCGTGCGTCGAGGTAGCCGGGGTTCTCGATGGCGACGCGATGTTCGGGTCCGAGCAGAACTCGGCCGACGAGGTCGAGGCCCTGCTGGGATCCGACGGTGACGAGCACTTCGTCGGCGCTCGCCTCGATGCCGCGCGACGGCAGCAGGTGCTGGCGAATCATGTCGATCAGCATCGGATCGTCCGCCCCGACGCTGTCCTGGAGACTGGCGTAGGCATGAGGTTGGTACAGCGCGTCGCGCAGGCACCGCACCCAGGCTCGGGCCGGGAAGCTGCGGATGTCGATCTGCCCGGCCAGGAACGGGTACGGGTAGCTGTGCCAGTCGAGATTCTTCTCGATGTGGGGAACGTCGGCGTCGGGGTAGCGCCGGATGCGGGACGACCAGTCGATGCGCGGGATGGTCGCGCGGGCGTCGGAGGCGAGCGTCTCGATCATGTCGGGATTCACGAACATGCCGGAGCGTTGGTGGCTCTGAACGAGTCCCTCGGCGATCAGTTCCTGATAGGCCAGGTTGATCGTGTTCCGGGAGATCGCGAGATCGACCGCGAGCTCGCGCGAACTCGGAAGACGGTGCCGGGGATCGAACAGTCCGTTGGCGATGCCGTGTTCGATCGCCCGCCGAACCTGGCGATACAGCGGCTCGGAGGAATTGCGGTCGATCTCGATCAGTGTTCTCGGCACGCATCGCCTCCTGTAGATCGCGGAGTGGCCAGACGAAGGCCGACCCGGCACGCCGAGAAGTTCTCGAACGAGCACTCCTCAGTATGCCGGGCCGGCGGTGAAATCAAACGAGGTCGAGCGCTTCGTCGACGCTGACCGACTCGATTCCCAGAGCGGCGCCGACGGCGTCGTTCGTCAGGCGGCCGGCGACCGTGCTGACTCCGGCCCGCAGCGCTGCGTTCTCCCGCGCCGCGCGGGCCAGGCCCTTCTCGGCGATCTGCAGGGTGTACGGCAAGGTCACGTTGGTGAGTGCGTACGTGGAGGTGTGGGGCACCGCTCCCGGCATGTTCGCCACGCAGTAGAACACCGAGTCGTGGACCTTGAACGTGGGCTCCGCGTGGGTGGTGGGACGCGAATCCTCGAAGCATCCGCCCTGGTCGATCGCGATGTCGACGAGGACGCTGCCCGGCTTCATCCGTGCGACGAGCGAGTTCGAGATGATCTTCGGTGCCTTCGCACCGGGGACGAGCACGGCGCCGATGACGAGGTCGGCCTGCATGACCTCCTGCTCGATCGAGTAGGAGTTGGCGGCGAGGGTGCGGATCCGGCCTTGGTACATGCGGTCGGCGGTGCGCAGCTTGTCGACGTTCTTGTCGAAGAGGACGACGTCGGCCCACGTGCCGGCCGCGACGGCGACGGCGTTCATGCCCGATACGCCGGCACCGATCACGACGACGCGGGCCGGGGACACACCGGACACGCCACCGATCAGTACGCCGCGGCCACCCTCCGGTCGCATCAGTGCCTGCGCACCGACGAGGGGCGCGAGCCGGCCGGCGACCTCGCTCATCGGGAACAGCAGGGGCAGCGAACCGTCGGGAAGCTGAACCGTTTCGTACGCAACCGAATTGGTTCCGGCGGAGAGCAGCGCCCGGGTGCACTCCTCGCCCGCGGCGAGGTGCAGGTAGGTGAACAGCGTGAGGTCCGAACGCATCCGGTGGTATTCCTCCGCGATGGGCTCCTTGACCTTGAGGACCAGTTCTGCGCTCTGCCAGACCGCATCGGCCGTGTCGAGGATCTTCGCGCCGGCGGCACCGTAGGCGTCGTCGCCGATCGAGGAGCCTTCCCCCGCACCGCGTTCGACGAACACGTCGTGTCCGTGGGCAACCAGTTCGTGCACGCCGGCGGGAGTGGCCGCCACCCGGTACTCGTGGTTCTTGACTTCCTTGGGGATACCGATCCTCATCTGAGACCTCCGTTAGCTGGGGCTGTTCGCCGCTCCGACCACAAGTCGTGGTGCCCGAGCGATACCGAAGTCTGGATCACTCTGGCATGGGACCAGAAGGACCAGTTGGGCGTCGTCTGCGGGGACCAGTCTGGACCCATCGAATACCGCTCTTCTGGCCCTGACCTGCGGTCTGCCCCGTCGGTATGTTGTGGGTCACAGCCATTCGACAACGAAGGAGATGGTCGTGGACGTTACCGAATTGCGAGCACGAGCCCGCCGGCACCTCGGACCTCATTTCACCCGCAAGGACACCTGGGAAAGCGACTTTCCGGTGTTCGTTCGCGGCGAGGGCAGCTACCTGATCGACACCGAGGGGGACCGTTTCCTCGACGGTCTGGCAGGCCTGTTCTGCGTGAACATCGGTCACGGCCGCGACGACATCGCCCGGGCGGCGAGCGAGCAGATCGGGACGTTGGCGTACGCCTCGAACTGGGGCAGCGCCCATATTCCCGCGATCGAGGCGTCCGCGCTCATCGCCGACCTCGCGCCCGGTGACCTCGGGACGACGTTCTTCGTCAACTCGGGATCCGAGGCCGTGGAGACGGCGGTCAAGTTCGCCCGGCAGTACCACCGCAGCCAGGGAAACCCCCAGCGAACCAAGATCATCAGCCGCGAGATGGCCTATCATGGAACCACTCTCGGCGCCCTCTCGGTAACCCAGCTGCCGAAGATCAAGGACCCCTTCGGCCCGCTGCTGCCGGGGGTCCGATCGGTACCCAACACCCTCGGATTCATCGGTGACTGCGGTCCGGCCGACCAGCTCGACTGCATCGCCGCGATCGAGGCCGTCATCGAGGAGGAGGGCGCCGAGACCATCGCCGCCGTCTTCGCCGAGCCGGTGCAGAACGGCCGCGGCGCCCTCGTACCGCCGGACGGGTACTGGCCCGCACTGCGCGCGCTGTGCGACAAGCATGGGATCCTCCTGGTCTCCGACGAGGTGATCTGCTCGTTCGGCCGCCTCGGGTACTGGTTCGGGCACGGTCTCACCGGCGTCGTGCCGGACATGATCACGTTCGCGAAGGGATCCACCTCCGGATACGCCCCGCTCGGTGGTCTCATCGTGCGTGAACAGCTGGTCCGTGAGCTCTACGATTCACCCAAGGGCGGCGTGTTCACCCACGGCGCGACGTGGGGCGGGCACCCGGTGTCGACCGCGGTGGCGGTCGCGAACATCACCGCGATGCGGGACGAGAACGTGCTGGGCAACGTCGCCGCCCGCGGCCCGAAGTTGCGGACCGCACTCGACTCGCTGATGGGTGCGCACCGCTGCGTCAAGGACGTGCGCGGAACCGGGTTCTTCTACGCCATCGAGCTGATGGCCGACAGCGACAGCGGCCGCGAGTTCACCGAGCAAGAGTCGCTGACCGTCCTGCGCAAGGTGCTGCCGGAGGCGTTCGCCCGCACCAAGGTGATCCTCCGCGGCGACGATCGCGGCGCCACGATGCTGATGATCTCGCCGCCACTCGTCGCCGACGACGAGGTGCTCTCGGAACTGCTCCACGGAATCGACAGCATGCTCACCGACATCGAGAAGGCAATCCAGCCGTAGGGAACGACGAGTTCCCTCATTCCAGCGGGTGGCGGTCGTCGACCATCGACGGCCGCCACCCCTCTTCGTATCGACGGGAGAGCGAGGCCATGGCCCCGGGCGTCACCGCTGCACCACCTACCGGCACTGCACGACAGAATGATTCGTCGCTGATCGATCACTGGGTCGCTGCTCTGCGCGGGCAGAACCGCATCGTCGGTCTCGCGGACGGCGAAGACGAACGCGCCATCCGCGCCGCCCACTCCCTGCACCACAAATGTGTCGTCTCGCCGCGACTGTTCGGGCGGCGGGACGTCATCCGGCGCATCGCCGAGGTGACGGGTATCCCGCTGGCCGAGGAACTCGTCATCGACATCGCCGAGGCAGCCGCAGACCCCGCGATCCGCGGAGCCGTCGAAGCCGGGTTCGCCCGGTACCCCGACCGGATCGAGTCGGCGCTGTCCGACCCGGTGTGCCTCGCCGCGGCGGCGCTGCGTGCCGGAGTGGTCGATGCCGGCGTCGCCGGAGCGGGCAGGCCGACGTCCGACGTGCTGCGGGCCGGACTGCGCATCGTGGGGCTCGCCCCCGGGTCGAGCATCCTGTCGAGTTCATTCCTGATGTTGCTGCCGGACGGTCGGCAGTTGACATTCTCCGACTGCGCCGTCGTGCCCGACCCCACGGTCGACGAACTGGTCGACATCGCACTGGCGGCGGGCGCCACCCACTTCCATCTCACCGAGCAGACACCCATCGTGGCGATGCTGTCGTTCAGCACCCAGGGCAGCGCCCGTCATCCGCGCGTGGAGAAGGTCCGCGAGGCCGCGGAACTGGTACGCGTCCGGGATCCGCAACTGCACGTCGACGGAGATCTGCAGTTCGATGCCGCGCTCGTCGCCGAGATCGGTGCGTCCAAGGCGCCCGACTCGCGGGTCGCCGGCCGGGCGAACGTGCTGGTGTTCCCGAATCTCGATGCCGGCAACATCGGATACAAAATTGCCCAACGGCTCGGTGGTGCAATAGCCTTGGGACCCATCCTGCAAGGCTTGGCCGCGCCGTGGAACGACCTCTCCCGCGGGTGCACCACCAGCGACATCGAGTTGATGGCCCTGGTGAGCGCAGTCCAATCTTTGGCCACCTGAACATCAGACCTGCACGGGAACGTGCCACCGGATCGGGAAGGGAGTCGCGATGACGATGCTCCTCATCGGTGCCCTGTGCATCGGCATCGCGTCGGTCATCGGCGGCGCCACCGGGTTCGGAACGGCACTGATCGCGACACCGGTGATGCTGATCATCGGATTCGGTGTTCCCGAAGTGGTATTCGTCAATCTGATGGCCGGGTTGATCACGCGGATCGGCGCAGCCTATCAGTTGCGAGAACACATCAGCTGGGGACGGGTGGCGCTGCTGGGTGGGGGCAGCCTGCCCGGTGCCTGGCTGGGTGCGATCACTCTCGGACTGTTGCCGGAGCAGTATCTGAAACCGGCTGCGGGAATCGTGGTGATGCTGTGCGGGCTGGCGATGGCCCTCCCGACCCGGTCGGACACCACCCGAACACCGTCGACGACCGCGCACGTCCTCACCGGTTCCGTGGGTGGCTACCTCGGAACGACGACCTCCCTCAACGGGCCGCCCCCGGTCCTGTTGCTGATGCGAGCTCGGCTGCCCCCGCTCGCGTTCATCGCCGACCTCGCAGGCTATTTCATCGTCGCCAACATCATGGCTCTCTCCATCCTGTGGTTCCGTGACGAGATCACGGAGTCGATGTTCTGGCCGCGACTCCCGGTCTTCGTCGCCGCCGCGCTGATCGGCAACGTCACCGGACTGGCGATCGCCCGCCGGCTTCCGCCGGGCGTGTTCCGCTCCGCGGTCATCGTGTTGGTGATCGCCGCCGGAGCGGCGACCTGCCTTCTGGGATGAGTGCCGCTCAGTGCTCAGTGCTCGGCGCCGACCCGGCGTACCAGGCGCACCAATTCTCCTGCGGGACCGTCGAGCTGACGCGCACCCCGCCACACGGCCCGCAGGACCCTGTCGAGTTCGAGTCCGTCGACGTCGATCACCTTCAGCTCACCGGCTGAGACCTGCTCCGCCACGGCGAGGGTGCTCATCACGGCGGGACCGACTCCGGCCAGCACGCTGGTGCGAATCGCGGCGGCGGACCCGAGTTCGAGAAGCGGTGCCGCCCGGTCGTATTCCTGTAGCGCCACGTCGAGGGTGGTCCGGGTTCCGGATCCCGGCTCCCGGGCCAGGAGCGGTGTCATGGCCAACTCGGCGATCGACAGGGCCCTCCGCCGCCGCGCCCACGGATGGGTGGGGTGAACGACGACGACCAGCCGGTCGCGTGCAACCGTGAGACTCTTGAGCGGGCGTGGCACCGTCGGCGATTCGACGAACCCGACGTCGCAGATCCTGCTGTTGATCCGTTCGAACACCTGAGTCGAATTGTGCACCTGCAGATGGATGGTCACGTCGGAGTGCAACCGACGGAATTGCCCCAGCCACCCCGGCATCAGGTGTTCCGCCACCGTCATGCTGGCACCCACCGTCAACTCGGCGGCGCGTTCCGCACGCAGCCCCTCCGCCACGTCGAGCATCCGGCGGGTATCGGACAGCACCCGGCGCGCCCAGTGCGCGATCACGGTCCCCTGCGGCGTCAGTATCGAGCCCGTCGGGCTGCGCTGCAACAGTGTCATGCCGAACTGGCGCTCGAGTTGTTTGATGGCGCGACTCGCATTCGGCTGCGCCATTCCGGCGAGTCTGGCGGCAGCGCTGAGGCTTCCGTGGTCGTCGACGCCGACGAGTAACTCCAGAACGGGGAACTCGGGCCATCTGCGGGACATGCATCGAGTATATGACCCCGGCGCAAGACATATCAGAATGATATGTGTTCATGCCGAGATGACGGCTACCGCGGAGGGCCGGGCTGGCGGACCGTGTACACATGAGTAGTCAACTGAGCGAATCGAAGTCCGAGGAACAGCGAGTCGAGAGCACGGGAACGCTGCCGCGACTGCAGACCGCCACGGCCACTCTCCTACCGGGCCTCGCGCTGTGCGCCGTCGCCACCGCCCTCGCGTTGGGCGTCGGCCGGCTGCTGCCGACGGTGAGCCCACTGCTGATCGCCATCGTGTTCGGCGCCGTCCTGTCGAACGTCGCGCACCTGCCCGAGCGCCTTCGTCCCGGACTGCAATTCTCCGCCAAGAAACTTCTCCGGGTGGGCATCGCCCTCCTCGGACTCCAGTTGATGCTGAGCGACATTCTCGGACTCGGCTGGGGCGTCATCGTCGTCGTGGTCGCGATCGTCTGTCTCGGGATCGTGGGCACGATGTTCGCCGGCAAGCTTCTCGGCCTCAGCTGGACGCAACGGCTGCTCATCGCCTGCGGCTTCTCGATCTGCGGTGCGGCCGCCGTCGCAGCGGTGGACGGTGTCGTGGACGCCGACGAGGAAGAGGTGATCACCGCGGTCGCGCTCGTCGTCATCTTCGGCACCCTCATGATCCCGGCGATCCCCCTGCTGGCGCGAGCGCTGGGGCTGTCGGACACCGACGCCGGCCTGTGGGCGGGCGGTTCCATCCACGAGGTCGCGCAGGTCGTCGCCGCAGGTGGCGCGATCGGCGGCGCCGCCCTCGGTGTCGCCGCCGTGGTGAAACTCGCCCGCGTGCTCATGCTCGCCCCGGTCATGGCCGTCCTCAGCGTGCGGCAGCGCTCCCTCGCCGGCACCGACGCCGACGTGAAGCGTCCCCCGCTGATCCCGCTGTTCGTCCTCGCCTTCCTCGCCTGTGTCGGCCTGCGGTCCATCGGCGTGCTGCCCGCCGGCCTCCTCGCCGACGCGAAGATCGTGCAGACCGCCCTCCTCACCGCCGCCATGTTCGCCCTCGGTGCCGGCGTCCACGTCTCCACCATCAAGAAGGTCGGCGCCCGCCCCTTCGTCCTCGCCACCATCTCCACGCTCTGGGTGGCATCGATCGCCCTGGTCGGCGTGCTGTTGGTGGGGTGATACCGCACCCATCCCGCTACGAACGGGACGCTCGTTGCGTCAGATCGAACGAGCGTCCCGTTCGTTCGGCTGGGTCCGTCGTCCGTGTCTACACGTTTGTCCGTCGGCGTACCTACCTCTATGCCGACAGTCGCGGGATGTTGGCGAGAGTGTCGCCTAGCTTGTCGGCCGCAATGTCGAGCTCGTAGCGGTCCTGGATATTGAGCCAGAACTGTGCACTGTTTCCGAATGCCTTCCCAAGACGCAGAGCGGTGTCTGCGGTGATCGACCTCTTTCCGAGCACGATCTCGTTGATCCGTCGCGGTGGAACACCGATGGTCGTGGCGAGTCGGTTCTGTGTGATTCCGAACGGCTCGAGGAAATCCTCGCGGAGGATCTCACCGGGGTGAATGGGGCTCAGGTCTGTAGTCATTGTCGGTGTTCCTTTGTCGGTTCTGTGGTCGGATGGAGCGTCGGCTCCCCTCGGGTGGTTAGTGATAGTCGGTGATCTCCACGTCGTACGCGGCTGTGGCGCGCCAGTTGAAACAGATGCGGTACTGATCATTGATCCGAACGCTGTACTGGCCCGACCGGTCCCCAGAGAGCTTCTCCAGGCGATTGCCCGGGGGCACCCGCAGGTCGTTGACGTCGGTGGCCGCGTCGATCAACAGGAGGCGCCGGCGCGCGATCCGCTGGATGTCCTGCGGGAGCTTCTTCGAGAACTGCCGATGAAAGACCCGCTCGGTCTCCTTGTCGCCGAACGATTCGATCACCCGACAACTATAACGCGCTGCGTTAATAACGCGCAACGTTATACGTGGCCGACAAATTTTGATCAAGGCTTTCATTATCTTGTGATCCGGGTTACTGTGGCCACCATCAATCAAACCTTTGATTAGTTAGGTGGATCGCATGAGCCCCACAAGCTTCGCTTCGTCGGCCGACCTCGGTGAGAAGGAGCAGACCCTGGAAGTCCTCGCCGAGGGCGTGTACGCGCTGACCGCGGAGGGGGATCCCAACATCGGCGCCATCGAGGGCGAGGACTTCGTCGTCTGCTTCGAGGCGCTCGCCACCCCGGTGGCGGCCCAGGACTGGCTGCGCAAACTGCGCGAGCACACCGACAAGCCGGTTCGCTACCTGGTGCTCTCGCACTACCACGCCGTCCGCGTGCTCGGTGCGTCCGCGTTCGACGCGGAGACCATCGTGTCGCACGAGACCACCCGCGCCCTCATCGAGGAGCGTGGAAAGGAAGACTGGGCAAGCGAATTCGGACGCATGCCGCGCCTCGCCAAGGCGGCCGACTCCGTGCCCGGGCTCACCTGGCCCACCCTGACATTCGCCGACAAACTCACCATCGACCTCGGCGGCGGCCGCGGCGACCTCGTGCTCCAGCACTTCGGCCGCGGACACACCGAGGGCGACATCACCGCGTGGCTGCCGAAGCAGAAGATCGTCTTCGCCGGCGACCTCGTCGAGGCGCAGGCCGCTCTCTACACCGGCGACGCCTTCCACCGCGACTGGTCCACCGGCACCCTCGACCGGATCAAAGCGCTCCGCGCGGAGGTCCTGATCGGCGGACGCGGCGCCGTCTCCCATGGTCGCGAGGCCGTCGACGCCGCCATCGAGCAGACCCGCCACTTCATCGAGGTCATGCTGGCCGAGGTCGGGGCGGTGCAGCAGCGCGGCGGCACCCTGAAGGAGGCCTTCGAGGCCACCCACGCCGCACTGAACGAGCAGTACGGTCACTGGCCGATCTTCGAACACTGCCTCCCCTTCGACGTCTCCCGGGTGTGGGACGAACTGTCGGGTATCGAGCGGCCCGTCATCTGGACCGCCGAACGTGACCGCGAGGTCTGGGACCAGCTGCAGGGCTGACATCCGTCACCGTTTCACACTGACAAGGCGAGGATCATGGGACGACGACACACCCGCGGCGGCACCGTCACCGTCGTGGGCAACGGCCCGGTGGGGCAGACGACGGCGTTGCTGCTGGCCCGCTGGGGCATACCGGTCACGTTGCTCGACACCCGCGCCGAACGCGACCCGATCGGATCGAAGGCCATCTGCCAGCAGCGGGACGTCCTCGAGGTGTGGGACGCGATCGGCGTCGGCAGGCAACTGGCCGACGAGGGAGTGACATGGGGATGCGCTCGCACGTTCCACCGCGACCACGAACTGTTCGCGCAGACGTTCGTCGACCGCGGCATCTCGTCGTTCCCGCCGTTCGTGAACATCTCGCAGGCCCGCACCGAGGAACTGCTCGACGAGCAGATCGCGCGCTCGACGCTGATCGACGTGCGCTGGGGACACGAGGTCACGTCGATCGAGCAGGAGGCGTCCGGGGTGGCGGTCACCTGCCGCACCGACGCCGGTAACCGCGTGATCGAGTCCGACTACGCAGTGGTCGCGGTGGGGTCGCGGGGCAGCGCGCTCCGACAGCAGCTCGGTGTCACGTTCGACGGCCGCTCGTTCGACGACAAGTTCCTCATCTGCGACATCGCCGCCGACATCCCCGGCTGGGCCGACGAACGCCGCTTCTACTTCGACCCCGAATGGAACCCGGGCCGGCAGGTGCTCATCCACCCCTGCCCCGACTCGACGTTCCGCATCGACTGGCAGGTGCCGGGCGACTACGACCTCGAGGCCGAGGAACAGTCGGGCGCACTGGACGCGCGGATCCGGAAGATCATCGGCGACACCGACTACCGCATCGTGTGGAAATCGGTGTACCGCTTCCACTCCCGGGTCGCCGACCGGATGCGTGTCGACCGGGTGTTGCTCGCCGGCGACGCCGCGCACATCGTGTCACCGTTCGGTGCCCGCGGCCTGAACTCGGGTGTCGCCGACGCCGAGAACGCTGCGTGGAAGCTCGCGTTCGTCCTCCGCGGATGGGCCGACGAATCGCTGCTCGAGACGTACCACACGGAGCGGCACGCGGCCGCCGTCGAGAACATCGCGGTCACCACGGCGACGATGGACTTCCTCGTCCCGCAGTCCGAGGACCAACACCGGCATCGGCGGGACGTGCTCACGGCGGCCGTCGCCGACCCGCAGGCCCGTGCCCGCGTCGACAGCGGTCGCCTCGCCGAACCCTTCTGGTACGTCGAATCATCCTTGACCACACGCGATCCGGGACGGCCGTTCACCGGGCGTCCCGACCGTGGCTGCACTCCGGCCGCCGCGCCGGGAATCCTCGTACCCGACACCCCGGTAACGCTGCGCGGCGGTGGCGGTACCCGCCTCCGCGAGATCGCCCGCCGCGGAATCCTTCTCCTCGTCGGCGACGATGTGAACGTCGACGAAATCCGCGCCGCCGCCCTCGACGCCGTGCACACGCCGATCCGCCTCGTCCGGCTGTCGGAAATCGACAGCACCGGAGTCCTCACCGCCGCGCTGGGCGCGAAACCCGGTGAAGTATGGGTCATCCGCCCCGACGCCTACATCGCGGCGGTCACCGACAACGCCGACGGACTGGTCGCTGCACTGCGAAGACTGAACGGATCCGGTAGCCCGTCGGCACCGGTCAGTTCCGGCTCAGCCGTTCAGGATCCAGATCCAGTCTTCGCAGCAGCTGGGCGTTGAGTGCGACGACGATGGTGGAGATCGACATCAGGATCGCCGCGACGGCCGGGGAGATCGCGACCCCGGCGAACGCGAGGACGCCGGCAGCCAAGGGGACGGCAATGACGTTGTATCCGGTGGCCCACACCAGGTTCTGCCACATCTTGCGGTAGCTGGCCTGCGACAGGTCGATGATCGACAGCACCGCGCGGGGGTCGTCGGCGGCGAGGACGACACCGGCCGATTCGATAGCGACGTCGGTGCCGGCGCCGATCGCGACGCCGACGTCCGCGCGGGCGAGTGCGGGCGCGTCGTTGACGCCGTCGCCGACCATCGCCACCCGGTGACCGCGCTGTTGCAGTGCGGCTACCTCGGCGTCCTTGTTCTCCGGGAGCACGTCGGCGAACGCTTCGTCGATGCCGAGATCGGCGGCGACGGCGTCGGCCACCTGACGGGCGTCTCCGGTGATCATCGCGACCTTCACACCGCGCTCGTGCAGGGCGTCGATCGCCTGGCGGGACTCCTCGCGGACGGCGTCCTCGAGCGCCACCGCACCGAGCACCTTGCCGTCGCGGACGAGGTGGAGGACGGCGGCGCCGCGGTCGATCCAGGCACTGGTGGTAGCTGTGATGTCTTCGGGGACAGCCACTCCGAGCTCGGCCAGCATTGCGGGCCCACCGACCGCGACCTCCTCGCCGTCGACCATCGCGCGCACGCCGCGGCCGGGCAGCGACCGGAAGTCGGTGGCGGTGCGTCGTTCGTCCGCGGGCACCTTTGCGGCCGCTTCGGCGACGATGGCCCGCGCAACCGGGTGCTCGCTGTCGGCCTCCACCGCCGCGGCGAGGGCGAGCAGTTCGGTCTCGCAGACACCGGCGGTGGCGGCGACACCCTTCACGGCGTGCCGGCCCTGGGTGAGGGTGCCGGTCTTGTCGAACAGGACGACGTCGACGTTCCGCATGCGTTCGAGCGCCAGCCGGTCCTTCACCAGCACCCCGGCCTTCGCGGCGCGCTCGGTCGAGATGGCGATCACGAGGGGTATCGCCAGGCCGAGTGCGTGGGGGCAGGCGATCACCAGAACCGTGACGGTCCGGACGACGGCCTCGTCCACGTTGCCGAGCAGCGACCACACGACGAACGTGAGAAGCCCTGCGATCGAGGCGAAGTAGAACAGGAACGCCGCGGCGCGGTCGGCGAGAGCCTGGGCGCGGGACGAGGACGACTGCGCGTCCGCGACCAGTCGCTGGATGCCGGCGAGGGCGGTGTCCTCCCCCACGGCGCCGACAGTGATCCGCAGTGCGCTGTCCGTGGCGACGGTGCCCGCGACCACGGTGTCACCGACCGACCGTGGGACGGGAGTGGATTCGCCGGTGATCATCGACTCGTCGACCTCCGCGCGTCCGTCCTCGACGGTGCCGTCGGCGGGGATGCGGCTGCCGGCCCGGACGAGCACCCGGTCGCCGGTGACGAGTTCGGAAACGCGGACCTCGGTGACGCCGTCGTCGGTGACCTTGTCGGCGGTGTCCGGCAGCAACGCGGCGAGCGCGTCGAGGGCGCCGGACGCCGACCCCAGTGCCCGCATCTCCAGCCAGTGACCGAGCAGCATGATCACGATGAGAAGCGCTAGCTCCCACCAGAAGTCGAGGTCGAAGCCGCCGATCTCCAGCGTGGTGACCCACGACGCGAGGAACGCGACCGTGATCGCCATGCCGATCAGCAGCATCATGCCCGGCTGCCGCGACTTCAGTTCGCTCCACGCGCCGGTGAGGAACGGCGCGCCGCCGTAGAAGAAGATCACGGTACCGACCACCGGCGGAATCCAGGACGCCCCGGGAAAGTCGGGGACGGTGTAGCCGAGGAGGTCGGCGAACATGTGGCTGAACACCACCACCGGCACCGACAGCGCCAGACTTACCCAGAACTTCTGGCGGAACACCTCGCCGTGCGCCCCGTGACCGGCGTGCCGATCAGTGTGTGCATCGTGATTTTCGTGTCCGGTGTGCCGGACCTGTTCCACTTCCTGATGCTGATGATCGTGAGACATGCCTGCTCCCTCGGAAGCTGCTCTCGGGGTCTGGTTTCAGGAACGCACCAGTCGTGCGATGGCGTCGGTGGCTTCCTTGATCTTCGCGTCCGCCTCGGTGCCGCCCGCGACGGCGGCGTCGACGACGCAGTGGCTGATGTGGTCTTCGAGCAGACCCAGTGCCACGGCCTGCAGCGCCTTTGTCATCGCGGAGACCTGGGTGAGGATGTCGATGCAGTACTTCTCGTCCTCGACCATCCGCTGGAGGCCCCGCGCCTGACCCTCGATGCGGCGCAGGCGCTTGAGGTAGTCGTCCTTGGCGCTGATGTACCCGTGACCGGCTGCATGGTCGTGGTCGGTGTTCGGTTGCTCGGTCATTGTGATTCCCCTCGGGTGGGAGTGGTCAGGGGCTGGAAGCGGCGCAGTCGCAGGCTGTTGCTCACGACGAACACCGAAGAGAATGCCATGGCGGCACCGGCCAGCATGGGGTTGAGCAGACCTGCCGCCGCCAACGGCAACGCCGCGACGTTGTAGGCGAAGGCCCAGAACAGGTTTCCCTTGATCGTGCTCAACGTCTTGCGCGACAGGCGGATCGCGTCGGCCGCGGCCCGGAGGTCGCCGCGCACCAGCGTGAGGTCGCTGGCCTCGATGGCCACGTCCGTGCCGGTGCCCATCGCGAGACCGAGGTCGGCCTGCGCGAGCGCGGCGGCGTCGTTGACCCCGTCGCCGACCATCGCGACCACCTTGCCCTCGGCCTGCAGACGTTTGATCGCGTCGACCTTGTCCTGGGGCAGTACCTCCGCGATGACCTCGTCGATACCGACCTGGTCGGCGATGGCCCGGGCCGCGGACCTGTTGTCGCCGGTGAGCATGATCGGGGTGAGACCGAGTTCGCGGAACTGCGACACCGCCTCGCGGGACGTCGGTTTGACGGTGTCGGCGACCACGAGCACGCCGCGCGCCTGGCCGTCCCACCCGATCCCGACGGCGGTCTTGCCCTCCGACTCCGCCGCGTCGACGGCGCGCTGGAGTTCCGTGGTGAGCTGCAGCGACCAGTCGCGGAGCAGCTTCGCGCGGCCGATGACCACCGCGTGGCCGTCGATCATGCCCTGGACGCCGAGCCCGGCGACGTTGGTGAACTGGTCGACGTCGGGGAGGGTCGTCAACCGTTCCTTCGCGCCGCGGGTGATCGCCCGTGCGATGGGGTGCTCGGACGCGTCCTCGAGGGCGCCGGCGAACCGGAGAACCTGCTCCTCGTCCTGGCCGTCCGCAGCGATGACGTCGTGCAGCGACATGGTGCCGGTGGTGACGGTGCCGGTCTTGTCGACCACCACCGTGTCGACTCGCCGGGTCGATTCCAGAACCTCGGGTCCTTTGATCAGGATGCCCAGCTGCGCCCCGCGTCCGGTGCCCACCATGAGAGCGGTCGGGGTGGCGAGTCCGAGCGCGCACGGGCACGCGATGATGAGGACGGCGACGGCAGCCGTGAACGCGGCGGCGATCGAACCGCCGGTGCCGATCCAGAATCCGAGGGTCGCGACCGACAGCGCGATCACGATCGGGACGAAGATCCCGGAGATCCGATCGGCCAGTCGTTGCACCTCGGCCTTGCCGGTCTGCGCGTCCTCGACCATCCACGCCATCTGCGCGAGTTGGGTGTCCGATCCGATCCGGCTGGCGCGAACCACGATTCGGCCGCCGACGTTGACGGTGGCACCGGCCACCTCGGAGTCGGGTGACACCTCGACGGGCACGGATTCGCCGGTCAGCATCGACGCGTCCACCGCCGAGGAGCCTTCGACGACGACGCCGTCGGTGGCGATCTTCTCGCCGGGACGGACCACGAAGAGGTCGCCGACCTCGAGCCGGTCGATACCGATCAGCTGTTCGGTGCCGTCACGCAGCACCGACACTTCCTTGGCGCCCAGCTCGAGCAGCGCCCGCAGCGCCGACCCCGCCCGCCGCTTGGCGCGGGCCTCGAAGAAGCGGCCGGCCAGGATGAAGGTGGTGACGCCGGCGGCGGCCTCCAGGTAGATGTTGCCGGTCCCGTCGACCCGCGCGATGGTGAGTTCGAAGGGGTGCGTCATCCCCGGCATGCCGGCGGTGCCCCAGATCAACGCGTACAGCGACCAGCCGAACGCGGCGAGCGTGCCCATCGACACCAGGGTGTCCATCGTCGCGGTGCCGTGCCGCAGGTTCGTCCAGGCGGCCTTGTGGAACGGCCACGCACCCCACACGACGACCGGGGCCGCGAGGGTCAGCGAGAGCCACTGCCAGTTGGTGAACTGCAGCGCCGGGATCATCGCCATCGCGATGACCGGCACCGTCAGCACCGCCGACACCAGCAGCCGCTGCCGCAGTTCCTCCGCCGGATCCTCGTCCTCCGGGGTCGGGGGCTTCACCTCGGGCAGTCGCGCCGTGTACCCGGCCTGCTCCACCGTGGCGACCAGATCCTCCGGCGAGACGTCGGCGGCGTCGTAATGGACGCGGGCCTTCTCCGTCGCATAGTTGACGGTCGCGGTGACGCCGTCGAGTTTGTTCAGCTTGCGCTCGATGCGGTTGGCGCACGACGCGCAGGTCATGCCGCCGATGGCCAGTTCGATCTGGGAGTCGGGCGGTGCCGCGATGTCGGTCGAGCGGGTCATCACTTCTCCTCCGGTCCGGCGGTCACGGTGAACTCGGCGGTGTGGACGGCGCCGGCGTGCTGGAAGTCCAGGAACAGCCGGTAGTCGCCCGCGCTGGGTGCGGTGACGGCGAAGTCGATCCCCGGACCCGCCGCGGTGACGCCGTCGCCGGGATGCCCGTCCGGGTGTACGTGCAGGTAGCCGAGGTCGGTGGTGCGCAGCGCCACCAGGTGACCGTATGCGCCGAGGTAGGGCTGCAGATCGGTGACGGGCTGTCCGTCGCGGCTCACCGAGAGCGTCACATTCGACGTCTCGCCCGGTCGCAGCGCGCCGTCGAGCGCGACGGTGTAGCCGTCCACGGTGGCGGTCGGTGTGGCAGCGGGCAGTTCCTGCGGGTCGTAGGTGCCCGCGACGCGGAGGTCCGTGCCCAGCGTGAGTCCCTCGCCGCCGGCCGGGGTGAAGTCCGCGAATACCCGGTAGTCGCCGCCGCGCGCGACGTCGAGGGGGACGCTCCAGGTGCCGGTCGCGTCGAGCGTGGGGTGCACGTGCTGGAATCCGGCGAGATCCCGGCGCACGACGATCAGGTGCAGCAGCTTCTCGTGCTCCACGGTGTAGTCGGTGACGGGTACCCCCGATGAGTCCGTGATCCGGAACTGCAGCGGGACCGCGGGACCGGCGGTGACCTGGTCGGATGCGAGTTCGAGGGTGTAGCCGTCCGCGGTGGGCGTCAGTCCGCCCGGGGTCGCGTCCGCGATGTCGTCGTGGCTTGCCGTGTCATGGCCTGCCGTCCCGTGTCCGTCGTCCTCGGCCGTGTGCGCGGCGGGCTCGGCGACATCCGGGCCGGCGACCGACCCGAGCGCGAGCGCGGTGCCGAAGATCACGACGAGGCCGACGGTGAATCCGGCGAACTTGCCGGTTGCGTTCATGATGGGCTCCTGTGGTGGAGTGGCCGGCTCAGCCGGCGTGTTCGAGTGCCCGGCTCAGCCGGCGACGGAATATCCGGCTTCTTCGACGGCGCCCGCGACGGCGCTCGGATCGAGGTCGGTGGTGCTGTCGATGACGACCTTGCCGGTGGCCAGGTCGACGTCCACGGAGGTGACGCCGGGGAGGGCGCTGATCTCCTCGGTGACGGAGGACACGCAGTGGTCGCAGGTCATGCCGGTCACGGTGACGCTCGAGGTGCTCACAGTTCTGCCTCTCTTCGGGGTATCGATGCTGTATTCGATAACTACCATACCCCCCTACCGTATTCCCGCAAGCGTGTGCCGAGTCCCGCGTTCCCCTCACGCACACGCCCGGAATAGTGATTGAGTGAGGTACCGCATCTCACCCCACTGGGAAACGGAGCCTGGCAATGTCGATGGACAAGTTGCGCACCCAACTGCTGCGCCGCAAACCCCTCACCGAGGTCGAGGACGACACTCCCGCCGACGAACGGCTGACCAAATCGCTCGGCCTGTGGCAGCTCACCGCGATCGGCGTCGGCGGCATCATCGGCGCCGGCGTCTTCTCGCTCGCCGGTTCGGTCGCGCACTCGGTCACCGGTCCGGCCGTCCTGATCTCCTTCCTGATCGCCGGCATCGCCAGTGCCGCCGCCGCACTGTGTTACGCCGAGTGCGCCGGAATGATCCCCAGGGCCGGTTCCGCCTACACCTACGGCTACGTGGCACTCGGCGAGATCGTGGGCTGGTTCATCGGCTGGGACCTGCTGCTCGAATACATCGCGGTGGCCGCCGTCGTCGCGATCGGCGTGTCCGGGTATTTCCGGTTCCTGCTCGACCAGATCGGCATCAGCCTGCCCGACTGGATGATGGGCGCGCTGGGCACCGGCGACGGGCACGTGTTCGACGTCTTCGCGGCCCTGTTCTGCCTCGGCACCGCCTGGGTGCTGTCCCGCGGAATCCGCAGCGTCGGCCGATTCGAGACGATCGCGGTGGCGATCAAGGTCGCACTGGTCGTCCTCATCATCGTGCTCGGCGTCTTCCACATCGACAGCGCCAACTACACCCCCTACTTCCCGTTCGGCACCGCCGCCGTGTTCACCGGCACGGCCACCGTGTTCTTCGCCGTGTTCGGATACGACGCCATGAGCACGGCCGCGGAGGAATCGAAGGACGCCACCAAGCACCTGCCGAAGGCGATCCTGTACTCGCTGGGCATCGCGATGACGTTGTACGTGCTGGTCACCCTCATGCTGACCGGGATGCAGAAATACACCGAGATCAGCCCCGAGAGCGGTTTCTCGACCGCGTTCGAATCGGTGGGCATGCCCGGCGTCGCGAACATCATCGCGGTCGGGGCGATCGTCGGCATCATCACCGTCGTCCTCACGTTCATGCTCGGGGTGACCCGCGTGTGGTACGCGATGAGCCGGGACGGCCTGCTCCCGGAATGGTTCGCGAAGACGCACCCCGTGCGCAGGGTGCCCACCCGGGTCACCTGGATCGTGGGCGTCGGGTCGGCGCTGCTGGCCGGATTCCTCCCCATCAACACCGTCGCGGAACTCGCCAACATCGGGATCCTGTCGGCGTTCATCGTCGTGTGTATCGCGGTCGCGGTGCTGCGGCGCACCCGCCCCGACGTCGCCCGCTCCTTCACGCTTCCGTTCATGCCGGTGGTCCCGATCATCGGCGTCGTGTTCTCCGGCTGGCTCATCCTGTCGCTGCCGTGGGAGACGTGGCTGCGGTTCGGGGTGTGGCTGATCCTCGGCCTGATCGTGTACTTCTTCTTCTACTCACGCAAACACTCCAAGCTCGAGAACCCCGAACCGGTGCCGCATGGCTGACGACGGTCGGCAACGGGTGGACGCGACCACCCTGACCGGTGTGTCCGCGACCATGATGTGGACCCTCCGCAACCGCGCGGTCGAGGCGTCACGTCCCGACGGCACGTTGGCCGACCCGCTCGCAGTGACGCTCTACGAGACGCTCGACTATCCGTACGAGCAGTTCGGGAAACCGAGCCAGTCCCACGCCCTCCGCGCACGGGCCTTCGACGAGCAGATCCGGACGTTTCTCACCGACCACCCTGGCGGCACCGTCGTCGCCCTCGGTGAGGGATTGCAGACCAGCTACTGGCGGATCGCCGACCCCGACGTCCGGTGGGTGTCGATCGACCTGCCCCAGGTGATCGCGCTCCGAAAGCAATTGTTGCCCGACGAGCCGAACGTCACCACGCTCGCGCAGTCGGCACTAAACCGTTCCTGGATAGACCACGTCGACACCGACCGCGGTGTGTTCGTGTCGGCGGAGGGACTGCTGATGTATCTCCCGGCGGACGAGTCGCTGTCCCTGATCGGCGACTGCGCGCGGCGCTTCCCCGGCGGCCGGATGGTGTTCGATTCGGTGCCGAAATGGTTCAGCCGGAAGACGCTGAAGGGAATGAGGATTCGCGGCGGCTACACCGTCCCGCCGATGCCGTTCCACCTGTCCGCCGGTGAGGCGGCGGAACTGCCCGCCCGGGTGCCGGACATCGCGTTCACCCGGGAGGTGACGCTGCCGCTCGGCCGCGGCCTGTGGGGTTCGACCGCGCTCCGCACGCTGTCGGAACTGCCCCCGCTGCGCAACTCGCGTCCGACGCTGACACTGTGCGGATTCGCGGGCTGAACCGCGCCCGACGAGCGATGTGGGCCGACCCGCAGCAGAATGGTGCAATGGCGGACCGCGGATTCACCCCGACACAGCTCGCGGCACGTGCCGCGTACCTGCTTCGCGGCAACGACCTCGGCACGATGACGAGTGCCGCGCCGCGCCTGTACCCGCACATGTGGAGCTGGGACGCCGCGTTCGTCGCGGTCGGATTGGCACCCCTGAGCGTGGAGCGGGCCGTCGTCGAACTCGACACGCTGCTGTCGGCGCAGTGGAAGAACGGGATGATCCCGCACATCGTGTTCGCCAACGGGGTGGACGGGTACTTCCCCGGACCCGGCCGGTGGGAGTGCGGGACCCTCGCCGCGCACGCGCCCAGCGGAACGCAGACGTCGGGGATCACCCAGCCGCCCGTGCACGCCATCGCCGTGCAACGCATCCTCGACCACTCCCGCAGGCACGGACGCAGCACCCGGGCCGTCGCCGAGGAATTCCTCGACCGCCGCTGGCCCGATCTCGTCCGCTGGCACCGCTGGCTGGCCAACGCCCGCGACCTCGACGGCAACGGCCGGATCGCGCTGTACCACGGCTGGGAGTCGGGCATGGACAACTCGCCGCGGTGGGACCACTCGTACGCCAACGTCGTGGCCGGTGCGATGCCCACGTATCTGCGCGAGGATCTGTCCCACGTCACCGACACGGGACAACGGCCGTCCAACGGCGAATACGACCGTTACCTGTGGCTGCTCGAGGAAATGAAGACCGTCCGCTACGACGACGCGGAACTGGCCACCGCCATGAGCTTCGCCGTCGAGGACGTGTTCGTCAGCGCCGTGTTCTCGATGGCCTGCGAGGTGCTCGCGACAATCGGCGAGGAGCACTCCATGCCGAACTCGGATGTCCGGGAACTGCACGGGTGGGCGGCCCGGTTCCGGCAGGGTGTCCTCACGACCACCGACGAACGGTCCGGGGCGGCCCGCGATTTCGATTTGCGCAGCGGCCGGTGGATCGCCACCGAAACCCTCGCCATGTTCTCCCCCCTCTTGTGCGGAGGGCTGAGCCGCGACGCCGAACGCGCCCTCGTCCGCACGTTCGAGGGACCGAAATTCTGCGGCCACCCCGACCTCCGGTACGCCCTGCCGCCGTCGACGTCGCCGGTGTCGGGCGACTTCCGCCCGCGCGAGTACTGGCGCGGCCCGGTGTGGCCGGTGATGACGTGGCTGTTCTCCTGGGCCTTCGCCCGCCGCGGGTGGGCCGAACGCGCGCACATGCTTCGGTCCGAGGGCCTGCGGCAGGCCAGCGACGGCAGCTTCGCCGAATACTACGAACCGTTCACCGGTCAGCCCCTCGGCAGCATGCAGCAGTCGTGGACCGCGGCTGCAGTCCTGGACTGGTTGGGCTAGCGGGAGTTTCCTAGATAGCTGTGGCTTCGGTGCGATTAGCGCTGGTGGGAGCTGGTTTTGGTGTGGTCGGGGTGTATTACCTAAGTCGGTGGCGGCCGGTCATCGGGTGGGTGCGTAGCGGTCGATGCCGAACAGCCGGGCCAGTTGTTCGGCGGTGTCGCTGTGGTCGGTGAGCATTCGCTGGGCGCGGGGGCGACCTTTGGTGCCGTCGTGGTAGAGCAACACCGTTTCCTCGATGCCGGCCAGCTCGGCGAGCAACTCACGCACCGACAGATGCAGTCCGGCATCGGCGGCCTCGCGGCGCATCAGGTGCGCGATGGTCAGGGCCAGGACGCTGTAGAAGACATGGACGCGGATCTTCTGGTCGGTCCAGTGGTGCATCGGCGAGAACGAAATCACCTGGGGGTCTTTGAGTTGCCGGAACCCGGACTCGATGTCGGACTGGGATCGGTAGGCGGCGATCACGCGGGCGACCGGCCAGTCGGTGCGGTTGGTGAACAGGATCCGCTTGCCGAAGATCCGGTCCTCGAGTTGTCGGCGGGCGTGGCGGTCGGTGCGGTACCGCAACCGCAGCTGCGCGGGCGCGGTGCCGGTGAGGGTGACGGTGAGCACCTCGGCGACCCACCGCGGCGCGCAGATCTGCTCGATCTCGCGCTCCACGGCCGCCCGGTCGCGGCGGGTGCGCCCGCGGGCCAGGCGCACCTGCAGGGCGCCGAGCCGGTCGCGGGCCTTGTCGAGGGTCTGGTCGAATCCGCGGGACTGGGCGGCGTGCAGCGACGCCGAGTGGGTCACAATCGCCCGCCGCCGGACCCCGAGGGCGTCGACCTCGGTGTCGTAGGCGCGCATCCCGGGCAGTCGGGGATCGTCGACCCGGTGGTAGGCGTCAGCGGGCACGGTCAGCAGGGCCGGGTGATCCGAGGGCGGCAGGGAGCCGACGAACCCGATCCGCGCCGCCTCGATGTGGGCGTGGTTCGCGGCCGAGTTCTGCCCGGCGTCGTAGACGATCGTGGCCCCCTCGATGCCGGCGGCGACGCTGCGGTAGCGGTCGACGAGATCGTCGATCACCCCGGGGAACTGGGTCACGTCGGGGCGATCGCCGGGGTAGGAGTGCGAGAGCAGCGGGATACCGCCGTCGGAGGTGATCACCAACGCCAACCCGACCAGGCGCAGGTCGACGCGTTTTTGTTTCGCCTTGCCCCGCTGCGCGATCGGGGCGGCCTCGTTGCCGGAGTCGATGTAGGTGGCGAAATTCGTCATGTCCAGCACCAACGCGGTCAGGTCGAGACCGAACTCGGTGACCATCCGCGCCGACAACGCTCCCTCGATCCGCGCCAGATCGTCGCGGTCGAGACGGTCCATCGCCGACCAGAACTTGCGGTGATCGAGGGACCCGGCCGGCAGTGGGCACCACCGCGGTGCGGCGGTGGAATCCCACCAGGACGCGAACGCCGCCTTCGAGCACGGAGCGACGATCCGGTTCAGCGTGGCCAGCGCAATATAGGTGCCCACCGATACCGCCGCGTCCGAGCGGCGCGGAGCCACCCCATCGATCGCCTCGGCTACGCCGAGACGTTCGAGCACCGACCACACCGCGGCGACATCCCCGAACTTCTTGTGTGCACTGCGCACCGGCGCACCCGCTTGCGCGCCGGCGAGTTTGGCCGTCACCTCCTCCGCGCTGCCCAGGTACTGTTGCGAGACGATGCGCGGCTTGCCCTCGACCCGGGCGGACTCGACCAGGTAGTAGTACGTCTTCCCTCCCTGCCGTTTCCCCACGATCGAAGCCATATATAGGTAATACACTCTCCGGCCGCGTTTGCCCAGCTCAACACGCACGACGCGACACGAAAACTCGGCTACCTAGGAAACTCACGCTAGGGGCAGATTGGGTACCCATGACGGTGCGGATTCTGAGTCTGATCGCGTGGACGTCGCAGACGTCGCGAGTTGTCACGCAGGTGCTACCGAACGGTGGCGGCGGTGGCCGGTCCACAAGGCCAGGCCAGCATCTCGCCGGTCGTCGATCCTGTGCTCTCCGCCAGGTCATCTCGGACCATCCGGCGCCACCCCGGGGATCGGGGTTGGGCGCCGTGGGTGAGGATCGGGCTGCGACGAGGCGGGCGTTTCGCGTCCGGCACCCCGATGACCAGGGCCGCCGAGCCGTTCTTCCAAGGCTCAAGAGGGAGTGGCTACACGGACGGAGCTGGACGTCGAAGTCGCAGGCACGGCTGGAGCTGTTCGAGTGGCTCTCGTACTTCAAATCGACGTCGCCGTCACTCTGCGCTCGGATACTTCACGCCGGTGGAGTTCGCACAACGACTGATCGCGTCGTCTACGCTGTCAGTCGCCGCATGAAATCGGGTGTCCACTCCCGAGGGGCAACCTCAATCTCGGCCGTCCCGATCAGGTCACGCTGGTGTTCGACCGGCGGTTGATGCGCCGGGGGTCGCGTGCCACCCCGGGACGATTCCGCACCCGGGTGATCACCGAGGGCGTCATCCCCAGCCTGCACGTCGACTACAAGCACACCACCATCAAGCAGTACCACAAGGAGGGACGCGCCCTGCGCACCGCAGACCACCATTAACGACACCCGCGATTTCCACCTCGGGAAGCGGCTGACACATCTGCCCGCCCTGCGGGAGATCGGCTTTCACGCCAACCGACGCCTGCTGCGCGTCCAACGACTCAGCCATGACCCGATCTCCGGAGCCGACGCCCTCACCGCCATCACCGGCCCCGTCACCACTCCCGCCGGCACCCGCGTCCCCGGACTACGGTTCGCCGACAGCGCAGCCACGCCCTGCTCTCCGCGCTGCTGGTCTTCCGGCTGCACCCGAACGGCTTCACCAACAAGGACCTGCGCACCCTCACCGGCGAGCTGCGCGGACTGGACCCGGACACGGTGTCCACCGGGCAGATGACCTACGACCTGCGCCGGCTGAAAACCCGCGACCGCATCACCCGGATCGAGGGCACCCACCGCCACCAGGTCACCGACCTTGGGCTCGACACCGCGAAGTTCCACACCTGCGTCCACGAAGGGGTCCTACGCGGGCCTGGCCGAACTCGCCACCCCGACAACCACTCCCAGTCGCCTGCGATCAGCTTCCACCGCCTACCGCACAGCTGTCGGCAACCTCACCGCCACAGCGCAACTCGCAGCCTGAAACACCAAGCCATCGAACGTGACCCGAACACCACAAACTTGACCCCAAAATCCGGCTACGCCATCTCTAGCTACCTAGTGCGGACCCCTGCCCGCAGCCGGGAGAGATACGGCGTCGAGATCCGGCAGCCGCGTGCCAGACGACCTTGCGCGACCGCCGCGTTCGTGAGCCGTCGATCCGTTGCGGCGAACAGCTCCTCGAGACGGATCTGGAAAACCTTGTCCTCCGTAACATGCCCCACCATCACCGACTCCACTCCTGCTTGTTTTCTCCTCGTTTCCTGGGGTCGTGGTCTCGCAGGGTCAGCAGATCAGCCACCGACATCAACGCACAATTGCGCTGACAGCGGGGTCAGTGCTGACATCGGGGTCGGTGGTGGTCTGTCCGCACACTGTCGCCGATGCATCCACACCCCGGGCGGTGACGCCCTCGACGGTCCGAGCGTGATCGCTGGCAACACGTCCGCGGTCAGGAATGGGCTGGCCCTTCCTTACAGCTCCGGTGCTACCAAAGCAAATGTCAATCGGATCAAGATGCTCAATCGGCAAATGTACGGACGTGCCGGTTCGACTTGCTCCGCAAACGAATACTTCTCAGTCGCTGACTCATTCAGAATCAATCACGGGAATTGGGCCAGGACCAGGCTCCGACCGTCGTTCACAAGAGTTCCGGCGCGGTGTGTCAACCCTTTAAATCATCTACGTCGGAGACCCTTCCGCACGACTGCTCATGCGGAATATGTTGATCTCCGTTGACATTTATAGATCGAATCGAACCGTAAGGCGGACATGGCATCTGGAGTAGTCGGTGACGAATCGGGGACACAGCGTCCGTTGCACTTGGCCGCGTTTGTGATGAGTACCCCTGGCCACATTGTGCACGGGACCTGGCGGCGGCCCACCGGCCGTCAAGTCGAGTTCAACGACCTCGACTTCTGGGTCGAATTGGCACGAACCTTGGAGCGAGGCAAATTCGAGTCCATTTTCTTCGCTGACATCATCGGCCTGTACAACGCGTATGAAGGAGGGACCGACGCATTTGTGGAGGCTGGAGTCGGGATCCCGAGCAACGATCCTTCGGCGCTCGTGAGCGCGCTGGCGTATGCCACCGACCACCTCGGTGTGGCATTCACGGCCTCGGTCGTACAAGAGCACCCCTTCAGCTTCGCGCGCCGGATCAGCACGCTAGACCACCTGACGAAGGGGCGGGTCGCCTGGAACATCGTGACCAACGTCCTGTCAAACGCGGCACGCAACTTCGGATTCGATGACCTCACTGAGCACGATGAGCGGTACCGATGGGCCGACGAGTACGTCGATGTCGCCTACAAACTTTGGGAAGGCTCATGGGAGGATGACGCACTAGCCGTCGACCGGGAGAGCGGCGTCTACGCTCACCCCGACAAAGTTCACAAGATCAATCACGAAGGCCCGCGATACAAGGTCGAGGGTCCGCATCTGGTCAGCCCCTCACCGCAAAGAAGCCCCTTCCTGTTCCAGGCCGGGGCATCGCCCGCCGGTCGTGCGTTTGCTGCACGAAACGCCGAGGCGGTGTTCTTGCTCTCGGCAAGCCCAGAGCAAGTGGCTGCCGACATCGCCGACATCCGTGGTCAGGCAGCGGCAGCCGGGCGCAATCCCGAGGATCTGGTCTTCTTTCAGGGTCTTCAATTTGTGGTCGCCTCCACTGACGAGGAGGCACGCCACAAAGCGGCCGAACTAGACACGTGGATCGATTCCTACGCGCAGCTTGCACATATGGCAGGGGTAGCGAACGTAGATTTCGGCGGACTCGAACTGAACACTCCGCTGCACGATGTCAAAGCTGACGGGTTGCAGTCGATCATCGATTGGGTCAAGGCCGGAGTCACCGATCGCGAGGCCACGCTGGAGGATCTGGGACGGTACTTGGCAACCAGCAACCGGTTGACCGGATCGCCGCAGACGATCGCCGACGAACTGCAGCACTGGCACGATGCCGGCATCGATGGCGTTCTCGTCATGAACAACGAGATCCCTGGAACCTACGATGATTTCGTCGATTACGTGGTTCCCGAACTTCAGAAGCGGGGCCTCTCGCAAACCGAATACCGGCCAGGCACGCTGCGCCAACGAATCCTCGGTAAGGGTGACCACCTTGCCGACACTCATCCGGCATCGGCGTACCGCGGTGCATTCACCACCCCGGGCTCCTTGGATATCCGAAACTGACCCCACCATCAAGGCGATCCACACACCCCGGCAAAACCCTGTTCGACATAGGAGAGTAGATGAGTACACCATCGAGCGCACGCACCGCGGCGGTAATCGGAGCGGGCCAGATCGGCGTCACCGCCGCTCTGGGACTTCTCGACGCCGGTTTCGAAGTAACGCTCTACAGCGAGCGCGATCAGCGAACCCTTCGCGACGGCGTCCCACCCACCGGCACGGTCCTCATCCTAGGTGACCCCCTCGCAGCCGAGGCGGCGCTCGGACTCGACAGCTACCTCGGCCGCGCGCCCCACCACACCGGTCTTACAGCTCGAGTTGTCGGCCCCGATGGATCACCCGCGCTCCAATTCGATTCTGCATTCGATGGATTCGTCGGCGTCGGCGTCGATATCCGACTCAAAGCCGACGACCGGCTCACTCTCTTTCGACAGCGCGGGGGTCGGTTCGTCGTCGACAAGGTGGACGTGGACAAGCTCGACTCCATCGCCGCGACCAGCGACCTCACCCTCGTCTCGACCGGCCGCGGCGGCCTGGCTGATCTCTTCGCAATCGACGCCACGCGCACCCCGTACGGTGCACCGCAACGTACGGTGATCAACGTCATCGCAACGGGCCTCACGCATGGCCCGGAAGTCTTTTCCAATCGTAGCCCGGCGGGCGGAACGCGCAGCGCGTTCACCATTGTCTCCGACCAGGGAGAAGGATGGTGGGGACCATTCCTGCACAAAGACGTCGGCCCAAGCTGGTCTTTCATCGGATGGGGAAAGCCCGGTAGCGACTGGGAACGGCGGATATCAGCCGCGGACTCCGCCGACTCCGCACTGCAGATCGTTCTCGATTTCTACCGCGACTACGCCCCCTGGGATCTACCCGAACTGCTACAACTGCGTTCCATCGCCGACATTGATCCGTTCTCCTGGTCGAAAGGGGCGGTGCGACCGGCAGTTCGCGCCGGGTCGGCCGTCACCGCCAGTGGGCACACTGTGGCCTCGCTCGGAGATACGTCAGCTGCTTTCGATCCGATCAGTGGCCAAGGCGCGCAGACGGGACTGTTGCAGACACGGCGTCTGATCTCGGCAGCAGCCAAACACAACGGTCCGTTCGACACAGCTTGGCTCGATGTCCAGTACGCAGAACACCTGGCCACGCGAACCGACGGCGCAGTAAGGTTCCAACAGCTATTCCTAGGCGACCCCGAGCTGGCGTACATCAGCGAACCCTTCTTCGCAGCTGCGGCAGTATCCCCGGTGTTCGCTTCCGCGATCGGCGGACTGATCAACAACCCCCAACCGCTACTCGATATCAACAGCCCCGGGGATGTCCTCGACTACATCCGCGCGGTAACCGGGGCCGATCCCGAACAGCTCCTCGCCAACTTCGCTCCGCCCGCTGGTTTCACCACGTCACCGCCCGCCCCTTCAGCGGTCGCCTGACTCACCATCTGCTGTCCGCCAATGACTTTGATGTCGCAGGAAGTACCATCCGAATCACCTGAGCGATTCGGATCTGATTCATGAAACGGGAGACCCAGATCTTGTCAACCACCCCTCCAACTGCGAATCAGTATCTGCATTTTGCAGCGTTCACCCAGGCAACCGCCGGGCACTTGATCCAAGGTGCATGGCGACGCCCCGATGCCCCGGATTTCAACGATCTGGAAACGTGGGTCGATCTGGCAAAGACGCTCGAACGGGGTAAGTTCGATGCCCTGTTCTTCGCCGACATCCACGGCGTGTACGACCCCTACCTCGGGAGCCGCGACAAATACGTCGAGACGGGACTGGGTATCCCCAACAACGATCCTGCAACCTTGATCAGTGCACTGGCGTACGTGACCCGCGATCTCGGCTTTGCCTTCACTTCATCGATTCTGCAGGAACAGCCCTTCAACTTCGCCCGGAAAGTCAGCACCCTCGATCACTTGAGCAAAGGGCGGATCGCCTGGAATATCGTCACCACCCAATTCGTGAATTCCGCGACCAATTTCGGGTTGCCTGACAGACCGGACCATGACACCCGCTACGCCTGGGCAGATGAGTACGTCGATGTTGTGTACAAACTCTGGGAGGGCTCGTGGGACGCTGGTGCGATCATCAAAGACCCGGTCACGGGCGTGTATGCAGATCCGCTCAAGGTGCACCGGATCAACCACAACGGCGAGCGCTATCGAGTCGAGGGCCCACCTGAGCAGTCCCTCACTCCAACGAACACCGGTACTTTTCCAGGCAGGGGCCTCCCCGGCGGGTCGCGCATTCGGAGGCCGGAATGCCGAGGCAGTCTTCCTGACCGCACCGAATCCTGAGATCGCCGCACGCGAAGTCGCCAATCTTCGGGCGTCCGCCGCAGCTTCCGGGCGAACCGCTGACGACATCAAGTTCTTTCAGGGCTTGCATTTCGTCGTCGGGTCAACCGAGGACGAGGCCAAACGCAAGTCCGACGAAATCGATTCGTGGATAGACTGGCACGGCCAACTAGCCCAGATGGGTGGGGTGGCGGGCATCGACTTCGGCACAGACGATCTCGATACCCCAATCAGCTATATCGACACCGCGTTGCTCGGTGGGACCCAGTCCTTGCTTCGATGGACGCAGGAAGCAGTCAGGGATCGCCCAGCGACGCTCCGAGACGTAGCGCAATTCCTGGCCCGATCGAACCGAATCGTCGGCACCCCTGAACAAATCGGCGACAGGTTGGAGCAGTGGAAATCCGCCAGAGTCGACGGAATCCTCGTCATGAACACCGAAATCCAGCAGACGTACACGGATTTCGTCGACCACGTCACCCCTGAACTACAACGACGCGGCCTGGCCCAGCGCGAGTACCGGCCAGGGTCGCTGCGTCACACGCTTTTTGGAAATGGAGATCTGCTCCCTACCACGCATCCGGCCTCAATCTATCGAGGAGCATTTTCCGCGAACTCCGCATGAGTGGGTGGAGCCGAACGGCGAGCGCTGAGCCGAGCCCAGACCCTTCCACCGCCCACTGCGATGCCTTCCCTTGCTCCTCCGAACCACTCATCGTCGGCAGGAGGCTGACCAGCCCGGCATTGACCGTACCATCGCCATCATTGCAGGACGACTCACGCATGATGTAGTGCACGAGTCCCTCCAGTCCAACCCGTCGCGGAGGTCAGCGCTCGGCGCCTCGGTGAATCTGTACGGCGGCGGATTCGACGACCTGTACCACCAGACTGCCCCGGCAGATGAAGCTTCGGCCGAACTGCGCTACTGCAGTGATGGTGTCGACCTTGAGGCCCCGGTGGCCCCCGATTTGGTTCAGGTCGGGGGCATCACCCTGCGCTCCTTTCCCGCCACTTCGAGTAGGGAGACGTGAAACGACCCACTGCTCCCCTCCGGCGAGCAGTGGGTCGAGTGGGTTGCCGTCGATCGAGTCGCCTCGCTCCTCTGAATTTCGACTCTTGTTCCTCACCAGTCGAATTCATCGGAATGCCTGAACCGGTACCCGCCACCTGAACGAGCTGGGGAGGGGAAGTGTCACGAAAGGCACTCGCGTCCACCGCCTCGTCGCCTCACGTTAATGGTCAGGTGCTGACTCCGTTCTCGACGAAGTCGAACCACGCGTCGAGCGGCTACTGTCTGATCGATGGTGCTGATCGACGACGTTGGCATGACCACCCACAGGAGCATGCGAAAGGTAGTTGAGCGGAGGTACTTAACGTGCATTCGGGGCGTCATCTCCTCACAGCCGTAATCGCTGCTGCAGGGCAGACTTCCGCGGCAGAGAGAATCGAGTTGATGGCGTCCTCACTGTCGACGGGTTGTCCTGTTTCCTGTGCGCGGCCGCGATGGAACTCGAAGTGGTCGGGCGCGACAGCTGTACACAGACCAGCACCGATACATGCTTTCGACATTGTCACGCTCATTGCGCTGTCGGACATGAAGTAGTTCCTCTCTTGCTGGAGGTGAGCGACCGGCCACTCGCGTCCATCGGTGTGGAACGGCGGACGTTCAACACCGATGACGACGCCGATTCGAAGTTCCCTCTTCAGGACCACATCAGCCGGTTGAGATCAGGTCGGGTTGGTGTGTCGGATTCACTGAGCCTGTGCGGAGGCGGGTGTGGGCCAGACGACACCGACGCTCTTCATTCCCTGCATCACGTCCATGTCAGGGTTCGCTACCAAGACCTCTTTGAAGGTCGGACTGCCGACGATGACCGACTTGAACGAACGCAGGAAGGCGTCGACTTCCTCCGCCTCCCGTTGGGGAATGCCGAATTCTTCGTAGGCTGGAGTGACGATGTCGGCGAACAACGCGTCCCAGTACTCCTCGGTGATGCCCATACCGCGGTGCGAGGTTGCCATGTCGGGCCCGTGATAGGTGTGTGGGCCGCCCCAGTGCATGCCCAGGAATTCGACGAAGCCGCTGATCTCCTCTTGCACCTCGGCCTCGGTCTTGTGATTCCAGATGTGACCGATGGTCGGGTTCAACATCGCTCGCGTCACCAGGACGCGGGCCAGGAACTTGACCGATTCGAGGCCTCCGAGCCGGTCGTACAGGCTTTCTTGCTCACTCATCGTTTCTCCTTGATATAGGTGGGTTGGTTCCCAGGTTTGCGGCGTGAGGCGTGATCGGTCAGTAGCGCGAACAGTCCGGTCAGCGCTGCCCACAGCGTCAGTTGCGTGATTACCGAGGACACCCGGAACTGCCACAGCAGTGATGCCGGGAAGTCGGCTGGTACTTCGTCGATCGCCGGCGCCACCGCGTATCCTGCCGCGACGACGGCAAGCGCGACGAGTACCGCCGCGGCCACGGCTGTGGGAGTGGAGGCCGTACGAGCGTCGATCAACTTGTGGGTGTAAGCGAAGGCTGCGACGGCGAGCAGTCCTAGTGCCACCATGGTGAACCACAAGACGGTGCGTTGGGTGATGGTGTTCGGATCCCCGACAGCGGGGGGGTTGGCTGGGTACTTGCCGAAGGGGACCGCGGCGATGGCGAACCATCCAGCTGCCCCGACCACGGTAATCAATGCGGCAGCGGACAGGCGGGAGCGTGTGCGGGCCGCGGACAGCGCGCACGCGTAGATTGCACCCAGGGCAGCGCCTGACAGGGATGTGGCCAGGAACAGTCCAGCTCGCTGACCGTCACGGGAGACCAGCGGTTCTGCCTCCTCGTGGTGGTGGCTCTCGGCCGAACTCGGGTCGCCGTGTTCGTCACCGGCCACTGAGTGCGATTCTTCGATGGCTATGGCTGCATCGATGTGCTGTTCCCCGGTGATGTATGCGATGCCGCCGGAGAGTATCCCGGCGACGAATCCAGCGATCAATCCGCGAATCACCAACTGCACCAACGAGCCCGTCAATATCGCACGTATGGTTGGTGTCGTCGCTGCGGTCAGTGACATGGGACACCGAGTATGTGTCGTCCGTCGTGCATGAGCTCGTGGAGCAGCATCCCGCTTCGGGAGATCGCGCCCTGGTCGAAGCCGACAAGGTAGAGGGTGAGCATGGCCAACAGGACGGTCGCGACCATCACCGTCGATGCCGTGATCTTTTGGAGGTCAGTGTCGGGTGTGGCGTTGATCGTGGTCACGTGCCGGTTCGCTTTCCGAAAGTGATGCGTTGTGAACGCATGCTGCGTAGCTGACGGTGAAGAGTTTGTTCGGGGACTTCCGCAGCGGGAACTGTCGAATCGAGGTTTGACTCCGCCGACGTCAGTAGGTGTGTAACGAGTGGGACGGTCGAGCGACGTATCGTGTTCGATCTACCGGCCCACAATCTGAAGGGTCAGGGGGTGCGGGCCGGATCGATACTCACCGGTTCGAGGTGGGCTTTATGGTGATCTCGATCGGGCGGGGTCGCAAGCACTGTACGTGTTCGTTGGTCGAGGTCCTCGCCGCTGATCGCTCCGCTACTTGCGAGGCGGGTCTCCAACGCGGCCAACCAATGCTCGTAGTAGGACCATGGCGACTCCCCGGAGGGGTCGCTACGGTTCTCCCACGCTCTGATCGAATCGATCAAGGAGCGTTGAAATTCAGACCATTCGAATTGACTGGCATCGTAAGCGGCGACCGCCATCGCGAAGGCGCGTATCTCCCAGGGGGCGGTGAAGGCCGTGTCGCCTTCTGGAACCGAGGGGAGAGTGCCGACAAGTTTCTCCACCTGGCGGCGTTCCTCTGCCAGCTCTGCTGTGTCTGGACGAATTGTCGAGGCGGTCATGGCTGTGCCTCGGTGGTGGGGCCGACACCGATCATGGAGTCGCGGCTGACCAATTCGGCGAGCTGTTCTTCGGTCCACCCGTCGGTACCGTCGGGGCGCCGGGGAAGGACCCAGTACCGCATTTCGCTGCGAGGCACTAATCTCGCTGCCCACCGGTCGGGCAATGCAGCGCGCGCATCGCCCAACCTTGAGTGGTCCTGGTCAGAGTGGTGCGTCGACCCAGTTGGTGGTGAGACTCTCCTCCAAGTTGATACCAATATGCTTGACTTGGGTGTATCCATGCACGGCCTCGAAGCCTTCTTCTCGTCCGAGTCCACTCTGCTTACTCCCGCCATGTGGCGTCATCGGCAGTTCGCCGAACCAATCATTAATGATGACTGAACCGGCTTGCAGACGTCTGGCGATGTTGAGCGCCTTGGTGATGTCCTGCGTCCACAGCACCGAGAAGAGTCCGTACTCGCTGTCGTTGGCGAGCTCAATTAATTCGTTCTCGTCGCTCCACCTGATAATTGAAGTTACTGGTCCGAAGATCTCCTCGGTCGCGATTCGCGAATCGCGGGCGACACCGTCAAAGACAGTTGGTTCAATGAAGTAGCCAGACGGATCAACACCGGACGGGCGTCCTCCACCGATTAGTAGGTCGGCCTCCAGTTTTCCGATCTCGATATAGCTCATGACCCGGTCATACTGCTTCTTCGAAACTACCGGACCCATTTGAGTGGTCTCCTTGAAACCATCCCCGATCTTCGTGTCTTGAAGCCGTGCCTTGAGTTTCAGAACGAAGTCATCTGCGATGTCCTCGTGCAAGAGAAGGCGGCTCCCTGCCACACAGACCTGGCCAGCGTGTGAACAGAAACCCTGGATAGCACCTTCGACAGCGTCATCCAAGCGGGCGTCCGGGAGAACGATCAGCGGCGATTTGCCTCCCAACTCCAGATTGAGCTGTGCAATGTGTTCGACGCCAAGCTTCGCTACGGTGCGACCAGTCTCGGTGGAACCGGTGAAGGTGATACCCCGCACCTTTGAATTGGCAGCCAATGCTGCACCAGCCTCTGGACCGAAGCCCGTCACTACGTTGAAGACCCCCGGGGGAAAGTTCGCCTCTTGGACAAGTTCCGCGAACTTGAGCGCCGACAGTGAGGTGTCCTCAGCAGGTTTGACTACGCACGTGTTGCCGAGCGCCAGCGCAGGCGCAATAGACCGGACCATAACCAGGAGCGGATAGTTCCACGAGACGATGTGTGCGGTCACTCCAAGCGGCTCAAGTACCGTCATACTCAGCTTGTTTCCAGGTACCGTGATAGTCCGTCCGTTTACTTTGTCGGCCATGCCAGCCCAGTATTCGAGCCATAGAGGAATCGCCGCGACGAGGTCACGTGCTTTCGAGAGGTAATGGCCGGAGTCGATGGCTTCCAGTTGAGCAAGCTCTTCGGCATTAGCCACCACGAGCTCCGAGAGGCGACGCAGCAACGCAGCGCGGGCGATTGCGTCGGTGAATTGCCAGTCGATAGCCACGCCGTCGGCAGCACGGACCGCACGATCTACATCGGCGACAGTACCTCGTGGGATGCGGGTGATTTCTTTGCCCGTGTTGGGGTCGATAGTCGCGAATGTTTCGCCGCTTTCGGCACATACCCACTGGCCGTTGATGAACATTGCGGGTTCACCGACGGTACGCGACTCTGGATCAAACTTCAGCGTTGGGAACAACTTGAATCTCCTTTACAGGGAAAGATTAAGCGAATTTCTACTGCAATTGGCGGGCGTGAGGAATTCGTGCAACCTCTTTCTCACGCGGGGCAGATCTGCGTCGACGGTGACCGTGAATTTCTTCACGGAGGGGCCTTGGATGCCCAGGTGACGGGCGACCCTGAGGGCAGCGCGATTATGTCGCCCGCCTTGAGGTCGTACTCCTCGCCGGTTTCCTTGTTCACAAGGTGCTCCTGCCTTCGAGCAACAGTGTGGCTTCGTCACCGATCGGCGCGGTGTACGAAACGGTCGAAGAACCGTCCGGCTCGCATCCGGCGATGCCGCCGCCGGTACGCCACAGGCCGCACATCAGGGTGCCAGTGGAGCCGGTCGACTGCAGTGCGAAGAACTTACCGATGGCCTGTAAGCCGCGCCCGGGCTCGACCCACTCGTGGGGCTCCCACGACTCGGGGTTGTCGCTGATGTTGCTGACGTACACGCGGCTCTCGTTGGTGGCTTTCTTGCGGGCTGTCCGAGAGCACCCGGACCTTCTTCAGGAATGGGCTGGTGACATGTCAGTGGACATCGACGTCTTTGGGATGACTGATGATCTTGCCGGCCTCCAGATGGATTAGTTCACCTGTGGCAGTGACAGTCACGTCCACAGTGCCCTCCCAAGATGACCATGGTCTCGTCACCGAGCGGTGCGGAATAGACAACGTTGCAGGATCCTTCAGGTTTGACCTGGTGCCGCCAGCACGGGACCGCAGGCGTCCAAAGAGGTGCCGATGGCCGGGCCGGACAAGGCTTCGTCGGCCATCGGCACCTCTCGGTTTGCCGTCAATCGTCGATCACAGCAAGTGCCGGGGCGCTATCAGGCGGGGAGGTCGGCGTTGGTGATGATCCAAAACTTCTTCACGAATGGGGCTTTCGAGGTCCAGGTGACGTTCAGCCCCGACGGCAGCGCGATGATGTCGCCGGCCTTGAAGTCGTACTCCTCACCGGTTTCCTCGTTGACCAGGTGCGCCTGCCCTTCGAGGAGGAGCATCGTCTCGTCACCGAGGGGGGCGGTGTACGGGATGGTCGAAGAGCCGTCGGGTTCGCAGCCGGCGATGCCGACGCCGGTGCGCCAGAGGCCGCACATCAAGGTGCCGGTCGACCCGGTGGACCGCAGCGCGAAGAGTTCACCGCAGACCTGCGAGCCGTGCCCAGGTTCGACCCACTCGTAGGGCTCCCACGACTCGGGATTGTCGGAGATGTTGCCGAGATAGACCTTGCCGTCTTTCGTGGCTTCCTGCGGGCTGTCCCAGAGCACCCAGAACTTCTTGAGGAACGGGCTCGTGACGTGCCAGTGGAGATCGACCCCCTTGGGGTGACTGATGATGGAACCCGCCTCCAGATGGACGACTTCCCCTGTGGCGGTGACCGTGACCTCGGCCGTGCCCTCGAGAATCACCATGGTCTCGTCACCGAGGGGTGCGGAGTAGACGACGTGACACGTGCCGTCCGGCTCACAACCGGCAATCCCCTTCCCAGTGCGCCAGAGACCGGCCTGCAGTGTGCCCGACGTGCCGCCGGTGCGGATTACGATTACCTCGCCCTTCTCCTGTGCACCGTGGATCGGGTCTTCCCAGGCGAACGGCGCCCATTCGCCGGTGTCGTTGCGGTTGCCGAATTCGATCTTCCGGGTCAGTGATGTCGTCATTTCTGCCTCCTGATTGAATCCCCACTGGACCGTGGGGTGGTGATGGTGGAGAAGTCACGTGTAGGTGGGGCTGGTCGCGCGAGTCGCGGGCTGTGAACAAAGACCGGTATGTCACGCTGTGGAAGTGCATGTTCCCGCGGCGAGTTGACCGGGTAGGACAGAACTGCTGACCGAACATCAGGCGGGTGTGGGTGCCGCGTCAGCGGGCTTGCTTCCATTGCTCGCTTCGGCGGCTGCGGGGGCGAGGTCCTTGAAGACCCCGAAGCTCGATTCCTGCTCGGTCATGTAGGGGAAATGGAATCCGCAGTTCGGGCACTGCTCGCGCAGCACCGCCTGTTCCTGACCGAGGTCGTACGCCTTGTCCTGAAGCTCGTTGCAGCACGGACAGATTCGCAACAGGCGGGTGCCCACCAACTCGAAGTTGGTGATGATGTCCTCCATGATGGCGCCGTTCGCCGCCCACGCTTTGGCATGCTTGTGGTAGGTGTCGGTGTGCCAGTCGTAGAGGGCTTCCTTGCTCGCCCAGAAGCTGCACTCGTTGAACCACATGCGGTCGTCGGGGTGCTCCCACCAGGTCAGATGCAAAAAGCCGGGCAGCTTCATCAGGTGATGCCGGGTGTCGGCAAAAACCACCTTGAACTTCTCGTACGCGTCCGGGCTGGAGAACCGCACGCGCTGCATGCTCAGGTAGATAGCCATGGTGGGTGAACCCTCTCTTTGGGGATACAGTGCGTTCTCGGGGCGCCCGGCGAAGTGGGCGTCGACTCCAGCACGCGCACTCACGTCGCTCTGTGATCGCGTTCACACTTGTCGTGTGTGTGGTTCCTATAGTTGACCTGATCCGAGCGGTCCAACAGATCCAATTCCGAGGGAATGAGAGGTACCGATTTGTCACCCGTCAGTAACACCCCAGACGGGCCGGATTCACCCGCGCCCGCGTATCGCCGCCTCTACGAACAGCTGCGGGCGGGCATCCTCAGCGGCCAGCTGAAAGCGGGATCGCCGCTGCCGGCCAGCCGCCGCCTCGCCGCCGAAGTGGGCGTCTCCCGCAACACCGTCCTGGCCGCGTTCGAGCAGCTCGACGCCGAGGGCTACCTCGACCGCCGCCCCGGATCGGGTACCTACGTCGCCGACGTCCTGCCCGAACAGATGCTCACCATCAATCACGCTCCCTGGACCGGTTCCGGCTCCGACGATGGCTCCGGCAGGCTCTCGCACCGCGGCCGGGCGATCGCCGACACCCGCAGAATGCCGCTTCCGGAGATCACCGGCGTTTCCGCCGAGGCGACGGCATTCCAGATCGGCCTGCCCGCCCTCGACAGCTTCCCGGCCGAGCTGTGGGCGCGGATGTACGGCGCGCGGTTGCGGCAATCGACCCGCGACCTGATGCGCTACAGCGACCCACGCGGATACCGCCCACTGCGCGAGGCCATCGCCTCCTACATCGGCCCGGCACGCGGAATCCGCTGCACCGCAGACCAAGTGGTCATCGTCTCCGGATCGCAACAAG
>RRBB01000130.1:0-31094 GCA_006543605.1 Rhodococcus sp. WS4
GTGCCCGCCGGATCACCGAAGGTATGAAGCTTGCCGCCGCCGAGGCAATCCTCTCGGTCGTCGGTGACGAGTTGGCTGTAGACAAGATCGTTCCCAGCCCGCTCGATCCTCGCGTCGCCCCCGCTGTTGCGGAGGCAGTCGCCGCCGCTGCCCGTGCAGAAGGCGTCACCGGCTAGCGAGAATCCACCCGAACACCCCGGACCGGAACCCGCACCCAGGTTCCGGTCCGGGGTGTTCGCCGTGTCCGGCCAAGGAGGGAATGGCTCGGCGCCCGCAGTTTTCACCCACAGGTTCGCTGTTGGGGTTGTCTGGGACTTCGGGCTCGGCAGTGGCCCCATGCGCAGCGATGACATTCCGGGCTTTCCCAGGGTGGGCGACGGTGACCCTCGGGTGCCTGTCGCAGGTACCGGTTGTGCCGCAAGCTGATTGCAGCGACCACATGGCCGCGGAAACCTATGGAGCAGCATGATTCGCAACATCACCGTCCGTACCCCCGCCGTCACCACCTGCTCACGTTGGCGTCAGATCGCCGCGAGCGCCCTGATCGCCGCCGCCGCGACGGTCGGCACGATGGCCGTGACCGCGCCCGCCGCCCAGGCCGCAACATTCCAGGACACTTGCGTCGCGCATCCGGGGGCATATGCCAGTGGGGCGGTGCTCGGCGTTTACGCGACGAAGCGAATTGGCAACGACCGGGAAGAATCCTGCAAAGTGTATGACGCACAGAACAAGCTGCTCGGAACCACGTACCAAACCAATTACGGGTTCTACGGAAAGCAGGCGCAGGGCCCCGGCCAGATAAACCCGCCGGCCCAGTCGCCTCGTTGATGAACGGAGCGAAATCTGGACAGCCCGTGGCCGATGCCTCTCGTGAACGCCGCGGCGGTGGGCAGGAAATAGGTTGGACGGGATTCGGTTCAGGTTGATAGCGTCTGCGAGACCGTGACTTCACGCGAGGAGGTGAGACCCATGAACGCAATAACCATGTGGGTGCTCCCACGCGTGTTCACGGTCGGGCGATTGACGTAGGTGTCGCCGGGAGCGCCTGGACAAGGCAATCCCGAAAGGCAACATTATGCATTTCACCTCCGAGACATCGTCGAACGGTGTCATCGAACGCACCTTCACCCTGGATGACGTCACCGGTGTGCTGTGGTCACCGGAATCCGGTTCCCACGGTGCGCCCCTGATCCTGGCCGGTCACCCCGGCGGCTTGGACAAGAACGCCCCGGCACATGTAGCCCGCGCCCGTTCCTCGGTGGCCACCGACGGTTTCCTCGTCGCCTCGATCGACATGCCCGGACACGGCGACCGGCCACGAAACGCACAGGACCAACGCTGGGTCGCCGAGTTCCGTCAGGCCAGGGCGGCAGGCGATGGGCAGTTCGGCCGGATCCTCGCCGACTACAGCGCCTCCGTGGCCGAACGCGCCGTCCCCGAATGGCAGGCGACCATCGACGCCTTGCTGGCCCTGCCCGAGATCGGTTCGCACATACCGATCGGCTACTCCGGCATGTCGCTGGCTTGTGCGGTCGGGATCCCGCTGACGGCGGTCGAGCCCCGGATCACCGCTGCAGTCTTCGGTGCGGTGTCCGCACACGACTCCCTGCTCGAGGCAGCGAAACGAGTAACCATCCCGATCGAGTTCCTGCTGCCGTGGGACGACAAGGACATCCCACGCGAATTCGGTCTCGAGTTGTTCGGCGCCTTCGCCTCAGAAGACAAGGTGCTGCACGCCTACCCCGGTGGGCATCCCGGGGTGCCCACGGATGGCCGGATCGACACTCGGTTCTTCCCCCGGCATCTCCGCCGGGCCGACAGCACACCTGCGGAATGACATGAACAGGCATCGGCGTCCGGCCCCGCGCCGGACGCCGATACCGCGCAGCCGCTCCTGGCCCTGCACGCCGGGGAGTCAGCGAAACATTTCGGTGCTGACCACGGAGAGTAACTGCAACCTCTCGTAACTTTCGCTACCGGGCGTCGCTGTGTAGACCAACAACAAATGCGACTGCTCGGGGTCGAGCAACGTCTGGCAGTTCAGGTCCATAGCCCCGACCTCGGTGTGAACAAAGCGCTTCACCTCCCGGGGTCGAACCCCCACCTCGTGGGTGTGCCATAAATCCCGGAACTCCTCACTCCGGGCGAGAAGTAGGTCCGCGTACCGCGCGGCTCGCGAGTCGGGGCCGCGCCGAGTGACGGCCTCACGGAGCCCGGAGACGAACATCCTCGACATGAACGGATGCTCCTCGGGCGCGTACAGGTCGCGTTCGGTGGGGTCGGTGAACCAGCGATAGCCAATGCTGCGCGCCGGCCCGGTGTAGCGGGTGGTGTCGCCGGTCAGAGCGATCCCGAGCGGTGACTGGCGAAGTGTCTCGCCGAGTTCGGTGACGATCTCGGCAGGCGTGTCGTGGAGACGATCGAGGATGCGCAGCAGGCCCGGGCCGATGTGGTCGCTGACCGCGTTTCGGATCGGTGGCCGGTGGCCCGCGAGGCGGAAAAGGTAGTCGCGCTCGTCGAAGGAGAGGTGGAGGCCCTGCGCGATCGAGGCGATCATCTGCTCCGACGGCTGCGGACCGCGCTCCTGCTCCAACCGTGCGTAGTAGTCGGTCGACATGTGGCACAGGACGGCGACCTCCTCCCGCCGCAGCCCGCTGGTCCGTCGACGCCGGCCGCGCGGAAGACCGACATCCTCGGGCTGCAACGACTCCCGGCGCCGCCTGAGGAATCCCGCCAGCCCGGCACGATCGATCACCACACGTCTCCTTCCGTCGGCTGGGACACCCTTCATACCGTCCACACGCGGAGACAACCACGGATCGACAGTCCCTGGATGCCGCACCGCTGCCCAGCGAACGTAGACGTCATACGCCACCAGCCGCGGGACACGACGCACACAGGAGCAGTCACATGCCACGTAGACAACCCGACATCACCGTTCCCGACCTCACCGGTCAGCGCGCGGTGGTCACCGGAGCCAGCGACGGCATGGGAGTCGGCATCGCAGCACGCCTGGCAGCCGCCGGCGCCGAGGTCGTCCTTCCAGTACGCAACCAGCGTAAGGGCGAGACAGCAGTCACTACGATCCGGCAGACGAGTCCTGGGGCGAAGGTGTCGCTGCGTGAACTCGACTTGTCCTCTTTGGCTTCGGTGGCGGCGCTCGGCAAGACCATGCGTGAGGAGGACCGTCCGATCCACCTCCTCATCAACAACGCCGGCGTGATGACCCCACCGGATCGGCAGGTCACCGCCGACGGGTTCGAGGTGCAGTTCGGCACCAACTACCTCGGGCATTTCGCGCTGGTCGGCCACCTGATGCCCCTACTCCGCGCCGGAGGCGCTCGAGTCACCTCCCAGATCAGCGTCGCCGCCATCCGGAACGGGATCAACTGGGACGACCTGAACTGGGAGCGGTCGTATGACGGCATGCGCGCCTACAGCCAATCCAAGATCGCCTTCGGACTGTTCGGCCTCGAACTCGGCAGACGCAGCCGAGCACACGGGTGGGGCATCACCAGCAACTTGTCCCACCCCGGAGTCGCTCCGACGAACCTGCTGGCCGCCCGGCCCGAAGTCGGACGAACAGAGGACACCAGGGGCGTCACACTCATCCGGTGGTTATCCGCCCGCGGCATCCTCGTTGGCACCGTCGAATCAGCGAAACTCCCCGCCCTCTACGCCGCAACATGTCCCGACGCCCACACCGAACGCTTCTACGGACCCACCGGACCCGGCCACCTGGGCGGCCCACCCGCCGAGCAGAAACTCTACAGCCGGCTTCGCAGCCACGAGGACGCCCAACGTATCTGGCGCATTTCGGAGGAACTCACCGACGCCCGGTCCTGGACCTGATCCAGTTCAACCGTTATCCCGACAGTCCCTTGCGCTAGGGCCGTCGTCCGAACCAGTCGAGAAGTCGAATCTGCTGCGAAGCGTCGGGAGGCAATGTGTCGCTAGGGCCCTCGCCGTACGCGCCGAAGGCGAGCATCTCGTCCAGATGTGGTTCGACCACACGCGACAGCCCGGCGACCACAAGTGGGTCAAGAGTTTCATCGAGGCCCGTCGCGCGGAGGAGGTCCCACGCGTGGACGACAAGGTCGACGAGCCGGAAGCGCAGGAACGCCTCGGCGGGGACGTCGCCGTTCGGGCCTGGAACCGGCTGTTCCGGTGGTGCGGCGGCGAAGGCCTCGGCCTGGTGTCGTGACGATTCGGCCACCGCGGCGACCGGGTCGTTTCCGAGCTGGTCATCTGTGAGCATGTTCCGGGCTTGTTCACGACCGACGCCGGCAAGCAGGAGCGCAGTGAAGCGGTTTCCCACCACGACGTGCTCGACCAGGTCGCGCACCGAAATCTGTGACGGTGTGGACAGGTCCCATGAGTCCACCGGCAGTTGGCGCACCACGCGCTCGAATTCAGCCGAGGCAGCGAGAATAAGTTCCCTGCCACGATCCACCGACGAGCTGGTCGTGCTCGATGTCATTGTGGCTGCTCCTGGGCGGCTAGTTGATGCGCGGTCCCCGGACGAGTTCGGAGTTGCGCGACGGGAAGGGTTCGCCATTGTTGTATTTGCGTTCGAGAACGGCGAGGTAGTGGGCGAGGGCTTCGTCGACGAGGTTTGACCAACTGTTGGGGGCGCCGGCGATGTGGCCGATGGCGGCGACGGCATTCTTGCCATTTTCGACCTTGGCGCGGTTGATGTAGACGGATTCCTGCTTCTTGTCTGCGGGGACCCGTGTGGTGGTCTTCTTTTCCTCGCCGAGGGCCACCGGCCCCGGTTGCGGTTCGGCGACGGTGTCTGATTCTCGCGCGACGTCCACGCACTGTTCGACGAGGTTCGGCAGTCGTGGCTTGCGGCGTTCGAGGGGGTTGTTGGCGAGTCCGGGCTTACGTGTCACGCTCGTCAGGAGGTCCTTGCGTCGAGTTCTCGAGTACGTCCCGTCCTCGTGGGCGCCTGTGCGGGGCTGGTGGCGGCGATCGAGGGGGTTGTTGGCGAGTCCGGGCTTACGTGTCACGGTCATCATGAGGTCCTTTCCACGAGTTCTTGGGCGGCGTCACGGTAGGCGCGTGCTGCGGAGGAAGACGGTGCCCACCTGACGACGGGTTCTTCGGCGCTGTAGCTTTCGCTGACGCGGACGGACTTCGGGATGATGGTGCGCATCGTCTGGTCGGGGTAGGTCTCACGGAGCGCGGCGAGGACCTGCTGGTCGATGACCTGGCCGAGTTCGACGCGGCCGCACAGAATGTGATTGAGCCGTGCAGTGGGATTGAGCAGCTCGACCTGCTGGGTGATGTAGTTCTCGATCCGCATGAGCGCTTCGAGTTCCATGGCTCCCGTCATGACAGCGGCGAGCACTTCGGTGCAGGCGACGAGTGCGCTGATAGTCAGGTGGTCGAAGTCTCCAGGGCAGTCGAGGAGGTTGAAGTCGACGTCGGGGGCGCTGGCGAGAGTTTTGCGCAGGATGCCGTGTGCACCGGGCTTCTTGAGGAAGTAGGGCCCGACGGAATCGAGTTCCTTGGTGGCAGGAACGAGGTGGATCCCGGACGCGGTGATGGTGGTGGCTTCTTCGATGCTCGCCACCATCATGAGTACCGAAAGGACATCGTTGTCGACGGCTTCGGGCGTGGCACCGAGCCAGGTGGTGGCGTTGCATTGTGGGTCGAGGTCGACGACGCGAACGGTGTAGCCGGCTTCGACAAGGGCTTGGGCGAGGTTGACCGTGCTCGTGGTTTTGGTGGAGCCGCCTTTATGGTTGACCACTGCGATGGTGCGGGTCATGTGGGCCTGTCCCTTCGTGAAAATATAGTGACGTAGCTCAAGATACTTAACTTGGACGAGGCATGCGGATGACCCGCCGATCCGAGCTGTGACGCCGAGGACCGGGTCATCGAGGGCAGGGATCCTGTTCCACCACATCAACGCAATTGTCGAGGTTCGCACTGAGGCACACCTACCCCTCTGGCACGAAGAGTATTTCGGGTTCGGCCACGTCCGTTCACCAGCAGTGAGTGGTCGCGGCTGACGGTCATTCCACGGCCGGACCGCTAGCACCGCAAGTGCCGCATCGTCGATGCCGATGCGGCGGGACTGGATCACTTCTCGGTGTATCCGACCTGCAGGTTCTCAACGTCGGTTCAGAACGTGATTCGCACGAACTTGTCGGAATCCTCAGCCGGTTCGCTATCCCGACAGGCGATCCCTGTTGGGTCCTGCTACTGGCGATAGATCTCCACGTGGGCGTTGGTGATCACGCCGGCATCCAACGAGGGGGCACCCCAATTCGTGCTGCAAGCTCCCGTGGCCTGACCTGTCGGCGCAAATGAGCGACTGGACTGGCTGAAGGGCCCGATCGCATAGAACGGAAAGGCGTTGGGGATGCCGTGAAGGCCCCAACAGTCGACGATCAGTGCGTACTCTCTGCCAGGGGGCGCACCGGTGTCATGGCAGGTCGCCGTCGCGCTGAAGGCATCCCGCTGGATGACGCAGTCCTGGGGGTCCGCCTGGGCGGTGCCGGAGCCGATGATCGCTGCGAAGGCCAGCCCCGATACAACGGCGGCCGTGACGCGTGCGGTAGCGATAATTGTGCTTCTCATTGAGATCCTTTCAGTAGCAAGACGTCTGGCGCCGAAAGCCCCGCTGGGCCCAGGAGAAGGTCGATGCGAAGAGGTGGCAGGTACCAGTAGCTACGTGGCCGAGCGTCTGACCAGTTCAGATGACGATGGGTGCACCCGTGACGAGGTCCCAAAGCCCCAGGCCCAGGAACAGCACAGCACCCACTGCCGACTGCACCGGATTTCCGTTCAGAAAGCCCTCAGCACCCCAGGCGACCACATCAGTGAAGATTTCAGACGAACCCATAGTTTCTCACTCCTTGATTGTCGGTATACCCTTGACGCCTTGATCGTCCAGACCGACTGGTCTGTTACGGATTCGAATCCCTCAGCGAGCACGGGCGCGGACTGACACACGTCGGCAAGCAGCTCGTAGGACCAGGATTCACCAGCGCAGCCGGCCTATTCATACCGAAGGGGGAGTCCTGCCGACTCACTCGGTCTGATCGGACTCTGGGGTCTGCCGACGACGTGGCCGTCACCGAGTCGTCGTTATGCCGGCTCTCTCACCACGCCGAAATGACGCACCGTCCCGGAAAGGCCTGGAAGCTCTTGCACGGGCGACCAGGTGCGCAGCCCATCCGTGCTGTCGGAATAGAGATACTTTCCTTCGGTATAGGCGTCGAGATATATCCGCCAGGCGTCGTTCGGCAACTGAACCAGGGCTGGGCCCTCCAGCAACGAGCCCCAATTTCCAGGTGGGACGAATGAATAGGGCCCCGTCACCGACGACGCGACCGCATGCTCGACGACCTTCTTCGTCTCGTTCTTGGTAAACGCATGATAGGACGATCCGACCTTGACCACGGTGGTGTCGATGTGGTCCGCGCCGATCCCGGCGAGCGGAACAGGCGGGCTCCACAACCTGAGCGATGGTTCCAGCGCCGTCATCAGATACGGCACGAATCCTCCACCAGTCGACAGCGACAGGATGACGTTGACGCGGTCGCCGTCCACGAACCATTCGGGCGCCCAGGCCTTCGTGGTGAACGGCGAAAGCGACGGCCCGTCGCTGAACCCGGCCGATCCCGAGGAGCCCGGCGGGCTCGCCGAGCCAGTTCCGTCTCCCGTGCCCGGCAGGAAGGCGCAGCAGAACGGGACCGGCCAGGCCCCCAGGAACGTCCAGTCGATGCGGTCACTGCTGCGCGCGAAGCCGATGTTCGCCCCGTCGATGGTCGTGTAGGTGAGGTAGTAGAACCCGTCCGTGTGCCGGAAGATGCTCGGGTCACGCACCACCCCTGACGGAGGCCGATACACCGACTGTCGGACGGGTTGGTATCGAGTGGCGTCCCCAGACTCGTATACATCCAGGTCGCGGTCACTGACGTTGCTGAACGCCACCACCGTGTATCGCCAGGCGGGCGGTGCGGCGCCGCTGCTCCCCGGGGCCGCGACCAGCAATCCCGCGATCGCGAGCATCACCATCGATATGGCGGAAAAGCAGGATCGATTGGTCAGCATCACCGGTGCAGTATCTATGACAGCGGGCGCACCATGCGTAACTTTGGCCGCAGGCAGCGGATCGTTACCGACGACGGTGGGATCGTGTGCTCTTCCGCGACTTTCCGAATCCGTGTCAGGCGGACCGGGCCAGTCCTGGTCGAACTCAGCTTCAGGACGCGGGTCAGAGTGATGATGCGACCGCTTCGACAATGTCTATAACGGCGGCCTCGAGTCGGTCGCCTTCGCCGGAGCGGAAGAGTTGGAGGCCTGCGGCCCGAGCTCGGCGGCCAGCTGTCGGCACAGGCCGGCGAGTGCGGCCCACGCGACGTGGGAGCCACCGAGGTTCGGGATCGCCTCCCGTCCGCCGGCCATGGCGACTGGCTGCATGACGTCGCCGACCCGCATGTCGACGAGCGGCGTGCCTTGGGGGCGACATCCTCGAGCGTGGCTCGCGTGCGTCCGGCGAGGTGCACCTCTGCCCCTTCTCGCGCGTACGCCCGCGCGACCGCGGAGCCGACGGCGCCACTTCCCCGTGGACGATCGCAGTGCGGTTCTGTAGCAGCATTATTCATCCGCCTTCCGTCTCTCGCGTACCAGGGTAAGACCGCGCGATGTACGACCGCGCGAGATTCCGGACTTCATCGGCACGAGGGACGGACTCAGACATGCAGGGTGGGCCGGTAGACGAGCTCTTGGATGTTGCCGTCGAGCGTCCGGCTCTCGATCATCTCGAGGTCGAAGTCCGCCGCACCCCGGAAGATCGGGTCATCACCGGTCTGACCGGTGATGACCGGGAAGAGCGTCACCTGGACGCGGTCGACCAGGCCGGCGGCCATCAGCGCTCGGTTCATCGACAGGCTGCCGTGCGAGCGCAACGGCACCTCGGACTCCCGCTTCAGCCGGGCGACGACGTCGACGGCGTTACCTCTCACGACGGTGGCGTCCGGCCAGTCGAGCGGTCCTTCCAGGGTGGTCGACACCACCGTCGCCGGCAGGTTCCTCATCCGGGTGACCCATGGGTCACGCACCGACTCCTCGGTGCCCGAGGCCAGCAGTTCCGCAAACGCCCGATAGGTGTTGGGCCCGAGGACCATCCGCTGCTCCACCTCGTACAAGGCGAGGCGGTGGTCAGCAGTTCGGGGCCTTGCTTGCCCCAGTAACCGCCCCAGTCTCCACCGCTGACACCGCCGAAGCTGTCGAGGCTGGAAAAGACGTCGAAGGTGTACGTGGCGGTCATGATGCTCTCCTCTGGTGCCGTTCATCGGGTCTGTAGATACAGACGGGAAAGCACGGCGAAACTCATCGCCGTTCGACTCGTCGAGTCCGGCCGACCCGGATGCGGCCCAGATCCTCACCACAGCTGAGCGAGGTCGGCAACACCTCAAGCAGGAAGAAGAGCGTGGCACGCCGATCCACAGGTCTCGAGTAGGAACGATGACCGGGAACGTCCGAACGACGAGTCCCCGACCCGTCCCGCAAGCCGATCCTCAGCGGCCGGCCGCCTCGTTTGGTAACGAGAAGGGGAACGGGCATCTCGCGGGCAGCCGCGGCGGCGACCTCGGGCGGTGCTTGCCGCCCGTCAGGTAGTCACGGATCGCGGCCGGACCGGGCAGCGTCACCAAGGGCGCATCCCAGGGGTCGACGGTGACCGCGTCGAAGACTTTCGCGAGCGGGTCGGGGGCGTCCTCGGCGTCGAAGCTGGTCGCCGGACGGGTCCAGTGGCCGGCCAGTTCGGGAGAGTCCGTCCGCGCGATGGTGCGATCCATGACTAGAGACGCGGATCCAGAATCGCGTCGTCATCGCGGGCCTTTGACAGCAATCCCGAATCGGGACGACGAACGGATCAGTGTTCGACTGCTGAGGGCCCGGCGGGGCACCAGCGTCGCCCGAAGGCTCATCGGCCAGCGGACGCACGTCAGTTGTCGACCGAACTCGTTACATGTAACATTGGCGCATGGCAAGCACACGGGAGCGGGTACGTGAGCATCGCCGGCGTTTGCGCGAGCAGGGCCTCAGGCCTGTTCAGATCTGGGTGCCCGACGTACGGGCTCCGGAGTTTGTCGCAGAAGCTCACCGCCAGTCGGCTGCCGTCGCGGCGAGCGAGCATGAAGCCGATGACCAGGCATTCGTTGATGCCCTCTCAGTCGATTGGGACGAGGCGGAGCCCGGCGAGTGAGGCGGGGCGACATCTATATCGCTGCTACGCGTGGTGCCTACACCGGCAAGCCGAGACCTGTGGTCATCGTCCAGGACGATCGGTTCGACTCAACCACTTCGGTTACGGTGTGCCCGCTGACGACCAATCCGGTCGAGGCGCCACTTGTCCGGATCGCCGTGGAGCCGACCGCCACCGGGATCGAAAAGCCAAGTCAAATCATGGTCGACAAGGTCACGACGATGCCGCGGGAAAATGTACGCGACCGCCTCGGCCAACTCGCCGATGCCGATCTGGTTCGGCTGGACCGCGCTCTGTTGGTATTTCTCGGTCTTGCCGATTGAGCCGGCTCGCTCGGCGGAGCGTGTCGCAAGCGGATCCTCGATTGAGACGCACGAAGGGCAGTTACTGCTCAGCCGGCACTGCCTCTGCGGTAACGGATATGGGTGGTTAGCGGTGAGTGGAGCACCTCGACGGGCTCGAAGCCGAACGTCTCGACGCCATCGAACATGCGCTCGCCGCTGCCGAGTAGGACGGGGGCGATGTCGAGGGTGAGTTCATCGATCACGCCGGCGTTGAGTGCCTGTCGGACTGTCGAAGCGCCGCCGGCGATGTCCACGCCGTTGCCGTCGGCCGTTTCGAGCGCCTGCGCGTAGGCGGCGTCGAACCCCTCGGTGACGAAGTGGAAGGTGGTCCCGCCCTCCATCTCGATCGGTTCGCGTGCGTGGTGAGTGAGCACGAAGACCGGGGCGTGGTAGGGCGGCTCGGATCCCCACCATCCGTCCCACGCCTCGTTCCACTCACCGCGGATCGGCCCGAACATGTTGCGGCCCATGACGTAGGCGCCGCGAGGGCGCATGAGCCATCCGTTGGCTGTCTTGTCGGCTTCGGTCGCGCGCGGGTCACCGATATGCCAGCCGTGCAGCTCGCCGCCGCGCTTGCCCAGCGGATTATCCCGGCTCTGCTCGGGTCCGGCGACGAAGCCGTCGAGCGAGATCGACATGTGGCAGGTGGTGTCGGACATCAGCATCTCCCAGGAAGCAGTTGCGGGTTGCAAGTGGTGGCGTCACCGTAGCAAGTGGTGGCGGGTCGCAAGTGCTGTACACGGGACGGTGAGGCGAAGGCTGGACAGCCGCGCTCGGGGTGCGCGATCAACGCGGCCGTCGAGGTGATCGGCGCCCGCTGGTCGCTTCTCGTTCTGCGCGACATCATGTTCGGAAACCGGCGGCATTTCCGCGTCCTGCAGGAGCAATCCGAGGAAGGTATCGCCTTCAACATCCTCGCCGATCGGTTGCGGGGCCTCGTCGAGGAGGGTCTGCTTACGCGGGAGGGCGCCGGCAGGGGTCGGCGCTCGACCTACAGCCTGACTGAGGCCGCAATCGAGCTGGTCGCGGTGATGGCTGAGCTCGGCAGGTGGGGCGCGCTGATTTGGCGTCGGATGAATCGCCGCAGGATCGACGGCAGGCGTGCTGTGTCCGCTGCACCGCAAGAGGAACCCGCACCGGCTCGTCCCGAAGGCCGGCCGGTGACCGGGACATGTACAGGAGAGCATCCGGACCAACGGAGGCGACGGGTTTCGTCGCGGCGGTGGCCGTATGGGTGGATTTGTGCGGGTCGATGCCGCTCGCGGTCACGGAGGTGGTCGGGTCGGCGGAGTGTCAGCGGGCAAACCGCTGGGTGCGCCGCCGGCCGAGGCGGGCGCGTTCGGTCTCGGACATGCCACCCCAGATGCCGTAGCGTTCTGCGGCGGTGAGAGCGTGGTGCGGCATTCGGGGAGCACGGGGCAGTCGCCGCAGATCTGCTTGGCGCGTCGTTCGCGCCGTGCGCGGATGGTTCTCTGTTCGCGATCGTCGGGCGAGAAGAACATGTCGGTATCGGTGCCGCGGCACGATCCCTCGTGTCGCCAGTCCCATCCTGGGGGACGGTCGGAGTGATTCTCGGTGATGGTCATTCGGCTTCTCGTCAGGCGTGGCCGGGAACGGCGGTGCGTCGTGCGCACGTGGAGAGCGGGTGCCTGACGCCGACACAGCAAGTCAGGCACCCGCGCAGTTCGTTCAGTCGAGAAGGCGCTCCTGATTCCTGAACGAACGTGTTGCCGCGGGGGAATGCTCACCCCGCGAAGATTTCTCGTGGACCGACTCGACGGGGACAGGCGCGGGCCGCTCCCCGTCGAGGCAGGGTGTCAGTTGGTGGCGGTGGAGACGTCGAACTCGATGGTGCCGAAGCCTTCGAACTCACCGATCCAGCGGCCGGCCTGGTTCATCGGAACCGCCTGCAGGCAGCTGCCGGGGAGGATCACCTGGCCGGCCTGGAACTCGACGTCGTAGGCGGAGAGGCGGTTGACCAGCCAGGCGACCGCGGCGAGGGGGTTGCCGAGGATGTTGCGGGTGTTGCCGGCGATGACCTCGCGCCCGTTGAAGTGCAGGGAGCCGCGCATGTCGCGCAGGGTCAGGTCGGTGATGCGGCGGGGAGTGCCGCCGAGGATGACCGCACCGGTGGATCCGTTGTCGGCCAACGTGTCCGGAAGGTCGATGGCCCAGTTCTGGACGCGGGAGTCGATGATCTCGATGGCGGGCACCGCGTAGTCGATGGCGTTGATGACGTCGGCGACGGTGACGTTGGGTCCGCGCAGACTGTTCTTCAGCACGAACGCGGGTTCGAGTTCGACGAACGGTTCGATGTAGTCGCCTCGTTCGAGGGTGGTGCCTTCGTAGGCGAAGATGCTCGCGAGCAGGAAGCCGTAATCGGGCTGGCCGAGGCCGAAGGCTTCCTGCATGACCTTCGCGATGTTGCCGAGCTTGTACCCGACCAGGCGGTCACCATTGTCGACGGCGTGTTCGACGTTGATGCGCTGGACGGCGAAGGCGGAGTCCGCGTCGAGGGTGGGCCAGGTCTTGGTGGGTGCGGTGATCGGTGCACCGTTCACGCGTGCGGTACGCAGGGTGGCCGCGACGTCGTGGAGTTCGGTGGTCTGCATGGGTGTCCTCTTTCGGTCGGTGGGGTCAGACGGCTGCGACGGTGCGGTTGCCGAGGCGGAGACCGGGGTGATCGTCGCGAAGCCGGACGGCGCCCTTGCCGTACAGCTTCTCGCGCAGGGTCGAGCCTTCGTATTCGCTCCACACGGTGCCGCGGCGCTGCAGTTCGGGGACGACGAGTTCGATGAAGTCCGCCATGTCCTGGTACTTGACCGCGTGCCCGAAGTTGTAGCCGGCGATACCGGTTTCGTCCATCCATCGGGTCAGCTCGGCGGCGACGGTGGTGGGTGAGCCGACGATGGTGGGGCCGGTGCCGCCGATGCCGATGAATTCGGCGATGTCGCGCGGGGTCCACTCCTTGTCGGGGTCCATCTTCGAGAACAGGTCGACCATGGTCTGTCCGGCGTTGGTCTTGACGTGCTTGAGGGGGACGTCGGGGTCGAACTGGGACATGTCCAATCCGGTCCAGCCGCTGTAGCGGGCCATCGCCCCGGCGTAGCTGACCAGCTTGCGGTAGCTCTCGTACTTGGCGTGGGCCTGTTCGTCGGTCGGTGCACAGACGACGTTGAGCATCTGCAGGACCTTGACGTTCTGCGGGTCACGGCCGGCCTCGGCGGCGAGGGTGCGCAGGCTGTCGACCTGCTTCTTCAGCGCCGGGATGGACACGGCGTTGACGAACACCGCCTCGGCGCTGGCTGCGGCGAGGGCGCGGCCCTTGGAGGAGCCGCCGGCCTGGAAGATCACCGGGGTGCGCTGCGGGGACGGCTCGCACAGCGCGAAGCCGGGAACGGAGAAGTACTTGCCCTTGTGCTCGATGTTGTGCACCCGGCTCGGGTCGATGTACATGCCGCGCTCGGCGTCCCGGACGACCGCGTCGTCCTGCCAGGACCCCTCCCACAGCTTGTAGCAGACCTCGAGGTACTCGGCGGCCATGTCGTACCGCTCGTCGTGCGGAACCTGCTGTCCGGTACCGAGATTGCGGGCGGCGCTGTCGGAGTAGGAGGTCACCAGGTTCCAGCCGACGCGGCCGTCGGTGAGGTGGTCGAGGGTGCTGAACTTGCGGGCCAGCGCATACGGGTGCTCATAGGAGGTCGACCCGGTCAACCCGAACCCGAGGTTTTTCGTCACCGCGGCCATCGCGGAGACGGCCATGAACGGATCCTGCGCCGGGATCTGCGCACCATCGGCGAGGGCCGCGTCGGCGCTGCCCTCGTAGATGTCGTGGTAGCCGACGTTGTCGGCGAAGAAGATGCCGTCGAACCGGGCGTCTTCGAGCATCTTGGCGTACTCGGTCCAGTAGGCGAGGTTCTTGTAGTTCGCGCCCTGATCCTTCGGATGCCGCCACAAGCCGGCCGACAGGTGCGCCGGGCCCTGGTAATCGAAGGCAAAAAGTCGCATGCGCTGAGACGCCATTGTCTATCTCCGTTCACTTTTTGAACACGTAGTTCATGTGTTGAACAACACTGTAAGAGGTGGAATGTGCGGCCGTCAATACCTCATTTGGTGAGAACTGCTCGACACCGTGGCGGTTTCGACCGAGGACGGCCACTGCACAACGCTCAGCGACGGGCGTGTCCACGGCCGCACCGAGTGACGGTCCGTGGCTCAGGCAGAAGTGGTGGTCTGCAGCGCGGTGAGGAAATCGCCGGGGACGGCGGGCCACTGATCGGACCACCGGTCCTGGCGGTGGTGCTCGACGAGGGCCTCGACGATCGAGGTGATCGGGGGTCCGGCGTCGACGAGGTAGCGGCTCATCCGGTGCTCGGCGCACTGTGCGGCGAGGGTGGCGAGCAGAGTCTGCGCCTCCTCGAGGCGGTGGCCGGCGGCCAGGCACCCGAGCAGGAGGCGGCGGGCCGTCAGCAGCGCTCGGGGGCGGCCGCTGCCGGTGAGCCGGTCGACCGCGTCCTGTGCCCGGGTGCAGGCCGACGAGATGTCGGCCGGGGTGGGCTCGGAAAGCAGGTGCATGACGGCGGCCGATTCGTCGAACTCGGCAACGATCTGGGCGATACCGTCCGGCGGCTGCGATCGGCTGGCGGTCGACCGCGTGGCAGGCGGAATCGGGAACAGCGGGTCGTGCAGGTGCAGTCGGATCCATTCGTTGTCGATGCGGGCACGCAGCCGGGGCAGGTCGAGGGTGTGGGCGATGGCGGCGCCCTCGCCCAGGCGGGTGGTGGCGCCCTCCCGGTCACCGCCCAGCGCCTTGATGCGGGCTCCGATCACGAAGGGACCCAGCATGAAGTCGACACCCCCCGTGGAGCCGAGCGCGACGCTTTCCTCGAGGAGCCGGCCAGCCGAGGTGAGGTCGCCACGTTCGTACAGCAGCTCACCGAGCAGCGCGCTGGCGAGGCGGGCGACGTGCGAATGCGGACCGGCCGCATCGACGGCGATGCGGAGTCCTTCCCGGAAGTGAGCCTCGGCGGTCGCTGAGTCGAGTTGTTCGTTTGCGGCGATTCCGGTGATGCAGTGGCCCCACACGACGCTGTAGGGACCGCCGGCGCGGTCGTGGTAGGGCGCGGCATCGCGCTCGATGCTGCGGGCGGCGTCGAAGTCGAAGCGGTAGACCGCGCCGAACGCCGCGATGCCTGCGGCTGCCGACACGACCCAGGGACGCAGATTCTCCGGCCTGTCCAGACAGTCCGCGACCAGTTCCGGAATGCCGGTGACCCGGTCGGTGAACAACAGCGATTCTGCGGTGACGACACCGAACTCGGCCCGCAGATCGTCGATCTCCGATTCCGGTATCCGGCCGAGCGTCAGCAGGGAGTGGATGCGGTCGAGGGCCGTGTGGGCGGGCCCGGGGCGTAGCAGTTCGTTGTTCGCCCACGCCAGGATCAGCTGCAGACGCAGACTCGTCGACACCAGTCGGGAGGGCAATTTGTCGATCAGCCCGAGCACGGTGGACATCCGGGCGTGCTCGATCAGGTCCATGCCGTTGTCCTCGACCAGGGTGACCGCTCTGGCTGGATCACCCGCGGCCAGCGCATGGTCGACTGCCTCGTTGAGGAAACGGCGATCAGCGAACCACTCGGTGGCCACACGGTGCAGTTCGGTGATCTTCTCCGGCTGGTCGCGCTCGAGACGGTGTTGGAGGAATTCGGCGAACAGGTGGTGATAACGGAACCAGCGCCCGTCCTCGTCGGTCCGGCGGAGGAACAGATCCTGTTCTTCGATCTTCTCGAGCATCGCCTGCCCGTGTGGATCCCCGGTCAGGGAGGCGGCCAATGAGCCGCACAGCCGCTCGCAAATCGAGGTCGCCAACAGGAAGTCGAGCGTCGAAGGATCGAGATGGTCGAGGACGTTCTCGGCGAGGAACTCCCCGATCGCCTGGGTGCGGCCGGTGAGTCGCTCGATGAGGGTGGTCGAATCCTCTCGACCGCGCAGCGACAACGACGCGAGTTGCAGCCCCGCCACCCACCCATCGGTCGTTTCGGTCAACGCGGCGACATCACGGCCGGTCAGATCCAGACCGCGGACGTCGACGAGGAACGACTGCGACTCGGTCGTGTCGAAACGCAACGTATCGGAGTCGATCTCGACGAGTTCGTCGTGCATCCGCATCCGGCTCAGCGGCAGACCGGTGCGGGAACGGCTGGTGACCAGAATCTGCAAATGGTGGCAGCCCTCCACGAGCAGAGTGCGCAGGACACCGAGAGTGTCGGGGGCCGTGACCCGATGCCAGTCGTCGAGGACGATCACGATGCGCCGGCCGTTCTCGTGGATCCGGTCGATCAGCGTGCTCAGCACGAACCGCTGCGCATCGCCGCTGTGTTCCTCCAACTGCTGGCGCAGATTCCCGGTCACTTCCGGCCGCACCCGTTCGATCGCCTCGACCAGATGGACCAGGAACCACACCACGTTGTTGTCGTCCCGGTCCACGGTGAGCCATGCGACCGCACTGCCCTCGTCCGCCAGCGCCTGACGCCACTGGGCGGCGAGGATGCTCTTGCCGTACCCGGTGGGGGCGTGAATCACGATCAACCGCCGCTGCCCGCCCTGGCGGAGCAGGTCGAGTAGCCGCTCACGCGGGACCAGCGCCCGCGCCGATTCCGGGGGACGGAACTTCGTCGCCGGTGACGGAGGCGGTGTCAGCGACCCGGTGGGCGTCACCGGCGCAGTCCCGTAGGAGGTCGCGCCGGGGGTGCGGGATCCTCTGGTGGTGGGCGGAGGATGGGAGGCGGCGACGCCGGGCAACGGCAGAGGATCGACCGGCACACCGGTCAGCCCCTGCACCTGTCGCAGCTCCTCACCGAACGCCGCGGCAGTGGCGGGACGGTCGGCACCAGTCGTGGCCATGGCATGTTCGATCGCCGAGCACACCTGCTCGGGAATCGTCCCCCCGCGCAGATCCGGGATCGGATGCGAGCTGACCCGCAGAAACTGGGCGACGAGGCGTTCACCCGACCGCCGCTCGAAAGCCGCATGACCGGTCAACGCGCAGAACAACGTTGCCCCGACGCTGTAGATGTCCGCGGCGGGCTCGGGTGTGTCGCCGCGGAGCACCTCCGGCGCGGTGAACGCCGGCGATCCGGTCACCGTGCCGACCGTGGTCTCGAAACCGCCCGGTATCCGCGCAATCCCGAAGTCGGTCAGTTGCGGTTCCCCGTAGTCGGTGAGCAGCACGTTTGCCGGCTTGACGTCGCGGTGCAGGATGCCGGTCCGGTGCGCCACCTCGAGTGCCCCGCACAATTTCACCCCCAGTTGCAGCACCGACTGCCAGTCCAGCGGACCCTCGCTTCGGATCTGCGACTCGAGCGAACCGCGGGAATGCAGCTGCATCACCAGATAGGGGTGCCCGCTCCCGGTGGTCCCCACCTGCAAGATGGTGACGATGTTCGGATGACCGGAGAGCCTGCCCATCGCGCGCTGCTCCCGCAGGAAGCGCTCCAGATTGTCGGGATCGAGATCCGAGGTGAGCACCTTGACCGCCACCGTGCGATCGAGTGACGGCTGGACGCACCGGTAGACGATCCCGAACCCACCACGACCGATTTCCTGCGCGTCGTCGAACCCGTCCGCCTGCAGCTCGTCGGGAAATCCCGGCGCCGGCCCGCGCTGGGTGGCAAAGGGATCGACCTCCGACATGGCGGCGCGCTCAACTCACCCGCACGCCTGCCGAGCCCGCACCACACGACCCGAAGGAGGCGGGCCGGCACGGACCCAGGCCTACAGCTGTTCGTTTCGCCGCCATATTTTTCTCCAGACACCTCAGGATAGGCGTTCGGTTCTCCCCGGCGAACCGAATCGCCTCCGCTCAGCGGTCTCCACGCTCCACCCTGGTCCAACTCGTACGGGTTCACTTTATGGTCGGTATGTTCAATTTGTGGATGGATGTGTAGAAAATAGCTCATGCGCGCTGTTCAGGTCTCCCGTCTCGGTGCCCACGACGTCCTCGAACTCACCGAGATTCCCGATCCCCAGCCCGGCCCGGCCGACCTTCTCGTCCGGACCGAAGCGATCGGCGTCAACTTCATCGACACCTACTTCCGGACCGGGGTGTACCCGCACCCGCTGCCGTACGTTCCCGGCGACGAGGGCTCGGGAGTGGTCGAGGCCGTCGGCGCCGACGTGCGCGACTTCGCTCCCGGCGACCGCGTCGCCTGGTGCGGGGCAACAGACAACTATGCCGAGAAGGTGGTGGTGCCTGCCGCGGTTGCGATCGCGGTGCCGGACGGTGTGCCCTCGCCGCAGGCGGCATCGGCACTGGCGCAGGGCCTGACCGCCCACTACCTGGCGTACTCGACGTACCCGGTGCAGTCCGGCGACACCGTGCTTGTCCACGCCGGGGCGGGCGGAGTGGGGCTGCTGCTGACCCAACTCGCGACGAAACTGGGGGCGCGGGTGATCACCACCGTGTCCTCGGACGAGAAGGAGAAGTTGTCGCGGGAGGCCGGCGCGGTCGAGGTGCTGCGTTACGACGACGACATCGCCGCCCGCGTACGGGAACTCACCGACGGTGAGGGTGTCGCCGCCGCCTACGACGGCGTGGGCGCGTCCACCTTCGAGGCGAGCCTCGACTCCGTGCGGATCCGCGGCACCCTCGCCCTCTTCGGCGCCGCGAGCGGCCTGGTGCCGCCGTTCGACCCGCAGCGGCTCAATCCCGCCGGGTCACTGTTCCTCACCCGGCCCACCCTCGCGCACTACGTCCGAACCCGGGACGAGCTGACCTGGCGGGCTGGGGAGGTGTTCGGCGCCGTCGCCGACGGTTCGCTGAACGTCCGCGTCGGTGCGCACTACCCGCTCGAACGCGCCGCCGACGCGCACCGAGATCTGGAGGACCGGAAGACAACCGGCTCCGTCGTACTCATCCCCTGACGAAGGCCGGCAACGTGTCCGACCATACGTACGTACAATTCATTTGGCGATGTTTATACCCGCGTAAGACCCGATAAGCGTGCATCGCCTGGCTCCGGGAGTGATTCGTGTCGAACCTGACAGTCGGCGACTTGGTGGCCATGCGGCAACTTGCGTGCAGCGTGGTTGCCGGCGCGGCCGGTGTGGGACGGACGGTGGTGTGGGCGCACGTGTGCGAGTTGGCCGATCCGTGGAACTGGCTCAGTGCCGACGACCTTCTGATGACCACCGGGATGTGCCTGCCGGCACCAGCTGACGAACAGAAGCAGTTCATTCGACGTCTCAGTGCGGCAGGTTTGGCCGGCATCGCGATCGGCGACGACCTGCAAGCACCCCCGTTCACGCAGGACATGCTGTCCGCAGCCGACGAACTGTGCTTCCCCGTTGTGACGGTCGGTCATGCGACCCCCTTCGCGGCGATCGGCCGCACCGTCGCGATCGCGGCCCAGAGCGTCCAGGTGAGTCGAATTGCCCGCCTGAGTCGGCTCTACGACGCCACGCACGCGGCACCCGAGGATGAGACATCGCTGCTCGGTCGACTGTCGGCGGAACTCGGACACCAGCTCCATGTCGTCGACGTCGAGCTCGGGAGCGAGGTGCTACGTGATGCACACCCACTGGACGACGAACTCATCCGTCAACTTCGCAGCCGCGTCGGTGGCCGGCTCGACCGTCTTCCGCCGCGAATAGCGATCGACGCCACTGCCGGAACGACGGCGACAGCGTTCCCCCTCGCCAGTCACCGCAAGTGCATGCTCGTTGCGGCCGGGCACACCGACCTTGAGGTCGATGCCTTCGTGTTGTTGCATGCCCAGAGTCTGGTCGGCGTGGAAGTAGAGCGCGTGACCCGAGAACGCGAGCGCACCGATGTCGTGCGGGCGGAGTTGCTCGAGCAGATGGTCACCGGATCGATCAGCGCGGATGCCGCCATACCTCGGCTGGGGCAACTGGGATTGGCCGATACGGACTGGTGCGTCATCGGATTCGACGCTGCTCGCCTCCAGGCCGCTCGCACGCTGATTGGAGACCGTGGATTCCCCTACTTGTCGTGCTTCGTCGGGGAAGAGGGCTACGTGATGATCCCGAGCGCCGACGCCGATCCGGCGGCGGATCTACTCGGCCACCACATCGATTCGGTGGGCATGTCGGCACGTAACGCGACGACTCAACGGGTGCCGGACAGCATTCGTCAAGCCCGGTGGGCCCTCCAGGCCGCGCGGGCGGCGGGCGGCGGCCTTGCCGAGTATTCGACCGCGGCGCCGCTGTTTCTTCCCCGCACCTTGACGGAAGCACATTTTGCGACGCGAGCCGTGCTGGGGAAGGTCATCGATTACGACGCGGCTCATCACAGTGATCTCATCGAAACTCTCGATGTGTTCCTGTCCATGGATCGAAACTGGTCGGCAACCTCCGAAAGGCTTGTCATCCACCGTCAGACACTCGGATACCGACTACGCAAGATCGAGAGTCTGACGGGCCGAAGCGTGAAGAGCTCCGCCGACATCGCCGACTTCTGGATGGCGCTGATCGCCCGTCGGATCAGTACCGGCCAGGCCTGAGAGACGAGAGGTAGACAATGTCGAGATTAACCGTCGGTGACCTCATCGCGATGGATCAGCTCGGGTGCACTGCCGTCGCCGGTATCGAGGGACTCGACCGACGGATCGTGTGGGCGCACACCTCAGAACTCGACCCCTGGGACTGGCTGGGAGCGGACGAGCTGCTGATGACCGCCGGTTTGTGTGTGCCGTCGGACGAACAGGCGCAGTGCAGGTTTGTCGAACGCCTCCACGAAAAAGGGCTGGCGGGCGTCATCATCGGCGATGATGCGACAGCGCCACCGCTGACGGGTGCGATGCTGGCCATTGCCGACAGACTGAATTTCCCCATCCTCCGGTGCAGCCACACCACCCCGTTCGCGGCCATCGGACGGACCGTGTCTCTTGCGAGTCAGAGTGTTCAAGTCAGCAGGGTCGCACGACTGAGCAGACTCTACGAACACGCACGCTCGACGTCACTGACGGAGACGAGTCTCCTGGCGAGGCTGTCTCGGGAACTTCGATACACCTTGCACGTCGTCGACGTCGAATACGGTACCGACGTCTTGCCCACGGACCCTGCACTGTCCGAAACAGCCATCGCCTCATTGGCTTCGAGGGTCGCCGGCACGCTCGATCGCCTCCCCGCCCACCTCACGCTCGTAGAGGGTGCGGATTACGTGATGACCGCCCATGCACTCCCCACTCATCGCAAATGCATGCTCGTCATGGAGGGAAGTCCCGCAACGGATGTCGATGCCTTTGCACTGCTGCATGTACGGAGCCTGATCGGCGTCGAAGTCGAGAAGGTCACCCGAGAACGGGAGTATGCCAACGAAGCCGGCGAGCGCCTACTGCAGAGAATCCTCGCCGGCTCCGACGCAACCGAAGCCGTCACACCGCTCCTCGAAGAATTCGACCTGGCCGGGCCCGAATGGACGGTGCTGAGCTTCGGTACCGATTTCCTTCCCGCTGCGCGGACGATAGCGGGAGACCGAGGCGTTCCCAACGTGACCGCCGCACTCGACGAGCACGCGTACATGCTGCTTCCGACCGGGCGAAGTTCCGAGACCATCGACCTGCTGAGCGGCAAGACAGGGACGATAGGAGTGTCACCCTCGGCTACCACGGTCGGAGAAATCTCCGACAGCACACGCCAGGCGAGCTGGGCGTTGGACACCGCCCGATCAACCGGTGTGCCTGTCGCCCGATACTCCACCGATGCGCCACTGTTCGTGCCGCGCACGCTGACCGACGCCCGGCATGCCACCGACGCAATCCTCGGAGATCTCCTCCTGTACGACCAGGGACACGAGTCGAACCTCGTCGAGACTCTCGAAACCTTTCTCGTCAACAACCGAAGCTGGATCGTGACTGCCGATCGGCTCGGAATCCACCGGCAGTCCCTGGCTTTTCGGCTCCGGAAGATCGAAACCGTGACAGGACGAAACCTGAAGGCATCATCGGACATCGCGATGCTGTGGCTTGCGCTTCGTGCACGCGCCCAAGCGTTTTCACTTACCGACTGAACAGGGCTCGTAGAGGGCAGTGGCGGCCCGCAAGCCGTCGAGGACGGCCTCTTCGACGGTGCGCGGGGCGAGGCAGTCACCGACTCCGGTGAATGGGATGCCGGTGGATTCGACTTCGGCGAGCAGGGTGTCGTTCTGCTGGTGGCCGAGGGCGAGGACGAGTCCGTCGATGCCGTCGAGGATGATCGGTTCGCCGGTCAGGGTGTTGACCAGGTAGACGGTGTCGTCGTCGGCTCCGAACAGGCGGGCATGCGGGATCACCCGAACCTTCGCCTCGGTAGCCGCCCGCAGCATCGCGATACGGGTGTACTGCTGCAGGTTCTCACCGGCCGCGTAGCCGTTGACGCACAGGGTCACCTTGCGCCCTTCCCGGGCGAGCATTTCCGCGACTCCGAGGCCGGTCCAGTCGCCTCGCCAGTCCGCCACGACGATCTCACCCTTGGGGGTGTTGCCGCCGCCCGTGCCGATCACATCCCATGCCTCGAGCACCGGCATGTCCCCGTCCAGCTCGAGCGGCGGCCGATAGGGGGTGGCGCCGGTCGCGATGATGACGTGGTCGGGACGTTCCTCGGTGATCATCGCCGCATCGACCTCGACGCGGGTCTTGACGATGACCCCGTAGCGGTCGAGCTCGGACTGCAGATTGGTTGCGGCGCCACCGAACTCGGACCGGCCGGGCAGCCGCTCGGCGAGCAGGACCTGCCCACCGACCCGACCGCTTGCCTCGTACAGGGTGACCCGGTGACCCCGCTGGGCGGCGACCGCGGCCGCCTTCATCCCGGCGGGCCCGCCGCCGACGACCATGACGTCCTTCGGCTTCGGGGTGATCACCAGCGTGCCGAACTCGCGTTCGCGTCCGGTCTCCGGACGCTGGATGCAGGAGATCGGGTAGCCGGCCTGGAAGTGACCGATGCACGCCTGGTTGCAGCCGATGCAGGCCCGGATGTCGTCCGGACGCTCGGCCTGCGCCTTGGCCGGCATCTCCGGGTCGCAGATCAGGGCGCGGGTCATCGCGCAGGCGTCGGCCTGCCCCTTGGCGATGACGATTTCGGCTTCCTGCGGTTGGTTGATCCGGCCGGCGACGAGCACCGGAATCGACACCGCGGCCTTGATCTTCGCGGCGGCGGGTGCGGTGTAGGCGGCCTCTTCGCTCATCGGCGGAACGATGTGCAACGACCCGGTCCGGCTGGCGGAGGTGCCCTCGGTGATGTTCAGGTAATCCAGCGACCCGTCCGCGTCGAGCCTGCGGCACACCTCCACGATGTCGGTGGGCTCGTCCTCCACGGAGGAGTGCTCGATGCCGGACACACGGACGCCGACAGCGAACCCCGGCCCGACGGCCTCGCGGACGGCCGAGATGATCTCGCGCAGGAACCGCATCCGATTGTCGAGGTCGCCGCCGTACTGGTCGGTGCGCAGGTTCAGTTCGGGGTTGAGGAACTGGGCGGGCAGGTAGCCGTGGCTGGCCACGATCTCGACACCGTCGAGTCCGGCCTGCTGGAGACGGCGTGCGCCGGCCGCGTAGCCGGCCAAGACCTCGGCGATCATCGCCTGGGACATCGGCCGGGGCATGACCCGGAATCGTTCGTTCGGGACCGCCGACGGGGCATACGCGACCGGAAGCGCACCGTCCTGGGATTCCATGATCTCCCGGCCCGGATGGAACACCTGACCGAACACGGCGCACCCGTGCTCATGAGCGGCGTCGGCGACGCGCCGGTATCCCTCGATGCAGCTGTCGTCGGTGGCCATGAGCACGTGGTAGGTGTACCGCGCGGTCTCGTGGATACCGGCGACCTGCATGACGATCAGTCCGGCACCGCCGGCTGCCCGGGCGCGGTGGTACTCGACGAGCTGGTCGGTGACCGCGCCGTCGTGCACCATCACGGTGTCGTGCCCGGAGGAGAAGATCCGGTTCTTCAGGGTGACGTCGCCGACCTGCAGGGGGGAGAACAGGTTCGGAAAGAGGGTGTCAGACATGGAATCCCAGTTCTGTACTGGTGGTGGAAGGGGTCGGAGTCTCTGCTGGGAGCTAGCTGGCGTCGGTGTCCGCGAGGACTCGCTGGGCACCCGCCACCGCAACGGCGTCCGCTTCGAACAGCATGCCCTCGACGAGGAACGAATTCTGCACCGCGGTCACCGCCGGCCACGGGCTGGTGAAGAACTCGGAGCGGACCTTCTTGAACGCGTCGAAGTCGTCGCGGTTGCCCAGGTAGGCGGTCAGCTTGACCACCGACGCCATCGAGGCGCCGTGCTGGTGCAGGATCTTTTCGATGTTGCGGAACACCTGGCGTGCCTGGGCCTCGAATCCGCCCTCGACGAGGTTGCCGCCGTCGTCGTAGCCGGCCTGACCGGACGTGAACACCAGGTCTCCGGCCTTGGTGCCCTGGCTGTACTGCGCAGACTGCGCCCAGGTGAACGGGGCGGGGCGGGTTTCGACGATGTTCTCGGTGGTCGTCATGGTGATCCTTTCGGTAGACGTCGCGGGAATGCAGGACCGCATTGGAGTCGCACTCGCCAGCTGACGAGGTGGAACGTTATGGCATGGATCACCGAGAAGTAACCGTACTGATGGATAAACTCGCACTGCTGCTCTAGTCATCCGTATGGCTCCATAGGGACGGCCCTTGGGTGCCGGATTTGTCGTCGTCCGTCGACGTGCTCCACCTGGCACCGACCACGAGTGCACGGCGGCGTGTGGTCAGTGTTCACACTCCTCAATCGCTCGTGATGGGTGAGCACGAACGGGGCCGAAGATGTTGCGCCCCATCACATGAGCACGGCGTTCGCGTGCACCTCGGCCGTCGAGGGAGATGGCCATGTTTGCGGTCGCGATGCTCATACCCAGGCAGACCACGGCGCTGACGAGAATTCATCGGTGCGTCTGAGACACTGACTGCGGAGCGATGGTGACGGGACTACGAGGGGGACCGCGAGAGTATGCCGGGGATCGACAGACACTTGCACTCGAGGCAGCGCGAAGACGCGACGTTCGCACGGCGTCGACGATTCGCGGCTCTCGCCGTCGGCCTCGCCGTCGTCGCGGTGGGAACCGCACCGCTCGCCACCGCGCAGCCGGCTCCGACAGGCGATCTTCGCTGGGAGTCCTGCCCGGCCGAATACGAGCTCGATCCGGCGTCCGATCAGTGCGCCTCGGTCACCGTTCCCCGCAACTATGCAGACCCCGCGTCCGGCACGATCGACGTGCTCGTCACCCGGCACCGCGCCGAGGATCCGGGCTCGCGCCGAGGCGTGCTGTTCACCAATCCCGGTGGGCCCGGAGGAGACGCGATCGGCTCGAACAGCATGTTCGCCGACATCCTGCCCGACGCGGTCAGCGCACAGTGGGACCTGATCGGTGTCCAACCGCGCGGGCTCCCGGGTGCCGGCGCCGTCGAGTGCACATTGAATCCCGAGCAGACGACGGCGCTGGGCCTCGGCTTCGGCGGGGCCGCGACGCGTAGCGCATGCGAGTCCGCGGCGCCGGGCACCACGGCGCACCTGACGACGGAGAACACCGCGAGGGACTGGGAGCAGGTCCGGCTCGCACTCGGCGAGGACGTCATCGACATCTACGGCCTGTCCTACGGCACGATCCTCGGATCCACCTACGCGACGCTGTTCCCACAGCTTAGCGACTGATCCGGAGTAAACTGCCACTATCTTTGCAGGTCACGGTATCGCGAACATGTATTCGATAGTCCCCGCTACCGGTACGAACAGCGAAACCATCGCCTTTGCGTTATGGGTTGTCGCCGAAGAGCTGCGTGACGTTGCGTTCCCTTTCGCGCTTCACGTTGGCCCGTGCGCCGTCGAGTGATCTCGCGAGTCTGGTTCGTTCCTTCTCCGACTCAGCCAGGCTTCGGGTGAGATTCCTGATCAGCTTGCGCAGTCGTGTGTTCTCATCGACAAGGTGGACGCCGTCAGCGTCATAGAGCATCCCGGTGAGGTCGCTGACCTGCTCGTCACGCCGCTGAATCCCTGACCTGAGCGAGGTGACAACTGCCTCAGCGTTGAGTGCTCGTTCGCGCCAGGATGCGGTCTGCGTATCGAGCGACTCCTCCGCACTTGTGGTCGCTGCCCGGACTGAATGTTTCCGTGCGTCGAGGACTGCCTGAGTGAGCTCGGGCCGCTTCTGGCTGTAGATGAACGTTCGTCCAACCCCAGCGAGGGTGCACACATCAGCAACGGTGAACGGAACGCCCGCTTTAACGAGTCTTGAAAGCGCCTGGCGCACCTGATTTTCACAAGCTTCCGACTGGGCAGTGCGCCGCGCAATTGCCTCAGCTGGCCGTCGTTTCGCAGCCATCGTCACCGCCTCCTACTTCGTTGGAATTCTGATCCAATTCTCCTGCCGTCCAGCCGATGGAGAACATCGGGCTGAAGTAGTCCTGTGCTGGACTTCTCAAGTCGAGCTGTTCTGCGGCCTCCAACAGGCCGGCTTCCTCCAGCGCTCCTCTGAGGCCGTCGATCACTGGTTCCCACTCGCGCCACTGGCTCAAGATGTACTCGCGAGCCTCCTCGGTGGGTGCGCCCTCCGCGAACTGGTAGCCGGCATCCCGTTTCCGTTCCCAATACGCGAGATCCGCTCCAGTGAGGGCGAAGTGCTCACACACTCCGCCAGGTCCGGTGGTGCAGTTCTTCTGCTTTGGACAGAGCGCGCCACCAACGACCGGGCCGTATCGGCATAGGCCGTGCTCCACGGGCACAACCGCAAGGTCTATTCGAGCGGCAGTTGACGTGCTGTCGGCGAAATCGCCAGGTTGCGCCACTATGGCGCCAGGCTTACTGGTGCCTGGCCCGGCTGCCCAGAACATCTGGAGGTGGCGGACGATGGTTTCGTCGCTGTACCGTCCGTAGTAGGCGAGAGCGGCATCCGAGAAGTGCCCGAGAATCTGCTGAACGAGTCTTGGTGGTGCCCCGTTATCGAGGAGGGTGGTTGCCATCGTCGCACGTGTCCGGTGCGACGTCACACCTGCGACTCCGATCTGTTCCAGCCACGTCATCCACGAATCTTGAAACCCGCTGACGGAAAAGGGTATAACGAGGTCAGGGTTGCTGCTCGGGCGTGGAAACAGGGGCATCTCCCGGTCCCATTTGGCCTCCAACGCCGTCGCCTGCCGCTTTCCGAGCTTCGACAGTTCCTTTCCATACCGTTGGCGCAGTAACTGCCGGGTTTTCTCTTGCCGCTTCAGCAGTCTCTGATAGACGGGTTGGTGGCACGGAATACCGTAGTCAGTTTGACCTGCTTTCGATATGTCCCGCCACAGGTAGGGCTGCATCGCGCCCACAAAGCCGACGCATCCGAGGCGTAGCGTGAGCGTCTCGTTGATTCGCCCGCCCTGGAATGCATGAGTTACCCAGATGTCGGCGATCCCAACGTCGTTTGTGTCCAAATCCTCGAGCTTCGTGATGCTCTCGTCCGATACCAGTCGCATGAACTCCTCGTCGCTGAGCGGTCGGGGGCGAGGACTGGACTTCGGCTTCGAGTACTCCGGAAAGCGGAGGATGAAACTCTCCGTCTCACGCGCGATCGTATTGTGGTTCAGCGCGTGAAGGAGGACGATTCGTGCGTTCGTGGTGAAGTTGAACCGTGCGCGAACCAAGGCGGTGCGCTCGTCCTTGACTGGGCGATTGGGCGGCTTGACGCACGGGACGTGAATGTTTTCTGATACCCAGATATTCCAGAGATCGGCGAGTGCTGCCGAATCCTCGCTGGTGAGAATTCCTGCCACGTTGCCGCCGTCCTTACGGATTTGGCGGAGCATGTAGGACAGGACGATCACGCTGGTTATACGTAGTTGGATGGTTGACAGCGTGGCACGCTTCCCGTTGGTTGCGAGTGCCTGGTCGGAAAGATAGTCCCACAGAACATCTCGAAGCCATCGCTGTGACACGTTTCGAAGATCAAACAGGTAACGGCGGTGTCGCACCGACGATGACTGGAAGGGCTCGCCACCCACAAACACCGGGTCAAACACGCCAGCATCTTTCGCCGATCTGGGCGTCGAGGAGTAGCGGCCGGGCCGCGATCGGCAGGTCCGTGAGTACTCGCTTGACCATACTGCCGCGTTTCGCTGCGGCCGCGATGGCCTCGACACGTGGATCGGCCAAGGTCTCAATTCCCTCGGCTACGATTCGATTGAGTGCTTCCCTGATGTCGAGCGGACGCCACTGTGTCCGGTTCGGCGCCTTGGCGTGCCTATAGATGCCGTACCGGACCTCTCTTTGAAGGTTGGCCGGAAGGTCCGAGAGTGAGAGCAGGCCACGACTCTCGTGCGGCTGCATTGAATCCGCGGTGTCCTCCCTGTAGAACCATTCCTCGGCTTGCCGCCGTGTGGGAGGCTTCGTCAATGACTTGCGCCAGCGTGACCACACGAGCTGGTGACCGCGGCAAACCCGCCGACTGACGGCGCCTACCCCAATCGTCATCGCAGCGTCACGCACACAAACCCCGAGTTTGCAGGGGGCCAAAGGAGGAAGTGGAACTGCAGTTGACAGCCAGTCGGGCCGCGTTTTGCCGCTGTCCGATGCCCTCATTCTCGCCTTGTCATGCTGCACGCAGAGCCCTCGTGTTACTGCTTCACGATTGGACCCGCACACCTTGCAGTCCCTACCGCGTTCGAGCGCCCATCCGAACCGTAGACTCCGTTGCGGCTGCGCCTGTTCGGCGAACTCATCGAGCGTCAATCTGTCCTTCACCTGAAGGTACTTGGTCGCGTGAGTCTCACAGAGACGGAGCGTGTAGTTCGCGCACATCATTCCCGCGCAGTTCGGAACCCGGCACGCCCACCCAAACGTGTCGTGATCGGGCGGAAACTGGATCGGCTCGTTCTTTAACCACTCGGGGAAGAACTCGCTGGCGATGGTGTATCGCCGCTCGATGCCGAGGCTATCTACGTCCGAATCATGCTCTACCACTGTGAGTGTCGGATACCTGCTGGTAGTCGCTGCCATTGCGCCAGCCCTCACTTCCGGTCGGGCACGAGGTCGTGCTCTGCGCTCGGACGTGCAGTTGCTGTCCAGTACTGATCAAGGTGCATAAGTACCGATGAGCTAGCCGACCTGCCGTAGAGCTCCGTGACCATTGCCGGTCTCGACCAGCCGAATTCCTCCGCCACTTCTTCGGCGTTAAAGTCCGTGGCCGCATAGAAATCTGAGGCAGCCTTGTGGCGAAACGCGTGTGGAGTGACACGAGTCGGCAGCGCCGCCCGTTCACCCGCTCTCCGAAGCATGCCTCGAACACCAGTTGTCGTGAGAGCAGCGCCCGGTGTTCGACCATCCGTGTGGACGAGTACTTGCTGGTGATTAATGAAGTGCTGCACGGTCTTGTATTCATCGAGGAGGTATGCGTGGAAGGTGCTGATCATGTCGTCACTCGCTGCACGAATGACACCATCAATGACATGTCCTTCGGAACTCAGCTGAACCCGGCTCAACGCACCGGGGATCTTGGCACGAGCACCGTTCGGATTGTCGTTGCGCCCCACCACGTGGATGTGTGGATATCGGTGTTGCCCGCAGGGGTGATCCGCAACGAGATGAAGGTCGGTGAACCTCAGGCCGCAAAGGCCTCCGACTCGGATACCTTCTCCGGGGGTCATGGACCTGTTGCGGGATGTCGCTCGTTCCGGGTGATCTTGCGGGTGGTGCGGCGTTTCTCCGGGGGTGTGGTGCTCGTGGCTGGTAGTCGTTTTGTGACTGTCGACCTGAAAGCGAGAGGCCATGCGAGCGTTTCCGGTGAGGTTGCCGTCCGGGCAGCGGTATTGGACGGTGTTGGATGAGGATCTGCGGGTAGTCGGTGTTGCCGATGGGTTTCTGCGGCATCAACGGTTCGGCCGCGACGGGGCGGAGTCCACGACGAAGGCGTATGCGCACGCGATCGCGTTGTTCCTGCGCTGGTGCGCCGGGACGGGCCGGTCCTGGCAGGCCGGGATCGAGCAGTTCGCGTTGTTCATGACCTGGCTGGCCCACGCCGGACCGCTGGCCGGCGGCACCGACGCCGCCGGGGCGGGCGTGGTGGTGGCGGGGCCGGGTGCCGGTGCGGTGCGGTGCCCGTCGCGGATCAACGGTGTGCTGACCGCGGTGCGGGGGATGGTGGTGCACGCGGCAGCGTCCGGCCAGGGCCCGGCGGGGTTGGTGTCGGTGCTGTACGAGGTGGCCGACGACCGCGACCTGCCGGCGGAGGCCCGCGGTGAGGAGGGCCGGATGGCGTGGCGGATGCGGGCGCGGCATCGGTTGCGGGAGCCGGAGACGACGGTGGACCGCGCCAGCGACGAACAGATCGTCGCGCTGCTGCGGGCGTGCCGGTCCGCGCGGGATCGGCTGGTGATGTTGCTGATGGCCAGGGCCGGGTTGCGTCGCGGGGAGGTGTGCGGGCTGCGTCGCAGTGATGTGCACCTGCTGGTGGATTCGCGCCGGTTGGGGTGCGAGGTCGCGCGGGCGCATCTGCACGTGGTGCGTCGGGAGGACAACCCGAACGGGGCGTCGGCCA
>RRBB01000131.1:0-31073 GCA_006543605.1 Rhodococcus sp. WS4
GATCGGTGAGCGCTCGATGATCTCATCGATGGAGAGAGCGGCTATGGCCATGCTGAGTTTCCTTCGGATCGGCTGGAGAGTCGGGGACTCACCGCGAGTAAGGGGAGAGAGGCGACTTCCGCGCCGCATTCAATGGCGACGCGTCCTTTAGCCGGACAACTGTGACGTACCTTACTTGCTAGCAAGTCGAATACACAAGGGTAATCGCGTCGCAGTCATGTGCTACCTCGTCACGAAGCTGAGAAGGCTGAGTTTCGCCTCGTTCTGGCGAGGAGCGGAGCCGAGGAATTGACCTTGTCCGGAGACGCAGACACGACCTCTCAATGTGCGACGCAGGGACGTTAACCAGCCTGCTGACAGGAACGTTTGCCGAGGCGGAGTCGTCGGTGGTCACTGTCCGTCGGTGGTCAAATGTTAGGTGTGTAGCCATTCCGGTAGCGCCCCTCGCGGGGCGTGTTCGACGTGTACGTAGTGCCGGACGGAGGTCCACCCGGTGACGAGGTACGACGGATACGTTCGATCTTGCCGGCGGACTGTGGCCAATACGGGCGGGTGTCCTCGGTGCGATCTTCAGCTCGGTGCAGGGTATGCAAACACTCCTCAACCACGGGGTGGGATGCACCACGACAAGCCCACCGACCTACAGCAGCATCGGCCAACAATCACTGGCCGACCGTATCGGTGTCCGCTGCGTCAGTCGACTCAACGACGGTCTGCCTCCGGTGGCGCTGCAGGCTCGGTGTGATCGAGCTGTAGGCTCGGGCGTGACCGTAGAGTCGGCTGCGGTTACGTCGGTCCACGGCCCTGACCAGCCTTGACATGCACAGTTGCTCCCACACCGCGGCCACCGGCCGGACCGTTCTCCGTACGGAAGATGGCGATTGCCGACAACCTGGCTCAGATGTTCAACCACGCCCGGCGCGCATACTCGTCGACCGGCCTGGCGACCGATAGACTCCAACAAGCATAATCAGAAACGATTTCGACGCGGAGCGAATCGTCGCTTCGGAAGATCAATCAAACAAACAGGATGCAGGAATGCCCCAAAGAGCTATGCGCAGGACCGGCACGACACGCGAGAGGATCCTCGCCACTGCCGCCGAACTCTTCGCGCGTGACGGGTACAAGGCGACGAACCTGCTCCTAGTGGCCGAGGAACTCGGGATCACCCGCCAGGCGCTCTACTACCACTTCCCTAGCAAGGGCGATATTCTCGCCGCACTCGTTAGCGAGCTGCGACTGCGTATCGAGGAGAAGATCGCTTCGGTCCCGAAGTCCCCCGACACGTATTTCCTCGACATGTTTCTGGCCCATATCGAGGTCGTACTCGAAAATGTCGACCTATTTGCTGTCTTCCAACGGGAGGCGTCCGAGATTGCACAGCTACCGCAAACCGATGCAGGTCAGTGGACCCGCCAATACATGAATACCTTCATCGACGCCTACAAGCTCGGGGTCCGTGCTGGGAACCTGCGGAGGATCGACAGCAGGGCCGCGACGAATGTCCTGATCAACTCGGCCAATGCCATTCCAGTCTGGTACCGGGACACGAACCGCCACAACATCGACAGTTCTGGCGCCGCCAAATTCGTGTTCGACATTCTCGTCCGCGGAGTCGTCAAGACCGTCGACGGAAGCTGAGATGCCTCCTCAGCGTGGTATCACGTACCGAAGTATCTGACCGACGACCAGCCGTCGCTGATCGAGCTGTTGCTCGCCTCGTCGAGCGGTGCGGCCGTTCGTTTTGCATCGCCGCTACGCCGGCGACGGCACCGGGGTAATGGCGCTCGTTGATCATGCCCATCCGAACTCATGGATCTTCCGCATCGGTAGTGCTCGACCGGCGCGAAACGTCGGGCGTGGACCTCTGTATGCACAGCGCAGCAGCACGTTCGGCGTTGCGGGTGAAGACCTGTCGCGGGCTGTAAACCCGGGCTGGAGCACTCGACCTTGTCGTTCGGCCATAACATGTACGGCTTGATGAGATCTGCCTGTACCGACGTCGGCGCACACTCACCGTAGCGAATAATTCACGGGTCCAATAATTGTCGTTATCCACGCACGAACGGTGGATGCCTGTCAGCGGGCACCCAGGTTGAGGGGATTGTCCGTGACGTAATTCCGACCCTGGGCGTTTCGGCAGGGTTCTGGCGCTGCTGCGCGTTCGCTCCTGCCTGGGCCACCGACAACGGCCCGGGAAGGGGCCTGACGGTGGCAAGGAGAACGTGGACGATGACCGATCTGATGGAGTTGTTCCGGCACTGGCACGGCCGGCCCCAGGTGCAGATCTCGACGGCTCCGGGGATCGACCGCAAGACGATCCGGAAATACTTGGCCCCGGCGTTGGCGGCCGGGTGGCGCCCGGCAAGGGTGGGAAGTTCGACGAGGCGCTCTGGCGGGAGCTGATCACCGGGTAGTTCCCGAAGCTCGGCAACCCGGCAGCGCGGGCGGTCACGTGGCCGGCGATTGCCGCGCACCACGACTGGATCGACGGGCAGCTGAATGCGTCGGTGACGGCAGCGACGATCGCGCAACGCCTGCGTGACGACCACTGCGCCATTGTGTAGGAATCGACCGTACGACGGTATGTAGCAGCGTAATTCGCCGATCAAGTCGCGGAGTCGAAGGTGACGGCGCCGGGGCGCGGTCCGTTCCTGGTGCCGGGCGCAGACCGAGCAGATTGGCCCCGCGCCGACGCGGTCGTCGACGAGTGGTCACAGGTGAGCGCCCGACACCCGCTGCGGTCGATCCAGGGCATCTTCCGGCTGCGGGACCGCTACGACGACGCTCACCTGAATGCGGCGTGCACCCGTGCCTCGAGGTCGGCGATCCCACCTACCGCACCGTCAAGGGCATCCTCGCCGCTGGCACCGAACACGACGGACAAGCCAAGGCAACCGCAGCCCCGGCGCCCGCGTTCCTGCGCGGACCCGGCGCCTTCGACGCCGAACGCACAGCCTGACCGCGACCCCCACCCGACTGTCCCTGCAATAACGTTGAACCAGTGGGGTTTCTGTGATGACCATTCATGACCCCAGCCTGCGTGCTGCCCTGGACGTTGAAGTTGACCGGGATGCTCGACACCCTCGACGCCCGGCTCACCCAAACCCGGGACGGGCGGCTCGGGCATCTCGACTTCCTGCAAGTACTGTGTGAGGACGAGATCGCCCGCCGGGAAACCGCCGCGCCGGCCCGTCTGCTGCGGCGGGCGAGGTCCGAGCAACAGGCCACGTTCGAGGACTTCGATTTCACCGCGAACCCGAAACTCCCAGCGGCGATGGTGTGGGACCTGGCCGCCCTGCGCTGGCTCGACGCCGGCGAGTCGGTCATCCTCTATGGGCCGGAGTAGGAAAAACCCATGTGGCACAAGCACTCGGGCATCATGTCGCCCGCCGCGGTGGGGACGTGCGGTTCGTCAAGTGCTCCCGCATGCTTGCCGATCTCGCCGGTGGCCATGCCGACCGCACAATCGGTCAGCGGATGCGGGAATACACCCGGCCGCTGGTGTTGATCATCGATTTATCCGATGTCGGGATTACTCGATGATTTCGCGATGCGCGAGCACACCACCACCGAAGTCCGACGACCTCTACGACCTGGTTTCCGATCGCGCCATCGCCGGAAAACCTCTGATTCTGACGAGCAACCGCGCCCCGAAAGACTGGTATCCGCTGTTCCCGAACCCGGTCGTCGCCGAGTCCCCACGGCCGACTCATCAACACCAGCCATCAAACCCTGATGGACGGACCCTCCTACCGACCCCGCAAAACGACCCGGACACCGAACCGCCGGCGCAACCTGATCCGCACCCCGTCCGCTCGAGTTTCACTCGACTCAGCACGCCCGAGCATGGGGATTTAGACGGACACCTCTGAGGGAAGTACGTGACGGTCGACAGGATGCCCCGTGCAGCGAAATACGGAGCGGCCCCTACCCGGAACGCCGCGCACGTGACTCCCTACTCATCCGGCAGAATATGCGACAGGTGAGACGGAGGTGGTCTCCCCCCACCGAGTGCACGCAATCGAAACCGACCCGACGGGCCAGTCCCGCCGGGTCGGGGTCGAAGTCGTCGATACGCCCCACCCCAACCCGGAGGTTCTCGCCATTTCCAGCAGACGCCCCTGCTACCCACGTCCTGGTCGGCTCAGGCCGGGATCGCTGGGGAAGAGCGCGGGAAAGAGCGTCCCCTGGAAATTTCGTCCCGCGCGACCACGCGAACGTGCCGCAGAACTCACGTGCCTCGACCCGATTTGGTGTTCTCGGAGGACAGTGTCTTCAGGTCGAGCGCTTCCGGGGGCACGACCTGATACTGATCGCGCAACTGGCGCTTGAGGACCTTGCCGCTCAGGGTGGTCGGCAAATTACGCCCGAGCTCGACGACGTAGCGGGGGCGTTTGTAGTCGGCCAACTCGGTCGTGGAGATGTTGCGGAGTTTACCCAGATCCACGCTGGTGAGATCCGGTACGACGACCATCGGCACCTCGCCCCAGCGGTCGTCTGGAACGCCGATCACGGCGAACTGTTCCATTCCGGGAGTCCGAGCCAGGACCCGCTCCACCTCGGCCGGGTACACGTTCAAACCACCGGAGATGATCATGTCCTTGACTCGGTCGACGATCGATACGTACCCCTCGCCATCGATGGTCGCAATGTCACCGGTGTGAAACCAGCCCCCTCGCATCGCGTGCGCCGTTTCCTCGGGCTGGTTGAGGTACCCGCTGAAGAGGATCGGGCCGCGGACGAGCAGTTCGCCGCTCTCACCGACGGGGACGTCGTTATCGTCCGCGTCGACTGCTCTCATTTCGATGGTGAGCATCGGCCGGCCGGCCGTGTTGATCTTCCGAGCTGCGTCGTCCGCGAACAGCATCGATCCGTGCTGGCCGCACAGCTCGGTGGATCCGTAGCCCTGCGTGAGCGCGACTCCTCGCGCCTGCCAGATTTCGAGGAGCGACTGGGACACCGGCGAACCGCCGGCCGCCGCGAACCGCAGGGCCGACAGGTCGGCCCCTTCGAACCGCGAGTTGTTTATCAACGACTCACAGAAGTTCGTCGTGGCCGGCCACGCAGTGATCTGCTCGCGCTCGATAGCGTCGAGGAGGGAGTCTGTATCGACGGCCGGCGGGATGACCGTGGTTGCACCCGGCATGACGCCCCAGCCGAGGAAGGAGGTCGCCGTCCCACCTGCGAAGGCGAGAGGCATGGTCAGCAGCACCCGGTCGACGTGGGACATGGGCCGGGCGAGGGCATGACTCATCCCGCCGATGCGGATGGCGCCGTGCGACAGCACCGCCCCCTTGGGGCGTCCAGTGGTCCCGGAGGTGTAGCTGATGATCGCCGGGTCGCTGGCGGCCACGTCGATGCGCGGCGGACGCGCACCGGGCCGACGCAGCTTCTCCAAGGGTTCGCCGCAACCGGCCTCCTCCGTGGTGATGATCCGCAGCTCCGGATGTTGTGGGGCAGCCAGAGACAAGAGATCGATCAAGGCCGACTCCGTCACGACGGCCTTCGGCGCGGCGTCCGAGATCGGATGGACCATCTCTGTGGGGGTCAGGCGAACGTTGAGCAATTCGACGACGGCCCCGATCTTCATCGTCGCGATCATGACCTCGAGGAACTCGAGCCGGTTGTGCATCAAGATGCCGATCACGTCGCCACGCCGGAAGCCGGCCTCGTACATACCGGCTGCCAGTTCATCTGTTGCAGAGTCGAACTGGGCCCACGTCACGTCACGTCCGTTGGCCCGGACCGCTGGGTGGGCGGCATGGCGACGCCCCCAGTACCGGACGACGTCGCCGATTCCTTCTGACATCCCTTCACCTCATCTTTCTGTTGAGCCACCGGGCTCCGGGAACTGGGGCGTTGGCGGTTACCGAACCCCATTATGATGTCGATCACAATCTTGACTTGCTAGCAAGTCAACGTCAAGGGGCCGAACCTTAGACGGCGCGTCAACGCTTCCAACGCGTGAGCGCCTCTTGGGCGGTGAGCTCGCTGCTACCCGGGGCGCTGCGGACCCGCCCCGGCGTCCGGCCGAAGCGTGGCGCGGGCGCTGGCTGCATCACCCCTGCTACGTCGACGAACGTGCCTCGCGCCTTCAGATGCGGGTTCTCATGGGCCTCGGCGATCGACAACACCGGTTGGACACACGCGTCGGTTTCGGCGAAGAGTTCGGTCCACTCGGATCGGGTGCGCTGGGCGAAGCGCTCGGCGATCTTCCTCCGGAGCTCGGGCCAGCAACTGGGGTCTTCCCGATCGGATCCATCCGTGTCGAGAGGCAGCAGCCGGCAAAATTCCTGGAAGAACCGCTCCTCGAGGGCCCCCACGGCCATCCACTCGCCGTCGCTGGTGCGGTAGACGTCGTACCACGGCCTGCCACCGTCGATGAGGTTCGTGCCCCGCTGGGTGGACCACTCCCCCAGGGCGCGCATGCCGTGCAGGAGCGTGGTCAGGTTCGCCGCGCCGTCGACGATGGCGGCGTCGACAACCTGGCCCTCGCCCGACTCCCGTGCTTCCCAGAGCGCGGCGAGGATGCCAACGACCAGGTAGAGCGACCCGCCACCGAAGTCGCCGAGGAGGTTGGCCGGCATGACCGGGGCCTGTCCCTCGCGTCCGATCAGGTGCAACGCCCCGGACAAGGCCAGGTAGGTGATGTCGTGACCGGCTGTGTGGGCCACCGGGCCGGTCTGCCCCCACCCGGTCATCCGTCCGTAGACCAGGCGCGGGTTGCGCTTCCAACAGTCGTCAGGGCCCAGCCCCATCCTCTCGGTGACGCCGGGGCGGAAGCCCTCGATAAGGGCATCCGCCCCGGCGATGAGGTCCAGGACGGACTCGACATCGGGTCGCGACTTCAGGTCGAGCCGGACCGAGGGACGGCTCCGGCGCAACAGGTCGCCCGGCGGCGGCAGGAAGTCGTCGGGCTGGGCTCGGTCGACGCGGATGACGTCCGCGCCGAGGTCGGCCAGGATCATCGCGGCGAACGGCCCTGGGCCGATACCCGCCAACTCCACGATTCGCACACCGTGGAGCGGTCCGCTGGCTTCAGTGGTCACTAGTCGACCTTTCCGAGTTGTCGTTATCTGCCGGTGTAGACGGGCGGCCGCTTTTCGGCGAAGGCACGGAGGCCTTCCTTGGCGTCCTCGGTCTTGAAGACCTCGGCGGCGAGTTCGTACTCGGACTCGAAGGCGGCCGTCCACGTCAGCGCGCGCGCACGCACGGCCGACTCCTTGATTTTCCGTACCGCCACCGGGCCGTTACGCATGATGCGTTCGGCAAACTTCTGTGCGGTCGGCAGGACCTCGTCCTGGGGGACGACCCGGTTGACCAGTCCGAAGCTCAGGGCCTCCTCGGCCGGGACCATGCCGCCGACCAGGAGGAGCTCCATCGCCCGGGCCCACGGGATCTGGCTCGGCAGCCGCACAGTGGCACCGCCGGCCGGGAAGATCCCCCACCGGGACTCGGGAATCCCGAAGGAGGCGGTCTCCGAGGCGATTCGGAGGTCGGTGCCGAGCACGAGTTCCATGCCTCCGGCCACGCACACCCCGTTCACCGCGGCGATCAGCGGCTTGGTGACCTGGCTGAAGAAGCGCCGAGCGGGGTCGGCGATGGCGCCCTCGAGGCCATTTTCGGCCACGTCCGGCACGCCCTCGGCGAGATCGCCGCCGGCGCAGAACGCCTTGTCCCCTGCGCCGGTGATGATCACGACGCCAACCTGGTCATCGTGTTCGATCTCGTCGGACAGCTCCTCGAGGCGATCGGTCATCTCGGGAAGCAGCGAGTTCATCTTGTCCGGCCGGTTGAGGGTGATGAGCCCGATCCCGCCGTCCTTCTCGTACAACAGTGCGTCGCTCATCGCGCGACCTCCGGGGTGAACTTCGGAACGCTCACTCCTTCGGCAACGTCGTCGAAGACGACCCTCAGTGGCATGCCGATCTCGAGTTCGTCGTCGTCGATACCGACGACGTTGGTGATCATGAGGGGCCCCTCCTCGAGCTCGACGACCGAGACGTTGTACGGCACCTCGCGCTCGAACGCCGGGTGGAAGACCAGACGGATGATCGTGAAGGTGTGCAGCGTCCCTCGGCCCGACGCCGTGACCCATCCCATCTCGGAGGAGCAGCCGGGGCAGAGCACGACAGCCGGATATTGGTAGCGGTCGCAGTTGGGGCACTGCTGCACTTTCAGGACGTGGTCGGCGGCCGCGTCCCAGTAGATCTTGTTCACCGAGTTGACTTCAGGAAGCGGCTTGCGCACCTCAGCCGGGGCAGTGATAGTCATGTTTCAGTTCCTCCTCAGAATCATGGCGCCGTCGGCGTACTCCATCGTTCCGGCGTCCTTGTAGGTGCCCCCGTGCCCGCTGACCAAGCACAGCTCGGCGTCCGCGATCTGCGTCGGGCCACCCTCGCCCCGCATCTGTCGAATTCCCTCGACAATCGGGGTGAAGCCCTGCATGTAGCCCCACGAGAGTTCACCACCCGCCGTGTTGATCGGGATGGACCCGTTCAGCGCGATGTTCCCGTCCGCGGCGAACGGTCCGCCTTCGCCGATGCCGCAGAATCCGAAGCCCTCCAACGCCATCAGGACCGTAATCGTGAAGCAGTCGTAGATCTGGGCGACGTCGATGTCCTCGATGGTGACCCCGGCCTTGCGCAGCGCGGTGTCGCCGGCCTCCTTGACCGCCGAACGGCGATATGCGTCGCCACGGAACGCCTCGGTGATCGAGTGCCCGAAGCCGACCCCGTCGATGAACACCGGCGGCTTCGGCGCATCCTTCGCACGATCCGCACTGGTGACGATGAAAGCGCAGCCCCCGTCGGCGATCAGGCAATTGTCGAACTTGACGAGCGGGTCCGCGATGCGCCGCGACGACAGGTAGTCCTCCATCGTGAGCGGCTTGTCGTGCATGAACGCGTCCTCACGGAGGTTGGCGTTGCGCCGAGCGTTCAGCGCGACGGCGCCCAGCTGCTCGCGCGTCGTGCCGAACTCGTACATGTGGCGACGCGCCGCCAGGGCATGGTCGGCGCCCGGTGAGTACATACCGTAACCGCCCATCGTGTCATAACTGGTGTCACCGAGCATTCCTGCGGCACCGACAACGGTGGACGAGCTGAGCATGGTGTCGCCGTAGCCGACCGCGACGTAGTCGCAGACCCCGGCGTCGATCGCAGCACACGCTGCGACGATGGCGAGCATCGCGCTCGTGCCACCGCCCTGGACGTTCCACACGAACTTGGTCGAGATCCCCATCAGCTTCGGGACCTCGCCCGCCATGCAGTAAGTTCCAAGCTCGGTCGCACCCGGCTGGTAAACATAGCCACCGACGTCGCGCGGGGTGATGCCGGCGTCGATGATCGCGGCTCGCAGGGATTCGATGCGCAGGTCGACAGAGCTGACGCCCGGCAGTCGGCCTTGTTTCGTCACACCGAGCCCGGTGATCGCGTGACCTGAGGTCTTGCCCATCCTGTCTCTCCTTCTGCGGCTCACCGACATCGTGAGCCGCTGTGTGTTTGCGAACTAATAGGACTTGGGCAGATTCAGGATCTCCTGCCCGATGAAGTTGAGGATCATCTCGTTGTTGACCGGGGCGATCTGCGTGAGCCGCACCAGCGGCCAGATCGTGGCCACATCGGATTCGACGTCGAACGCGTAACCCCCATGGACCTGGATCGCGGCGTCACAGGCCTGCGTCGCCGCCTGTGACGCCAGGTACTTGGCCATCGCGGCGTAGGGACCGGGCTCTTGGTTGCACTCGTAGCGTCGCGCGGCCTCGGCATTGACCAGCCTGGCCGCCGTGAGCTCGGCCTTCGCCTTGGCAAGTGGATGCTGGACAGCCTGGTAGGAACCGGTCGGTCGGCCGAAGGGAGCCCTCGTACGGACGTACTCCACGGCCTTGGCCAGGGCGTACTCGCCGAGCCCCAGTGCGTAGGACGCGGTTAGGATCCGCTCCGGATTCAGTCCTGCGAAGAGGTAGCGCAGCCCCATCCCGCGCTTCCCCACGAGCTGATCCTCGGGGATCAGCACGTCATCGAAGAACACGCTGTACTGGTTCTCGGGACTCAGCTGGCCGATGTCGAGCTTGTTGTAGGAGATACGCGGTGTGTTCGTCTCGAGCACGAAGAGGGACAGTTCGGGCTTGCCGCCCTCTTCGCCCGTGCGGCCCAGCACCAGCATCGTGTCGGCCTCACGCGCGTTGGAGATGAATACCTTCTGGCCGTTCAGCGACCAGCCCCCGTCGACCTTTTTCGCGGACGTGCGCACGTTGAAGCTGTTCGTCCCTGCTTCGGGTTCGGTCAGCGCAAAACACATCCGCTGCCGGCCGTCGATCGTAGGTACGACCCACCGCGCGATCTGCTCCTCGGTGCCGTGTTCGAGGATCGGCATACGCGCAAATCCCGTCAACAACAGGTTGTTCTCGGGGACCCCCGCGGTCGAGAGCGTCTCTATCACCACAGCCAGGTCCGAGACCGAGCCACCCGAGCCGCCATACTCCTCTGGCACACGGAGACCGAGCAGCCCCGCCCCCCCCAGCGCCGCCCACATCTCGTCCCTCTGCAACCCTTCCCGGGCGCACTTGAGCCAATATTCGCGGGGGAAGCGTTTGGCGACGGAGCGGGCAACATCGCGCACCGCTTCGAGGCGCTCCTGCGCCGAGGTCTCCGTCTCGGTGGTCCGGAGTGTTTCGCTGCTCATGCCCCCAGCTTACTTGCGCGCAAGTAAAAAGCAAGGCTAATTATTGCCGGCCTCCTCCATCCGATACAGCGGCCCGCCCGCACCGACGGCCTGAGCAGCGGGGCAACCGGTCGGCGCCGAATTGGCGGACGGGGTACGGGAAGCGGTCCGGGGAAACGGAGCTGCCGCAAGGCGGCACCGCGCCCCGGGCCGACTTTCACGAACTGGTGAGCCGCTTTCAGTTCGTCGACGACCACCGCAACACCGTTCCGGGGGAGTGGCTGTGCCAGATCCTCGAGGTCTCCCGGTCCGGTTTCTACCGGTGGCGGGCCGCCGCGCCAGCCCGCGCCGCCCAGGAGCTGGCCGCGCGCATCCGCGGAATCCACGCCGACTCCGACGGCACCGACGGGCGCCTCGGGTGACCGCCGAGCTGCGCGCGGACGGGGTGGTCGTCAACCATAAACGGGTGGAACGGGTGATGCGCGAGCACGGGATCGTTGTCGACCGTCACTGAATGTGCAGACGACGGCGTCACTCTGGATGCAAACGGTTTCGACGGATTTTGATGATTTCGTCGGCATGGTGACGGCGTCGTCGTCACGTTGACGGCATACTCGGCCGCGCTGACGGCCGAATTCGGGCATGCGAATACGTCGGAGAACGGTTTTCAGCTGCCCGGTGGTGCGAGAAGTCGTCCCCGGGTGCACATGCCGATCAACGCCCACGGCGAGTCGTCGAACCCGAACCGCCGCTTCGTGTGGAACGCGGCGGCGGCCAACACCGTCAACGTATGGTGCAGCAGATTGCTGGCATAGCGGATGCGGCCGAAGACCTCGACCGCGATCGAGATGAGCCGTTGATTGGCTTGGGTGTATACCCAGTGCAAATGATCGGGCGGGACCCGGCGCAACCAACGGCACCGTCGATTCAGGCCAGTTGTCATCCCGAACCGCATCGTCCGCACGGCACACAGCACCCACAGCCCGTGGATGGACACCAGCGACCGGATGCTCGCGTACCACGTGGCCCGCGCCCGCGGCGGTGTCGGTCTGTCGATTCTGGAGATCGCCTGGCGTACACGCGACATCACAGACGCGGATACCGGTCACCGAAGACAGGGTGATCGACGGTTACGGCCGGCTGTCCGAAGCGATCCACCCCTTCGGAATGAAGCTGTTCCAGCAGCTGTGGCACGGCGGGAACGCATGGTCCGCACCGGAGTTCGGGCCGCCATGGTCGTCGAGCGACATTCCGAACCCGCGCAATGGCATCGTCCCGCGTCCTATGACCAAGGCGATGATCGACGAGCTTGTCGGGTCGTTCGCCGCTGCAGCGCGGCGCGTCAAGGTCGGCGGCCTCGACGGCGTCGACGTGCACGGTGCACGGTGCACGGTGCCCACGGCTATCTTATTGGGCAGTTCCTTTCGTCGGCCACCAACCGGCGTGAGGATGACTACGGTGGCTCGCTGGAGAACCGCACACGGTTGGCGCAGGGAGTGCTCGCCGCCATACGCAGTGAGGTGCGCCCCGACTTCCCGATCGGCATCCGAATCGGTGCCGACGAAGAGGTAGCGGGAGGCATCACGCCGGCAGAGGCGATCGAGATAGCCCACCTGCTCGAGCCGTCCATCGACTACCTGGACGTCACCCTGGGTTCCTACTACCACCTTCACAAGATCCTCGCCCCGATGGACGGCGGACCGATCGGGTACGAGCTACCCAAGGCCAGCGAGGTGACCGCGCCGTCTCGGTCCCGACCATGGTGTCGGGACGAATCATGACTCTCGACGACGCGAACCAGATCGTCAAGAACGGCGAGCCGACATGGTGTCGATGGTGCGAGCCCTGATCGCCGACCCCGAGCTGGTGCAGAAGTCGCGCGAGGGACGCGGTGCCGAGGTTCGGCCGTGCATCTCCTCGAACGAGGGCTGCGTCGGTGGGATCCTGACGGGAACTTTCAAAATGCTCAAACGCCAAATGTACGAAACGCGCCAACCTCGACCTACTCCGCAAACACGTCCTCCACGCCCGATAGTTCAGTGCCGCAACATAATCACGCAAAGTGTGCCAGATCCAAGTTCCATGTCCGCCTACGGGCACAAACAGATGTCCCTTGACAGCGGTGAAGCGTGCCGAGGGTGTCGGTCAGGCCGTGGTGGTCAAGTAGCCCGGGGCAGGGCCGTGGACGGGGCAAGGCTGCAGAGAACGCCGGCGTGAGGTAGTCGGACGTCAGCGTGAGATCGGCACACACGACAGACCCACGGTCGACCCACCCGGGAGCCCACGAGAAGCTCGCGCGACTGGCCGGGGCGGTAATCACCGGCTAGTGCCGAACATCGGACCACCGGCCGGTCCGTCGCCCTGGCTTGCAGCGATATCCTGGGAGCACATCATCGAGAGGTGAGTGGATGTTGCATTGTCAACGATGTCGCAGTCGGGCGAATCTCGAGTAGCCGATGGCCGAAGGTGATCCCCTCGAGACGCAACGCGGCGTGCCCCCACAAGTCACGGCGGAGCTGAGCGCGGCCGGGTTCGACGACGCCGAGGAGATCGGACGCGGCGGCTTCGGCGTCGTCTACCGCTGTGAGCAGGCCTCCTTGGACCGCACGGTGGCGGTGAAGGTTCTCACCGCCGCACTCGACGAGGAGAACACGACGCGGTTCCTGCGCGAACAGCGGGCGATGGGCCGCCTGTCGGGGCACCCGAACATCGTCAATGTCCTTCAGGTCGGCGCCACCGGCGGTGGTCGCCCCTACATCGTGATGCAGTACCACCCGCAGGATTCGCTGGAGGCCCGGATCCGTGATCGGGGCCCGCTCGGGTTGGAGGAGGTGCTGCGGCTGGGGGTGAAGATGGCGGGGGCGATCGAGACCGCGCATCGGCTCGGCGTCCTGCATCGTGACGTCAAACCCGCGAACATCCTGCTCACCGATTACGGTGAACCGGCGCTGACCGATTTCGGTATCGCTCACATTCCCGGAGGTTTCGAGACGGCGACCGGCACGGTCACCGGGTCGCCGGCCTTCACCGCTCCCGAGGTCCTGCGGGGAGATCCGCCGAGCCCGGCCTCGGATCTGTACGGTCTCGGCGCGACCCTGTTCTGCGCGGTCACCGGGCACGCGGCGTTCGAACGCCGCAGCGGGGAGCAGATGATCGCCCAGTTCCTGCGGATCACCACACAGCCGGTCCCGGATTTGCGGGAGAAGGGCATCCCCGACGACGTGTGCGCGGTCGTCGAACGAGCGATGGCCGCAAACCCGGGGGACCGCCCCGGTGCCGCCGGGTTGGGTGACGAACTCCGGCAGATCCAGCGCCGTCACGGGTTTCCGGTCGACGAGATGGCCCTGCGCCCGGAGGCGGGCGCCCCGGACCGACGTCGGGATCCGGTGCACGCGGTGGACCACGCCGGCGACTCCGCCCCGGGGGGCTCCGCCGCCTCGGGGGCGGGCGACCGGCAGCAACCCCGGCAGCAACCCCGGCAGCAACCAATGCCGGGCCGTATACCGGGGAGTGACATTTCGATGCCGATCGGCATTCGGGGTCAGGCGGGGAAGCTGCCCCTGGAGCTGACCAGTTTCGTCGGTCGCCGCCATGAGCTCGCCGAGGCCAAGCGCCTGCTCTCGGCGTCTCGTCTGGTGACGTTGACCGGGATGGGTGGGGTCGGTAAGACCCGGCTGGCGTTGCGGGTCGCCGCCGACGCCGAGCGCGCGTTCGACGACGGGGTGTGGCTGATCGAGCTGGGCGAGCTCGAAGATGCGTCGCTGCTGGTCGATGTGGTGGCTGCGTCGTTGAGGCTGCGGGATCAGTCCACCCGGCCGGTGCAGGACGTCGTGGTGGAGTTCCTCACCCCGCGGCGGCTGCTGTTGGTGCTCGACAACTGTGAACACCTCGTGGACGCGGTGGCCGGGTTGGCCGAGACGCTGCTGCGGAGCTGCCCCGGGCTGCGGATTCTGGCGACCAGCCGTGAGGGTCTCGGCATCGAGGGGGAGGCGGTGTTGCGGGTGCCACCCCTGACGGTCCCCGATCCGGACCGCCGGCCGTCGCTGCGGGGGCTGCCCCGTTACGACGCGGTGACACTGTTCGCGGAGCGGGCCGCCGCGGCCGTGCCGCACTTCACGCTGACCGACGACAACAAGGGCGCGGTGGCACAGATCTGCCAACGACTGGACGGGGTGCCGCTGCCCCTCGAGTTGGCCGCGGCGCGGTTGCGGGCTCTGTCCCCGGCACAGATCCTCGAGCGGCTGACCGACCGCTACGCACTGCTGACCAGCGGTGGCCGGGGCGCGCCGACCCGGCAGCAGACCCTGCGGATGTCCATCGACTGGAGCTACGAGCTGTGCACCCCACGGGAACAACAGATGTGGGGCCGGCTGTCGGTGTTCTCCGGTGGATTCGAGCTGGATGCGGCAGAGGGCGTCTGCGCCGAGGACATGACGCCGGACGACGTGCTCGATGTGGTGGCCTCGCTGGTCGACAAGTCGATCCTGATCCGGGAGGAGCCCGGGTCCGTGGTGCGCTTCCGGCTCCTCGAGACCCTGCGCGAGTACGGCCGCGACAAGCTGCAGGAAACCTCCCGGTACGAAGCATTGCGGCGGCGGCACCGGGACTGGTTCCGGCAGTTGGCGGTGCGGGCGGAGGCCGAGTGGATCAGTGCCCGGCAAGTCGCGTGGATCGCCCGCCTCGAGCGGGAGCAGCCGAATCTGCGAGAGGCGCTGGAGTTCTGCCTGACCGAGCCGGGCGAGGCCGAGGCGGGTCTTCAGATCGCGGCCTCCCTGTATCAGTTCTGGTTGGCTCGGGGCCCGTTGAGCGAGGGGCGGCACTGGTTCGACCGCGCGCTCGCCTGCCAGAGTGGGGAGCCGACCCGGGACCGGGTCCGAGTCCTCTACGCCTCCGCCGTTTTTGCCGCACTGCAGGGCGACCTGCCTGCGGCGACCGAACGGGCGGAGCAGGCGCGGGAGCTCGCCGATCGGTTGGGCGACGTGTCGATGCGCGCGCTCGCCAGCCAGGCGGCCGGGACTGTGGCGCTGCACACCGGCGACCTTCCCCGCGCAATCGCATGCTTCGAGGACGCCTCGGCAGTGTTCCGCGCCGACGGCGATCTGCTACGACAAGTTCAGGCGTTGGTCGGGCTCGTGTTTGCGTACGGACTGCGTGGTGACATGACCCATTCGGATTCCTATCATGAGGAGCTGCTGGCGTTGACCACTCCTCGGGGCGAGTCGCGGTACAGGGCGTACTCGCTGTTCACGTTCGGGCGAGTGGTGTGGAAGCAGAACCGCAAGCGGGGTGTCGGGCTGCTGGAGGAGGGTTTGCGGCTGATGCGGCGACTGGACGATCCGCTCGGCTCGGCCTCCTGTGTGGAGGCGCTGGCCTGGATTGCCGCGGATGAGCACAGTGCCCGGCGTGCGGCGGTGCTGATGGGTGCCGCGGAGGCGCTGCGACGAGCCGTCGGGACGTCGCCCGATATCTACCCGAAATTGCTCGCCTACCACGAAGAGTGCGAGCAGCGGACACGCCGGGCGCTCGGTGACCAAGGGTTCGAGAACGCTTTTCGGCACGGCGAGGACCTGAGTTTCGAGGACATCGTCGCCTACGCCCTCGACGAGCGCCCCCTGGCCGTGGCGCAATCTGCTCGCACCGCGACGACCCTGACCAAACGCGAGCAGCAGGTCGCCGACCTAGTCGCCCAGGGTCTGACCAACAGAGCGATCGCAAACAAGCTGGTGATCTCACAGCGCACCGCCCAAGGGCACGTCGAGCACGTCCTAGCCAAGCTCGGCTTCACCTCACGAGCGCAAATCGCGGCATGGGTCGTCGAACAAGCGCAGGCCGAACCGACCTGAATGTCCGAGAGTCTCCAGTCCTGCCACACTGTGCGCTGGTGAGCGAGCATTCGAGTCCGCTTTTATTCACGGGACACCCTCGATTGGTGGATCTGCCGCTACCGGCCGACGGCTTCAAGGAACTGATTCCCTCCACGCGGACGCGGTCGCCGCGGACCGACACCACGACGAGAGAACCCGGCCGCACCGACGCCCAGGTTGGGCGGATCCTGCGAGCCTCGGCCGGGTGGGCGCCGTCGGAATCGACGCTACTGCGCCTGTTTCACCGGCTGGATTTGATCGGCCCGCGGCCGGGGACGCCCCGACGGTATTCGGGCGTTCGAAGCGGAAAACCCAACGATTGATGGACGGGGGATGCCCTGCACGGGCCGAGGATCGGCGGCCGCAAGACGTATCTGTTCGCCTTCTTGGATGATCATTCCCGGTTGATCACCGGCTACCGGTTCGGCTTCTCCGAGGACACCATCCGTCTCGGGGTGGCGTTGGTGCAGACGCTGGCGGCGTGCGGTGTCCCGGGATCGGGCTTCCGACAACAGATCCGAGTTCGTTGATGGGTGGCTCCTGCGGGCCTGCGCGAAGCATCCGGTTGGTGCATTCGACCCCGCACGGCAAGGCAGAGGCAAGATCGAACGCTTCTTGTGCGCCACGAGGCGCACCGCTGCATCCCCGGTGCAGGCGGGACGAACTCGAAGGGAGGTTTGTGGGTCTGATGGCTCACCCGGATCCCGAAGGGTGACGGGGACTAGAGCATGAGGGCCGTAAACGTCGCGTGCATCGGGGAGTGGACAGCGCCGGCGAGGTCAAGAAGATCCGGGAGATCTAGATCTAGACGTACCCTCATGGAATGAGCGATGCAGTAGTCGAGGGCGTCGCGGAACTCCCTGGGGTGCTCGTCCTTCAGATCGATCTCGTACTCCACGCCATCGACCGCGTAGCTGATGCTCTCCCCTCGTCGCCGAATACGGTCCCGTCGCTCCACCACAGCCTTACGCGCCACAGATTCCACTCCCACCATCGTCGATGCGGACCAGACAACACTACGGGCGCGCCCCGCCACCCAGCGCCGGTTTCACAGCTAGCTACGCTCTCAGCGATTCGGATGCTCACACTCGGTTGCCGCGAAGCACCTCAGCCGGAGGTCCCTGAGACCACTTCAACGACGCTGACCCGCTTCGCATCAGGCGGATCCGTTGCATCGCCACGTCTCGCCACTTCCGTCACAGTGATGGAATACGAGCGCCGGTCCCCCACCGCCAATTCAGGGCCAGGAGGAGGCCTTCCGCGCCGAGTTCCCGACCGACGACCCACCCACGACGTCTTGGACGCCACCCGGTCGTCCCTCCCAGGCCTGAACCCGCACCCCCTGGATACGACGAAGCGTGGCAGATTGGCCTTGGTAACCATCTGCCACACCCGGACCCGCTCGAGGCGGGGCCAAGCTGAATGTGCGTCTTCGGGCGACCCCACAATCAACAACATTCCCGTGCGTGGCGCGGCGTCACCACCGATCTATCACTGCATGCCGAAACATATTGGGCCACAATGAAAATGCACATGATAAGCAACGAGTTCGTGATGCCGGCAACACCGGCCACTTCTCCTCCAACACCACCGTGCAGCTCAAGCCATCTCCCCAGTTCCGTGGTCAACACCGAGGAGACATGATCATCCCCACGGCCAGATTCCACGTAATTTTTGAAATGCTCAAACGCCAAATGCACGGACGCGCAACCGCGACCTTCTCCGCAAACGCGTAATCTAAGCCGTATAGCCAAGCCCACCACAGAATCACGGAGAGTGCGCCCGATCCACTTTCGCTGAGCGTCGTCAGGGTGGTCTTCTCCTTCTGCCGGGCCAGGCGCGGACGCGGTCGGCGGCCGACTGGCACTCCCGGGGGCCTACCCCCGCAGGTGTAAGGAAGTCGGCGTCGTCTCGGAGACGACCTACCGTCGCGCCCATCAGCGACTGAACAGCCTGCGAACCTCCGGGTTGTTCCGCGCCGATTCCGTCCAAGGCTATCCGCAAAGCCGTGTAGTTACTGTAGCGGGCTTCGGGCGGTCAAGAATGTGGGTCGTGGGCGTGTCGTGCACGAATGGTAGCGGAGCTCCGGCAGAAGAGGGCGTCTTCCACAGACATCCTCGACCCAGGAGCTCCGCTGACCACCGATTCGTCATCGCTCGTGTCGTCACCGTCGCGGGAGGTCGGCGAACGCATCCTCGACCACCTGATGTCCGCCCGACGACTGCGAACCAACCCCGCGTGGTCAAACGAGTCCCCCTGTCCCTTCCGGTGACGCCTTGCAGGCGTGAAAATGGGGTCGGGTTGCCTGCCGACGTCGGGATCTCTCTGGGACCGTGTGAGCCCGCAAACGAGTCTGGCGCTGGGGCTTGACCTTTGAAGGGTCGCGCACTGTTGCTTCGAGCACGCCGGTCAGAATTTCGGTTCCCTCGACCGAGCCCCCGGGCATCCCGCCGAGGAATGCACGCGTGAGCCGCAAGGAGGAGATGCTGATGCAACATCCGGAGGAGATTCCCGATGCCGACCACGAGGTGGTGGTCGAGCGGGTGTGCGCGATCGATGTGGCCAAGGCGGCCGGCAAGGTGTGCACGCGGACGCCGAACCGGGGTCGGCGCGTGAGCAGGGTGTGGGACGTGACGGCCACCACCGGCGCGGTCACCGAACTCGCCGATCATCTGATGGGTGAGCGGATCGAGAAGGTCACCGTCGAATCGACGTCGGACTACTGGCGGATCTGGTTCTACCTTCTCGAGGCGGCCGGTCTGCAGGTGCAGTTGGTCAACGCCCGCGACGTGAAGAACTGAACTGCCCTGGATCGAGTGGAGACTTCGTTCAGGCCACCTCGAGGACCGAGGCGGCGGTGGGGCGCTGTTCACGGTAGCGCGTCTCGTACTCGATCGGCGACAGGTAGTCGATCGAGGAATGCAGCCGGTCCGCATTGAACCAGCGAATCCACTCGGCAGTCTCCCGCTCCACCTCGTCCCGCCCGGACCACAATCGGTCCCGGTCGATCAACTCGGTCTTGTAGAGCCCTATGGTCGACTCCATCATCGCGTTATCGAGGGCGTCCCCGACGCTGCCGATCGAGCCCGCGATGCCCGATTCGGTCAGCGCGTCGACGAAGATCCGTGAGGTGTATTGCGAGCCCGCATCCGAGTGGTGCACCAAACCCGTTGCTGTGAAACGCAAATCGGCTCTCTTGCGGGTGAACAACGCCTGTTCGAGCGTCGCGCCGACCAGCGGGGTGGTCTTGGTGGTCATCACCCGCCAGCCCAGGATCCGGCGGGAGAAGACGTCGACGCAGAACGCGGTGTAGACGAACCCGGCCAACGTCCACACATAGGTGAAGTCGGCGACCCACCACTGGTCCGGACGCTGCGCCGCGTCCCATTTCCGCTCGATCAGATCGGGGTGCCGCGGCGCCCGATCATCACGCTCGGTGGTGCTCGTAAGGCGGCGGCCACGGACGACCCCGACGATGCCGGCGATCCGCATCAGGCGGGCCACCTGATCGCGTCCCATGTCGTGACCAGCGCGTTTCATCGTCCGCCAGAGTTTGCGGACGCCGTAGACACGCTTGTTGGCGACGAACGCCCTGTGGACGGCGTTCGCGGCGTACGCGTCGGCCAGCTCGGTGTCCGAGACGCGTCCGCGCTGCTTGACCTTGTAGTAGGTGGACGGGGCGATACTGATGCCGTGCTCGGTGAGCACGGCACAGATCGGGTCGACCCCGAAACGGGAACGGTAGGCGTCGATGTAGTCGACGATCACCGCAGTCGGCGGTCGACCTCCGCCGCCGCGAAAAACGCGCTCGCGGTCTTCAAAATCTCGTTGGCTCTGCGTAATTCGGATACTTCTCGGCGAAGCCGGGCGACCTCGTCCGACACGTCAGATGTTACAGACGATGCGCCGGGTGCCTGGCGGCTCTCCTCCCGCTCGATCCAGTTCCGCAGCGTCGCCGGCGCGATGTCGAGCAGCTCGCCGACATGGCGACGGGCTGCGACCTTCGAGCCTCCGCGCTCCTCGATCCGGTCCCGATACATCCGGACGGCACGCTCCTGGGTCTCGGCGTCGTACTTCTTCGGTGCAGGCATACCAGCATTCTCCTTGCTAGATCAGCAGCCTCCACCTCGTCCAGGACGGTTCACCCGGTACTGGCAACGGCTCGAAAAACTGCTCGAGGACGCCCTGATCAAGGTCTCGGCGGTGGCCTCGCGCATCGACACCGTCTCGGTGCGGGACATGCTCGAGGCGCTCATCGCCGGGGAACGCGATCCGCGGCGTCTCGCCGACCTGGCGCGCGGCCAGATGAAGAAGAAACGTGCCGCCCTGATCGAGGCGCTGACCGGGCGGTTCGACGACCACCACGCCGAGCTCGCCCGGATGCTGCTCGATCAGGTCGACGCGTTGTCGCCCCAGATCGAAACGCTCACCACCCGCATCGAGCAACAGCTCACGGCCATGGCCACGGTGGCACCCGACCCGGGCAGCGACGCGCACACCCCCGCCAGCGGCCAGGGCGACCACGACACGTGGCGCATCGGCACCGGGCTGAGCGCTGCCGAGCGGCTCGACGAGATCCCCGGCATCGGCCCGCAGTCCGCGCAGGTCATCCTCGCCGAGATCGGGCTCGACATGAGCCGGTTCCCCACCCCCGGGCACCTGGTGTCCTGGGCCAAGATCTGCCCGCGCACCATCCAATCCGGTCCCGTCCGGCGTTCGGGCAAGGTCGGCGAGGGCAACCCCTACCTCAAGGGCGCGCTCGGTGAGGCCGCCGCCGCGGCAGCCAAGACCGACACCTTCCTCGGGGCACGCTACCGGCGCTTGGTCAAACGCCGCGGCAAACTCAAGGCACTCGTCGCGATCGCCCGATCCATCCTGGTCATCGTCTGGCATCTACTCGCCGACCCCACCCGTCGTTTCCACGATCTCGGCACCGACTACCACACCCGCCGCATCAACACCGAACGAAAGGTCCGCAGCCACATCAGCCAACTCGCCGCGCTCGGCTACCGCGTCACCCTCGAACCCGCCGCCTGACCACACCCGCACCCCTACAAGTCAATCCGGCTCCGCGCTGCTCCGGCCGGATGCTGCCGCCTGCCCACTCACCAGTTCATTTTCCGGTCAGCGATCTCCAAGTTCGTCGCCAGCACTGCTCGCGGCCGCACCCGAGGGACAAGCCTCGAGGCCACCATCGCCATCAAGATCCTCACCGGCATCGACCCTTGATGACACAACCCACACCCCAACTTAACTACACCGCTTTGGCGCCCTCGGTCCGGATACGCCCGGGCATCTCCGGGATGCGTGCGCCGATCGATGACGAGATTGACGTGTCGCGGCGATGTGCGCCGGTGCCGTGGTGACCGATCGCCGCGCCGGGACCTTCTCCCGTCCGAGTGTCCCGTCGCGGCCCTGCTGACGCAGGCATGTCTGGCGGTGTGTGCCGCCGAGGTGTCGCCGCCGCGGGCGGTGCCGGAGCGTCGCCCGTCCCGCCTGACGCCGGTGTCCAAGCGAGAAGCCTTGCTCGGGCACGCCGTCGAACTGTTCGGCGAAAAGGGATACGAAGCAACCTGTTTGGACGACATCGGCGCCTCGGCCGGTGTCACCGGCCCCAATCTGTACAGCTATTTCGAGAGCAAGGCGGACCTCCTCGATGCGGCCCTCGAGCGCGGGACTAGCGCTTTGTGGTTGCTGCTGCATTCGGTGTTGCGGGAGAACGACGACTCGCGCCGCGCGCTGGTGGCTCTGGTCGATGGCTACGTCCGGTTGGCGATGGATCAGACGATCCTCACCTCGCTGCTGCTGACCGAACAGTCCTCGCTGACGGACGTCGCACGCGCCCGTCAGCGTGAATACGTCGCGGAGTGGACGGCTCTGCTCCGGGCGAGCCGGCCGCGCCTGGACGAGACGTCGGCGCGGATCCTCGTGCACACGGCCCTGGGGCTGATCCACATCATGCCGCGGATCGAACATCTGCAGGCCAATGCGTCCTTCTCGGTCGATCTCACCGCGATGGCCACCGCGGTGCTGCTCACCGACTGACGTCGGCAGCAGACCGATCGGGAATCCCCCTCCCAAGAAAGTGAATGTTGGTTAAGGATATGCACAATCACTCTGATCTGAGAGGATGGCAATGACCACCGATGTTCACGTAGCCACCCAGGCCTGGACCTGCTCCGGGGATGGGCCGCCCCTAAGCACTGGCATCGCTTCGCGCATCATCGCGAGCGCTGCCGGCTCCGGATCCTGACCGTGGCCCTCTCCGCACCCCTGAGCTCTGGCCGCCTCTGGCCCCACTCTCTAGGGAAAACCCAATGCTCCTGTAGATGATCAGAGCGCTCTGGCAGCCCAGTCACCACGGGCCACCTGAGCGGTGTTTCTTGGGGCTACTTGTCGCGGGGCTCACCCACACCCTGGCGCGGGAGGACACGTTGACCGGTGAGTGCTTCGACGACACCGGCAAGATCCTGGGGAGAGAGTCGACCGGCCGAAGGCGGGCGCGGAGACGGTGAGGTCCGGGATGTCTTGTTGTCCATGAGCGGTGACCCATCGGATCGGTGTGGCGAACGAACACCAAGCGTACGAGTCCGGCGCATCACACCTGTTGCGGGAAAGCGAGATCGGCGTGACATCTCTATCAGAGTTCCAGCGGCAGGTGGATACGGGTGCAGGTGCCGCCCCGCCCGAATACCGAGCGGCACCTGCACGCCACCCCTCGCGCGAATCGCCCCAGCGACTCTTGACGTCATGGGACCCGCCATGACCAACCGAACCCTACCAGAAAACAGGTCGTATGGTCTGTTTTGGTGGGCGCATAGGGGACACCGGCACGTCGCGGGAAGAGTCGAACCTGCACCGCTGGTAGCGTTCGCACAGGCTGTAGGGGTGCGACCTGATTGATCGGGCCTCACCTGAGGTGGCACGGAAGGTGCGGCGAATGGTTCAGCAGCAACGCGCGGTGGTGACCCGGGCGCAGATCGTGCGCGGGGCGGCGGAGATGTTCGACAAGTCCGGGTTCGAGGGTGCCAGCCTCGTCGAGATCCTCGAAGCGTCCGGGATGACGAAGGGCGCCTTGTACTTCCATTTCCGTTCCAAGGAGGAGTTGGCCCGGCACATCATCGCCGAGCAACACCGGATCTCCATCGCCGCGGTCGAGGCCATCGCGGCGCAGGAGGCGTCGGCGCTCGAGCAGATCGTGATGCTCTGCCACGAGATGGCCCGGCAGATCGTGCAGGATCCGATCGTGCGGGCCGGATCCGGATCACCCTCGAGCTCAGCGCCGACGACCGCGGCCCGGCCGGCCCCTACCTGGACTGGATCACCGCCGCCCAGACCTTGGCCACCCGCGCCATCGACGAGGGTGACCTCCTCGACACCATCGACCCGCCCACATTCGGGCGGTTCGTCATCGGCGCGTTCACCGGTTTCAGACCGTGCCTCAGGTCCTCGCCCACCGCACCGATCTCGAGCAGCGAGTCGACGAGATGTGGATGTTTCTGCTGCCCGGGATCATGCCCGCCGCCCGGCATCCCGCCATAGCGCGTATCCGGGCGGCCCGCACCGACGTCCCCGTTACCGGATCGTCCGAAGACCAGGACCAGCCTGCGCTGACGAACTGAGGTCACGATTGACCTCGCCGGCGGCCGCTATCCCGATACTCGATCGATACAGCAGCTGCATGTGCCGCGACCAGCGGCGCCGACGGCCAGCTATGTGTCGGCGTCGGTACGAACTTTCCGCAGTATGCGCTTGAGCGTCCAGGCGTCCTTCCAGCCGAACGACGCCCCGTCCGTGGTGCGGGCGTGCACCATTTCGACGATCCGCGAGGGAACGACGCCCTGATGCTTGGCTGCACCACCGACAGCCTCGATCACCTCGTGATGGATCCGATCGTCTTCGATCGCGAACCTCACATGGTCGAGCGTTTCGGCGGGCAACACCGGCCGCAACGCGGAAATCACCTCGTGCGCAAACTCTCTGAACCCCTCCATGCCGCCATTATCACACTCACCGACGACACATCGCAGAACCACGGACCCCCCCCCAGCCACACCTGGCATTTCCCGACCCATCGCCGGGTGGAAGGATCGGCGGTATCGAGATCGGGAATTCGAAGGGGGTGCCCGGATCGAGATTGAGGGTGGAGTATCGGTATGGCGCGGGGCGGTGTGACGTGGTTCAACGGCGAGCAGGGGCTTCGGATTCATCGCACCCGACGACGGAACTCCGGACGTCTTCGTGCACTACTCCGAGATCACCGGCAGAGGCTACAAGCCGCTCGATGAGAACCAGCATGTGGAGTTCGAGATCGGCCAGGGACAGAAGGGCCAACAGGGCGGCGAATGTGCAGGTCATCTAGCTAACTGCGGGACCGCGCCCCGGTGGGGTACGGTCCTCATTCAATAGTCTGAGAATCTCCCTCGGCGCTGAACTCCTCGCCTTTGTTGCGCCCACCGGCGCAAACCCCGACGACCCAGATGGCCAAGCTGGCAGTGATGCCGGCGCTGTTCGGGCAGAGAGAACGCCCCCTACGCGGTCGAGCCGCCCACCGGGTGGTGACGACCGAGAAAGGGCGCCGCGTCGGCCGGCCGATCGTGGTCACGAACGCCCCACGCGCCTACGCCCCTGCTGCACGCGAGCGGTGACACCATTATTTCTCGAGGCCGACGGTCCGGGCCCCGTACCCCGTGGTCGTGAATCGAGTAGTCGAATACTCGCCCGTTCGGCGGTGTGCGAGGTCATCATTGACAATGGAAGCTGCCGAGTGGCGCGAGCGAACTTGCCGCACACAACGTGCATGGAGTACAGATGCCCGATCCCAGCCCCACCTCGACCCCTCTCGCCCCGCCGCGACGTCTCCAACGCGGAACTCGTCTGATGGACGTTCGACCGCCTCAACGCCAAGGACGTCGGCAGCCTGCGTAGTTTCTGGTGGACGGCCGACTCCATCGTGGACTTCCCGACCGGGACATGTCGCGGAACCACCGAGATCGCCGCCTACTTCGATCAGGTCTTCGCCGCCGTGACCGACTTCGCCTTCGAGATCGTCGCGATCGCCGAGTCCGGCAACGACGTCCTCGTCCACTGGCACCTGACCGGTCGGCACGTCGGCACCTTCGTCGGCATCGCCGCCACCGGGCGGCGAATCGACTTCGAGGGATTCGACCACTTCGTCATCGCAGAGGGAAAGGTCGTCACCAACACGGTGCGCTACGACCAAATGGAGTTCGCCCGCCAGATCAAGCTGCTACCGCCCGACGGATCGATTGCGGATCGCGCAATGAAGGCCGTCTTCAACGCCACAACGCGTGTAGTGGGCATGGCTCGCCGTCGCTAGCCCGCGATCGGACGGCGCAAGTTCTCGACGTACGGCAGACCATGCAACAACCCGGGGCCGGCCTTGACGGCTGTATCTTGCAGGTCGATGGTCGCGGCCTTCGAGGCGCACCGGTCGCCTCGCCGGCTTCCGGCGGACGGTGCCGGGGTCACAGGCTCGACGACCCAGTCCGGTGCCGGAGGGAGGTAGTCGCCGTGCCTGCTCATGCTGCGATTCTCCTCCGAAGCACTACGGATCCGGTGACACCGAATCACTGTGCACACCACCATCATTCGATGATCCGTCCACGGGATCGGGTTCACCGGTACACGATCGGTGACGGCGATCCTGCACCGTCCGCCATCCCGGGCGCCGGGCGATGACCAACTAGATTCGGTCGACCTGGCCTATGGCGGAACCGGAGCACACCTCGGCCTCGCTCCCACCCTGCTGGTAGCGGTCGATCCGGACGATGCCCGCCTGAGGAGATGTTGTGGGCCGGTGGGTCTCGTTGATCGCCTGAAAATCCGAGTCGAAGATTCGGTCACCCGATGTTCCGTTGCGCAGAGTCACCACCCGTGCACTTCGGCATGGCCTGCACTATGCCACCGCCGGCACGGTGGCGCGGCACTATCCGGGTCCGATCCGCGACAAATCGTCGAGGTTCGCCGGAACGTCAACGGGCGGAACGACTCGAGGGGACCAGCCTCGTCCTCGGCATGCGGCCGAGACGCTCCTCTTCTGTGTCGAGTCGGGCATCGGAGGGTCCTACCTCGTGGCGGTGAGGAACGCGGCGGTCACCTCGGCCGGGATCCTCCCCTTGTCCGAGACCACGAGGCCCTGTGCCCGGGCCCAGGCCCGCACCACCGCCGGGCGCGGTGGTGCCTCCTCCGCGCCGATCGGCCCAGCCGGTTGGTCGATGGGCCCGGCTGCCGCGAACGTGGTGTCGAGCCCGGCGGTGGCGTGCGCGGTGTCGAGTTCGTGCAGGCAGGCCCCGAGCCACCGGTAGGTCCATTCCTGCGCCAGCTGCCGGGTCTCGCAGAACATCACCGGCACGGTCGGGAACCGGGCCTGCAGGTCCGCGAGGGCCTCGGCGACGGCGGCGCCGCGGACGTGCTCAAGTTGGAACAGTCGGCGGTAGCCGTCCTCGACCACCACCGCCGCCCGTGGCAGCGTGGCCAGCTCCGCGACCGCGTAGGTCATCCGCCCGGACAACAGGCTCGCCGCCAGGTCCTCGACCGTCTTGCGTTCCACCGCCGCGACCACATCCCCGTGGAGTTGCACCGCGTAGTCACCCGCGGGGAGCCGCTGGCGCACGGTGCTGGCCTGCTGCTTGCCGAAGGTGCCCAGGGGTGGCGATGTCGCTGAGCCACGACGGCGCCTGGCATCACCTCTTCATCACCGCCGGGGCGGCGATCACCCTCATCGAATGCCCCACGAACGGTTGCTAACAATTCTTACAGTAAGTAGTGTTAGGGCATGTTGCTGAGTGGGCGGCCGCTACTGGACAACCCCGTCGACGCCGCGTTGTTCGTCGACCGCGAGGAACCGCTGACCCGGATCCATACGGCACTGGAACGTGGCCTGAACGTGCTGGTCACCGGCGACCCGGGACTCGGGAAGACCTCGCTGCTCCGGCAGGTGATGTACCGGGCACGCACCGCGGATGCGGGCGACCCGATCGACGCCCATCCGATGCGGTTCGTCCGCGCCCAGGGGATCACCGGCGGGCCCGCGTTGTTGGCACAGATCGTGAACGGCGCTCCCACCCGACCCGGGTCCACCGCGGAGTTGCTCGACCAACTGACCGCCGAACGCGCCTCGATCCCGGACGGCACCGTCGACGGCGATCAGGCTGCGGGTCGGGGCGCAACCGCCGAGACACCGCGCCCGGTCATTATCGTCGACGACGTGACCGCGACTGCCGGTCACGAGGTGTTCGGGCGCCTGCGCGACGAGCTGTGGGAAACCGGGTACCAGTGGATCGTGGCCGCCCGCGCCGCCGACCGCGCAGGCCTGCTCACTCCCCCGGCGGACGCGTTCTTCGAGACGGTCATCGACCTGCCCGCCCTCACCGCCGAGGCCGCGGCGGCCCTGCTGACCACCCGCCTCACACCCGATCCGGGAGCACTGGCCGCCGAGATCGCGGAGCTGGTGGGGGGAAACCCCCGGCGGCTGCTCGCGGCCGCCCGGGATCTCGTCGACCTCCCGAGGCCGCAGCACCGGGCGCGGATCGAGGCCATCGCGCTGCGGAATCGGCGGATCCATGCGCTGGGCCGACCCGAATCCATGCTCGCCGCCGAATTGGAGGCCCTCGGCGGTGCCAGCGCGTCCGATCCCGCCCTATTGGATCGGCTGGGATGGACGCGTGCGCGTGCGGTGCAGGTGTTGACGAAACTCGAGGAGGAGGGGCTGATCGTGGGGGAGGAAGTGGCGGCCGGACCCGGCCGGCCGCGGAAGGTGTACCGGTTGCTGTCCGCGGACGAGGTGCTGGCGCACCGACCACCCGCGGAGCGGGAGCGATGAGCGCGCAGTTGCTGCGGGTTCTGCAGAACGCCCACGCGTTCGATTCGACACCGCCGGAGGCGCAGTTGGCGTCGCTGCATGTGCCCTTCGACTTCCTGACCGGCGCCGCGGCCTACGAGGACACCCTGGCCCGGGCCGTCCGCCGCGGCGAACGAGTCGCGCTGATCGGGGCATCCGGTTCCGGGAAGACCTCCACCACCGAGCATGTCCTCGGCGGGTTCGCCGAGGATGTCGCACCGATCCGGGTGCGCGTCGACATGATGGCACCCTCGGTGTCGACCAACCCGTCGGACTTCGCGGCGCACCTCGTGCACACCGTGCGCAAGTACATCGATGACCGAGGCGTCCGCCCGGATCGCAGGAAGGCATCCCGACACGACGACACCGCCCGAGGTGTCGTCGACAAGCGGCCGGTGAAGGTCAGCGTCGGTGCCGGGATGCCGTGGCTCAAGGGCGATCTCGCGGTCGAGCTGGGCGGCGTCGTCCACACCCGCACCGTCTCCGGGGAAGACATCGTCGAACAGGCCCAGTTGATCCTGCAGATCATCACCGCTCGCGGGATCAGACCGGTACTCGTCCTGCCCGACACCGACCACTGGATCCGGCGGGCCGGACTGGACCCTTCCCCCTTGATCGCCGGCTTCTTCGGGTCCACGCTGCGCATGATCGCGGAGAGACTGTCGACGGCGGCCGTGATCGCGGTCCACGACACCTACCTGCCCGACCCCGCCTATCGAGAGGCATCCGGGTTCCTCGAGTCACGCATCTCCCTGCCCGAGATCCCCTCCCCCGGCGCCCTCGGCACCATCCTCCTCCACCGCGCCCGCGCTACCGACGTGGGAAACCACTGGCAGATACACGATCTCGTAGACCCCCACGCCCTTGAATATCTCTTCGCCCACTATCGGGCGTCACACCGCAACTTACGGAAGGTTATTCAGACTGCGCACGGCGCACTCGCCCATGCCTGCGATGAATTATCCGACACGATCGGCCGACGCCACGTCGAGCTGGCACTCACAGAGTAGGGCGCCGCCCGCGCTCCGGACGCAGACGCCCCGCACCGAGACCCCACCCCCGATACCGCGCCAGCCATACCGGCCCCCGGCGCCAACCGGGCCGGGCTCCTCGGACACCTCAATCGGCTGCGAAGAAACCACCGCATCGTCTCCGCCAGCCTCCCGGCCGCGCTGCGCCAGCTCTGGAACCGGTGAACCACAAGCACGCATTTCAGGCCTGACGGGAAACATCCGATACGCCCCCACCCACGGTGGGGCATCGACATCGCCGCGGACCGACCGGAGTGGTCACGCCAACGTTCGGACACGGAACGCATTTCCATGGAGCGGGTGAGCACCCCGAGGACGTCGACGTGCGGGTGCGCGGGCGCTGAAAGGTCCTTCGCGCTGGTGATCAGCTTGTGATTTCCACCAGCTCCCACTACCTGCGCACACGTTGCCACCCGACACGTGTCGACTTCCGTGACAGATCGTCAAACTGATTGACATACTTGAGTTGATGACTACCCGGATAACGCTTGACGGCTTTCACAAGGATGCGATCTCGATGCGAGAAACCCGGTCCTCGGCCTCACCTCTGCAGCTCTACGCCGCGTTTCACCGCCATCACCCCACAATCGTGATGCCCGTCGACTACGTCACCGAATGCGGTTTCCGATTGGGACTTCGGCAGGACCGCCAGCGGGTGGCCCACATGCTCGGCACCCTTCCGCCCCAACGCATTGCGCAACTCGATGCGATCGGGTTCGTGTGGAGCGATGACGATCTCCCCCTTCCTGCCGTGTCACCGGCCGACGGCAAGCGGCGACGGATGCTCACCGAAATCGCCGCCTACCGCGAAGAGCACGGCAACGCACTCGTTCCCGCGAACTATGTCACCGCCGACGGTGAACAGGTAGGGCCAGTGGCTCTACCGGGCGGTCAAGAAGTGGCGAGCCAACGCCCTGCCCGACGACGAGCGGCGGCCACTCGCCGTCCTCGGGGTCTCCCCCCGCCCACGCCCACGGGGGCCACGAACATCGGCACAATCCGTCGGATAGACCCAGGCAACAGTACGGGCAGTTCCGCCACCCAGCCACAGTTTTGCTAGCTACGCTAGCTATGCGCGCTAACGCCGATTTTCGCGGAGGGGTGATTACCTGAATCTTTGGGTTCGCGCGGATCGTGCGCATGGCGTCGCGAGGATTGGGTGGGTTGTGTCGTAGGCGATTCGGTGCGCGGCGATGTGATCACGGCCCGAGATAGGTGAAGGCATCTCGCTGACTGGTAGGAAGATTCCCGGCTGGCATTGCCGCCGTCCGGCCGAAGGCCCTGAAGGACAACTTGGCGGCAACTAGAACTACATTGGGTTTATGTCAAGGATTCTGGTGTGATCAGCAGCCGAGTCAGGCGACACGCGACCGCAGGTCGTTGATCGCCGCGACCGAACACGATTGACTAGCATTATCAACCAGTCAGCGAATGCCCCGCAAACAGCCCGGAGGGGTGGCGAGTTCTTCGCCGTCCCCGCTGCGGGCCCGCAGACCCGCTACGAGGCATTGCGGGCCTATCTGCTCGACGGTGAACCCGCCGCGGCCGTAGCCGAGCGGTTCGGCTACACCACCGCCGGGCTGCACTCGGCCGTGGCCGACTTCCGCGCCGGGGCGAAGAACTTCTTCCTCGATGCCCGTCCCGGCC
>RRBB01000132.1:0-30334 GCA_006543605.1 Rhodococcus sp. WS4
GTGTCGGTGTGGGGTGGGGCTTCGGTGCACCCGGTTTCGCTGCGACACCGGGCTTCGGGACGCTGGGCTTCGGCGTGTCGTGCTGCTGAGCGGCAGGCTCCACGGCGGGCTTCGCGTCGCTGCTGTCGGTCATCGGTTCCTCATCTCTGCCGCGCGTCACGGCTGCCTGAACGCAATACTGGCTCCATACGACCCGGGGCGGGTGCTGGCTCCATTCAACCCGGTACGGGCCCTGTGGACTATTGAATCAGGTCGGACGGTCTGCGTTGGTACCGATTGACGGCAGCGCCCGAATCGGATGTCGGGTCCTCGCCGACGGTCGACTAGCGTGACGCGTGTGTTCATCGCCGCCATCCTCGTGCCGTCACCCCCGCTCCTGGTGCCCGAACTGACCGGGTCGGCGGCCGCGGAAACGGCGCCGCTGCGAGACGCGGTGCAGGCGGCGGCGAAGGCGTTGTCGGCGCTCGCCACCGAGTGGGTGGCGGTCGGAGCGGCAACCACCGCCGTCGACGTCCGGCCCGACGCCCAGGGCACCTATCGCGGCTACGGCGTCGACGTGCGAGTCACGTTGCGGCCCGGCCCGGCCGGCGATCCCGACCCGGAACTGCCTCTCGCGGCGCTGACCGCCGGATGGATCCGGGGGACCTGCGCGCCGGACGCCGTCGTCGACGCGCGGATTCTCGCCGCGGACCTGGCCCCGGAACGGTGCGCCGCATACGGCGCGGAACTGCGCGCCTTCCTCGACCGGGATCCGGAACCGCGCGGGCTGCTCATCGTCGCGGACGGGGCGAACACACTCACGGCGAAGGCTCCGGGCGCGTTCGACCCGCGGGCGGAGGGTGTGCAGGCCAGGGTCGACGCGGCCCTCGACACCGGCGACCGCGAAGCGCTGCTGGCCCTCGAACCCGCGGAGTGCGCGACGCTGGGCATCGGCGGACGCGTCCCCTGGCAGGTGCTCGCCGGCGTGTTCGACAGACCGCCCGCGTCCTGCCGGACGCTGTACAGCGCGGCGCCGTACGGCGTCGGCTACCACGTGGGGGAGTGGCGTCCGTGACGTCACCCACCCCGATCGCCGTCGTCGGACCGACCGCCACCGGCAAATCGGATCTCGCGCTCGACCTGGCCGAACGCCTCGGCGGCGAGATCGTCAACATCGACGCGATGCAGCTGTACCGGGGCATGGATATCGGTACGGCGAAACTCGCGCCGGCCGAGCGCCGCGGAATCCCGCACCACCAACTCGACGTCCTCGACGTGACACAGACGGCGACCGTCGCGAACTATCAGCAGGCGGCGGTCCGCGACGTCGAGGCGATCGCCGCGCGCGGCGCCGTGCCGGTCATCGTCGGCGGGTCCATGATGTACGTGCAGTCGCTGCTCGACGAGTGGAGTTTCCCCGCCACCGATGCGTCGGTGCGGGCGCGGTGGGAAGCCGTTCTCGCCGGCGAGGGAGTCGCGGCCGTCCACGCCGAGCTGAGCCGGGTGGATCCCGACGCTGCGGCCTCGATCCTGCCCACCGACGGCAGGCGCCTCGTCCGAGCGCTCGAGGTCGTGGAGATCACCGGCAGGCCGTTCGCGGCGTCGGCCCCGCGCATCGGCGAACCGCGATGGGGCACACACATCATCGGTGTCGACCGTGAGACAGCCCAACTCGACGACCGGATCCGGCTCCGCACCCGGCTGATGTTCGACCGTGGATTGGTCGACGAGGTCCGGGGGCTGATCGACGTGGGACTGCGCGAGGGCGTCACCGCCCCCCGGGCCATCGGATACGCACAGGTCCTCGCCTGGCTCGACGGCGAGTACGACCTGGACGAGGCGCAGGAACGCACCTTCATCGGCACCCGGCGCTACGTCCGCCGGCAACGGTCCTGGTTCCGCCGCGACACCCGCATCCACTGGGTCGACGGAAGCGACCCCACCCTCGCGGACACCACCCTCCGCACCCTTGACGAGACCCGAACACTGGGAGAACGATGAGCCGCACACCGTCCGGACGGCACCGTCCCGTCTCGTCCCTGCTGGTCACGACCCGCAACGCGCGATTCCAGCAATGGCAGTCGTATCTCACCAACCGCGCGAAACGGACGAAGGCGGGACGCTTCCTGATCCAGGGCGTGCGTCCGCTCAACCTGGCCCTGGAACACGACTGGCCGATCGAATCGCTGCTGCACCGCATCGACGGACCGCCGCTGTCCGACTGGGCGCGCGACCTGCTCGCCTCCCGCTCCGTCGAACAGGTCGGTGTCAGCGCCGAACTGATGGCCGAGCTGGGTGAGAAGACCACCACGGTGCCGGAACTGATCGCCGTCGCGAAGACGCGGGCGCCGCGATTGAAGGATCTGCGACTGCAGTCCGCACCCCTGATCGTCGTGTTCGACCGGCCCACCTCACCCGGGAACCTGGGAACACTCGTCCGCTCGGCCAACGCATTCGGCGCCGACGCCGTCGTCGTGGTCGGCCACGGTGCCGACCCGTTCGACCCGCAGAGTGTCCGCGCGTCCACCGGATCGCTCTTCGCGATGCCCGTCGTCACCGTGTCGTCCGTCGACGACATCCTCGCCTTCCGCGACGCCCGGCGGACGTCCGGAACCGACCTGCACATCGTCGGGACGGACGAGACCGGTTCCGTCACCATCGACGCCCACGACTTCGGCGGCGGCACCGTCCTCGTGATCGGCAACGAGACCCGCGGCATGAGCGCCGCGTGGCGAGAGGCCTGCGACACGGTGGTCAACATCCCGATCGGCGGTGCCGCGAGTTCTCTCGGCGCCCCCTCCGCCGGCGCGGTCGCCCTCTACGAAATCGCCCGGCAGCGTCGGTGAGAGCTGCCCCGCGGCAGCGCCGATGGGCTGCACCGCGGCAGCGCCGATGGGCCGCACCGCGGCAGCTGTTGGATAGAGTGGTGCGCATGGATTTCAGCAAGGGACACGGCACCGAGAACGACTTCGTGGTCCTCCCGGATCCCGACGTCCGCATCGATCTGTCCGCCCCCCGCGTGTCGGCGCTGTGCGACCGCAGGCGCGGACTCGGCGCCGACGGAATCCTGCGCGTCGCGAAGGCCGGTGCGCTGGCCACTGCCGGTGTCCTCACCGAACTCCCCGACGGCACGTCCGAGGACGACTGGTTCATGGACTACCGCAACGCCGACGGATCGATCGCGGAAATGTGCGGCAACGGCGTCCGCGTGTTCGCGCACTACCTCCGGTCGGCCGGCCTCGAGACGCGCGACGAGTTCGTCGTCGGCAGCCGTGCCGGTGGCAAGCCGGTGATCGTGCACTCGGCCGACGGCGCCTTCGGTGAGGTCACCGTCGACATGGGTGTGGTCCGCGATCTGGGAACCAGCGCCGCGACCCTCGACGGCAAGGTGTTCAACGGGATCGGCATCGACGTCGGGAACCCGCACCTCGCCTGTGTCGATGCACACCTGACGGCCGCCTCCCTGTCGGCCCTCGACCTGACGGCCGCGCCCGGGTTCGACCCCGGTTTCTTCCCGCACGGTGTCAACGTCGAGATCCTCACCCGCATCGAATCCGGGGCCGTGGACATGCGGGTGCACGAGCGCGGAGTCGGAGAAACCCGCTCGTGCGGCACCGGCACGGTCGCTGCGGCCACCGCTGCGCTGCGCTTCGAGGGCGCGGACTCGGGTGAGGTGAATGTCCGCATTCCCGGTGGTCAGGTGACCGTGGCGCTGTCCGGCGGCCGGGCCACGTTGCGCGGACCGTCCGTTCTGGTGGCGTCCGGGAACCTCGACGACGGCTGGTGGAACAGCCTCGGCTGATCGCCCTGCGCGAAATGCACGTGCATGACCTCGACATTCCGTGGGATCATGAGGGTGTATGACGAAATCACATCGCACAGAAGAATCGCCGATCTCCGACTCCACCGAGTTCGCCTACGACGACGGGCGCCCATCGGTCGGCGAGATGCAACTCGAGGATCGCAGCGCGCTGCGCCGAGTTGCCGGGCTCTCCACCGAGCTCACCGACGTCACCGAGGTCGAGTACCGGCAGCTGCGCCTCGAACGCGTGGTCCTCGTCGGGGTCTGGACGCAGGGCACCGCGGCGCAGGCCGAATCCAGCATGGCCGAGCTCGCAGCTCTGGCCGAGACCGCCGGCTCCGAGGTCCTCGAAGGCCTCGTCCAGCGGCGCGACAAACCCGACGCGGCCACCTACATCGGTTCCGGCAAGGCCGAGGAACTCCGCGAGGTCGTCCTGTCCACGGGCGCCGACACCGTCATCTGCGACGGTGAGCTCACTCCCGCGCAGCTGACGGCGCTGGAGAAGGTCGTCAAGGTCAAGGTGATCGACCGGACGGCCCTGATCCTCGACATCTTCGCCCAGCACGCGACGTCCAGGGAGGGCAAGGCGCAGGTGGCGCTGGCCCAGATGGAATACATGCTGCCCCGACTGCGCGGCTGGGGTGAATCGATGTCCCGGCAGGCGGGTGGTCGCGCCGGCAGCAACGGCGGCGTGGGTCTGCGTGGTCCCGGTGAGACGAAGATCGAAACGGACCGCCGCCGTATTCGTGAGCGGATGGCGAAGCTGCGTCGCGAGATCAAGGGCATGAAGGCCGCCCGCGACACCAAACGCACCCGGCGTCTGCGCAGCGAGACACCGTCGATCGCGATCGTCGGCTACACCAACGCCGGAAAGTCGAGCCTGCTCAACGCGCTGACCGGGTCCGGGGTGCTGGTGCAGAACGCGCTGTTCGCCACCCTCGATCCCACCACTCGTCGGGCGGCGCTGGACGACGGCCGTGAGTACGTCCTGACCGACACGGTCGGGTTCGTGCGGCACCTGCCGACGCAGCTGATCGAGGCGTTCCGCTCGACTCTCGAGGAAGTGACGGACGCGGATCTACTGCTGCACGTCGTCGACGGTTCCGATCCGCTGCCCACGGATCAGATCAGGGCCGTCCACGAGGTGATCACCGAGGTGATCCGGGAGAACGACGCCGCGGCGCCGCCGGAACTGATCGTGGTGAACAAGATCGACGCGGCCGACCCGGTCACGTTGACGCAGCTGCGCGGCCTGCTGCCCGGTGCGTCGTTCGTCTCCGCCCGCACGGGTGAAGGCATCGCCGAGTTGCGAGCGCACCTCAGCGACGTCCTGGTCCGTCCCGAGATCGAGGTCAGCATCCTCCTCCCGTACAACCGGGGAGACCTGATGGCCAGGATCCATTCGGACGGTCAGATCCTCGACTCGTCCCACGAGGAAGACGGCACGCGCGTCCATGCGCGGGTGCCCGAAGCGTTGGCGTCGGCACTGGTTCAGTACAGCGGCAGTGCCTGACCGCTTGCGATGGACTGCCCGAGTCGCGGTCACGGTCTTTGCGGCGTGCAGTCCACTCGCCGCGGCGGGCGTCGGATCCGCCGAGCCGTTCTTCCGGGATCAGACCGCCGTCGACGCGTCGGAGTTCGGTCCGCTCTGCACTCCCGACGATTCAGTGGTCGGCACGCCGGACGAGGCCTCTCTGGAAGAGTTGTCGGGGCTCGTGTCCGTGGGGGGACTCCTCTACGCGGTCGGTGACAGCGGCTCCGATCGTGCGGTCGCGGTGTTGGACGGGAACTGCGCCGTGCAGCGGTGGCTTCCGCTGCCAGCCGACCCCTACGACGTGGAGGACGTGGCGTCCGGTCCCGACGGGCGGCTGTGGCTGGCCGACACCGGCGACAACGGGCGCAGACGTGACACGGTCGCGCTGATCGCGATGGACCGTGAGACGGGCGCGGGAGAACTGCATCGGCTGACGTATCCGGACGGCCCCCACGACGCCGAGACCCTTCTCGTCCAGCGTGACGGCACCCCGCTGATCGTCACGAAGGAAGTGTTCGGGGCGGGCAACGTGTACCGGCCCGTCGGTGGTGTCGCAGTGGGCGACCTCGCGAGCGCCGGACCGACCCCGCTGGAGAAGGCGGGAACACTGGACGTCTCGGAGACGAACGGTGCCGACGACGCGACCACCGGCAGCGGCACCACGGCCCCGGCCCTGCATTCGACGATGTTCACCGGCGGAGCGGTGTCCGCGGACGGGACCGTTGCCGCCGTGCGCAGCTACTCCGACGTGTTCCTGTTCTCCGCCCCGGACGGCGACCTGGCCGCGGCGTTCGCCGCGGGTCCCGTCGTGCGCGCGCACGTGCCGGAGCAGCCGCAGGGCGAGTCGGTCGCGTTCACCGAGAACGGCGACCTGTTGATCGCCTCCGAAGCGCGGGAGGGTCCGGTCCCGCCGATCCAGGTGCTGCCGGGGGCGGTGTCCCGGGTGCAGGAGCATGCCCGCGCGCAGACGGTCGCCGACGAAGTGTCGGCGCAGTCGCCGGGAACGCTGTGGGGGATAGGCATCGCCGCCGCCGTGGTCGTGCTGGCGACGGTCCTCGGCTTCGCCGTCCGCCGTCGTGCCCGATAGGTCTGATTTGCGAGAAATGTTGCAAGCCTGATTCTTTCGACGCGTTCTGCGGTGTGGATACTGGGCCGGTGCAGGCCCACGAGTTGTTGTCGCGTATCTCCCACTTGTCGCTCGAGCACGGTCGTGCCCAGCTCGCGTTGACGGTGGCCGCACTGGCAGGCATCGGCGTGGTGCTCGCCGCGTCCTCCCGTCGAGCGCGGCGGCCGATCCTCGGCGCTGCGGCTGTCGCGATTCCGGTGACGGCCATGATCGCGGGTGCCGTGTGGGCGACGTACCGGCCGCTTCCCAATCAGCTGCCACCGGCGGGATACGCGTGGATCTGGCTCGCTGTGGCCGTCCTCGTGCTCGGCGCGCTTCGGCTCCGCAATACCGGAGCCCGGCGTGCGGTGGTGATCGCCGTCGCATCCGTCGTGGTTGCTGCCGCCGCGGCCGGGCAGGTCAATGCCCAGGTCGGTGTCTTCCCGACCGTCGGCTCGCTGGTCGGACACCGCCCGCCGGCGGTCGTCGTGCCCGTCGCATTCGGTGACGTCCCCGGGTTCCAGCCCACGGTGCAGTCGGGAGTTCCGATGGACTCCGACTGGACGCGCCCGGTGCGCACACCCCGGTCCGGGGTGGTGACGGAAGTGGAGATTCCCGGCACCGAATCCAGATTTCCGGCCAGGCCGGCCGTGCTGTACCTGCCGCCGGCGTACCTGACGTCACCTCGGGCGGTGCTCCCGGTCATGGTGATGATCGCCGGGCAGCCGGGGCGGCCCCAGGACTGGTTCAGCAGCGGCCGGCTGGCGTCGACGGTGGACGCGTATGCGGCGCGGCACGACGGCCTCGCGCCGGTCGTCGTGGTGGTCGACGCACTGGGGTCGGAGGACGCGAACCCGCTCTGCCTGGATTCAGCGCTGGGACACGCTGCCACGTACGTGGCCCACGACGTCCCGGCGTGGATCGAGCGGAACCTGCAGGTGTCGCACGACCCGGCGCAGTGGGCGATCGGCGGATTCTCCTACGGGGGGACGTGTTCGATCCAGCTGGCGGTGAACTATCCGCGCATCTATCCGACGTTCCTCGACTTCCTCGGCCAGGACGAGCCCTCGCTGGGCGATCATGCGGGGACGGTCGCGGCGACGTTCGCAGGTGACGAACGCGCATTCGCGGCGGTCAATCCGATCGACGTGCTGAAGACCCGGCAGTTCCCGGAGCTGACGGGGGTGTTCGTCGCCGGGGCCGCCGACGACGAATACCGCCCGCAGCAGCAGCGGATGTTCGCTGCCGCGCGGGCGGCCGGTCTGAACGTGCGGTACTACGAGCTCCCCGGTGGCCACGAGGGCGCCACCTGGAGTGCCGCGCTCGAACGGGAGATCGACTGGACCGGCCGCCGGCTGGGTCTTCCCGGCTGACGGCCGGGTACCGGTCAGGCGTCGAGGTCCGCCGCCACCAACTGGGCCACCTTCTCGACGGCGTCGGCGTCGTCACTGGTGACCGTTACGTCGGTGCCCTTGGTGGCGCCGAGGGTCATGATGAGCAGTGCGGAGCCGGCGTCCACCGGTTCGCTGTCGGCCACGGCGAGCGTGACGGGCACACCGGCGGCGGCAACCGCTTCGGCGATGACGGCGGCGGGACGGGCGTGGAGGCCGATGGACGAACCGACGGCGACTGTTGTGCTGGGCATGGATTCTCTCCTCTGTCGGTGGGGGTGATGCGGGTCGAGCGGGTCGATCTGTTTCTCTTACGCTGCGACCGTCGCAACGTCGGGGTCGAGTTCGGCGTCGGACGCGCCGGGCTTGATGAATTCTTTGGCGCCGACGACGCAGAGCGCGGCGACGACGACACCGGCGGCGAGCGACACCAGGAACCACAGCAGGTTGCCGATGGCGAAGAAGACGAAGATTCCACCGTGCGGTGCGCTGAGGGTGACGTTGAACGCCATGATCAGGGCGCCGGTGACGGCACCGCCGGCCATCATCGAGGGAATGACGCGCAGCGGATCGGCGGCGGCGAACGGAATGGCACCTTCGGAAATGAACGCCGAGCCGAGCAGCCACGCCGCCTTGCCGTTCTCCCGTTCCGCCTCACTGAACAGGCTGGGGCGCAGGACGGTCGATGCAAGCGCCATGGCCAGCGGCGGGACCATGCCCGCCGCCATCACGGCCGCCATGATGCGCAGCGAGGCGGGATCGTTGACGTTGAGGCCGGCCACCGCGAACGCGTACGCCGCTTTGTTCACCGGGCCACCGAGGTCGAAGCACATCATCAGACCGAGGATGATGCCGAGGAAGATGACGGAGCTGCCGGACAGACCGTTGAGCCAGTTAGTCAGGCCCGACGTGATCGAGGCGAGCGGACGGCCCAGGACAAGGAACATGAGCGCGCCGACGATCAGGGTCGCGAACAGCGGAATGATCACCACCGGCATCAGGCCGCGCAACCACTGGGGAACCGGGATCCGGCTGATCCACAGCGCGACAACACCGGCGATCAGACCACCGACCAGGCCTCCGATGAATCCGGCGCCGACGAAGACCGCCACGGCACCCGCGGTGAAGCCCGGCGCCAGGCCGGGCCGGTCGGCGATGGCGAAGGCGATGTAACCGGCGAGCGCGGGGACGAGGAAGCTGAACGCCAGCGACCCGAGCTGGAACAGCACCGCACCCAGGTACGTCGTCAGGCCACCGTCGGGGAGTTGGCCGAGGGAGTTGCTGAGGACGATGTCCTCGGCCGGGCCGGAGATCTCGTATCCGCCGAGCAGGAATCCCAGGGCGATCAGCAGACCGCCGGCGGCGACGAACGGGATCATGTAGCTGACACCGGTGAGCAGCACCTGACGCAGGTGGGTGCCCCAGCCGACCGACCCGGCCGGCTCGTCCGCGGCGCTGCCTACGCTGCCGGCGCCCACCGTCGCCGCGGACGGGTTCATGCCCGCACGCAGTGCCTCGGTGATCATCGTGTCCGGTTCGTTGATCGCGCGTTTGACGCCCGACGCCACCACCGGCTTGCCCGCGAAGCGTTCCTTGCCCTTCACGCCGACGTCGGTGGCGAAGATGACGGCGGACGCGCCGGCGATGATGCCGGCCGCCAGCGGGGTGCTTCCGCTGGAACCCTGTGTCTCCACGTGGACGACGACGCCCGCACGCTCGCCTGCGGCGACGAGCGAGTCGGCGGCCATGTAGGTGTGGGCGATGCCGGTCGGGCAGGCCGTGACCGCGACGATGTGCTTCGGTGCCTCTTCGGGCTCGGGCTCCTTCGCGGTGGTCACGGGCTGGGCGGCGGGCGCCGGGGTTGCCGCAGCAGGAGCAGCAGCGGCAGCGGCCGCGGGCGCCGTAGCCGCCGGTGTGGCAGCGGGTGCGGGGGCCAGGACGTCGTTGACCAGAGTGACGATCTCAGCGGGGGTCTTCGCGTCACGCAGCGCCCCGACGAACGCGGGGCGCACCAGAGCCCGTGCGAGCGAGGAGAGCAGTTTCATGTGCTCCGCGCCCGCACCCTCGGGTGCTGCGATGAGGAACACCAGGTCGGCGGGCCCGTCCGGGGCGCCGAAGTCGACCTTGGGGTCGAGCCGGGCGAATCCGAGGGACGCTGCCACGACGGCTTCCGAACGGCAGTGGGGGATGGCGATTCCGCCGGGAAGGCCTGTCGCCGATTGTGATTCACGTGCCAGCGCGGCGTCGCGGAGAGCGTCCGCGTCCGTGGCACGACCGGCGTCGGCGAGACGCTGGGCGAGCGCGGAGATCACGTCCTCCTTGGTCGCTCCGAGGTTGGTGTCCAGGGAGATCAGATCTTCGCTGATGATCTGCGGTCCCGAATCGCGGTCGGGTGTCGAGTGAGACATGGTGTTTCCTTCTGGTTCAGGCCGGATCGGGGGCGGGGGAGCTGAGGGCGGTGACAGTGACGGCGTCGAGGTCGACGTGTTCGGGAGTCGGGAGGGAGGTTCCGGGTAGGGCTGCCGCCGCACTGCCGTAGGCGACGGCCGATCGGAGGCAGTCCGCGGGCGGTGCACCGGAGATGTGCGCCGTCAGGTAGCCCGCCAGTGACGAGTCTCCGGCGCCGACGGTGCTGCGGGCGACGATCGGTGGTGGCGTGGCCCACCAGGCGCCCGCCTCCGTCACGAGTACCGCACCCGCGGCGCCGAGGGTGGCGAGGACGGCTTCGACCCCGCGGTCCACGAGTTGCCTTCCTGCGTGCGCGGTGGCCGTCGGGTCGCCGCGGAGCGCCGACTCCTCGAGTAACTGCCCGTCGGCGCCGGTGAGCTGCGCGAGTTCCTCGCTGTTGGGTTTGACGAGGTCGGGTGCCGCCGCGGGGAATCGGTCCGCCAGCGCGAGCAACGGGGCGTCCGAAGTGTCGACGGCGACCCGGCAGGACGACGCGCGCAGCGCCTCGACGAGGGTGGCGTACCAGTCGGTGGGGATGCCGGGGGGAAGCGAACCGGACAGCACCACCCATTCGGCGCGGGATCCGCGTTCGATGATCTCCGACTGCAGCGCGGCGAGCGATGCGGCGGACATCGAGACACCGGGCTCGTTGATCTTGGTGGTCGTGCCGTCGGGCTCGGTGATGGTGATGTTGGTGCGTGCGGCGCCGGACATCGCCACGGTGACGTGCTCGATCCTGTGCTCGGACAGCGCGGTGAGCAGCGGATCGCCGTCGTTGCCCGGCAACACCGCGACGGCGGCGACACCGGCCGACGTGAGTGCGCGGGCAACGTTGACGCCTTTGCCTCCGGGGTCGCTGTGGGTTGCGGCTGCGCGCAGGACGGTGCCTCGTTCGAGGCGTCCGACCAGGTTGACGGTGCGGTCGATGCTCGGATTGGCGGTCAGCGTGACGATCATGCGATCACCACCTCGATTCCCTGGTCGTGGAAATGGGCTCGGTCTGCGGAACTGATGTCGGCGTCGGTGACGAGGATGTCGACGCTGTGGATGGGCGCGAAGCTCACGAGGTGCTCGCGGCCCACCTTCGACGAGTCGGCGACCACGACGACGTGATTGGCGCAGCGCACCATCGCGCGCTTCACGGCGGCCTCCTCGGAGTCCGGCGTGGACAGGCCGTGGCCGACGCTGAGCGCATTGGTACCGATGAACGCGACGTCGACGCGGAGGACGTCGAGGATGCGCAACGCCTCCTCGCCGACGGCGGCCTGCGTGATACCGCGCACCCGGCCGCCCAGCATGTGGAGCGTCACCGAGTTGAGCCCCGCGAGCCGTGCCGCGATCGGAACGGAGTTGGTGATCACGGTGAGGTCCAGATCGGACGGGAGTTCGGGGATGATGCGCCCCGTGGTGGTTCCCGCGTCGAACAACACGCTGCCGCCGGACGGCGGAAGGTAGGCGGCGGCACGCTTCGCGATCCGGTCCTTCTGTTCGGCGCGGGTGTGATCGCGCTCCGTCATGCCGGGCTCGGTGACGGTGAGGGAACCGGCCGGCACCGCGCCGCCGTGCACTCGGCGGACGTGGCCGAGACGTTCGAGCAGAGCGAGGTCGCGGCGCACGGTCTCGGTGGTGACGCCGAAGGTGTCGGACAGGTCCGCGACCGACATGCGCCCCCGCTGCGAGATCAGCGTGGTGACCGCTTGCTGGCGTTCTTCCGGATACACCGTGTCCCCGTTCCTGTTCTCGTCGATGAAGTGTTCGGTGACGTAATCCGTTATGGTCTGCATCACACGAAATGTTGTGTCATGTTGTTTTACGCCCGAGTGTGTTGACATGTCAAGAGTTGAGAGTAATCTCCGTCACATAGTCGAGTGCATTTCCGACTGATGAAGACAGAACGATCCGGCCAGGAGGACCCGATGACCGAAGACCGTGAAATCGTGCGAGGTACGCCGGTGGTACCGGGCATTGCCTATGCACCGGTGATCTGGCCGGCTCCGCGGCCCGAGGTCGCGCCCGGGTCGGCCCGGATCGACGAAGCATCGCGCGACGCCGAGAAGGTCCGCTTCGAGGAAGCCGCCGCCGTGGTCTCGCAGCGGCTCCGTGACCGCGCGTCGACCGTCTCCGGCGCCGCCGCAGAGGTCCTGCAGGCGAACGCGGCGATGGCCGCCGACCGCGGCTGGCTCGGTGCGGCGCAGAAGCTGATCGCCGGGGGAGCCCCGGCCGACGAAGCGGCCGCCGGCGCCACCGAACAGTTCGCCACCCTGTTCACCAAGATGGGTGGGCTGATGGCGGAACGAGTCACCGACCTGCGCGACATCCGCGACCGGGTCGTGTCGGAGCTCCTGGGTCTGCCCGAACCCGGCATCCCCGTCCCGACGACCCCGTCGATCCTCTGCGCCCAGGACCTCGCGCCGGCCGACACCGCCGGTCTCGATCCCGAACTGATCGTCGGTCTCGTCACCGTCCTCGGCGGCCCGACGAGCCACACCGCGATCATCTCGCGGCAACTGGGAATCCCGTGCGTCGTCGCGGTGCGCGACCTCGAGTCCGTCTCCGCGGGTACCCCCGTTCTCCTCGACGGCGCCGCAGGCGAACTGGTGCTGGAGCCCGACCCCGTCGAGGCCCGCGCAGCAGTGGAACACGGCCGCGCGGAACGACTCCGCATCCAGTCGTGGGAAGGACCGGGCCGCACCAGCGACGGACACTCCGTGTCGATCCTGGCCAACGTGCAGGACGGGGCCGGCGCGCGGTCGGCGAGCGCGACGGCCGCCGAAGGTGTGGGACTGTTCCGCACCGAGTTGTGCTTCCTGGACCGCGATTCCGAGCCCGGCGTCGACGAACAGGCCGAAATCTACGGTGAGGTCCTGGACGCATTCGCCGGAAAGAAGGTGGTGATCCGGACCCTCGACGCGGGATCGGACAAGCCGCTGCGCTTCGCCAACCACGCCGACGAGGCCAATCCGGCGCTCGGGGTCCGCGGAATCCGGATCGCCGAAGAGAACCCGGGCATCCTCAGCCGGCAACTCGACGCCATTGCGGCCGCCGCGAAGCAGACGCAGTCGCAGCCGTGGGTGATGGCACCGATGATCTCCACTCCCGCCGAGGCGGAATCGTTCGGCGCCGAGGTCCGCGCCCGCGGTCTCGTCCCCGGTGTGATGGTCGAGGTTCCCGCCGCCGCCCTGCTGGCCGACCGGTTGCTGCGCCACGTCGACTTCCTGTCGATCGGCACCAACGATCTGGCGCAGTACACGATGGCCGCCGATCGGATGTCCTCCGACCTGGCGTCGCTCACCGACCCCTGGCAGCCGGCCGTCCTCGCGCTCGTCGCTCGCACGGCCGAGGCGGGCATCGCGGCAGGCAAGCCGGTCGGTGTGTGTGGTGAGGCGGCGGCCGATCCGCTCCTCGCCTGCGTGCTGATCGGACTCGGCGTCACGTCGCTGTCCTGTGCCGGCGCCGCGGTGTCGGGTGTGGGCGCGAAGATCGGATCGGTGTCCCTGGACGACTGCCGTCGTGCCGCCGAGGACGTGCTCGCCACGAGCGATCCCGCGGAGGCGCGGGCCGCAGCGGTCCGCGTGCTGGGCGCGTAGTCCCGCGAAACTCCCGGATCGTCCCTACTATTGGCCAACTGTGACGAAAGAAGAAACCGACGCCCCCGGCGGCTCCGCCGGCCCGTCCGCTCCGACGAAGGCCTTCGGGTGGACGCTGCACGGTGACGGCCGGCGGATCGGCGAGGGCGAGGTGGTCGCTCCCGGCGAGCGTCTCACCTGGCCGCGCACCGTCGGAATCGGGATGCAGCACGTCATCGCAATGTTCGGCGCCACCCTCCTGGTGCCGACCATCACCGGGTTCCCGGTCACGACGACGTTGCTGTTCTCCGGAATCGGGACCGCCCTGTTCCTGCTGATCACGCGGGGCCGCATTCCGAGCTACCTCGGGTCGTCGTTCGCGTTCATCGCGCCGCTGACGGCGTCGCAGAGTGCCGGTGCCGCTGCGCAACTCGGCGGTGTGGCCGCCGCGGGTCTGCTCCTGCTCCTGGTGGGTATCGCGGTGAAGCTGGCCGGCTCGCGGGTCATCGACGCGGTCATGCCGCCCGTCGTCACCGGTGCCGTGGTGGCCCTGATCGGACTCAATCTCGCACCCACCGCCGTGGATTCGTTCGAATCGCAGCCGTTGATCGCCGGGGTGACGCTGCTGGCGATCCTGCTCGTGACGGTCCTCGGTCCGGGGTTGCTGGGGCGCCTCGGCATCCTGGTCGGTGTGGTCGTCGGCTGGGTGTTCGCCGCCGTCACCGGCGGGCTCGCCGACGAGCGGGTGACGGCGCTGCGGGGCGCGGCCTGGTTCGGTGTGCCCGAGCTGCGGGGACCGACGTTCGAGTGGTCCGTGATCGCGCTGACCCTGCCGGTGGTCATCGTCCCGATCGCCGAGAACGTCGGCCATGTCAAGGCGGTCTCGGCCATGACGGGCCGTTCCCTCGACGACGTCGCCGGCGACGCCCTCGTCGCCGACGGACTGGCCACCACCCTGGCCGGGTTCGGCGGCGGCTCCGGAACCACCACGTACGCGGAGAACATCGGAGTGATGGCCGCGACGCGCGTCTACTCGACCGCTGCCTACTGGGTGGCGGCCGCCACCGCCGTGGTTCTCGCGTTCTCACCGAAGTTCGGCGCCCTCGTGTTCACCGTGCCGAACGGCGTGATCGGCGGAGCAACCCTGGTGCTGTACGGACTGATCGGCGTCCTCGGTGTGCGCATCTGGATGGATGCGAAGGTGGACTTCACCGACCCGGTGAACCTCACCGTGGTCGCCGCCGCGCTCGTCGCCGGCATCGGCGACCTCACACTGACGATCGGATCGGTGGAACTCGGTGGCATCGCGTGGGGTTCGGTGGGCATCCTCGTCGCCTACCCGGTGATGCGTTCGCTCGCGCGGTTCCGCAAGCCCTGACACCGGTGACCGGATGGGTCACGAATCCCGATCACCTGGGTCATTCACCCCGTAGTTCCTCGCCTCTACCGTCGAACGAGACGTACCCAGAGAGTTGATACGAGGAGTCTGGCGTGGAGCGCACCCTGTTCGAACCGGAGCACGAACTGTTCCGGGAGTCGTACCGCAAGTTTCTCGCACAGCACGCCGAGCCGAACCACGCCAAGTGGGAAGAGCAGAACATCGTCGACCGCAGCCTGTGGGTCGAGGCCGGCAAGCAGGGTTTCCTCGGCATGGCGGTGCCGGAGGAGTTCGGTGGCGGCGGCGTGCGCGACTTCCGCTACAACGCCATCATCACCGAGGAGACCACCCGCGGTGGGTACAGCGGAATCGGCTTCACCCTGCACAACGACGTCGTCGCGCCCTACCTGCTCGAACTGAGCAACGAGGAGCAGAAGCAGCGCTGGCTGCCCGGCTTCGCGTCGGGTGAACTGATCACCGCCATCGCGATGACCGAACCGGGGACCGGCAGCGACCTTCAGGGCATCAAGACGCGCGCCGTGCGCGACGGCGACGACTGGGTCCTCAACGGTTCCAAGACCTTCATCACCAACGGCATCAACGCCGACCTCGTGATCGTGGTGGCGTGTACCGATCCCGACAAGGGAGCGCAGGGGTTCAGCCTCCTGGTCGTCGAACGGGACATGCCGGGCTTCGAGCGGGGCCGCAACCTCGACAAGATCGGGATGAAGGCGCAGGACACCGCCGAACTCAGCTTCACCGACGTCCGCGTGCCCGCCGCGAACCTCCTCGGTGAGGAGGGAATGGGCTTCCTCTACCTGATGAAGAACCTTCCCCAGGAGCGGCTGTCGATCGCTGTGGTGGCCGCCGCCGCAATGGAGTCGGCGCTGGACATGACGATCCAGTACTGCCGCGACCGGAAGGCGTTCGGCAAGTCGATCGGCAGCTTCCAGAACACGCGCTTCGTGCTCGCCGAACTCGCCACCGAGACAACGGCGGTCCGCGTCCTCGTCGACAAGTTCATCGAAATGCTCAACGACGAAAAGCTGACGGTGCAGGAAGCGGCCATGGCCAAGTGGTGGACCACCGAGGCGCAGGTCCGGCTGATCGACCGGTGCCTGCAGCTGCACGGCGGCTACGGCTACATGAAGGAGTACCCGATCGCCAAGGCGTACATGGATTCCCGTGTCCAGACCATCTACGGCGGAACCACCGAGATCATGAAGGAAATCATCGGTCGCGGCCTCGATCTCTGACGAGGCACGACCCGCGTATCCGGGGTGGATGCGAGTAGGGCCCACGGCGATCGCCGTGGGCCCTACTCGTGTCTGCCGGCGGAAGCTAGATCTTGCGCATGACCGTGACGACCTTGCCCAGGATGACTGCGTCGTTACCGGGGATCGGATCGAAGAGGGGGTTGTGCGGCATCAGCCACACCTCGTTGTCGGTGCGCTTGAACGTCTTCACGGTGGCTTCACCGTCGATCATCGCCGCCACGATGTCTCCGTTCTCCGCCACGTTCTGCTGACGGACCACCACCCAGTCGCCGTCGCAGATCGCGGCGTCGATCATCGATTCGCCCACGACCTTGAGCAGGAACAGCGAGCCCTGGCCCACGAGTTCGCGGGGGAGCGGAAAGACGTCCTCGACGGCTTCCTCGGCGAGGATCGGGCCGCCGGCGGCGATCCGGCCGAGGACCGGGACGAACGTCGGCTCCGGCAGGGGTGCGCCGTCGGCGCCGGACTTGACCGCAGCCAACCCGACGGCGCCGGAGGCGTTCGCCGCGGCGCCTGCCGCCACCTCGTCGAGGCCGCGAACGTCGACGGCGCGCGGACGGTTGGGATCGCGGCGGAGGAAGCCCTTCCGCTCGAGCGTGCGCAACTGATGGGCGACGGAGGACGTGGAGGTGAGCCCCACGGCGTCGCCGATCTCGCGGATGCTGGGCGGGTAGCCGCGCTCGTTCACGGACGTGCGGATCACCTCGAGGACACGGCGCTGCCGGTCGGTCAACCCGGCGGCGGAGCCACCGCTCACACGTGGAGTCGAACCGTCGGTCGAGCTGTCGTCCTTCATGGCGAGGTGCCTCCGTCTGTCTGTGGATCTTTCGTATGTGGATCTACTCGGTATGGGTCGCATGTGACTGCTGTGCCGCGTGACACGAATCTATCCCGCTTTCCTCGGAGTTTCAAACATCTGTTCGACACGTGTCGCGAGAAGTAGAGACTTTGTCGGAGTGCCGTGGTAGAAATCGAACATGCGTTCTTTCGAACGCGTGATCGAACACCCGATCGGATCGAGCACGGGGTCGGATCGGACGGCCGCAGGGTCATCGGCTTGGACAAACGGACACGAGCAGCGGAGGTACCGATGAGCAACGCAGTTCTCCATCGGCAGGTAGTGCTGAACCGGCAGGCACTCGAACGGGGTGCCGTCCGGTCCGGGGGCGCGCGGGCGTACCGGACCGAGCCGCGTCGGCGTGGTTCGGGCTACGACCTGCGTCGTCCGTCGTCCGGTGCCGTCGCGTACCGGTCCGCCCGTGTCGGTGTCTCCCGTGCCGATCATGAGCGCGGGGCCACCGACGTCGGCTGGCGGATGGTGCTCGCGAGTGTCGTGATCACCGCGGGTGTGTTGTGCGGGCTCGTCGGGGTGGCCCAGCTGGCCACCACCGACGGTGTGGGCGACGCGGCAGCCACGGAGGTCGTACAGGTACAGCAGGGGGAGAGCCTGGCAGCGCTCGCCGGGCGTATCGCCCCGGATCTGCCGGTGGCGCAGGTCGTCGAGCGGATCATGGAGCTGAACGCCATGTCCAATTCGGCGCTGCACCCGGGGCAGACGCTGATCGTCCCGTCGTCCCCTACCCGGTGACGGGGGTGGCTCTGCATGACTGTTTCACCGGGCGGACGAGTAGTCTCGGATGCTGTCAGTCCCACCACTGCGTGTGGTCGCGTCGAGATCGTGCATCCGCTGCGTGAATCCGTTTTCGTCGGTTCGCCATCGGGGGAGGCGAACAGTTGCGGCCACGACGGCTACGACGAAGGAATCGCCATGCACTGCCCGTTCTGCCGGCACCCCGATTCACGTGTGGTCGATTCGCGAGAAGCCGACGAAGGACAGGCCATCCGCCGCCGCCGTTCGTGCCCCGAGTGTGGGCGCCGATTCACCACCGTGGAGACCGCGGTGCTGTCGGTGGTCAAGCGCAGTGGTGTCACCGAACCGTTCAGCCGGGAGAAGGTGGTGCGGGGTGTGCGCCGCGCCTGCCAGGGCCGCCAGGTCGACAACGACGCGCTGAATCTCCTTGCCCAGCAGGTCGAAGACGCGGTCCGGGCATCGGGGTCGGCGGAGATCCCGAGCAACGAGGTCGGCCTCGCCATCCTCGGTCCGCTTCGTGATCTGGACGAGGTGGCGTACCTGCGTTTCGCGTCCGTGTACCGGTCGTTCAGCTCGGCGGAAGATTTTGCCCGCGAGATCAAAGAGCTCCGCGCACACCGTGAATCTCGGGACGACGCCTGAGCCTGCGCGTCAGCGCACCTTCTGCATCGCCGTCAGAACACGCTTCTCCGAGACGGGGACGGGTGTGCCGAGTGTCTGCGCGAACAGGCTGACCCGTAGTTCTTCGATCATCCAGTGAACGGCGTCGACTTCGGGGGAGTGGTGTCGTTCTTCCGGTAGTGCCGCGAGCATGCGTTCGTAGCCGGCGTAGACGCGGTCGAGGACGTCCATCCCCTTCTGGTCGCGGGGTGCGCTCCCGGGAAGCGCTTCGAGACGGGCGACGGCGGCAGCGAGGTAGCGGGGCAGTTCGCGGAGCCGGGTGGCCCCGATGTCGGCGACGAATCCGGGGAACAGGAGCGACTGGCGTTGTTCTCGCACGTCGTCGGCGGTCTCGCCGGTGGCGCGTTCCAGGACGACTGCGAGCCGGTGGTCTGCTTCCAGCACCGGCGACACCAGTCGCAGGAGGACCGCCACGTTCCGGGCCATCTCGGCACGCGCCGTCGCCACGAGGGCGTCGAATTCCTGCGGTGTGCGCACCAGGGTGCCGTGCGCGGCGATCAACTGGTTGGCGGCGGCGTTGCGGCAGTCGTCGATCAGGGCGTCGAGGCTGCCGTCGGGATTCTGCCCGAGTGCCAGTCGTTGTGCGTTGCTCAGACCGGACGTCACCGTCTTGGCTTGCGTGGGAACGGCGGCGAGGAGCAGCCGGCGGGTTCCGGCTCGCATCGCGGCACGTTGCGCTGCCGCGGTGCTGAGGACGCGGACGGCGACGCCGTCGCCCTCCGGGACGAGGGCGGGGTACCCGGTGACCTTCTGGCCGCCGAGTTCGCGCGTCACGGTGGCCTCGAGTGAGCCGAGGGTGGCGGGAGTCCAGGTGAGTGCGGGCGGCCGTTCCGAATTGGAGGCCGCCTTCGCCACTTCCACCTGAACGCGGGGAGCCAGCGACTTCCGCAGCGCCACGAGGTCCTTGTCCCGGCCGAGGACGGCGCCCTTCTCGTCCACGGCGGCGAACGTCATCCGCAGGTGGTCGGGGAGGGCGGTCGCATCGAAGTCCTTGGGATCGATGCGGCAGGCACCGAGCCGGGACAATTCGCGTGCCATCGCGGTGGCGAGCGGTTCGGAGCGGGGTTTCACGGCCGCCAACGCGGCAGCCGCGAAGTCGGGCGCCGGAACGACTTGTCTGCGAAGGGTCTTCGGGAGGGTCTTGATGAGAGCGGTGACGAGTTCGACGCGCATGCCGGGGACGAGCCAGTCGAATCCGACCGGGCGCAGGCCTGCCAGCAGGGCGATGGGGATCCGGGCCGTGACGCCGTCGTCCTCGTTGCCCGGCTCGAACTGGTAGGTGAGGGGGAACTGCATGTCGCCCTGACGCCACGCGTCGGGGTATTCGCCGCCGAGGACCGTGGCCGAATCGGCGTTGACGACGGTCGCCTGGGTGAACGTGAGCAGGTCGGGATTCTTGCGGCGGGCGACCTTCCACCAGGAGTCGAAGTGCCGGGCGGAGACCGCCTCCGGGCCGACCCGCTGGTCGTAGAAGTCGTAGAGGGTGTCGTCGTCCACGAGGATGTCGCGCCTGCGGGCGCGGTGCTCGAGTTCCTCGACGTCGTCGAGGAGTGCGCGGTTGGCGTGGAAGAACTTGTGCTGCGTCTGCCATTCGCCCTGTACCAGCGCGTGGCGGAGGAAGAGCTCACGCGAGGTCTCGGGGTCGATGGTGCTGTAGGTGACCGCACGACGGGCGACGAGCGCGATGCCGTACAGCGTCACGCGTTCGTAGGCCATGGCCGCGCCGCGCTTGGACGACCAGTGCGGTTCGGAGTAGGTGCGTTTCACGAGATGCGGGGCCAGCTTCTCGGCCCATTCGGGTTCGATTCTGGCCGACATCCGCGCCCACAGGCGGGACGTCTCGACGAGTTCGGCGGCCATCACCCACCTGGGGGGCTTCTTGAAGAGGCCCGAACCGGGGAAGATCGCAAATCGGCTTCCGCGGGCGCCGAGGAAGTCGCGTTTGTCGCCCTCGCGCAGTCCGATGTGGGACAGCAGTCCCGCGAGCAGGGACTGGTGGATCGCGGCTTCGCCGCCCGGGGTGTCGCTGGTGTTCCAGCCGAGTCCGCGGGTGATCTGACGCAGCTGACCGTGCAGATCCTGCCATTCGCGGATGCGCAGCCAGTGCAGGAACTCGTTGCGGCACATTTTGCGGAACTGGTTGGACGACAGCTCGTTCCGCTGCTCGCGCAGGTACTTCCACAGTTCGAGGAACGCGAGGAAGTCGGAGTTCTCGACGTTGAACCGGGCGTGCTTCTCGTCCGCCGCCTGCTGGAATTCGGCGGGACGTTCCCGTACGTCCTGGATCGAGAGGGCGGAAACGATGACGAGGACCTCGGAAAGACAGCCGTTCCGGTGGGCTTCGACAAGCATCCGGGCCATGCGCGGATCGACGGGAATCTGCGCGAGTTCGCGTCCGACGGCGGTGAGGACCGGCAGCTCGGTGTGCGCCTTGCGTTCGATCGCGCCGAGCTCCTCGAGCAGGCCGATGCCGTCGCGGACGGCACGCGGATCCGGCGGCTGGACGAACGGGAACGCGGCGATGTCACCGAGCCCGAGTGCCGTCATCTGCAGGATGACGGACGCGAGGTTGGTGCGCAGGATCTCCGGTTCCGTGAACGCGGGCCGCGACTCGAAATCCTCTTCGGAGTACAGCCGGATGCAGATGCCTTCGGCCACACGACCGCATCGTCCGGACCGCTGGCGGGCCGAAGCCTGCGAGATCGGTTCGATCGGCAGGCGTTGCACCTTGGTGCGCACCGAGTACCGGGAGATCCGGGCGGTTCCCGGGTCCACAACGTACCTGATGCCGGGCACGGTGAGGGATGTTTCCGCGACGTTCGTCGACAGCACCACCCTGCGTCCGGTGTGGGGTGTGAACACCTTGTGCTGTTCGGCCGCCGACAGTCGGGCGTAGAGGGGCACGATCTCGGTGCCGCGCAATCGGCGATCGCGGAGGGCGTCGGCGGTGTCGCGGATCTCCCGTTCGCCGGAGAGGAAGACCAGGATGTCGCCGTCGCCCTCACCGGAGAGCTCTTCGACCGCCTCGCACACGGCGTCCACCGGATCGCGATCGAACGTCTGCTCGCCCACCTCCACCGTGAGTGGGCGGTAACGCATTTCGACGGGGAACGTGCGCCCGGACACTTCGACGATCGGTGCGGGCACGCCGTCGAGGGCGAAGTGCTGCGCGAAGCGTTCGGGGTCGATCGTGGCCGAGGTGATGATCACTTTCAGATCGGGCCGGCGGGGGAGGAGCTGCCGCAGGTAACCGAGGATGAAGTCGATGTTGAGGCTGCGTTCGTGGGCCTCGTCGATGATCAACGTGTCGTACCGGCGCAGCATCCGGTCGCGCTGGATCTCCGCGAGCAGGATGCCGTCGGTCATCAGTTTCACCAGGGTGCCGTCCGACACCTGGTCGGTGAATCGCACCGTGTACCCGACGGTCTCTCCGAGTTCGCTGTGGAGTTCCTCGGCGATCCGCTCGGCGACCGTCCGCGCGGCGAGACGCCGCGGCTGGGTGTGGCCGATCAGGCCGCGCACACCGCGGCCGAGTTCGAGGCAGATCTTCGGGATCTGCGTCGTCTTGCCCGATCCCGTCTCGCCGGCGACGATGACGACCTGGTGCTCGGAGATCGCCTTCGCGATGTCGTCGCGACGCTGGCTGACCGGGAGGGCATCGGGGTAGTCGATGACGGGCACGCTGCCCCGCCTGCGGTCGATGCGCCCGCGCGCGGCGGTGATGTCGTTCGACAGGGACGCGAGGGCCTCGGGCGTGCGGGCACGCTCGAGCTGCCGGCGGAGCCGGTGTTCGTCGCGCAGAGTGAGTTCGCCGAGGCTGTTCTTCAGATCCCGCCGGCTGGGTGCTGTGGTGGACATGCTGAACACAGCCTAGCCAACCCGGTCGATCGCGCTGTGCCGCGCCCGTCCGTGTGCGAATATCTGCGAATGGACGCTGCCGTCGTCACCGACCTGCGAGGCCAGAGGATCGTTCGCATTCTGCGTGCCGCTGATCGGCGCCGTCCGGAATCCGCAGTCGCGGGGCTGGCAGCTGCTCCGGGGTGCGACGACCTTCTACATAGTGATCACCGGCATCGTGTACGCGGTGTTGCTGGCGAATGTCGACGTGATGCTGCAGGACGTCTGGATCAACACGGCCACTGCACCGGTTGCTGCCGCTCTTCCTCCTGGTCGACTGGGTGAGTCGCGCCGTCTGGGGTGTGGATCTCCGAGGTCCAGAGTCTGAGTTGGCTGGTGTTTCCCGTCCTCTACGGTATCTATTCGCTGGTGCGCGGTCCGAGCGTCGACTGGTATCCGTACCCGTTCCTCGATCCGCGGGACCAGGGTTACCTCCAGTTGGCGGTCACGGCGGTCGTGTTGCTGCTGGCCATGGCGTTGATGGCGCTCGCCGTCAACGCGGTGGGACGCCTCGGTGCGCGGCGGCGGTTCGGCGAGGACCGATAGCGGCGAAGTTGCGCGGGTACGATTCGCGGGCCGCGCTATCCTCCACTGGACAGGCGTCCGCGGGTTCATCCGTGACTTCGGCAACGGCTGGGAGATTATGTTCGACGAGTTCGCAGGCGAGACGTTCGACCTGCTCAGCCGCGACCGCGGGAGTGTGGTCGCCGCCGACGACGGGGTGCCGCTCGCGGTGCGCGAGGTGGGCCCGGCGTTCGCCCCTCTGACGGTGGTGTTCGTGCACGGCTTCTGCAACCGGATGACGGGGTGGCACTTCCAGCGCGTCCGGCTCGAGGAGACGTGGGGCTCCACGATTCGCATGGTCTTCTTCGACCTGCGGGGTCACGGCGATTCCGGGGTGCCGCGCCGCGACACGTGCACGATCCCGCATCTCGCGCAGGACGTGGACGCCGTGATCCGGGCGCTCGTGCCCGAGGGGCCGATCGTGCTGGTCGGCCACTCCATGGGTGGCATGGCCGTCCTCTCGTACGTCGGGCAGCACCCCGATCTGATCGGTTCCCGGATCGTAGGGGTGGGCCTGATCGCCACCGCGGCGGAGAAACTGGGGGACGCGGGACTCGCGCGGACCCTCAACACGCCGGTCGTCGCCGGATTCAGCACCGCGGCCCGGCACCTGCCGCGCGTGGTGCAGAGCGGTCGCGGCGCGAGCAAGAGGGTGCTGGCGCCGATCCTGAGGTCTGCGTCGTTCGGCGACCGCAGGATCAGCCCGGCTATCATGTGGCACTCCGAGCAGATGATCAACGACACGTCGCTCAAGACGCTCGTCGACTTCCTGCCGTCGTTCAAGAATCACGACGAGACGGCGGCCGTGCCGTTGCTGGCACCGATCGAGACGCTGATCGTGTGCGGCGATCGTGACCTCCTGACCCCGTTCCGGTACTCGAAGGCCATCGCCAGGGAGTTGCCGGACACCGAACTGGTGAAGGTGCCCGGCGCCGGGCACATGGTGCAGTTGGAACGTGCGGACCTCGTCTCGGACGCGCTGGATCGTCTCCTGACCCGTTCCGTCGAAACCCTTCCCACACCGAGTGCCTGGAACGAGTGGGTCCGGGTGATCACCGACTACGTCGACCATGCACGGCACTGGATCTCCCACGGCGGGCCCGCCGCCTGGTGGCGAGGCTCACGCACTCGTCCCGTCGTCGGCACCACGTTCCGGTAGTACGCAGAATTCGTTGTCCTCCGGGTCGGCGAGGACCACCCACGGAACGTTCGGGTCGTCGCTCAGCCGCCGGGCACCGAGCGCGAGAAGCCGCTGCACCTCCTCGTCCCGGGTTCCGGACGACGGTGCGATGTCGAGGTGCAGGCGATTCTTCCCGGACTTCCGGTCGTCGACGGGCTGGAACACCAGGGACGTGGACCCCGGTGCGCGCGATTCGACGTACTCGCGCCCGTACGCGTCCTTCCAGCGGCGGGTCGTCGGATATTCCAGGGCCTCGCACCAGAACCGTGCGAGTGATTCCGCGTCGCGGCAGTCGACGGCGATGGCGATGATTTGGCTGGTCATGGGTTGCGGATACCCGGAGGACGGCGGCTGCACACGCCCCCGGGCGGACGTGCCGGGGGCAGCTGTAAACCGCAAAGCGGCGACAACACGTGCCACTCGGGACACAATGAGGGCACGCGAAAACCGGCCCGAGGAGGCGGGATCTATGGCATCTGCGAGTTCTTCAGCCGAGCAGGAAACCCTCCCACCAGGTGTTCTCCGTCGTGCGATCGCGGCGTCGGCGATGGGCAACGCCACCGAGTGGTTCGACTACGGTGTCTACGCGTTCACCGTGTCGTACATCTCGGCCGCGTTCTTCCCCGGCGACACAAGTTCGGCCACGCTATACGCCTTGCTCGTGTTCGCGGTGTCGTTCGTGGTGCGACCGCTCGGCGGGCTCGTGTGGGGTCCGCTGGGTGATCGGCTCGGACGTCGTCAGGTCCTCGCACTGACGATCATCCTGATGGCGGGTGCGACATTCGGTGTCGGACTGGTTCCCGGATACGACGTCATCGGTTTCTGGGCGCCGCTTCTGCTGGTGCTGCTGCGCATGATCCAGGGCTTCTCGACCGGCGGCGAGTACGGCGGTGCGGCGACGTTCATGGCCGAGTACTCACCGGACCGCAAGCGCGGTTTCTGCGGTAGTTTCCTCGAGTTCGGCACCCTCGGCGGTTATGCGCTGGGTGCGATCGTGGTCCTCGTAGTGGAGTTGTTCTCCAGCGATCCGTTCATGTCCACGTGGGGCTGGCGGATCCCGTTCCTGATCGCGGGGCCGATGGGTCTGATCGGTCTGTACCTGCGGACCAAGCTCGAGGAAACACCCGTGTTCCGTGAACTCGACGCGGAGGGCGAGGTGGAGTCGACGCCGACACACGAGTTCAAGGACCTGCTGACCGAGTACTGGAAGCCGCTGCTGCTGCTCGGCGGACTCGTCATCGCGCTCAACGTCACCAACTACACCTTGCTGAGCTACATGCCGACATATCTGGAGACGCAGATCGGTCTGACGTCCACCGCGTCGCTGACATTGTTCATCGTGGGGCAGCTCGTGATGATGGCTGTCATTCCGTTCGCGGGCGGGCTGTCGGACCGGGTGGGCCGAAAACCGTTGTGGTACGGCTCACTCGTGGGATTGATCGTGCTCGCCGTCCCGATGTACCTGCTGATGCGTCAGGGTTTCGGATGGGCGATTCTCGCATTCGCGGTTCTCGGCTTGCTGTACGTCCTGCAGCTGTCCACGATTTCTGCGACGTTCCCGGCGATGTTCCCGACGCACGTGCGGTTCGCGGGTTTCGCCATCGCGTACAACGTGTCCACGTCGCTGTTCGGTGGCACGGCCCCCGCAGTCAACGAATTGCTCATCGAATGGACCGGAAACACGCTCATGCCGGCGTTCTACATGATGGCTGCGTGCGGGGTCGGCCTCGTCGCGCTGTACTTCGTGGCCGAGACGGCGGGCGCGTCCATCCGCGGTCGCGGGATACCGGGGATCGACACGGAAGCGCACCCCACCGCCCTGGCAGAGAAGTGACGCGGCCGATTCCTCGCCGAGCCGCCGTGGCATAGTCGCCTGGGGTGGGGTTTCACGAAGGGATGAGCATGGCGTCGGCACTGTGGCACGGATTCGCGGATATGGGCGCGGTGGAACAGAAGGGCGCCTTCGTGGTGTCCCGCGGCGAGGGCGCGTACATCTGGGACGACCGCGGCAACCGTTACCTCGATGCGACGGCGGGTCTGTGGTTCACCAACGTGGGGCACGGTCGTGCGGAGATCGCGGATGCCGTCGCCGAACAACTGCGGACCGTGGCCCACTTCTCGAACTTCGGCGACTTCGTTCCCGAGACCACCGCGACCCTGGCCGAGCGTCTCGCGACCATTGCGCCGGTGCCGGGCAGCAAGATCTTCTTCACGTCGGGTGGCTCGGATTCCGTGGACACGGCGGCCAAGCTCGCGCGCCGCTACTGGCACGAGATGGGCAAACCTTCCAAGACGATCGTGGTCGGCCGCCAGAAGGCGTATCACGGAATGCACGTGGCGGGAACCGCGCTCGCGGGTATCCCCGTCAACCGCGAGGGTTACGGCGAGTTGATGGCCGACGCCGCGACGGTCGCCTGGAACGACGCCAAGAGCCTGCTCGAACTGATCGAGAAGATCGGCGCCGACAAGATCGCCGCGTTCTTCTGCGAACCCGTCATCGGTGCGGGCGGCGTGTACCTGCCGCCGGAGGGGTACCTCGCGGAGGTCCGCGACATCTGCCGCGAGCACGACATCCTGTTCGTGGTCGATGAAGTGGTCACCGGATTCGGCCGCATCGGCGGCGAGTGGTTCGCGTCGACGCGGTTCGACCTGCAGCCCGACATGATGACGACGGCGAAGGGCCTCACGTCCGGGTACGTCCCGATGGGTGCGGTGTTCATCGCCCCGCGCGTGGCCGAGCCGTTCTTCGTCGGCGGCGTCTGGTGGCGGCACGGCTACACCTACGGCGGCCATGCGGGCGCCGCAGCGGCCGCGCTCGCCAACCTCGACATCATCGAGCGCGAGAACCTGCTGGCGGAGTCGAAGCGGCTCGAGTCGTCACTGCACGAGCACCTCGCGCCCCTCGCCGAGCACCCGCGGGTCGAGGAGGTGCGCAGTGGGCTCGGTGCGGTCGCGGCGGTGCAGCTGGCCGATCCGGCGGAAGCCCTCCCGTTCGTGAACACGTTGCGTGAACACGGAATCTCGGGACGTGCCGCGGGTCAGGGCGCCATGCAGATCTCGCCGGCGTTCGTGATGACGGACGAGCAGGTCGTTCAGCTCGCCGACGGGATCCGCCGGGCGCTGGGCTGATCGGACCCGGTGCCCCGCTTGCGGAGGCGGTGTAGGGCACCGGTGACCCGCTCCCGCCACGTGGGTGGGGCCAGGTCGATCTCCGTCTGCCCGTCGTGCGCCGCGTACGCGCGGGTGTAGCGCTCGTGGAGACGCGCCCGCACCTCGTCGGGTGTGTACGCCTTCCGCTGCCGGTCCGCGCGGACCGCGACGACCCCGGTCGCGGCCACGCCCACCACACCGGCGAGTCCGAGAAGTTTCCACCATTGCCTGCCCCGAGGTCGCATCCTTCTAGGCTAGGGCCCATGGACGCGCCACGGCACACGGACGCACGACGACACGGCTCCACCATCGACCTCGACACCGCGGTCGAGGTCACCCGCACCGGCGACATCTGGATCTTCCGCGGAGAGTCTCCGGCCGACAGGGCCATTCAGACCCTCACGAACAGCCCGGTCAACCACGTCGGCATGTCGGTGGTCCTCGAGGACCTGCCGCCACTGATGTGGCACGCCGAACTCGGGCATTCGTTGCAGGACATGTGGACCGGCCGATTCCAGCGTGGTGTGCAACTTCACGACCTGCGCGCCGCCGTCCAGGTGTGGGGCGCGCGGTACGGGCAGCGGGGGTGGCTGCGTCAGCTCGCCGACCCCGCGACCCCGCAGCAGGAGGACGCGTTGCTGCGCACCATCGCGCGGCTGGACGGAACACCGTTCCCGTCCACGGCGAAGCTCGCCTCACGCTGGTTCGGGGGGCGTCTGCCGGGGAAGGGGCGCCGGCAGGACCAGTCGGGGAGCCTCGAAAGTGCCTATTGCGCCGAGGTGGTCGCGCAGACGTACGAGGAGATGGGTCTGATCAGCGGACGCCGGCGCACCAACTGGTACGACCCGGGAAAGTTCTGGAGCGGCGACCGGCTTCCCCTCGCCCCGGGTGTGACGCTGGGCCGGGAGATCGAGGTGACGCTGAGCGACGCCGACCTCGCCGCCGGGCGAGGTCGGCGGCCGCCGTCAGAGGGTGCGTGACTTCTCGGGGTGAACCCGTCCACCGACCTCGACCCAGCCGGCGGGATCGTAGGTGGTGCGCAGTTCGGATCCCTTGCCCTGCGTGATCAGGAGGGCGTGGCGGAGGTGCGCGGTGATCCGGACCGCGGCAGCGCCGGTGGCCTCGTCCTCGGTGATGCCCATGTCGGGGGCGAACATTCGCGACCGGATCGAGTGCTCGACCTTGTCGGTCCAGGCCCACAGGTAGTGGTGCCCGGCACCGAATTTCTTCGGGTCGGCCGCCTGAACCTCGCGGACGCTGTTCATGGGGTACAGCGAGAAGTCGGGCGCCCACTCGGGCCGCGCCCGCACCCAGGTGATGGCGCCGGAACGCCGCGTGGCGACGGGTCCCGCGGGCACGTCCAGTGTGCCGACCGCGGCGCCGCGTTCGTGTAACCACCAGGACAGTCCGACGGTGGGGTGCCCGGCGAACGGGAGTTCGGTGGTGGGAGTGAAGATCTGGGCCCGCGCGTGCGTGTCACCCGGACCGGGGACGTCGACGAAGATCGTCTCGCTGTACCCGAGCGCGGCGGCGACGGACTGCCGGTCCTCGGTGGGAACAACCGAGGCGTCGACGATGCCGAGCGGGTTGCCGTGGCGTCCTTTGTCGTCGGTGAACACCCGGACGACATCTACGTGGATGGGCATTGACGCACCCTATCGCCCCGACGGCGGACGTAGGGCCCCGCGTCGACTCCGCCCGAAACGCCGAAAGGCAAGGGTGATAGATCGCGTTACACTGATAGGTATGGCCGATCAGAGTTATCAACCCACCCTGTCGCAGCTGCGTGCGTTCGTCGCAGTGGCCGAATATCGCCACTTCGGCACGGCCGCGGCACGTTTGAGTGTGAGCCAGCCCACCTTGTCGCAATCGCTGGCCGCGCTGGAGAACGGGCTCGGCGTGCAACTCATCGAGCGCAGCACCCGTCGGGTCCTCGTCACCGCGGCGGGGGAGCGGCTGCTCGGCCAGGCCAAGATCATCCTCGAGGCGGCGGACGGTTTCGTCGCAACCGCCGCGGGCGTGGGTGACCGGCTGGCCGGACCGCTGCGTATCGGACTGATCCCCACGGTGGCCCCCTACGTGCTGCCGGCCCTGCTGCCGACGCTGCGTGACGAGCTGCCCGACCTGGAGCCGCAGATCATCGAGGATCAGACGGCGCGACTCCTGGAGTCGTTGCGCGTGGGCTCGCTCGACGTCGCCGTGGTGGCATTGCCGAGCGGTGTCAGCGGCCTCGTAGACATCCCTTTGTACACCGAAGATTTCGTGATGGTCGTCCCGGAAGGCCACCCATTGGCGGGCCGCACCGACATCTCGCCGCACACTCTGGACGAGCTTCCTCTCCTGCTTCTCGACGAGGGACACTGCCTCCGCGACCAGACCCTCGATCTGTGCCGCTCGGTCGACGCCCACCCGGTGGCGGGCGACACCCGCGCCACGTCGCTGTCGACGGTGGTGCAGTGCGTCGCGGGCGGACTCGGCGTGACCCTGGTGCCGGAATCCGCCGTGAAGGTGGAGACGGGACGGGGGCCGCTGGCGACCGCACGCTTCGCGGCGCCCGCACCCGGCCGGACGATCGGACTCGTGTTCCGCTCGTCCAGCGCCCGCGCGGACGACTACGGGCAACTCGCCGCTCTGCTCGGCAAGGCCGCACCGGTCGGGGGCTAGTACTACAGGGCTAATGCCTGGATCTTGAGTCGGCGTCTGAAGTGGTGTCTGCGGGCATCGGCTTGGTGCTCGCGTCGGAAGCATGACCAGTGCAGTGCGTGCTCGATCGCGTCTTTGGCCAATTGGC
>RRBB01000133.1:0-30116 GCA_006543605.1 Rhodococcus sp. WS4
GCCAGCGGACCACGCACCCGAGCCCAACACGGAACTGTCGTCATGACCTTCTCCTCTCCAAAATGGGATGGATGGAGAGGAGACGCTGATCAAGTGTCCTCCACTATTATGCCGACCTCATGCCACCACTACCACTGCCATGGGGCACCTTCCGTCGCGTGGTCGGCATAACGGCGTGGTCCACATAAGAGGCCGAACTGCACTTCATCCGCGCGCGCCTCGTCGGCGGGCAATTGTCCAAGGCCCGTCGCGGCGAACTGCGGATGCCGCTGCCCGTCGGGCTGATCTACGACCCCGCCGACAACGTGGTACTGGACCCGGATACCGGTGTGCAGCAAGCCATCCGCCACGTATTCACCCTGTTCGCCCGCACCGGTTCCGCCCGCGCGGTGGTGCAGCAGTTCAACGCCGACGAGCTGGTGTTCCCGGTGCGGGTACGCACCGGCGCCCACAAGGGCGAGCTGGCGTGGATGCCGCTGACGCACTGGCGGGTGCTGCGCACCCTGCACAACCCTCGCTACGCCGGTGCGTTCGCCTACGGCCGCCGCCGCGAGCGCGTTACCGCCGACGGCAAGAAGACCTTCGACACCCTGCCCCGCGAGCAGTGGATCGCGCTGATCCCCGACGCCCACCCCGGCTACGTCGACTGGGAGCAGTTCGAAACCAACCAGCGGCTGCTCTCGGCGAACGCCACCGCGCGCGGCGAGGACCGCGCCGCCGGCCCCGCCCGGGAAGGAACCGCGCTGCTGCAGGGCCTGGCCGTCTGCGCCAAGTGCGGAAACCGGATGACCGTGCGCTACCACACCCGCCGCGGCGTCGAAGTCCCTGACTACCAGTGCATCCGGACCTGCATCCAAGACGGCGGACGCCGCTGCCAGGGCGTGCCCGGCGCCGCCGTCGACGCCGCGATCGGGCAACTGCTGCTCGACACCGTCACCCCGCTCGCGCTCGAGGTCGCCCTCACCGTGCAAACCGAACTCGAGACCCGCGCCGCCGAAGCCGACGCGCTGCGCCGCGGTCAGGTGGAGCGGGCCCGCCACCGCGCCGACCTCGCCCGCCGCCGCTACCTCGCCGTCGACCCGGACAACCGGCTCGTCGCCGACAGCCTCGAAGCCGACTGGAACGACGCGCTGCGCACCCTGGCCGCCGCGCGCGAGGACTACGAGCGCGCCAGCGCCGCCGCGGCCACCGCCCTCACCGAAGAAGTGCAGGCCAAAATCCGATCCTTGGCCACAGACTTCCCCGCACTCTGGGCGAACCCGGACACCCCGCAGCGGGACCGCAAACGCATGGTCCGCCTCCTCGTCGCCGACGTCACCCTGCACAAGACCGACCGCATTCACCTGCACGTCCGCTTCCGCGGCGGCCAGACCCACAGCCTCACCGTGGCAATCCCGCCGAAAGCCTGGCAACTCCGCCAGACCCACCCCGACACCCTCGCCGCCCTCGACCGGCTCCTCGACACCTGCACCGACGCCGAGACCGCCGACGCGCTCAACGCCGCCGGTCACCGCTCCGGCGAGGGCAAAGCCTTCACCGCCCGCATAGTCCTCCATGCCCGCCGCAGCAACAACCTGCCCAGCCATGCCGACCGGCTCCGTGCCAAGGGCCTGCTCACCAACACCGAACTCGCCACACGACTCGGTGTGCACCCCAGCACGATCAAAAGCTGGACACACGCCGGAATCCTCAACTCACACAAAGCAAACGACAAAAACGTGCGGCTCTACGAGCCACCCACCCCCGGCGACCCACGCCTCACCACCCGACAAGGCAGCCCGCTCCGAAAACGAGTTCCCACCCAACCCGCGCCAGGAGGTGCACTATGAAACCAAGCCCTTGTCGAGGGCGTCCCCGACGCTGCCGATCGACCCGGCGATCCCCGAAGCGATCAACGCCTCGGTGAACGCCAGCGACGCATACTGACCAGGTTCAACCGGTGGAAGCAACACCCCAAGGGAGAGAGGGTGTTTGAATGGGCAGGCCTGCCGGTTGGATGAAGAAGTTGACGGGGCGGTCGGCGATGAAGTCACCGGGTGCGCCCGCGACGCGGCGTGAGGTGGAGCGCGAGTTCTGGCGGGTCATCGCGACAGGCGTCACCACCGAACAAGCTGCTGAAACTGCCGGCGTGTCGCCAGGCGGTGGGCAGCCGATGGTTCCGACACGGTGGAGGCATGTCATCGATTGATCTGTCACCGCCGTCGGGCCGGTATCTGTCGTTCGCCGAGCGTGAGGAGATCGCACTGCTCAAGGCCCAGGACGTTGGGATACGTGAGATTGCCCGGGTGATCGGGCGTTCTGCGTCGACGGTCTCGCGGGAGTTGCGCCGTAACGCGGCCACCCGCGGTGGGCGTCTGGAGTATCGCGCGTCGGTAGCGCAGTGGAAGGCAGATCTCGTTGCACGGCGCCCCAAGACCGCTAAGCTCGTCGACAACGAGAAGCTGCGAGACTATGTGCAGCAGAGACTCGCCGGAGAAGTCCATGATGCTGACGGAAAAGCGCTCGGTCCGCAGATGACGCAGTGGAAGGGCCGCAACAAGCCGCATCGCGGTGATCGGCGGTGGTCGAGTGCGTGGTCACCAGAACAGATCTCGAATCGACTCAAAGTTGATTTCCCGGAGGATGAGAGTATGCGGATCTCTCACGAAGCGATCTACCAGTCGCTGTTCATCGAGGGCCGGGGTGCGCTCGAGCGAAAGCTCGTGGCGTGTCTGCGCACCGGGCGTGCGTTGCGGGTGCCCCGAGCGCGTACGCAGCGTAAACCCGGCGGTCATGTCACCGATGACGTGGTCCTCAGTCAGCGTCCAACCGAGGTGGAGGATCGGGCGGCACCTGGGCATTGGGAAGGCGATCTAATTATCGGATTGGATCGGTCGGCGATCGGCACCGTGGTGGAACGAAAAACTAGGTTTACCATGCTGATTCATCTTCCTCGGATGGCAGGATACGGCATCGAACCGAGGGTCAAGAACGGGCCCGCGTTGGCCGGTTACGGTGCTGAGGCGATGCGTGAAGCCCTGGCCGAGCAGATGTCCGGTCTGCCGCTGATGTTGCGGCAGTCGCTGACCTGGGATCGTGGCAAGGAACTTGCCCAACACGCCCGGTTCACCATCGACACCGGGACGGCGGTGTTCTTCGCCGATCCACACTCGCCGTGGCAACGCGGTACCAATGAGAACACGAATGGACTGTTACGTCAGTACTTCCCGAAGGGAACCGACCTCGCACGCTGGGATGTCGATGAGATCACGGCGGTCGCAGCGACGCTCAACGCCCGACCCCGCAAGATCCTCGATTGGAGAACTCCCGCCGAAGAGTTCAACGAGCTGCTACAGTCGCATTCGCGAGCTGGTGTTGCGACGACCGGTTGAATCCGCCCTGGCTCCCCGCATCGCTGTGATGCACCAAACCCGTTGAGGTGAAACGGATGTCGGCTCTCCTGCGGGTGAACAACGCCTGCTCGAGCACTCCGGTGACCAACACGGTGGTCTTGGATGTCATCACCTGCCACCCGAGGATCCGGCGGGAGAACACGTCGACACAGAACGCCGTGTACACGAATCCGGTGAGTGTCCACACGTACGTAAAGTCCGCGACCCACCACTGATCGGGACGGTGAGGGGTGTCCCATTTCCTGTTGATCAGATCCGGGTGTCGTGGTGCCCGCTCGTCGCTCTCGGTGGTGGTCGTGCGGCGTTTGCCGCGGACCACCCCGCGGATCCCGCAGATCTTCATCAGGCGGGCCACCTGATCGCGCCCGATGACGTGGCCGGCGTGTTTCATCGCCCACCAGATCTTGCGGGCACCGTAGAGGCGCTTGTTGGCCACGTACACCCTGTGCACGGCGTTTGCGGCGTACGCCTCGTCCAGGTCGGTGTCCGAGATGGGTCCGCGCTGCTTGGTCTTGTAGTAGGTGGACGGGGCGATGCTGATGCCGTGCTCGGTGAGCACGGCACAGATCGGGTCGACCCCGAATTGGGAACGGTAGGCGTCGATGTAGTCGACGATCACCGCAGTCGGCGGTCGACCTCCGCCGCCGCGAAAAACGCGCTCGCGGTTTTGAGAATCTCGTTGGCCCTACGTAATTCGGCGTTTTCTTTCCGCAGCGCCTTCAGCTCGGCGGCGCTGGCGGCGGCCGAGGACTCGGCGGCGGTGCCGGTGTCGGAACCCTCACGGTCGATCCAGTTCCGGAGCGTATCGGGGTTGACGTCGATCAGCGCTCCGACGTGTCGGCGGGCTGCGACCTTCGTGTCGCCGTGCTCGTTGATCCGGTCCCGGTACATCCGCACCGCCCGCTCACGGGTCTCGGTGTCGTACTTCCTCGGTGCTGGCATGACTTCATTCTCCTGGTTCAATCAGGAGTCTCCACCCGACCCAGGACAGTTCACGCGCCGAAGCGATGCCCTCGGACGACGAGATCCGCCGCATCCGCCGCCTGATCGCCCGCATCGATGCCGGTTTCGACGAACTCACCACAGAACAGCGAGAGCAGATCGAGCACGCCGTCACCGTCGTGCATCGCCACCGCTCCACCATGCTCGGCATGCCCCGCACCCACCAAACCCTGCCCGACCTGCGACCGGAGCGAACCACATGAGCACCAACACCACGACCAGCGCGATGATCGACGGACGCCGAGCCGACTCCACCAGACGACGCCAACGCGTCCTCAACGCCCTCGACGCCGCGGTCGCCGCCGGCGACGAACTCGGTGTCACCACCATTGCCCGCCGCGCCCTATTGACTGAACTAAGCCGGAAGTCTCCGCAGTTCAACGGTCATGTAGCGGCTTCTTGCATTACTGTCCCCGCTCATGATCGGAGATGGTGAGCCCGAGCGGGATTTGGCCCAACTGCTGGTTCCGCGGTCGGGTCGGCTGGAGGCGACGGGCAATCGGTACGAGCCCTATCAGCTGCTTGATCCTGATGGGGTGCCCGTGGTGGGCGTCACCTCCTATTTCCGGGATCTGCTGGCGGCAGGGCGAGCGGAGTCCACCATCCGTTCGTACGGGATGGATCTGCTGAGGTGGTTCCGGTTCCTGTGGTCCGACACCGGTGTGGCGTGGGACCGGGCGACTCGGGTCGAAGCCCGTGATTTCTGCAGATGGATGCAGATCGCCGGGAAGCAGCCTCGCCCGCATTGGCGCGCTTCTGGAGCGGCCCTGTCATCGAAGCCGGCTCGTGGTCAAGCTTTCGCACCGTCGGTGCGTGCGCATTCCGAGACGGTGCTGCGCTCGTTCTATGACTTTCACCGAGATGCGGGCACTGGGCCGATCATCAACCCGTTCCCACTGGACCGGTCCCGCCGCGCCGGTCGGGCGCACGCGCATCGCAATCCCATGGAGCAGCACGGCAACGAGCGCAGCGGGCGGTATCGGCCCAAAGTGCCCAGCCGGATCCCTCGCAGCGTCCCGGACAGCGAGTTCAACGAGATCTTCGCCCGGTTGCCGTCCGCCCGGTTGCCGTCGCATCGTGACCGGGCACTGGTCGCCTTCTACGTGTCAACGGGGGCGCGGGCGTCGGAGTTGCTGTCGACCGCGCTGGCGGGAGTGGATCCGGGGCGGCAGTTGATCACGGTGGTGCGCAAGGGAACCCGCGAGTTGCAGGAACTGCCGGCGTCCACGGACGCGTTCGTGTGGTTGCGGCTCTACCAGGTGGAGATGGCCGATCTGATCCCCAAGGGACGTAGGCAGCCGCTGTGGTGGACGCTGCGACGTCCTGCCCGGCCGCTGACCTATCACGCCGTGCACCGCATGTTCGAGCGAGTCAACCAGCAGGCAGGCACCTCGGTGACGTTGCATGCCTTGCGGCACACGGCCGCCTATCGGATGGCCGAGGACCCGGCCTTGCCGCTCACCGATGTCCAATTCGTCCTTGGGCATGCTCAGTTGACCACGACTCAGATTTATCTGACCCCCCGCAAGGAGGATGTGATCCGGAGGGTGCTGGCCCACCACGCCGAGCAGCCCCGGAAGGCGGACGAGCGGGCCCGCCCTGCCCCGGCACCCGGCTACCGGCCGGAGACGCTGGACGCCTTGTTCGGCAATGGCGTGTCGTGACCGCCACGGTTGATGAAGCGCGTCTACTGGCCGGGAGACCGCCCGACAGGGCGGGACGCGGCCCGCATTCGTTTCCCGGCCCGGCATTCTCCCGAGACCTGGCCGGCCACCGGACAAAGCCGCGACGCGGTGTGGGATCGGTTGACCCGCGCGCCTTTTGTGGTGGACAACGCCCACACCCAGAAGATCCGCCGCAGGGGGCTGACGTTTCTGCTGGACTGGTTGGAAGCCCAGCCGGGCGGGACCTGGCAGGAGCGCTGGCTGGCCAGCGGGGCCGACGCCGCAGGCGCGGGATGGCGCAAGATTCCGGCCCGATGGCTGCAGGAGCACGGCCTGGTCGCCGAATGGCGGTTGGAAGCGCTGACCTCGGCGTTGTTGGTGGCGATCAGCGCCGATCTCGTGCGCCCCGCGCTGGGTTGGCTGGTGGTCAAAGCGACCGGCCCAGGAAGCCTCGTGCGTCACCTGTCCCGAACCCGTGATCCTGACGGGTTCGCCAGGCTGCGGACCCTGTGCGACGCGGATCCCCACGTCTCGTCGATCGCCAACAGCCACACCCTGTATCGCGCCGCCGAGATTATCGCGGCCAAGGGCGGCCTGCTGGCCGACGTCACCGTCGGGGATGTCCTGGAGTTGCTGGACGTCGAACTCGACACGCTGGCATCGGTGTCCGGGGACGCCGCCGTGTTCTACCGGCTGCTGCGCACTGCCGGCGTCTTCGGTCCCGACTCGCCGTCGACGCTGCGGGAGATACGGGGCACCGCTGGACCGCGCACACCAGAGGAACTGATCGACCGATACGGCCTGGTCTGCCGTCCGGTCCGTGACGTGCTGGTGGACTATCTACGGGAGCGTCAGCCGTCGCTGGACTACTCCAGCATGGAAAGTCTCGCGTGCGCGTTGGGGGCGCGGTTCTGGCAAGACTTGGAGATCCACCATCCCGGCATCGACAGCCTGCGCCTGCCCGACGAGGTCGCCGCCGCCTGGAAACAACGACTGCGCACCAAACAGAAGACGATTACGGCAAAGACCGGGGAGAAGGTCACCGTCGACGTCCCACGGCTGAACTATCGGGAGTGCCTGATCCCGATCCGGGCGTTCTACCTGGACTTGGCCCAGTGGGCCGTCGACGACCCGGGCCGCTGGGCCCAGTGGGCGGTTCCCTGCCCCATCAAGGAAGAAGAGGCCAACCGGCGAAAGCTCCAGCGGCACCGCAAATCCCGTATGGATGCCCGCACCCGGGAACGGCTGCCCGTTCTGCCGACGCTGGTGCGCACCGTCGATGAGCACCGCAAAGCAACCGAGGTGCTCCTGCAGGCAGCCCGCCATACCCAGCCTGGAGAGCCGTTCACCGCAGCCGGGCAGACACTGATCCGCTCCGTCACCGGCCACAAAGCCGTCCGCGGCAAGGTCTGGGCGGAGGACCCCGTCACCGGCAAGCGACGCGACCTCGAACTCGAAGAAGATCACGCCTTCTGGGCCTGGGCGATCGTTGATGTTCTGCGGGCCACCGGCATCCGGGTCGAGGAGCTGCTGGAACTCTCGCACCACAGCTTTGTGCAATACCGCCTGCCCACCACCGAAGAAATCGTGCCGCTGCTACAGATCGTCCCATCCAAGACCGACGAGGAGAGACTCCTGTTGGTCTCGCCGGAATTGGCGGACGTGCTCAGCGCAGTCATCCACCGGGTCCGCGACCACACCGGCAAGATCCCACTGATCGCCTCCTACGACTGGCAGGAATGTGTATGGCTACAACCATCGCCGTTGCTGTTCCAGCGCCAATTCGGCGCCGAGCGACGCAGGATCAGCCCCGACGTCGTTCGCGACATTCTCGCCGCCGCATTGGTCCGCACCAGACTTGCCGACCCGTCAACCGGTGAGCCATTGCGATTCACGCCCCATGATTTCCGAAGGCTGTTCATCACTGACGCGATCATGAGCGGGCTACCACCGCATATCGCCCAGGTGATCGCCGGCCACCGCGACATCAACGTCACCATGGGCTACAAAGCTGTCTATCCGGACGAAGCCATCCAGTCTCACCTGGCGTTCCTTGCCCGACGGCGGGCCATGCGGCCCACCGAAGAATACCGCGTACCCACCGACGCCGAATGGCAGGAATTCCTTGGCCACTTCGAGCGCCGCAAGGTCTCCACAGGAATCTGCGGGCGCGCGGTCGGCGCACCATGTGTCCACGAGCACAGTTGCCTACGTTGCAGCATGCACTGGCCGGATCCCGGCCAACGGCAACGCATTGTCGAGATCCGAGACAATCTGATCGCCCGCATCGCCGAAGCCGAACACGAAGGCTGGCTCGGCGAAGTCGAAGGACTCCGGATCAGCCTCGCCGGAGCCAACGACAAGCTCGCCCAAATCGACCGGCGCTCGGACAACGACTCCGTCAACCTCGGCGTGCCGAACACGCAACATCCGAAAACCTCACAAACGCAATATAATCCTTAGTTCAGAGAAGCCGGCGTCGACCGCACATTCATCTACCGCCACCGCGACCTACTCGAACGCATCCACGCCGCCGAAACCCAACCACCCGACAAACCCGGCACCGGACCCGCGGTCACCCGCGCCTCGCTGCAGGCCGACCTGCTCGCAGCCCAGCAACGCTGCACCCGCATGGCCGCCCGCACCCAACAACTCGAGACACGCCTGTCCGACCAACTCGGCGAACAGATTTGGCGAGCAAGCGGACTCGGCGCACCCACCGACATCGACGAGCTCGACACACGCATCGTCACCCTCGAACAACAAATCATCGACCTCCGGCTGCAACTCGAAGAACGCGATCAAGACCTCGCCGCCGCCCGCGCCGCCAACCGCGAACTCATGACAAAACTCAACGCCTCACGGCAAACCGGCTGACACGCCGCCCGAAGCCCTTGCACCACACCTGTTGCGCACCATATCCTTCAACGATCAGCCATACGACCAGCGGGAACGCTGGGCGCCGACAGCCACTTCAAGCCGGGACCCCCAGAGAACCATCGACACTCCGCCCTCGCCTACCTCGCCCCGGTGGAGTTCGAACAACGACTGATCGCGTCGTCTACGCTGTCAGTCGCCGCATGAAATCCGGTGTCCACCTTCAAGGGGCAACCTCAAAACCCCGTCGCTGCTGCAGGGCCTGGCCGCCTGCTCGGGCTGCGGATACGGCTACTATCGCACCTCGACCCGCACCACGAACAAGAAGATCTACTACTACCGGTGCCTGGGCTCCGACGACTACCGATACGAGGGCGGCCGGGTCTGCACCAACAAACCGGTCCGCGCCGACTACCTCGACACCGTCGTCTGGGACCACATCACCGCGATGCTCGCCAATCCCCAGCTGATCCGCACCGAGATCGACAAACGGCTCGACAGCGCGCACCTCCGACCCGGCCGCAAAGGAGCGAAAACGTCTGGAGACGGCACTGGCCAAAGCCAGCACCGGGATCATGCGCATGATCGAGGCGTTCGGAGAGCAACTGATCACGATCGACGAACTGCGCGCCCGCATGCCCGACCCACGTGCCCGGGAAACCAACCTGCACAACCAAATTGAGGCACTCGACACCCAGCTCGCCGACCGCGAGGCCTACCTCAAACTCGCCTCCGACCTCGAAGGATTCCTCACCCAACTCCACTCCAAGGCCGAGATCTCCACTGTCGGCGAACGCCAACGCGTCCTCCGGCTGCTCGTCAAAGACGTCCTCATCGGACCCGACAAGATCACCATCCGCCACCGCATCCCAATCCGAGAACGCACCACCGACGACGCTCAACACGCCGACAACACTGACACGGAGGGCGACCATCCGTCGCATTGCCCATTGCGTTGGGGGCGTACTTTCGCCCTTTCTTCGCAATCTGGAGTGCGTATAAGGCGCTGAGGGGCGGGAAGGACCCGCCATCCCGCGCAATGGGAAATCGTCGAGTAATCCCGATGTCGGGATTACTCGATGATTTCGCGTTGCGGCCCCTGGACGCCACCGAGACCAACGACTTCTACGAGTTGGTCGTGGAGCGGCACCGCCGCAAGGCGACGATCGTCAGCTCGAATAGGTCCCCAGATAAAGCGCACAGGTTCGTGCGAACGTGTGCACGGTGATGCCTGAATTCTCACAGGTCCGCGAGCAGGGTGGGATCGACGCGGTCGGCGAAGTAGGCCAGGACGCCCTCGGCGCTCATGCCGTAGGTGGTGGCAATCAGATTGGGATCGTGGCTGTTGGTCAATGCCAGCAGTCGGGAGGCGCGCAGCGTGGAGATCGTGGTGTCGGCGGGGTCGAGGAGGTGGCTGAGGTAGGGCTGGGACGCCGGTGTCCGCCCGGATCGGGTGATCTTGGTGACGATGACGTGGGGATTGTGGGTGCCGGATGTGCGGTGATCGAGGCATCGGGTCAGTGCGGCCCAGGTCGCCGGGTCCAGCGGGATCGGTTGTGGGCGGCGGCCGAGCCGAACCGTGCGGTGTTGGGGATCGATGTCGGCGATCTGCAGGTGACGCAGTTCGTGCTGTGAGGCACCGTGGATCAACGCCATCAGGCCGACGAGGGCCTCGTTCGGTTCCACCTCGGTTGATGTGCACCAGCGCGTGAACAGTTCGCGCTGTCGTGAGCGCGGCAGGGTCCGTCCATGGAATCCGCGGGGCGTGCGCACGCGCAGCTCGGCGGTGGGATCGATCAGGATGAGTTTGTTGCGGCGGGCGAAGCGGAAGAAGTGGCGAAGTCCGCCCAGGCGGCCGCCGGCCGGCGAGACCTCGGCGAGGTAGTCCTCGAGCACGGCCTTGTCGACCTGCGCCCAGTCCTCGATCCCGCGTCCGACGAGATGACATGACAGGTCACGGATCTGGGCCAATCGCTTGTCGATGGTGGTGTCGGTGCGGGGCCGGGTCCCGGCGCGGCGGGCGCGGTCTCGTTCGTCGAGCATTGCGCGTTCGAATGCGGCGACGGCGGGCCGCAACGGTTCGGGCACGGCCTGCACGCGTCGCGCCCGGCGACCGGCTGCGAGGCCGCTGCGACTGGTCGGTGGGCAGGGCAAGGCCGCGGGCGGTGAAGAAGTCCTCGAGCATCTTCGCGAGCGACCCGATCGAGCGGCCGGGGATGCGGGCCCGGTCGAGTAAGGTCTGCGGCATTGCCCGTGGCTCGGTGCGCAGCAGCGCCCCGAGCTGACTCACCAGACGTGTCGCCTGCGCCGGACAGTACCGACTCGACACATGGATGGTGAAGTCCCACAGCCAATTCGGCGGATTATCCAGTTCGGCGAGGAGGTGCTCGGCGCGGGTGTAGGGGCGTTGGGGGCAGCGTTGCCAGCAGCGGTTGCACAGCCTCGCCCCGCCGCCGCGGATCACGCGCCCGCATTCGGTGCATGCGGCGGCCGGCTTCGGCGCCGGCCCCGGTTGTGAGCACGGTCCGCACCAACCGGTGTGTTCGCGTATGTAGCCGTCGCGGCCGCAACGCGGACAGCGTCGGCGGGCGGCGGCGAGGTCGTGACGGCGGCGGCACCGCAGGCACCGGGCCTCGCCCTTGCCGCGCACGGCGGCACCGCAGTCGTGGCAGGTGCGCGAACACGACCGGCATCGCCCGGTGTCCGGACTCAAGACCCGCTCGATCCCGCAGCGGGGACACGGCGACTTCGCCGCAGCGGCGACCGCGTTGCGCCAGCACCGGCAGCACAAATCGCGGCCCAGTCGGCCCCGCGGCCGACCGCAGCGGGTGCAGTCCCCGACCTTCTTCGTCACACCGGCGGCATCGACCGGCCGCCGACTCGCCGCGCCGCGGGCTCCGACGCTGTCGGCGCCGAGGGCTCGGCGGGGACCCGATCGGGCGTGGTGTCGAGGTCGAACAGGTCGTTCGGGGTGCAGTCGAGCGCAGTGCACAACGCCAGCAGCGTGCTGAGCTTGATCTGCGAGGGTTCCTTGGTGAACAACGCCGACACCGACGCCGACGACAGCTCGAGTCCGCCGCGTTCGGCGAGCAGGCGGCGCAGCTGGGTGCCGGTCCATACTTCCCGTTGCGCCGCGGCCATCCGCAGTTTCCATCTAATGTGCATTATCATCTCCCTGCAGGAACGCGACGGTGTCGGACACCGCGCTGCGGTAGGCGTCCTCGATGAACGTCTCCGACGGACGGACGTACCGCATCGTCGATCCCACCGTCCAGTGCCCTAACATCTGTTGTATCGCAACGAGATCGACTCCTCGTTCGTAGTTGTGGGTGGCGCATGCCCGGCGCAGCGCGTGCGGGCTGAACCGGTCCTCCGGCGAGCAGTGCTCGAGATCCTGCAGATACCGCAGACGGTTGCGGATCGTGCCTCGGGCCATCGCACCACCACTCTGATCGCAGAACAACACCGCCGATTCCGGCAACTTCGGTCGTACATCCTCGAGATACCACCGCACCACCAGATCGAGGTGGTCGAGCATCGGAACCCACCGCGGCCGCGGCCCGGAGGTGCGGGCACCCTTGCCGAACCGCACATGCAACTTCCCGAACGGGCCCTGCCCGAAGTAGACGTCCGCGATCTCGAGTTTGGACGCCTCATCGGAGCGCAACCCGGCGTGATACAAGGTCCGGAACAGCGCATAATCCCGGGCCGCTGGCGCGTACTTGCGAGCCGAGCCGACCCGTTCCTTGAGGAAGTCGAAGAAGACGGCCACCCGACTCACGCTCGGAGGTGGAAGCAGCCTCGGTGAATCGTCACCGACATGACGGCTCGCATTGAACTCGTCTATCGGGTTCGTCAACCGCACCCCGAACAACGCCTCGATCTCCCCGGCGCGGCGGGTGATCAGGAACCGGTGAAAACTGCTCAGCGCCTGCACATATCTGCGTCGAGTCGACGCCAGCAAGCCGTCCGCGGCCATCGCTCCGACCACTCGATCGACATCGTCGGCGGTGGCCTCCCACACCGGTTTGCCCAACGCCGCCAGCATCCGCTCGAGCTCACCTGTCTCGTTCTCGATGGTCACCGCACTGAAGCCTCGGACCACCCGCGAGGTCACGAACGCCTCGACGCATTCGAGTTGAAAGGTCAGCGGATCGGTCGACGCGTGGGCGACCTCGACCGTCCTGCCCTGCACCACACGAAATGTGTGACTCATACCACACAGGTTAAGGCCACCTTGCTCGTCAAGGTGGTACCGACACGAATGGAATCCCACCTCGAAAACTGTCGACTCCCCAAACCGGGCTGAATGACCAGCTCGCAGGCAATTTCCGAGAGAACGAACGTATGCCACTTCCAATCGAGTGGCTGTCGATGACCACCGATGCCCTGCTGGCGCAGTCGGCGATCGACCGGCTCACCTCCGCGGCGCACACCCTCGTCATCGAGGGACCGTCCTACCGGCAACGCACCCGCCCCGGGCGTGGTGCCATTGACAGTTCAGAAGGCGAGGTCGATGCTCGATGACACCTTCGGGTGGTCCCATGCTCGTGGCAACGAGGTGGTCCCATCACCCTGGCAAGCGACAACACCGCTTGCCGGTGCGATAGTTGATCCCGACGATTCGGCAGGCTTCCTGACTGCTCACACCCTTGTTCACGAGATCAAAATAGACGCGCCGTTCTCGATGCAAGGTCGCGCCACGCGAGGGACCCCGTTGCTTCCGTATCTCGAATTCCATCGCCACCCTGAACTGTCGGGTGTTGCGACGACCGGTAGAACCCAAGGATGCGGTCGGGGTGGGTGTAGATGTTCATGGTGGTGCCGCGGAGGAATCCGATGAGGGTGAGTCCGGTGTCGTGGGCGAGGTCGATCGCCAGTGAGGACGGGGCGGACACGGCGGCGAGGATCGGAATGCCGGCCATCACCGCTTTCTGGGCCAGTTCGAACGACGCCCGGCCGGACGCGAGCAGGATGCTGCCCCGCAGCGGGACGCGGTTCTGTTCGGTGGCCCACCCGATCAGCTTGTCGACGGCGTTGTGCCGTCCGACGTCCTCCTTGATGGTGAGCAGTTCCCCGGTGCGGGTGAACAATCCGGCCGCGTGCAACCCGCCGGTGGTCTCGAACACCCGCTGCGCGGCCCGCAACCGGTCGGGTAGCTCCGCGATCGTCGCGGCCGGCACCCGCACCGCGTCGGTGGCCGGCGAATGCTTCGTGCGTTGCCGGATCGCGTCGAGGGACGCCTTCCCACACACCCCGCAGGAGGAGGTGGTGTAGAAGTTGCGTTCGATTCCGGTGTCGGGCAGGAACACCCCCGGCGCGAGATCGACGTCGAGGACGTTGTAGGTGTTGACCCCGTGCTCGTCGACGCTGTTGCAGTAGCGGATCGACGCGATGTCCGCGCGGTCGGCGATGATCCCCTCGGTCAGCAGGAACCCCTGCGCCAATTCGACATCGGAACCGGGGGTGCGCATGGTGACCGCCAGCGGTGTCCCGTTCACCCGGATCTCGAGCGGTTCCTCCACCACCACGGTGTCCGGGCGGGTGGACTGCCGGGTGTCGGTGATCCGGGTGATCGGGGTCCGGGTGGTCACACGCCCCATCACCGCCGCCGTTCGAGACGAATGGTGATCGCCTTCGACACCGGGGTGTTCGACTTACGGGCCACGTGATCGAGCGGGATCAGCGGATTCGTCTCCGGGTAGTAGGCGGCCACGTTCCCGACCGGGGTCGGGTACGGCACCAGGCGGAAATCGTCGGCGCGACGCTCCTGCACGGTCCCGTCCGGGGTTTCCCATTCGGAGATCAGATCCACTCGATCCCCGGCCGTGTATCCGAACGCCTCGAGGTCCCGTGCGCTGATGAACAGCACCCGCCGTCCGCCCTTGACGCCGCGGTAGCGGTCGTCGAGACCGTAGATGGTGGTGTTGTACTGATCGTGCGAGCGCATCGTCTGCAGGATGAGCTTTCCCTCGGGGACGGGCAGCCAGTGCAGGTCGTTGACGACGAAGTTGGCCTTGCCAGTGTCGGTGATGAATTTTCGTTCGTCGCGTGGTGGGTGCGGCAGCCCGAACCCATCGGGCCGGCGGACCTTGGTGTTGAAGTCCTCGAACCCCGGAATCACCCGGGCAATACTGTCGCGGATGCGGTCGTAGTCGGCGATGAACTCCGCCCAGGGCACCGAGTGCCCGGGACCGAACAGGGCCTGCGCGATCCCGCAGACGATGGCGACCTCGCTGCGCAACTGGTCGCTCGCGGGTGTGAGGCTGCCGCGGGAGAGGTGCACCATCGACATCGAGTCCTCGACCGTGACCTGTTGTTTGCGGCCGCTTTGGACGTCCTTGTCGGTGCGGCCCAACGAGGGCAGGATCAGCGCGGTCCGCCCGGTGACCAGGTGGGAGCGGTTCAGTTTCGTCGACACCTGCACCGTCAGCGCACACCCCCGCAACGCGGCCTCGGTGGTCTCGGTGTCCGGGGTCGCGGAGACGAAGTTGCCGCCCATCCCGATGAATACCGACGCCTTCCCGTCCCGCATCGCCCGAATCGAGTCAACCGCGTCCAGGCCGTGCTCCCGCGGCGACCGGATACCGAATTCGGCGTCGAGCGCGGCCAGGAACGATTCGGGCATCTTCTCCCAGATCCCCATCGTCCGGTCGCCCTGCACGTTGGAGTGCCCGCGCACCGGGCACACCCCGGCCCCCGGTTTGCCGATCATCCCCTGCAACAGCAGCAGGTTCACCGCGTCCTGGATGGTCGCGACCCCGTGCGTCTGCTGGGTCAACCCCATCGCCCAGCAGATGATGGTCTTCTTCGAAGAGATCAACGCGTCCGCGGTGGCCCGGATCTGCGCGAGTGTCAGCCCGGTCGCCGCAGCCACCGTGCCCATATCGACCTGCCGCAGATGCGCCGCGCACTCCTCGAAGCCTGCGGTGTACCGGTCGATGAACTCGCGGTCCAGCACCGTCCCGGGATTGCGGTCCTCCGCCTCGAGCAGCAACCGGCCCAAACCCTGGAACAGGGCCTGGTCGCCGCCGATCCGGATCTGCAAAAACTCGTCCGCGATCTGCACCCCGTCACCGACCACCCCGTGCACCTTCTGCGGATCCTTGAACCGCAGCAACCCGGCTTCGGGCAGCGGGTTGATCGCGATCACCTTCGCCCCGTTGGCTTTCGCCTTCTCCAGGGTCGACAGCATCCGCGGGTGATTGGTACCCGGATTCTGCCCGGCGACCAGGATCAGGTCCGCGTTCTCGAGGTCGGGAACCGACACCGACCCCTTCCCGATCCCGATCGTCTCCACCAACGCGCTGCCCGACGACTCGTGGCACATGTTCGAACAATCCGGCAGGTTGTTCGTCCCGAACGCCCTTATCATCAACTGATACACGAACGCCGCCTCGTTCGACGTGCGCCCGGACGTGTAGAACACCGCCTCGTGCGGCGACGCCAACGCCCGCAACTCCCCGGCGATCATCGCGAACGCCGCATCCCACCCGATCGGCTCGTAATGCGACGACCCCGGCAGCAACACCATCGGATGCGTCAACCGGCCCTGCTGCCCCAACCAGAACTCGGTACGACCCAGCAGATCCGACACCGAATGCTCGGCGAAGAACTCGGGCGTCACCGTGCGGGTGGTCGCCTCCTCCGCGACCGCCTTCGCCCCGTTCTCACAGAACTCCGCATGCTTGCGGTGCCCCGGCGTCTCCGGCCACGCACACCCCGGACAGTCGAACCCCTCCCGCTGATTCAACCGCCACAACGTCCGGGCCGTGCGCACCGGACCCATCTGCTCGAAACCGCGGCGCAACGACACCAACACCGCAGGAACACCTGCCGCATAGGCCTTCTCGTGCGTGACGACGACATCATCCTCGTCGAAGGTGAACCTATCGGTGGTATCGGTCATCGCGTTAGTTCCTTGGGTGGAGTCGGTACATACGGCCGGCGGATAAACGCGCATCTACCCCAGCGACCTTGCTCGAGGATTCCGTGCCATCCGTCTTTCGCGCCTGCGGACGAGTTGATGCCGCAAGTCCACGCGCTGTTCATCCGATATAGTTCGTGCGTTCACGCTATCGAGGATTTCCAACAGCCGCTGTTCATATCTGATGTCCGTCATGCCGAACTCGACGAGAACGTCTTCGGCCGCAGGTCCGCCAAATGGCAACCACCGACACGCGAAATCGAGTAACGCCGCCTCCACAATGTCCACGATCCTCTCCTCGTCTTCATCCATGCTCTAAAAGGGCTAATGGCCGGTCGGCTTCGAAATCCATGTCCTGGGGCACGAACATCTCGGGCGCAGGTTGAGCCTGGGCCAGATACTTCCAACCGGAAAGTCCGATGTTCACTGATGCATCCACTTCGACGCGATTCTCGGCAGCCGGTTCTCGCTGATTTCGTCACCTACAGGGCTTTGAGTTCCTCGGTGACGTCGGCGACCGACTTCTTCGCGTCCCCGAACAGCATCGAGGTGGTGTCCGCGAAGAACAACGGATTGTCGATACCGGCGAACCCGGAGTTCATCGACCGCTTCAGCACGATCACCGACTTCGACTGATCCACATTCAGGATCGGCATCCCGTAGATCGGGGACGACGGATCGTTGCGGGCGGCCGGGTTGGTGACATCGTTCGCCCCGATCACCAGGGTGACATCGGTACGCGCGAACTCGTCGTTGATGTCGTCCATCTCCTTCATCGCGTCGTACTCCACGTCCGCCTCGGCGAGCAGCACGTTCATGTGCCCGGGCATCCGGCCCGCGACCGGGTGGATCGCATACTTGACCTCCACCCCCTTCGACTCGAGCATCTTCGCCATGTCCTTGACCGCATGCTGCGCCTGCGCGACCGCCAACCCGTACCCGGGGACCACGATCACCTGATTCGCGTACGCCATCTGGATCGCCGCATCCGCCGCCGACGTGGACTTCGCCGTCTTCACGGTGCCGTCACCGACCGCCGCCGCACCGCCGCCGCCACCGAACCCGCCGGCCACGATCGCCGGGATGGACCGGTTCATCGCCTTCGCCATCAGGTTGGTCAGGATCGAACCCGACGCCCCGACGATCATCCCGGCCACGATCATCGCCTGATTATTGAGCGCCAACCCGGCCGCCGCCGCGGACAGACCGGTGAGCGCGTTGAGCAGGGAGATGACGACGGGCATGTCGGCGCCGCCGATCGGCAGCACCACCATCAACCCGAGCACCGCCGCCAGCAGCAGCACGCCGACGATCCACCACTGGCTGGTGGGGCCGGCCGGGTCGATGGCCTTGATCCCGATGATCACCGCGAGCGCGACGGCACCGATCAGCAACACCGCATTGAGGGGCTGCTGGAGTTTCCCGATGCCGATCGGGCGGCCGGGCAGGGTTTCCTGCAGCTTGAGGAACGCGATCACAGATCCCCAGAAGGAGATCGACCCGATGATCGCCGCGAACAGCGAGGCGATGACGATGTGCACCGTCGGCGACTCACCGTGGGCGAAGGCGGTGAACCCGTCCGAGTCCAGGAATTCGGCGTAGGCGATCAGGGCGACGGTGCCGCCGCCGACCCCGTTGAACAACGCCACCAGCTGCGGCATCGCGGTCATCTTCGTCCGCAACGCCGGCGGCACCCCGAGGACCACACCGATGACCAGGCCGGTGACGATCAGCACCCAGTTGGAGGTGCCGCGGATCGCGATCAGGGTGGCGACCACGGCGACGACCATGCCGGCGGCGGCGATCTGGTTGCCGCGGACCGCGGTCTTCGGGCCGGTCAGACCCATCAGACCGTAGATGAACATCGAGAACGCCACGATGTAGAGCACGTTGACGAGGTATTCCATTACTTGTCCCCACCCTTCTCAGCAGCAACAGCGGTGGGGGTGGGCTTGGACTTGAACATCGCCAGCATCCGGTCGGTGACCACGAAACCACCGACCACGTTGATCGTGCCGAACACCAGGGCCACGAACAGGATCACCTGCAGGCCCCACGGCGGGTTGTCGACCTTCCCGAGGACCACCAGGGCGCCGAGCACCACGATGCCGTGTATGGCGTTGGTGCCCGACATCAGCGGGGTGTGCAACGTGTTCGGGACCTTCGAGATCACCGCGAACCCCACGAACCCGGACAACACCAGGATCGCGATGTTCGCCAACAATTCGGTATACATCTAGGAAACCTCCCGGTGACCGGTGGCATCGAGGTCGTCACCGTATTCGTCGATGTACTCGACGAACGCGCGCATGTGCCGGGGCACCATCACATGGTCGAGAAATACCGCCAGAGGTGATGCGAGTGTTCTGAAAAGTGTTGATATCACGAATTTTCCTTGTGCTCGCGGGCAGGCTGATCTAGATCGATGGGTGTGCCCCACGAGAAGTCGAAGTGTGCATAGTTGGACTGGGGCACTGATGTCCACTTGATGAACGCACCGAGTCGGTGCGCGAGACTGGTGAGACGTGTTCGGGACATCTACTTTCCCTCCTCGCGGGTGACGCAGGACGCTGCGAGGACCTCCTCCGAGAAATCGGGGGCCAGCTTCCCGTCGACGAGCATCAGCTCGAGCAGCGCGGAGATGTTCTTCGAATACAGCTCCGAGGCGTGCTCGGGCATGCTCGCGGGCAGGTTCAGCGGCGAACAGATCGTCACCCCGTGCTTGACCACCGTCCGACCGGGTTCGGTGAGCTCGCAGTTGCCGCCGGTCTCCCCCGCCAGATCCACCACCACGCTGCCCGGTTTCATGCCCTCCACCGCGGCCGCGGTCACCAACCGGGGTGCCGGACGGCCCGGGACCAGGGCGGTGGTGATCACCACGTCGAAGCCCTTGATCGCGTCCTCGAGCGCCTGCTGCTGCTGCGCCCGCTCCTGTTCGGTGAGCTCGCGGGCGTAGCCGCCCTCACCGGCGGCGTCGATGCCCAGATCCAGCCACTGCGCACCGACCGAGCGGACCTGATCGGCCACCTCCGGGCGCACGTCGTACCCGGTGGCCCGGCCCCCGAGCCGCTTCGCCGTGGCCAACGCCTGCAGGCCGGCGACCCCGACCCCGAGGACCAGCACCGTCGCGGGCTTGACGGTGCCGGCGGCGGTGGTGAGCATCGGGAAGAACCGGGTCGACTCCGACGCCGCGAGCAGCACCGACTTGTAGCCGGACACGTTCGCCTGCGACGACAACGCGTCCATCACCTGGGCGCGGGAGATCCGCGGGATCGCCTCCACCGCGAACGCCGCCACCCCGGCCGCCTTCAGCGCGGCGATGCCGGACTCGTTGGTGCGCGGGGCGAGGAACCCGATCAGCGTCTGCCCGGCATGCAACCGGGCCACCTCCTCGTCCGACGGCGGCGCGACCTTGAGGACGACGTCCGCGGACCACGCGTCGCCGATGGCCGCGCCCGCCTCCTTGTACAGATCGTCGGGAATGAGCGCTCCCAGACCCGCGCCGGACTCGACGACGACGTCCAGGCCCATGCCGATGAGCGCGGCGACGGTCTTGGGAACGAGCGCGACCCGCCTATCGCCGTCGTTCCTTTCCCGAACGACACCCACACTACAGATCAACCGATTTGGACTAGTCCTCAACCTGTTCTGCCTTTCTACATAGAGTGCGTGGCGTTAGACAGAACTTCCGCCTCTGCACTGGGCCGTGTTTCAAAAGTGGTGACCTCGGACATCGACCCGATGCGGGCGTGTCAGTGCCGCTGAACGAGTGAGGTCTCCGGCATCTATTCGGGTGATCGACCGGCGGCGGCGATACCGCAATTCCTTGAGCCGCATAGAGAACCGGCTGGGTGTCATCCCGAATTCGACGAGGATGTCGGCGGCGCTCGGACCGCCGAAGGGCTCCCAACGTCGTGCGAATTCGAGCAGTTCACGGTCGTATGGGTTCATACGACCGTGCCCCTAGTGTTGGCAGGCCCTCTGATCAGCAGGCCAAGGGGGTCTGCCCGGCGGATGATTCGCCCGCAGACGTCAGATCTGGCCATTCACATCACATCCCGCCAAGCACGGGTCTTACCCCCCCAGCCGTCGTCGGGGTTCGACCGATGTTGTCCACCGTGTGCGTTCTGCAAGCGGCGGACAGGCGGGTTACCGGCGTCGATCCGCGGACCGTGAGCACGCACTCTGCCAGCACTTCCTCGATGAAATCCATCAGTCCTGTACTGCTGTCGGCGCTTGTCGAATCAGACGGCTGCACAGGAGTGTCCATCCTGCGGATCGCGGCCCGCGTCAGCGCGCCCACCGCTCGATTCTGGACCCCTATTGCCGCATCGACAGCCGACAGCGCAATCACCGCCGATCCGGCGATCCACAGCGAAATCCGCATCACTCCTCCTCGAGGGATCTCCACTTTTGAAACCGCCCTAGAGCCCGGCGAGGAAGACACGCAGGTCGGCGACCAAGAGCTCCGGCTGCTCCCACGCGCCGAAGTGGCCACCTCGTGCCATCGGCGTCCAGCGCACGATGTTGTAGTACTCCGAGGCGATCCGCCGGGACGTTGGATAGAGCTCCCGAGGGAACAGGGCGACTGCGGTCGGCACCTCGATCCGGCCCTGCCGCGGGGTCGAGCCGAGTGCGGCCAGACGTGCCTCGTGGTAGAGCCGTCCCGACGAGCCGCCGGTCCCGGTCGCCCAGAAGGTCGTCACGCTGGTGAGGATCTCGTCCTTGGTCAGGACCGATTCCAGGTCCCCGGTGCAGTCGGTCCAGGTGCGCAGCTTCTCCACGATCCACGCCGCTTGACCGACGGGCGAGTCCGCGAGCGCGTACGAGAGCGTCTGGGGCTTGGTCGACTGGAGCATCACGTAGCCGAGCTCGGTCGCGCGCAGTGCCTCGTTCGCCAGCTGCTGTTGCTCCTCCTCCGGTGTGAGCACGCCGTTGCGAGGATGCAGTCCGCTCTCGAGGAGGGTGAGGTGGAGGCCGGCGAGTCGCTCGGGCGCTTCCCGGGCCATCTCGGTGGAGACCACCGATCCCCAGTCGGTCCCGTGGGCCGCGAACCGCTCGTATCCCAGGCGCGCCATGAGCTCGAGCCAGGCGCGCGCGATGCGGCCCGGATGCCAGCCGCTCTCCGTCGTCGGCAAGCTCCAGCCGAACCCAGGCAGCGACGGCGCGACCACGTGGCAGGCGTCCTCGGCTCGTCCGCCGTATGACGTCGGATCCGTCAGCGGACCGATCACCTCGAGGAACTCCAGCGGCGTGCTCGGCCACCCGTGCGTCAGCATCAGCGGCCTCGCCTCGGGATGCGGCGAGCGCACGTGGAAGAAGTGGACGCGTGCCCCGTCGAGCGTGGTGAGGAACTGCGGCCAGGTGTTCTGCACGCGCTCGGCCGCGCGCCAGTCGAAGTCGTCGCGCCAGTAGTCGACCAGGGCGCGCAGGTAGTCGCTGTCGGCTCCGCGCTCCCACCTCGAGTCCGGGATCTGGTCGGGCCATCGGGTCAGTGCCAGCCGCTGCCGAAGGTCGTCGAGCACGCTGTCCTCGACGTGGACCTCGAACGGTGTGATCTCGCCGTCGTTCGCGTGGCCGCCCATCGCTCACTGCCCTCCGTCGATCAAGCGACCCAGCTCGACCATGCCAGGGACGTCGATACGCGTCGAGCCGACACGCCAGACCGGCGTCGGCCGACGGCGGGACGGGACCAGCGGCAACCCGAGACTGCGAGCGGCCGCCACGATCTGCGGATGCTCGTCGTGCCGCCACAACACGTTCGCCCGGGAGATGTCGACATGGTCGCCCCGCGCACCGATGAACACGGCCGAGCCGCCCTGGTGCAGCACGCCCTCGTCGCACGCCTCCACCCACTCGTCGAGCCGTAGGAACCGGAGATCCGCAAGGTGTTCTCCGACCCCGCTCAGGTCGCAGATGTAGCGCTCTCCAGTGATCAGCGGTGGATACGGCGGCACCAGCCGGCGCGAGATCCGGTCCGCGACGGCACGCCACCTGCTCATTGGTCGACCAGCCCGGTGAGCATGCGCTCGATCGCCTCCGCACAGCGGGTCGGCTGGTCGAGCGGGACATGGTGGAACGCATCGGGTACCACGTCGACCGGTACCGCGTGCCCTAGCCACTCCTCCAGGCAGGACACCGAGTCCGGGCCACCCATGTCGGTCTGCGCGCCGTACAGGTAGCCGACCGGGCAAAGCACCGCCGACAGGTCCGCGCGTACGCCGTCGTTGCTCAGCCGGCGACGCGCAGCCGGGTCGAACTTCCACCGCCACCCCGGGCTGGCCTCGACGAGCCCGGCGCGGGCGACCTCCTGCAGCAGCTGCGGGTCGGCGTTCGTCCGGTCGGGCAGCAGCCGGAACCGGTCGAGCGCCTCCTGCGCGGAGGCGAAGACCCGTGCCGGCGCGGTCGGCGGTGGGAGCTCCCGTAGGGGCAGCCGCGTGTCGACCAGGATCAGCCGGCCGACGAGCTCGGGGAACCGGGCGGCCGTCGCGGCAGCGACCAGACCTCCCATGCTGTGGCCCACCACCGCTGCGGGGCCACCTCCGTCGCTCGCGCGCGCTTGCGCGGCGCGCAACAGGGCAGCCATCTCCTCGGCCCAGAGCTCGGCGCGGTAGGCCGGCCGGTGCCCGCTGTCGCCGTGCCCGCTCAGGTCGGCCACCACGACGTGGTGCTCGCGGGCCAGCACGGGAGCGACCTCGGTCCACCAGCCGGAGTGTGCGGCCCCGCCATGGATGAGGAGCATGGTGTCGGCCTCGGGCGACCCGAGACGTCGGTAGGCGATGGTGACGCCGCCGACCTCGACCACCTCGACCACCTCGGCGGCCGCTGCCGGCCCTGCGCTCATGCCTGTGTCCGGGATGCCGCGAGCAGCTCGGGGATGGTCACCAGCTTCTGCCGCGGTCGCGTGCTCTCCCGTCCCCGGCGCTTCTCCTCCAGGTCGATGCGTCCCCAGGCCGCTTTGTCGAGCAGGTCCTCGACCCGGTCCGCGAGCAGCTTCTCCAGCTCGTCGGGCGTGCGGCGCGGCTCCGAGAGCCGGCCGGCGGCGAGATCGTGGAGGATGCTGTCGACGGTCTCCTCGGCGTCCTGCTTGTTGCTGCCGATGATCCCGCGCGGACCGCGCTTGATCCAGCCGGAGCAGTAGAGGCCCGGCACCGCCTCGTCGCGTTCCGGGTCGACGACGCGGCCGGCATCGTTCGGCAGGGTCGCGGTGGTCTCGTCGAACGGGAGGCCGGCGACAGCGGTGCCGCGGTAGCCGATGGCGCGCAGCACCAGCGAGGTCTCGACCCGCTCGGTTGTCCCGTCGGTACGGCGGAAGGTGATCGCCTCGACCCCGTCCTCGCCCTCGACCGAGACCGGCTCAAGACCGAACCGGAACCGGATCGTCGGACCCTCGGCACCATCACGGTCCACGGCGCGCAGCAGCACCTCGTGTTTGCGCCCGCTACCATGGTCCGCCACCTCGTCGCGCTCCGCAACGACGGCGATCCCGTCGAGCTTCTCCAGCGCCAGCAGCTCACCCTGCGAGAACGCTCCGTGCTCGGCGCCGCGCCGGGCGGCGACGACCACCTCGGTGACGCTGCTCCCGGCGAGCGCGGTGATGGCGTGCTGGGCCATCTCGGTGGCCTGGAAGTCGTCGGCCGGACGAAGCAGCGTCCGCGCGACGTCGAGGGCGACGTTGCCATTGCCGATCACCACGACCCGCTCGCCGCTGAGGTCGAAGCTCTCGGTCGCGTGGTCGGGGTGGCCGTTGTACCAGGCGACGAACGTCCGGGCGGCGTGCACCCCGGGAAGGTCCTCGCCGGGAATGCCGAGCTTGCGGTCGTCCCTCGCACCGCCGGCCCAGAGCACGGCATGGTGGTGCTCGAGCAGCTCCTCGACCGCGATGTCCTTGCCGACCTCGACGTTGAAGTAGCAGGTCACGTTGGGCCGGGACAGCACGCTGGCGAACCGGTCGACGATCTTCTTCGTCTTGGCATGGTCGGGAGCGACACCGGCACGCACCAGCCCGAATGGCGTGGGCAGCCGCTCGAGCATCGTGACTGAGACGCCCTTGATGTCGCTGAGCGTGGCGGCCGCGTAGCATGCCGCGGGCCCGGTGCCGACGATGGCGACGCTCAGCGCTGCCTTGTCCTGCGGCAGTACTCGGCGGGTGAAGGTCGGCGGGCCGACCCCGACGAGGGGGTTGGTCACGAAGTACTCGGCGTTGATCGCCAGGTAGTCCGACAGTTCCTCGGGCAGGTCCCAGTCGGAGTGCACCGCCTCAACCGGGCACTCGTCCATGCAGGCGCCGCAGTCGATGCAGGTGTCCGGATCGATGTACAGCTGCTCGGTGGTGGTGAAGTCGGGGTCGCCCGGACGGGGGCGGATGCACTGGACGGGGCAGACGGTGATGCACGACCCGTCGTTGCAGCATCCCTGCGAGATCACGAACGTCATGTGCTTGAGCTCTCCGTACTCGGGTGGGTGGCACTTGCGCCGCGCTCGCCGAGGCTTCGGCAAGCAACATCGCACACAATTGCTACACAATAACGCAACACAAATAGGATGGCTAGGTCCGGCGTGGATTCGCCGTTGACAAGGTTTCCCACTGATGCCACAGTGATGTTTAAGCATGGTAGTGACTTGACCGGAATGACCGAGGAGACCGGATGCCCGCCCCCACCGACGTCGTCGTGACCGACTTCGACCACCACTCAGCCGACTTCGCCGAGCGCCCGTTCCAGGTACTCGAGGAGCTGCGCAACGAGGCGCCGATCGCCTGGTCGACCGCACACGGCGGCTTCTGGGTGGTCACCGACCACGAGCACGTCATCGACGGGCTCGCCGACTACGCGACCTTCTCCTCGTCGTCCGGGCCGGCGATCCCCGACAACCCCTTCGGCACCCGTCACATCCCGGTCGCGATGGACCCGCCCGTGCACAGCGTGTACCGCAAGGTGCTCAACGACTGGTACAGCAAGGCGAACATCACCGCCCGCACTCCGCAGATCGAGGAGATGGTGCGCGGCATCGTGTCCGGCCTGGCCGAGCGCGGAAGCTGGGACTTCGTCGCGGACCTGGCCAACGTCTCACCGGGCGCCGTCACGCTGGGCATCCTCGGCTGGAACACCGAACGGCGGCTCGAGCTGCTCGACGTGATGACCCAGGCGCTGCGCAACCAGGCCAGCACCGATCCCGACGTCATCGAGCAGAACGCCGCAGGCAACCGCTGGATCCGCGAGCAGATCCTCGCCGAGGCCAACGACCGCCGTGCCACGCCGCGCGACGACCTCATGACGGTGCTCGCCATCCAGCCGATCGCCGACGGCCAGCCGCTCACCGACGTGGAACTGTGCGACTGCGTCGTTCTGCTCCTGCTCGCCGGCTTCCACACGACCAGCGGCGCCTTCACCGCGCTGATGACCCACCTGGAGCGCCACCCCGAGGACAAGGTCCGACTGCAGCAGGACCGCGACCTGATCCCGGACGCGATCGAGGAGATCATCCGGATCTACTCCCCCGCCACCGCACACGCACGCAAGGTCACCGCCGACACCGAGTTCGGCGGCGTCCGGATGCGCGAGGGCGACTGGACCCTCTTCGTGAACATGGCGGCCAATCACGACCCGGCCGCTTTCTCCGACCCGGAGGCAGTCGACCTCGACCGCAACCGCGCGAGGAGTGTCGCGTTCGGCTGGGGCGTGCACCGCTGCCTCGGCCTGCACTTGGCCAGGCTCATCCTGCGGGTGGAGGTGGAGGCCGTCTTCGACCTCCTGCCCGGCTACCGGATCGACCTGGAGAGCTCGGTGCTCTCCCACCACATGGGCCAGGGCTACTTCTACCTGTCCGTGCCGGCCGATCTGCCGCAGGGGGCGTGAGCATGCGGATCAGCATCGACCGCGAGCTGTGCGAGGGGAACGCCGTGTGCGAGGCGCTCGCACCGCTGGTCTTCGATCTCGACGAGAACGACCAGGCCCGGGTGCTCGCCGAGGCGCTCCGGCCCGACGGCGAGGTCTCCGTGGACCACCGCGCGCTCGTCGAGCGCGCGGTCGAGGGCTGCCCACGACTGGCCATCAGCGTCACCGACCAGCCCTAACCACTACCTCCGGGAGCCGCGATGTCCGACCTGACCGTCACCGACTTCTCACACCACTCGGCGGAGTTCGCGCTGCGCCCGTTCGAGACGCTGGCGGACCTGCGCGCCGAAGCGCCGGTCGCCTGGTCGACCGCCCACGACGGATTCTGGGTGGTCACCGACCATCAGCACATCATCGACGGACTGGCCGACTACGGCCGGTTCACCTCGAGCTTCGGTCCCGCCATCCCGGCCAGCCCGTTCGGCACCCGCCACATCCCGGTGGGCATGGATCCGCCGCTGCACTCGACATACCGACGGGTGTTGAACACGTGGTTCAGCAAGGCCGAGGTGACCCGGCGCGAGCCTGAGATCGCGGCCCTGGTCACCGAGATCGTCACCAGCCTTGCCGAGAGCGGCAGCTGGGACTTCGTCTCCGACCTTGCCGACGTCTCCCCCGGCGCCGTCACGCTGGGCATCCTCGGCTGGGACAGTTCCCGGCGCGAGGAGCTGCTCGATGTGATGGCACGCGGCCTGCGCAACCAGGCCAGCACCGATCCCGCGATCATCGAGCAGAACGCTGCGGGCAACCGCTGGATCCGCGAGCAGATCCTCCTCGAGGCCGAGGACCGGCGGGCGCATCCCCGTGGGGACCTGATGACAGTGCTCACCACCGAGCCGATGGTGGACGGCGAGCCGATGAGCGACGAGGAGGTGAGCGACACCGTCGTCTTCCTCCTGCTCGCCGGCTTCCACACCACCAGCGGCGCGCTCACCGCACTGCTCGTGCAGATGGCGCGGGAGCCCGCACTTTACGAGCGCCTCGATGCCGACCGGGCCCTGATCCCGGCCGCCATCGACGAGGTGATCCGCATCTACACGCCTGTCACCGCCGTGGCCCGACGGGTCACCGAGGACACCCGCCTCGGCGAGGCGAGCATGCGGGCCGGCGACTGGGCGCTGTTCATCAACATGGCGGCCAACCACGACCCCGCCGCCTTCCCGGACCCGGAGCGGATCGACCTGGATCGCGATCGGTCCAAGAGCGTCGCCTTCGGCTGGGGCGTGCACCGCTGTATGGGCCTGCACCTGGCGCGGTTGGTCCTCCGCCTGGAGGTGGAGGCCGTCCTCGACCTGCTGCCGGGCTACCGGATCGACCTCGATCGCACGGTGCGCTCCGATCACATGGGCGTGGGCTTCTTCTACCAGGCGGTGCCCGCGGTACTGCCCGGTCGCTGAGTCCGATCGCTGAGCGGCCTACTCGCGACTTCCAGGCATGAGTTGCCCTGTGTCAAGCCGCCGGTTGTTGGTGGGCGATCAGTCGTTGGAGGGCGCCGTGTTTGTCCGGTTCGTAGGCGAGGTTGTCCTGCCAGCAGTGCCAGATGACGAACAGCCAGGCGCGGGCGAGGATGCGGACGGCATGGGGGTGGTCGTGTCCGCGGGCGACGGCCCGGTTGTAGAGGTCGGCGGCCCAGAGGTTCGAGTGGCGGGAGTCGCCCGCGAAGTCGGTGACGGCATCGCGGAGTTGTTTGTCTGCGGCCCAACGGAATCCGACGCTTCTGGCCTTGCCGGACTGGCGTGTGGAGGGGGCGACGCCAGCGAGGCAGGCCAGCGACTCGGGGGTGGGGAATCGTGCCCGGCAGTCGCCGATCTCGGCGAGCAGCCGGGCGGCGCGGACGGTGCCGGAGCGGGGCAGGCTGGTGAAGATGTGGGCGTCGGCGTGCCCGGCGAGTTGCTCGCCGTGAGATTCCCCCGTTTCTCCGGAGACCTTTTTATCTGGCTCCGATGAGCTCTGATTGGATGATATCTGCCTCCTGCCTCGCTGACCGGTCGTGGTAGGCGAGTTCGTATTCGTCGGGTGACAGTCCGCGTAGGCCGGCCTGAATCCTGCGCGGGTTGTACCAACCATCGATGTAGCGGAACAACGCCGCCTCCGCCTCGGCTCTGGTGGCGAATATTCTTGCGGGCCAGTAGATAAGCTCGATCTTGAGTGTCGACCACAGGTTTTCGGCGAGCGCATTGTCGAAGCTGTCCCCGACGCTTCCGGTGGACGGGGCGATGCCCGCGTCGACGAGCCGCTGGGTGAACCGAACCGCCGTAAATTGACAGCCCTTGTCGCTGTGGAAAATCAACTCCCCGCCCCGGACGTCGCGGGAGAACAGGGCATAGTCGAGCGCCGAGAGCACCAGGTCGGTGTCCGCCCGCGGGCCGGATCGCCAGCCGACCACCTTGTTCGAGAACGCGTCGCGCACACTCGCCAACCACAGCACCCCCTCACCGGTGAGGATCCGCGTCAGGTCGGCCACCCACTTGGTGTTGGGCGCGGTCGCGGTGAAGTCCCGGTCCAGCAGATCCGGGGCGGCGGTGTGCCGCGGATTCTGCTTCGTCGAGCCACCCTTCCACCCCTTGCGCAGGTAGGCGCCTCGGCGTCCGTTCTCGCGCATGATCCGCTCGACCCGTTTGCGGCCGACCCGCACCCCGCGGCGGCGCAGCTCCAGCCACACCCGCGGGGACCCGTACGTGCCCGCGAACTCGTGTGAGGCGCGGATCTCGTCGATCAACGCCAGCAGCTCGGCGTCCTCACGCCGGCGCCGAGCGGGCAGGGTTGCTCGCGCCCGCCACTCGTAGTACGTCGACGAGGCGATACCCAGGACCCGCAATACGAGATCGACCGAGAAGTCATGCGCATCAATGAAACTCATGACCTTCTCCGGGTCGGGTCGATCTCCGCAGCGAAATACGCGCTCGCCGCCCGCAGCACCTCGTTCACCCGCCGCAGCTCCGCGACCTCCTGGGCCAGGCGCCGGTTCTCCTCGATCATCGCCGTCGACGGCCGGTCGTCGCGCTCCCCGTGATCGGCCTCGGCCTGGCGGATCCAGTTCCGCAGCGCCTCCGGGTGCACGTTCAACTGCTCGGCCAGCCGGCGGAGCACCGGCTTCGGATCCGACTCCCGATACAACCGCACCGCACGTTCCCGCAGCTCCGGCGGATACTTCCTCGTTCCCATGATGTCCTTCCTCGGTCTCCACATAAAACCTGGTTCGGAAGTGTCCGGGAAACCGGGGGAATCTCACCGATCTGTTCGGTGAGCACCTTGATCTGTTCGACGAGGGTGCGCAGGGCGGCGACCAGGGCGCGGGTGATGTGGGCGTGCGCGGATCCGTCGTCACCGACGGCGCCGCGGGGTGCGGCGGTCAGGC
>RRBB01000134.1:0-30066 GCA_006543605.1 Rhodococcus sp. WS4
CCGGCGGACCGTTCGTGTTGCTGTACTCGGACGACCTCGACGCGTCGGCGGACGCGGTGCGCGCGGCCGGCGGCAGTGTCGTCAACGGGCCCTACGACTTCCCCGGTGGTCGCCGCTTCCACTTCACCGACCCGAGCGGAAACGAACTCGGCGTCTGGTCGTCGACCTAGGAAGACCGGGGGACGGGTCCGGTGGTCGCGCGCCGGACGAGGTGCGGTGCGAGCACGAGGTCGACGGCCTTGTCGCCGGCGATCTGAGCCAGCGCGCCGTCGACGGCGGCCTCGGCCATCTGCGCCGCGTCCTGCGAGATCGTCGTCATCTGGACGTGCGGAATCTTCGCCAGCCGGGAGTCGTCGTAGCCCACGACGGAGATGTCGGCGGGCACGTCGCGGCCGCGGCGGACCAGGAGGTCCAGCACGCCGGTGGCGCACCGGTCGTTGAACGCGACCACGGCGGTCGGGGGAGCGGCCAGCTCGAGGAGCTCCTGCATTCCCTGTGCGCCTTCGGTTTCCGTGGGACCACCGGCCACCACCGTTGCCGTTCCCGACAGCCCGTGCCGGTCCATCGCGGCCAGGAACCCGGCCCGGCGGTCGGGGCCGCCGGGGGCGTCGGCGCCGTCGATGTGCGCGATGTGCCGGTGCCCGAGTTCGGCGAGGTGATCGACGGCGAGGGTGATGCCGGTGACGTCGTCGCCGCGGACGGCACCGACCCCGGGCAGGCCGCTCGCGCGCGCCACGACGAGGGAGGGCACGCGGTCGGCCAGTTCGCCGAGCGCATCGGCGTCGAATCGGGACCCGAGGAGGATCGCGGCCTCGCATCGTTCTCGCATCAGCGCCTGCACCGCGACCTTCTCGGCGCGACTCGGGGCGACCGCGCTGAGCATGACGTCGTATCCCCGCCGTGAGGCTGCCGCGTAGATCTGTTCGACGAGATCGCCGTGGAACGGCTGCTGCAGTTCGAACACGACTCCGAGGAGCCGGGAACTGGATTGCCGTAATTTCTGCGCGCGACGGTCCGGGACGTAGCCCATGTCGTCGGCGATCTCGAGCACCCGCCGGCGGGTGGCGTCGCTGGCGCCGGGAACGCCCCGCATCACGATCGAGACCAGCGCTGTCGAGACGCCGGCCGCTCGTGCGACATCGCCCATCGTCGGACGTGCGCCACCGGTCGATCCGCCTGCCGGGTCGGCCACGTACACGGCTCCTGTCTTCGGGGCCCCGTGCTCGTCCGCTCGAAGCCGCTCTTGACCAATGATCGCACGAGTTCTACGGTTCAGGACTAGAACGTACTAGTTCGACTCGACCTGCACCCTTCCACCGCTCTGGAGCGCACCCATGTCACTCACCGACGCCGCAACCGCCCGCTCGACCACGCCCACTACCCACCCCGTACGGATCGCGACGATCGGCGCCGGACGCATCGGCTCCCACCACGCGGAGGTCGTGGCCCGCCACGTCCCCGGGGCGACGCTCGTTGCGGTCAGCGACCCGGTCGAGGAGTCGGCGCAGCGTCTCGCCGCCGCGCTGGGCGCACCCTTCGCCACGACGACCGTGGACGACGTGCTCACCGCCGACGAGATCGACGCCGTGCTGATCACCGCCCCCGCACGCAGTCACACCGACCTGGTCGTCGCCGCCGCGGCCGCCGGTAAGCACGTGTTCGTCGAGAAGCCGATGGCCGTGACCCTCGAGGACGCCGACCGCGCCATCGCGGCCGCCGCCGACGCCGGCATCGTGCTGCAGGTCGGGTTCAACCGGCGGTTCGCTCCCGGATTCGCCGCCGCCCGCGCGGCCATCGACGCGCAGAAGATCGGAACCCCGCAGCTCCTGCGGTCCCTGACCCGCGACCCGGGCCCCTACACCGCCGACCCGGCGCGCGTCCCGCAGTGGACGATTTTCCTCGAAACGCTCATTCACGACTTCGACACCCTCTGCTTCCTCAACCCGGGTGCCCGCCCGGTGCGGGTGCACGCGATCGCCGACGCCCTGATCCGGCCGGACGCCAAGAAGGCGGGCCACCTCGACACCGCCGTCGTGACCGTCCAGTTCGACAACGGGGCCATCGCCACCGCGGACGCGAGTTTCAGCGCGCTGTACGGATACGACGTCCGCGCAGAGGTTTTCGGTTCCGGCGGCATGGTGACCGCCGGAAACGGGCGCAGCACCGACATGACCTACTACGGCCCCGACGGCCTGCACGCCGACACCTCACGCCGCGACACCGACCTCCTGCACTCCGCCTACGTGGGCGAACTGACCGCGTTCGTCGACGCCGTCCGAGCCGGCACCCCTGCGGTCGTCACGGGCCAGGACGCCCGGACCGCGCTGTCGATCGCGCTCGCCTGCATCCGCAGCGTCGAGACCGGTTCCGCCGTCGACCTGGACCGGTGACCCCGATGACCACCTATGCGCTCGCCGCCAGCGCCGAAATGCTCTACCTGGACCTGCCGTTCCTCGACCGCGTCCGCCGCATCACCGAACGCGGACTCCAGGTGGAGATCTGGGACTGGTCCACCAAGGACGTCGACGCGCTCGCCGCCAGCGGCGCCGAATTCTCCTCCATGACCGGATATCTGGAGGGCGATCTCACCGAACCCGACGGCATCGACGCCCTGCTCACCACTGCCCGCCGGTCCCTTGACGTGGCGAAGCGGCTCGACTGCCCGCGACTGAACCTCCACGGAACCGGACTCGACGCCAAGGGTCTGCCCGTCCGGCCCGTCGACACCGTCACACCCGCAATGTGGCTCACCGCCGCCGACACCCTGCGGAAGGTCGCCGAACTCGGTGAGCAGGCAGGCCGGGTGTTCACGCTCGAGAACCTCAACCTCGCCGTCGATCATCCCGGCACCCCGTTCGCGACCGCAGCCGACACCCTCGCTCTCGTCCGGGCGGTCGACAGCCCGCATCTGCGGATGAATCTGGACCTGTACCACGCGCAGATCGGGGAGGGGAACCTCATCGAACTCGTCCGGGAAGCCCTGCCCTGCATCGGGGAGATCCAGGTCGCCGACGTCCCCGGACGCTGCGAACCCGGAACCGGCGAAATCCACTACCCGGCCATTGCTTCCGCCCTCCGCGACCTCGGCTACACCGGGGTGGTCGGGCTCGAGGGCTGGGCGAAGAACGACCCGGACGACGCGCTCGACGCGTTCGAGGCGGCGTTCACCTGCATCTAGGCAGCCTCACACCTCGAGTGCATCTAGGCAGCCTCACACCTCGAGGCTCAGTAGGTGGTACCCCAGCGTCTTGCCGTGTCCGTCGAGGGCGGGTGAACCGGTGACGCCGCCACCGAGGACACCGGGCAACTCGAACACCATCGCCATCAGGTTCGGCTGGCAGGTGCGCCGGGCCCGTCCGGTGATCAGTTCGCCGTAGTGCGCGGCAACCACGTCCTCGGTGAGCCTCGACGTGAGATGGGCGTAGGCGGCGGGGTCTCGGGCGAGCACGGCGACGATGAGCGTGTCACCCTTGTCGCCCGCCCGGACGTCCGCGAGTTCGTCGACTCGCCGGACTGCTGCTGCTGTTGTCGTCATCGCGCGACCTCCGTGAGATGCACCTGCGTGGACACGAGGTGGCGGGGGATGGTGCACGACCGGATCGCGAGCACCTCGGTCGACGAGCGTCGGGCACCGCCCCCGCCGGCAGGTCCGTTGGTGTACAGACTCTCCACCTCCCAGCCGACGAGGTCGGCTTCCTCAGGCGTCTGCCCGCGGGCGGTGACCCGCACGCGCACCTCGCGGGCGTCGGTGTCGTCGTCGAGCCCGCGGAAAGCGGCACCGGCGCCGATGTATTCGACGGCGATGCGGTCTTCGCGGAGGCCGTGTACGTCCACGAGACGCTCGGTGACGATGTCGGCGGCGAGCCGGGCGCGCGGGTAGGCGCGCGGACCGGCATAGCTGATCTGGCCTTCGCCGAGCCAGCCGCCGCGGAAGCCGAGCGTGACCTTCAACTGCTCGGGGCGGGGGCGCCCGGTGGCACCGCTGATCTCGACTCGGTCGGGCCCGACGCCGGTGAACGAGACGTTGCCGAAGTCCGCGGTGACGTCCGGCGTGAGGTACGACGTGGGATCGCCCACCTCGTACAGGAGTTGCTCGGCGCAGGTCCGCTCGGTGAGTATGCCGCCGGAGCCGTCGAGCTTGCCGAAGGTCGCCGACGCGTCGGCGCGGACGTCGGCGAAGGGGAAGCCGAGATTCGCCATGCCCTTCACCGGTTTGGTGACGGGATCCGCGTAGTACCCGCCGGTGAGCTGTCCGGCGCATTCGAGCAGGTGGCCGATTGCGGTTGCGGCGCCGATTGTTTCGTGGTCGGCGAGGTCCCACCCGAAGTGGTGGGCGAGTGGGGCGACGTAGAGGGAGGGGTCTGCCAGCCGGCCGGTGACGACGACGTCGGCGCCCAACTCGAGCGCGGGAACGACGGCGTCGGCTCCGATGTACGCGTTCGCGCTGACGAGTGCGTCGTCGTGTTCGGACAGGCGCCGCCCCGTTTCCCACACGACGGGGTCGTGGCGCAGTACCTGCTCGAGGACGTCGTCCCCGGTCACGGCGGCCACACGCGCAGGTCGTTCGGCGAATCGAGATGCGATGCCGGAGACCAGTTCTGCGGCGGCCAGCGGATTCGCGGAGCCGGCGTTGGTGACCACGGTCGTCCCCGACGCGAGTGTGTACGGAAGCACCGCCTGCATGCGCGCGGCGAGCAGCGGGTCGTATCCCGCATCCGGGTTCTGGAGCCGGCGGGAGTTTCCGGCGGCCACGGTGCGTTCTCCGAGGCATTCGAAGATCAGGTAGTCGAGGTCGGCGTGCTGCGCGAGGTGCCGGGCGGGGTCGATGCGATCTCCGGAGAAGCCGGATCCTGCGCCCAGTCGCACGCTCCGCGAGGTGCTGCCGCGGGTGCTCGATGATGTCACGGGCTCGATGTCCTTTGGTCGTGTCGTGTGGTGTGGTGCGTGCGGGGGTGCTGCGGCCGGCTACACCGAGATCGCCCCGGTCAGCAGCGCCACAACGGTCATCACGACTGTCGTCCCGAAGGCCCAGGCGAAGATGAACCGTTGGTGCCGGCCCAGATCGACCTTGCTCAGGCCGATCAGGATGAACGTCGAGGCGGTCAGCGGGCTGAGCGGGAAACCGGTGGTCATCTGGCCGAGGATCGCGGCGCGGCCGATCTCGGCGGGGTCGCCTCCGAACGATGCGGTGGTCTCTGCGAGCACCGGGACGACTCCGAAGTAGTAGGCGTCCGGGGTGAAGACCAGGCTGAGCGGCATCGACGTCACCGCGGTGATCACGGGGATCAGCGAGCCGGCCGACTCGGGGATCCAGGAGACGAACGTCTGCGCCATCGCGGTGATCATTCCGGTGCCGTTGAGGATTCCGGTGAGCACCCCTGCCGCGAGGATCATCACCACCACCATGGTGACGTTGCCGCCGTGCTTGGCGAACAGGGCCTGCTGATCGTCCCACTTCGGGCAGTTGACGACGAGCGCCAGCGCGAACGCGATGGCGAACGCCACCTCCAACGGCACCAGCTGGAACAACAGGATCACGATCAGCACGAGGGTGAGTACCGTGTTGAACGCCATCACGGCCCGCTGGCGGCCGGTACGCACCTGCGGGTCGGAGACGTGCGGGGTACCGGGACCGCCGGCGGTGGGAAGCGCGAACTCGGTGACGCCGAGTCGTTTCCGTTCGACCCGCCCGATCATGTAGGCGGCGAACAGCACCCAGAGGACTCCGGCCGCCATCGCGGGCAGGACGGGTGTGAAGAGGTCGGCGCTGGTCAGGTCGAGCGCGGCCATGGCGCGGACGGTCGGGCCGCCCCAGGGAATCATGTTCATCAGGCCGGCCGCGAGGCAGACGATGCCGGTCAGCACGACGGGTCGCATCCCCAGTTTCTGGTAGATCGGCAGCAACGCCGAGATCGTGATCAGGAACGTCGAGGTGCCGTCGCCGTCGAGTGCGACGAGCAGGGTCAGCACCGCCGTTCCGACGGCGATCTTGGCGGGATTGCCGCCGGCCCACCGGACGACCCGGCGGATCGCGGGATCGAACAGTCCCACGTCGACCATCAGACTGAAGTAGAGGACCGCGAACGCGATCATGATGGCGACGGGGGCGACCTTCAGGAGACCGTCGCCGACCATCTCCCCGAGGTCGGGGGCCCAGCCGCCGACGATCGCGAACGTGATGGGCACGAGGATCAGCGCGACGAGGACCGAGACCCGTCGGCTGAACGCGAGCGCCAGGAAACAGACGATCGTGGCGAACCCGAGCGCGGCAACCATGTGACCTCCTTCGTAACGGATGTCCCAGTGTCGCGCGCCTCACAATTGCGGGTCAAATATCAATAGATAATTGATTCATGACTCTGACTCATTAATGCGTTCGCGCACCTCGCTCGGGGGATGCGAGCGTCACTCGCATGAATGTGGGCCATACTGATGCATGTGAGCATCAATCTCGGCGTCTCTCATCTGCGAAGCATCGTCGCCATCGCCGACTACGAGAGCTTCACGTCGGCCGCGCACGCACTCGGCGTCTCCCAGTCTTCGCTGAGCCGCTCCGTCGCCGAGGCCGAGCGCAGACTCGACGTCACGCTGTTCGAACGCACCACCCGCCGAGTCGAACTGACCTCGCACGGGCGGGAGATCGTCGAGCACGCCCGGCGGATGCTCACCGACTTCGACGACGGGCTCACGCAGATCGAACGATTCGTCACCGGTGACCGTGGAATCGTGACGGTGGCGTGCCTGCCCTCGCTCGCCGCTACGTTCCTGCCCCCGTACGTCGTGGACTTCCGGGAGAGACACCCCGACGTGCGGCTCCAGATCCGGGACGGGCTGCGTCAGGAGGTGCTCGATGCCGTCTACTCGGGCACGGTCGATCTGGCCTTGGTGACGACGTCGGGGACCCTGCCCGGCCTGCAACAGGACCTGCTGACGAGCGACTCCTTCTATTGCGCTGTCGCGCCGACACATCCGTTCGCCGAGCGGCCGGTACTCCAGTGGTCCGATCTCGCGGGGCAGCCGTTCATCGCGTTCGGCCCCGAGAGCAGCATCGCCGCGCCCGTGCGCCGGGCCGTCGAGGACGCCCGCATCGAACTCGGTCCGGTGATGCAGGCGCAGAACATCGGCGCGGTCGCCGGGTTGGCGGCGGCGGGCCTGGGGGTCACCGCGGTGCCCGAACTCGTACTGCCCATGATCTCGTTCGCCGGCCTCGTGCACATACCCCTGCGGCCGACGGTCGAGCGCACCATTTCGCTCGTCCAAGTGGCGGGCCGCCCCCAGACGGCGAGCACCCGCGGTTTCGTTCGGACCCTTCTCGCCGACCGCGCTCCCCACTGACGCCGAGGCGAGTTCGACCCGGCGAAGGCGAGTTTCACACGGCGGACATCGTCGGCGCGGTCGCGTCGATCGGTCGCTGCTCACGCTGCGATCCCGACAGCCGTCCGGTGTTGTGCGCCTCGATCATCCGCTGCTCGTTGCGTTGTGCGCCGCGCAACGGCAGGGATTGGGCGGCAGCGGCATCGAGGAGCGCTCGCAGTGCGGGTTGCTCTCCGGCGAGCCGGCGCCACGTCGCATTCAGGGGCGTGCCGTCCTCGACCGCCTGGTCGAGGCGGGCGGCGAGGTGATTGCTCCACCGGTGCTGAAGGGAGAGCAGGATGTTGTCAGCCGACCCGAAAAGCGCGAGAGCACCGAGAACTTCGTCGAACCGCAGCGCTGCCGCGGGGTCGATGTGCGCCCGCGCCAGTATCTCTTCCTGTACCGCCCGGCGTGCACGGAAATCGTTCCACGACATCTCGGCCACCTCCGTCGTTTCGTTGATGGTGGCAACGCTACGGAGCGACGCATGCGGTGTCGCCGTGCCACGGTCGCGTTCTCGTCTCCTACCGTGGGTGGAGGGCGCGTCCGCTCCGGAGACGACGCGGTGCGGGTGCGTCTTCGCCTACGCTGATCGGTGTGCAGGTGACGACGTTCTTTCGTCGACGCGTGGCGGAGAGTGACTACGACTATCCGCTGGGCGTCCCCCTGTTCGCGCACATCGGCATCGTTGTCATCGCCGGTGCCGCTGTCGCGCAACGCAACGGCTTCGTGCCGCCGGGGTGGATCCTGCTGTGCGGACTGGTCGCCGCGGTGACGCCCGTTCTGGGAGACATGTTGACGTCCTCTCGGCCGTGAACGACCGAGATTCCCCTCGGGACTCGCGTCCCGAGGATCCTGTTTCACGGACAGTTGCCTCCCCGCACTTCATGTGCGGGGCGGTCTCACACCATCTCCGCAGGCTGCCACCGTCAGTCCGACGGCCAAAATATTCTTCGCCGCATTCACATCCCGATCATGGACGACGCCGCATCGGCACGCCCACTCCCGCACGTTCAGCGGCATCTCCGAGGCGATCGCCCCACACACCGAGCAGGTCTTCGACGACGGACAGAACCGGTCGATCGCCACCACCCGCCGCCCGTACCAGTCGGCCTTGTACTCGAGCATGGACCGGAACTCGGACCAACTCGCATCCGAGATCGCCCGAGACAACGACCGATTCTTGACCATGTTCCGCACACTCAGATCCTCGATGGCGATCACTTGATTTTCGCGCACCAGCCGAGTGGAGAGTGTGTGCAGGTAATCGCGACGCCGATCGGCGATCCGGCCATGAATCTTCGCGACCTTCAGTCGAGCCTTGGCCCGGTTACGGGACCCCTTCGCCTTCCTGGCGAGCACCCGCTGTGCCTTCGCCAGCCGTTCACGGTCCCTGCCCTCGTGGCGCGGGTTGGTGATCTTCTCCCCCGTCGAGAGCGTGTAGAGGCTCGTGATCCCGGCGTCGAGCCCGACCACCCCATCGGTCGACGGGTGCTCGGCGATCGTGTCCTCGACGAGGATCGAGATGTGGTACTGACCGCGAGCATTACGCGACACCGTCACCTGCGACGGTGTCGCCCCCTCCGGTAGCGGCCTCGACCACCGAATGTCCAGCGGTTCGGGCTGCTTGGCCAACCGGATCTGCCCGCCGCGGTAGGTGAAGCAGTTCGAATAGTAGGTCGCCGAATCCTTCGACCGGCCCTTCCTCTTGAATTGCGGGTAGCGGGACTGCGTGCGCCAGAACCTGTCGAACGCGCCCTGCAACTGCCGCAGCGACTCCTGCAACGGCCCCTTCGACGGCTCCGACAACCACTCGGTCTCGGTGTCCCGCTTCTATCCGGTGAGCATCCTCGAGGTGTCGGCGTAGGTGACCCGCCGCCGCTCCTGCGACCAGGCACGCGAGCGCTCGGCCAACGCCCGGTTGTAGACGTACCGGGTGCATCCGAATGTCCGAGCAAGCTGTTCCGCCTGCACCGCAGTCGGATAGAAGCGGTACTTGAACGCCCGCTTCACCACCCTCCCCGCCATGACCCAGACACTAGCCACACAGTCCGACAAAACCGGATCGGCTGTCCCGGACCTGAAGGACCGGGTTTGCGCCGAAAAGACTCACGGATCAAGGTGTTGCTGGTCGACGACCAGGAACTGGTGCGGTCGGGGCTGCGCCGGATCCTGCGGCGCAAGGACGGGTTCGTGATCGTCGCCGAATGCGCCGACGGTGGGGAAGTGCCCGATGCGGTGGCGGAACACAGCCCGGATGTCGTGCTCGCGGATCTTCGGATGAAGCGAGTCGAGGGGATCCAGGCGACCCGCGCTCTCCAGTCGACCGCCGAGCCGCCGCCGGTGTTGGTGCTCACCACGTTCGACGACGACGAATTGCTGTCCGGGTCCATTCGCGCCGGTGCCGCCGGTTTCATCCTGAAGGATTCGCCGGCGGAGGATCTGATCCGTGCCGTGCGCACGGTGGCCGAGGGCGGCGCGTGCCTGGACCCTTCGGTGACCGGACGTGTTCTCGCCACGTACCGGACCATCGCACCGTCGTCCGACGGGGGTCGGAACCGGCTCGGCGAGTTGACGGCGCGCGAACTCGATGTGCTCGCGCTCATCGGGCGGGGGCACAGCAACAGTGAGATCGGGCGGGAGCTGGGCATCTCGGGGGTGACGGTGAAGAGCCACGTCGGGCACATCTTCGTCAAACTCGATCTCCGCGACCGCGCGGCCGCCATCGTGTACGCGTTCGACCACGGCATCGTCACCCCGGGCGTGGGCGGGGCGGATTGAGCTCCGGCAGAAGCCTTCTCGTCCCGCCGCGGTTCAGCCTCGTGCGGCGACGCCGATGCGGTCGTCGCGCACGGCGCTCGTGATCTTGCCGCATGTTCCCTCGCGGCCGAGCAGCGTCCGGCCCAGCAGCACCAGCCCCCACGGACCGATCACCCACACCGGCCAGAAGTAGAGCAGCGTGCCGGTGGCGAGCGAGACGATGCCCCAGATCGCGAGATTGATGCTTCCGGCGGCGAGCCAGGCGAGCCACTCGATCTGCTGATGACCCGGCAGGCGCCGACCCACAGGACGGGTCCGTGGTGTCGGCGTCGGCGCAGGCATGGGCGCCGCGACCTGGGCGGGAAGGTCGACCAGCGCCTGGTGCGCCTCGTGCCGGGTGATAGACCGATACACCTGCGCGACCCGCTGATCGAACTCGCCGATCGTCAGCCGGCCGGCGGTGAGGTGCCGGCCGAGTTCACCGACGACCTGCTCGCGTTCGGAATCGGATATCCGGATGTTGTCCGTGTTCGGCATCGGACCCTCCTCGCCGATGACATTCCACTGTGGAATGTCGTTGTTTCCATGATCGATATGCCACAGTGGAATGTCAACCCCCAATCGTGCGAAGGACCGTGTCATGGCTGAACGCCCTCTCAACGCCACCGCGGCGTCGCTGCTCGGATTCCTGCACGAGGGATCCAAGACCGGATGGGACCTGGTGGTGACCGCCCAGGAACGCATCGGCAAGTTCTGGTCGATCACGACCAGTCAGGTGTATCGGGAGCTCGCGGCGATGGAGCGCGCCGGGTTGATCGAGGCGGGGGAGCGGGGGGCCCGCGAGCGCAAGCCTTACACCCTGACCGAGGAGGGGCGCCGGGCGTTCGCGGACTGGATCGAGCGCGAGCCCGGCCCGGAGAACATTCGCTATCCGCTGCTGCTCACGGTTGCGTTCGGTGCGCATCTCCCGCCCGAGCGGTTGGCCGCGATGCTGGACGTGCACCGCACCGCCCACGAGCGTCAGCTCGCCGAGTACGAGCGTGACGCCGAAGTGCACGGATCCAACCGATATGCCCTGGCCACCCTCGACTTCGGGATCGTGTACGAGCGGGCGGTACTCGACTGGTTCGATCGCGTCGAGGATCGGCTCGCGCACGGGCAGTGACCGCCGGTGAGTCGGCAGGCATGCGGTTTCGGCCCCGTCCCGGATCGGCCTGACCTACCGTGAAGCTGACGGTGTGTGCATCCCCGGCGAGTGAGGGCAGGTAAGCATGAACGGATCCGATCTGGCCCGGCAGACGGCTCAGCTGCGATCCGATCTGCACGACCTCATTCAGCGGATGAAGGAACTGACCGAGGCATTCGACGCACGAGGTCGCGAATCGCAGGGCGTCGCCGAGGACGCCGCACTGATCGAGGTCATCGACGGTCTCAGTGACGCACGCCTCGACCTCACCACGGCCGACAGGCACCTCGAGGCGGCAGTGTCCCACGCCGAGCGCATCGACCGTCGGGCCTCGGACGACAACGCCGGTACTGCGGACGAAGAACCGGTCGGTTGACGCGTGCTCCGTCGGCGGTACGTCAGTCGACGGACGGCACGGCGACCGAACGTCCCGTCTCTGCCGCTTCACGCGCGGCGGCCAGCACGGCGATGGTGCCGAGCGCGGTGCGGGCCGGCACCGGCTGCTCGTCGGTGCCGGCTACTGCGGCCGAAAATTCGGTGTAGTAGTCCTGGTATGAACCCTGTTGCGACGGGATCGTTTCCGCCCCATCCGCGGTGTGGAGGACGCCCCACCGGTCCCGTCGTTCGTAGCCCCATCCGGTGGGATCGTCGACGGGTCGCGCCCCCGCGAAGAGGGCCTGTGCCTGGACGTCCGTCCCGTCCGCGACGTAGCTGCCCGCGCTGCCGAACGCGCGCAACCTGCGCCCGTCGAGGTGGTTGAGCTTGCTCGACGAGACGGTCGAGTAGACACCGCTGCGGTGGGTGATGTTGACGACGAAGCCGGCGTCGGTGCGTCCCTCGGGGAGATCGACGTAGTCGAGGTGAGCGTCCACCCGCTCTGCCGGACCGAACAGCCACAGCACCTGGTCGACGACGTGCGCGCCGAGGTCGCGCAGTAGTCCGCCGATCGGACCGGCTTCGAGTGTGTCGGCGCCGTCCTGGTCGAAGTGCGATTCGACGCGCCAGATGTCGCCGAGTCGCGGCAGCACCGACTTCAGCGTGCGGATGTCGGCGTCGTACCGACGGTTGTGAAACACGCCGAGCAGCACGCCGGCTTCGTCGGCGGCGGTGATCATTTCGCGGGCCGTTGCGACATCCGGTGCGAAGGGCTTGTCGGCGACCACGTGCACACCCCGTCCGACGGCCTCGAGCACGAGGTCGCGTCGGGTCTGCGGTGGGGTGGTGATCGTGACGGCGTCGACGCCCGAGTCGATGAGTTCGCCGAGGCTCGAGAACACCGGCACGTCCGGGAAGTCGGCGGCGGCCTCGGCGACGCGGTATGCCGACCGGGCTACGATGCCGCCCAGCGTGATTCCCTCTGCCGCCTCGACGAACGGCGCATGGAAATACCGCCCACCCAACCCGTATCCGACGATTCCGATCTTCACACTCATCGTTGCACCTTATGTTAAGACATTCGGACAAGGCAAGAGTGTTTGGGCTGGAGCGGACGCTGTCAGACGTTCGCGGGAGTCCAGTCGGGTGGCTCGACGAGGGTGACCTGCTTCAGGAGGTCCGCCGCTCGGCCGACGCCTTCCAGAGAATTGACGAGTGCGTCCTCGTGCTCGATGTTGAGGGTGCCGTCGTAACCGACCGCGCGAAGGTTGTAGACGAAATCCGCCCAGAACGTGGCACCGTCCGGGTGGCCGAGACCGAGGGTGACGTAGTTCCAGGCCCGCTCCAGCGGATCGGTCAACGGGACGGTATCGAGGAGTCCGTCGCGCTGCGCAGCCCAGGCGTTGATGCGAATGTCCTTCGCGTGCACGTGGAAGATCGACTTCCCCAGTGTGCGAATGACGGTGGGGATGTCGGCGCCCATCCACATCAGGTGGGAGGGGTCGAGGTTCGCGCCCACCGCGTCGTCGCCGACGCTCTCGATCAGCCGCAGCATCGTCGACGCGCTGTGCACCAGCTGGCCGCCGCATGCTTCGACCGCAAGGTTGACGTCGTGGTCTCGGGCGAAAGCCGCGAGCTCCTTCCAATACGGAATCGCGACTTCGTTCCACTGGTAGGCGAGGACGTCGAGGTTCTCCGGCGGCCACGCCGTGGTGATCCAGTTGGGGCTGGAGTCACCTTTCGCGCCCGGCAGTCCGGACATGAGGACGACGGTGGGGACGTCGAGTGCGCCGGCGAGTTCGATGGTCTGACGGACGACGGCGTCGTGCGCCTCTCCCGAGACGGGATGCAGTTGGTTGCCGTTGGCGTTCAGGGCGCTCAGTGTCAGCCCGCGGGAGGTGATCTGCCCGAGGAACTCGGCGCGCGCGTCCGTGGACGAGACCAGTGTGTCGAGATCGGCGTGCGGTGCTTCCGACCAGTTTCCCGTCGCGACCTCGACCGAACTCAGACCGTGCGCCCGCGCGAGGTCGAGGGCTGTATCGAAGGGCAGATGACCGACCGAGTCGGTGATCAGGCCGATTTCCATGTTTCTACTCCGTCGTCACTGGGTGCGGGGGCCACTAAACTAGTACGTTCTAGTAGACACGTTTGTCAAGACATATCGGCGTTTGTGGACCTCGCTGTAGGTGACGCGACCCCGCCTGGCAGCTACGCGCGAGTCCGCGGACCGCGAACACAGTCGTCGGAAACGCGCAGGACAGTCGAACACCATCGACCGCAGGTATTCAAGGGTTGCAATCAGTTGCAGAGTTGCCCATCGGCTGTCGATTACGTTCGTACCCAATGGAAATCGACGGAACCCGGCCATGGTTCGGCGCCCGCATCCCCGGTAGGCTCGGCTGTATGAGCACTACCGGTTCGGTTCGACACCGCCTTCCCGCTGTCGGCTCGGGTGTGGATCTACCCCGGCACGCGAAGTTGCTGAGTCAGGTGCACGATGCCGTGCTGTCGGGTCGGCAGCCACCCGCGCAGCCGCGCGATGTCGTCGGTCGGTCGTGGTCGCGGCTACAAGCGGACGGGGTGAGCCCCGATGGGTGCGAGGACGTGGTGCTGGCTGACTACGCCGAGGTCGAAGCCCGGCGGACGCGAACTGCCCTGCGATCGGTCCTTCCCGAGCTTCGCAACACGTTGACCCAGGTAGCGGAAGACGCGAATTTCATAGTGGTGATCGCGGACGCCGACGGGGTGGTTCTGTGGCGGGAAGGTTCACGCGGCGTGCGGAAGGCCGCCGACGCGCTGGGCTTCATGGAAGGCGCCCGGTGGTCCGAGGGGTCGGTGGGTACGAACTCCATCGGCACAGCCCTGGTGGAAGATGCTCCCGTGCAGCTGTTCTCGGCGGAGCATTACGCACGATCGCATTGTGGATGGTCGTGTACCGGGTCTCCCGTGCATGATCCACGTAGCGGCGAAGTGCTCGGTGTGGTCGACATCAGTGGCTCCGCGATGTCGGTTCATCCGACGACGGTGGCACTGGTGCAAACGGCGGTACGGTTGGCCGAGGCCACGCTGTGGCAGGAGCACACGATCAACCTGGAAAAGCTCCGCGGTCACGCGGCGCCGGTGCTCGGGGCGACCGCCGGCCCGGCCCTCGTGGTGGACCGGCACGGCTGGGTCGCCGACGCCCGCGGGTTGGCCGTTCCTGACCGGCTCGCACCTCCGTGCCTCGGCGAACCGGTGCTGGTACCCGGGTTGGGACTGTGTACGCCGGAACCGCTCGGTGACGGCTGGCTGGTGCGACGCGGAGGCAGGCCGTCGACCATCGGAGTGGAACTCGATCTCGGTGAGGATCCACGAGTGACGGTGCGAGGAGATACGAGCTGGACCCGTGCGCTCTCGCCGCGGCACGCACAGATCCTGCAGGTGCTGACCGAAACGAGTTCCGCTGGAATCGATGCCCCGTCGTTGAGTGTGGCGTTGTTCGGTGACCGCGACCACGTGGCAGCTGTCCGTGCCGAAATCTCCCGGCTCAGGAAGAGCCTCGGCCCGGTTCTGTCCGCCCATCCGTATCGGTTCGCAGAGGGTGTCGACGTGCAGATCGTCGGTCGAGGTGAATTTCGGAATCCTGGTGTCTAGCGAATCGTCGATCGCAGGGCGACGAAGCGACGCAGGTCCGTGCGCAGTTGTGGATCGAGGCACCGGCCGACGGGACTGTCGAGGATCGTGCCGAGCCGGGCGATGTAGCAGGCGGGTGTCATGCCGAATTCGACGAGCAGGTCGCCGGTGTTCCCGCCCCCGTAGGGCAGCCAGCGGCGGGCGAACTCGATGATGCGTGTGTCTTCGATGACGGAACTGGTACTCATGGGGTAACGCTCCTGGCGGGCGGTGTGGTTGCGAGGTGAGTGAGGCGGTCGGCGAGTTCCCGGCCGTGGTGGGCCATCGCCTGCGCGTAGAGACGCCCGGCGCGGTACGACGAGCGGACGAGGGGTCCGGCCATGACGCCGGCGAAGCCGATCTGCTCGGCGGCCTGGGAGTGCTCGACGAACTCCTCCGGCTCGACCCACCGTTCGACGGGATGGTGCCGGGGGGAGGGGCGCAGGTACTGGGTGATGGTGATGATGTCGCAGCCCGCGTCGTGCAGGTCGTGCAGCGCCTGGGTGACCTCGTCGGGGGTTTCGCCCATGCCGAGGATGAGGTTGGACTTGGTGACGAGGTTGTCCTCGCGGGCTGCGGTGATCACGTCGAGGCTGCGCTGGTAGCGGAACGCGGGCCGGATCCGCTTGAAGATGCGCGGGACGGTTTCGACGTTGTGCGCGAGCACCTCGGGGCGGGTGGAGAACACCTCGGCGAGCTGGTCGGGTTTGGCGTTGAAGTCGGGGATGAGCAGTTCGACGCCGGTGCCGGGGCCCAGCTGGTGGATCAGGCGGACGGTCTCGGCGTACAGCCAGGCGCCGCCGTCGGGGAGGTCGTCGCGGGCGACGCCGGTGATGGTGGAGTACCGCAGTCCCATCGCCTGGACGGATTCGGCGACGCGGCGGGGTTCGTCGCGGTCGAGGTCGTCGGGTTTGCCGGTGTCGATCTGGCAGAAGTCGCAGCGGCGGGTGCATTGCTGCCCGCCGATGAGGAACGTCGCTTCGCGGTCTTCCCAGCATTCGTAGATGTTGGGGCAGCCGGCTTCTTCGCAGACGGTGTGCAAACCCTCGCGCTTGACGAGGCCCTCGAGCTCGGAGTATTCCGGGCCCATCTTCGCTCTCGTCTTGATCCAGTTCGGTTTGCGTTCGATCGGGGTCTCCGCATTTCGGATCTCGAGGCGGAGCAGCTTACGGCCGGGCGGGGCCGGCGCGGCGTCGGGCGATGTTCCTGGTGTGGGAGTCACGTGTCGATTCCTGGGTGGTGGTTCCCACCGAACCGTGGTGTGCTCGGGCCATCCACGGTTCGGCGGGGCTTGCTACATGTTGACCGGGCGGCCCAGTGCAGCCAGGACCGACTCGTGCATGGCTTCGGACAGCGTCGGGTGCGCGAAGATCACTTCCGCGAGATCGTCACCGGTGGCCTCCAGAGATCGTGCAATGCCGAAGCCCTGGATCTGCTCTGTGACATCGGGACCGACCATGTGAGCGCCCAACAGCTCACCGCTGTCGGCGTCGAAGATGGTCTTGACGAAACCGTCGGCTTCACCGATGGCGAGTGCCTTGCCGGAGGCCTGCAGATCGAACTGCCCGATCTGCAGGGAACGGCCGGTCTTGCGTGCCTGCTCCTCGGTGAGGCCGAGGCTCGCGACCTGCGGCCGGGCGTACGTACATCCTGGGACATAGTCTTTGTCCAACGGTGTCACGTGCTCGACGCCCGCCAGCTTGTCGACACACAACACGCCTTCATGGCTGGCCTTGTGGGCCAGACACGGGGCGCCGGCGACGTCACCGATCGCGTACACCCCGAATGCGGTGGTGCGGCACCACTGGTCGGTGGTGACGAAGCCGCGGTCGACGTCGACCCCGAGGTCTTCGATTCCGAGATCCTCGACGTTGCCCTGGATCCCGGCGGCGACCAGGACCCGGTCGACGGCAATTTCTTCGAGGGTGCCGTCTGCAGACTTCACTGTCACCGCGACCGAATCCGCGCCGACGGTGAGTGCGGACACCGACGCGCCGGTCCGAGTCTTGATTCCTCGCTTCTCGAACTGTCGCCGCACGTGGCCGGCGACCGCTGCGTCCTCGACGGGCATGATCTGCGGTGCCACCTCGACGAGGGTCACCTCGCTGCCCAGATCATTGTAGAGGCTGGCGAACTCGACGCCGATGGCACCAGATCCGATGACCAGCAACGACTTCGGAAGTTCCTTCGGGACCAGGGCGTCGAAGTAGGTCCAGACCCGATCGCCGTCCGGCGTCACCCCGGGCACCGACCGTGGCCGCGCACCCGTGGCCAGGATGATGTGATCGGCCCGGTATTCGGTGAACGACGACGCGTCCTCGCCCGTCCTGACTCCGACAACGCCCTTACCGGTCAGCCGGGCGGTGCCGGCGATCACGGCGATGCCGTTCTTCTTCATCAGGTAGCCGATACCGTCGGACAATCGCCCCGACACCCCACGGCTGAACTCGACCAGCTGTGCCATGTCGAATTCCACACCGGTGGCGGTGAATCCGAGGGGGCGCAGATTCGACAGCGTGTGCGCCACATCGGCGCCGTGCAGTAGGGCCTTGGTGGGAATGCAACCCCAGTTCAGGCAGATACCGCCGAGTCGGTCCCGTTCGATCACCGCGGTCCGCAGTCCGTGCTGAGCGGCGCGGATGGCGGCGACGTAGCCGCCGGGACCACTGCCGATCACCAGGACATCGTACTTGTCAGTCATCAACACTCCTTAGACCAGCATCAATGCGGGTGACTCGACGAAACGCCGCAGTTCCTGCAGGAACGTTGCACCGAGGGCGCCGTCGATCACCCGGTGATCGCAGGACAAGGTGACGGTGAGCACTGTGCGAGGCACGACCTGACCGTCCACGACGCACGGCCGCTGCTGCCCCGCGCCGACGGCGAGGATGGCGCCCTGGGGTGGGTTGATGATCGCGTCGAATTCGCGCACGCCGAACATCCCGAGGTTGGAGACGGTGAACGTGCCGCCCTGGAACTCGTCGGGGGTCAGCTTCCCGGCCTTGGCCTTCGTCACCAATGCGTGGACCTCACCGGAGATCTCCGCGAGGGTCTTGCTCTCCGCCCCACGAACGATGGGGGTGATCAGACCCGACGGAAGTGCGACGGCCACCGAGACGTCGGCATTTGCGTACCGCAGCACCGACTGGGTTGCCTCGTCGAACTGGACGTTGACGTCCGGCACCTTCCGCAGCGCCGCCGCGCAGGCCTTGACGACGAAGTCGTTGACCGACAGCTTGACCGCAGGGACGGTCGCGTTGATCTCCTTGCGGAGAGCGAGAAGATTGTCGATCTGCAGGTCCGCGGTGAGCCGGAAGTGCGGGGCGTTGCGCTTGGATTCCTGCAGGCGCTGACCGATCGCCTTGCGCATCGCGTTGAACGGGATCGTCTCGAACTCGGGTGCCGCGTGCGGGGTGCCCGCACCGCCAGGGGAAGCGGCCACCGGATCGGGAACCAGCCGGAACAGCCGTTCGGCTTCCCGAATGTCTGCCTCGCAGACGCGCCCCCGCGAACCGGTGGCCCGGCAATCGTGCAGATTGATGCCGAGGGACCTGGCCAGTCGACGCGCCACCGGCGTCGCATCGACCGTGCCGTCGTCCTCGGCGGAGCGTCCGGGCACACCCGATCGGCTCGGCGACGGTGCGTCCGCGACCGTTCCGCCTGCCGAGCGAATCGCGTCGTGGACGTCCGCAACCGAGATCCGGCCGTCGCGGCCGGTCCCGGCCACACGGCCCAGGTCGATCGACAATTCGTCTGCCAGTCGACGGGAGTGTGGTGTGGCGAAGGCATCACCATTCGTTCTCCCCCGCAGCGAATCCGGGACGGTGGTCGTGCCGGAAGTTCGCGCCGGTTCCTGTGCCGCCGGGGTGTGTGTCACGCGCGGTTCCGCGGGCGTGGGTTGTCCACCCGGCGATTGCTCTGGCTCGGGCGTCGCTCCGATTCCGGTCAGGAATTCCTCGATCGCGGCGTCGGAGACGGCGGCTTCGGCCGACACGGCCAGGACCGCACCCACCGGCAACGTGGCACCCGGCTCGGCGACGATGCGCCGCAGCGCTCCGTCGAACGGTGCCTCCAACTCGTTGGTGATCTTGCTGGTCTCGATCTCGCAGAGCAGGTCGCCCTTCGCGAAGGACATTCCCTCCTCGATCAACCACTCCGTCACGGTGCCCTCGTCCATGGACAGGCCCCATTTGGGAACTTCGATCAGTTTGATGTCACTCATGTCAGGCACTCACGACCTTGCGGATGGCAGCCTCGATACGCGCCGCGTTGGGAAGCCATGCCTGCTCGAGGACGGGGGAGAACGGCACCGGCGTGTGCGGCGGGGTGACCAGTTCGATCGGGGCCTTCAACGAACCGAACGCCTTCGTCGCAATCAGGGCCGCGACGTCGTGCCCGAACCCGCAACGGGCCGCGGACTCGTCCACGATCACTACCCGGCCGGTTGCGGCGACCGACTCCAAGATCCCCTCCTCGTCCAGCGGTGAGACGGTGCGGGGGTCGACGACCTCGACGGAGATACCCTCGGTGGCGAGTTTGTCGGCGGCGTTATTGGCCGCGTTCACCATGGCCGAGAGCGCGACGACCGTGACGTCCGTGCCTTCACGGGTGTAGTTGGCGACGCCGAACGGGACGGTGTACGGCTCGTCGGGCACCTCGCCCTTGAGGTCGTACAGCGTCTTGTGCTCGCAGAACACCACCGGGTCGTCGTCCCGGATCGACTGGATCAAAAGGCCTTTCGCGTCGTACGCGTTCGACGGGGCCACCACCTTGAGACCGGGAACCGCGGCGAACACGTTGTACGGGGACTGCGAGTGCTGGGCAGCCGCCGAGAACCCGGCGCCGATCATGCCGCGCACCACGAGTGGGGTGCGGGCCTTCCCGCCGAACATGTAGCGGAACTTCGCGGCCTGGTTGTACAGGGCGTCGTAGCAGACTCCGAAGAAGTCCATGAACATCAGTTCGGCGACCGGACGCAGCCCGGTCAACGCGGCGCCGGCCGCCATGCCGATGATCGCAGACTCGGTGATCGGGGTGTCGATGACTCGGTCGGAACCGAATTCGGTCCACAATCCCTTGGTCACCCCCAGCACACCACCGAACGCCTCGAGTTTTCCGGACTCGAGTTCCGGGTTCGTCCCCGCCTGCCCACCGCGCAGATCTTCACCGATCTGTACGACCGTCGCGTCGCGCTCCATCTCCTGGGCGAGCGCGGCCTTGATTGCTTCGCGGTACGTCGTCTTCGACGTTGTCATTTCTGTTCTCACTCTCAGTACGACACGTAGACGTCGGTCAGAAGGTTTGCCAACGACGGATATTCGGCCTGCCGGGCCTTCGCCACGGCGTCGTCCACTCGGGCTCGCGCGTCGGCATCGATCGCGTCGAGTTCCTTCACGGACACCTTCTTGCTGTCCGGGTGGTTGCGGAAGTTCAACAGCGGATCCTTCGTCTTACGCAGTTCCGCAACCTGATCCGAGGTGCGGTACAGCTGCGCGTCACCTTCGAAGTGTCCGTGCCAGCGGTACGCGATCGCCTCGATCGAGGTGGGCCCGCCTCCCATGCGCGCACGCTCGACGGCCTCACGGGTTGCTTCGTACACGGCGAAAAAATCGGTCCCGTCGACGGTGACGGCCGGCATGCCGAACGACGCCGCGCGGGAGGCGATGCTGGGTGCGCCGACGGCGTAGTCCCGTCCGGTCGCCTCGCCGAATCCGTTGTTTTCCGTGACGAAGACGATGGGGAGGTCGAGCACGACAGCCATGTTCATGGCTTCGAAGACCGTTCCCTGGTTGGATCCGCCGTCACCGGTGAACGAGGCCGCAACGCCGCCGTTTCGCAGCGTCTTCGCGCTGAGTGCCGCGCCGATGGCCAGGGAGGGTGCCCCGCCGACGATGGCGTTCGCGCCCAGCATGCCCACCGACAGGTCGGCGATGTGCATGGACCCGCCCTTGCCATGGCAGAGGCCGTCGTCCTTCCCGAAGATCTCCGCCATCATCCCGTGAATGTCGCAGCCCTTGGCGATGCAGTGTCCGTGGCCGCGGTGGGTAGACCCGATGTAGTCGGTGTCCTGCAGGTTCTCGCACACGCCGACGGCGATGGCTTCCTGGCCGGAGTACAGATGGATGAAGCCGGGAATGTCGCCGGTGGCGTTCTCCTCGTGTAGGCGGTCTTCGAACGCTCGGATCTCGGACATCTTCCGATACGCGCTCAGTAGCGAGTTCTTGTTCAGCGCCATTGCACTCCCTTGGTTTCTCCGTTGTTTCCGGCTACGGCGGGATCCGTCCTGTCCCGTGTAACCCGGGTCATGAATGTAGGGAGATATGACGTGAGCAATAAACGTTGCAGCCGATTGCAATGGGAGCCGTCGTCGGGCATCGGGGAGGTTGGTTCCCGGTCCGACGGATGGATGCGAGATACCGACGCGGTCAAGGTTCGTCGAAAGCTCCTCCGAGACAACATCCTGACGTGATCGCCGTCAACGGCGGCAGGCCCACTGGCGTTTCCTGGCCAGCGGGTCGGAGTACCTGGCGGTGCACCACGCTTGCGCTACCAGTCGGCATCCTAGGAAGGTGCGCTAACTAACGATCAGTGACAGCGAACCCGGCACAGGAGGACGATGAAACGGACCGGTCTCCATTCTTCTGCCCCTCGGATCGATCGTGGTGGCGCGACGAGACAGGTCACGCCGAACCAATCACTAACTAAAGGGATGATCACCATGCCAGTTGTCGAGCAGTCCGTCGTCATTGCACGCCCTGCGTCGGATGTATGGAGTTTTCTCCTCGCGGCGGAGAACTGGCCGTCGTGGGAAGCGTCAAACGTCGAATGCGAGCAGATCACTGACGGGGAGCTCGGGGTGGGTACCCGGTGGCGCGGGGTAAACCGAATCCTCGGTAAGCGGTTCGATTGGGTGACGGAATTCGTGGAGTACGAGCCCGCGAAGGTGGCCACGTCCAAGTCGGTGGAGGGCAAGATCGGCTTCACCGCGACCACCAAGCTCGAGGAGGTCGACGGCGGCACCCTGTTCACCTATCGAGTCGACAGCGAAAGTGGTCTCGGTGGCGTCTTCGGCAAGCTGGCGGACCCCATCGTGGCAAAGGCGTACTCACGCACGGTACGGGCAAGCCTGGACAACCTCGCCGACCTGCTGACCACCGACAGCTGACCCGTTCGCGTGACGCTACTGGGCCACTGACCTTCTGAGACGCGCCGACTGCTGCCGGCCGTTCCCCGGCGTCGCTCCCGTCTTCGTGAATGTTCCGCAAGCGGAGCAGGGGAGTGGGTCAACGAGACCGGGGCACAGTAGCCGTTCACGGTTGGGTGCTCGATGCGGAGGGCGAACCGATAGGCCGCGGCGGCCACGAGAACGTCAGTTTCGGCGGATGAAGTCGTTCTGCCGACGCACATGCGTAGCGCGGCGCAGACTGAGTCGCAGGCGCTGGCCACTTCGGAGGGAGCGGTTCCGATGCGGGGTTCCCTGACGTCATCTGTGGCGTGTAGCGCCGTCACGGTACTTCATCACATCTCGGAGGTTTCCAGTGTCCGGACCGACCCTCTCGACCGCGAATTACACACCGCTCAGCCCGCTGCGTTTCCTCGAGCGGTCGGCGAGCGTGTTCCCGGACCGGGTCGCCGTCGTTCACGGCGACCGCCGTTACAGCTACCGTGAGCTCGGCGGCGAGGTCGAGAGGCTCGCCCGGGTCCTGCGCGGCCGGATCGAGCCCGGCGACCGCGTCGCGTTCCTATGCCCGAACACCCCCGAGATGCTGTTCGCGCACTTCGCGGTCCCGCTCGCCGGCGGCATTCTCGTCGCGCTGAACTGGCGACTGGCGGGCCCCGAACTGGAGTACATCCTCCAGCACTCCGGGGCGAGTCTGCTGTTCGTCGACTCCGAACTGGTCGGATCCGTCGCCGGCGCCCGCGACGCCGTCCCGGGCCTGCGGGAGGTGATCGAGATCCCCGACTCCACGATCGAGCCGCCCGTCGTTCCCGACGGGATCGTCACCGCGCAGTACGCCGACTTCCTCGCCGAGGCCGACACGGTGGACGACGCCCCGGTGCACTGGGGTGTCGACGACGAACAGCAGGTGATCGCGATCAACTACACCTCGGGGACCACCGGGAAACCGAAGGGGGTGATGTACACGCACCGCGGCGCCTACCTCAACTCGCTCGGCGAGACGTTCCACAACGGTTTCACCGGATCCACGAAGTATTTGTGGACGCTGCCGATGTTCCACTGCAACGGCTGGTGCACTCCGTGGGCGGTTACCCAGGCCGCCGGCACCCACATCTGCCTGCGCGCGGTCAGCGGCGACGCGATCTGGGACGCGATCGACACCCTCGGGGTCACCAACCTGTGCGGCGCTCCCACTGTGTGTTCCACCATCGCCGAAGCGCCGCAGGCACATCCGGTGGACGCCCTGCGGATCACCACCGCCGCGGCGCCACCGTCGCCGACGGTGATCGCCCAGCTCGAGGCGATCGGGATCAGCGTCGTCCACGTGTACGGGCTCACCGAGGTGTACGGGCCGTACACGATCTGCGAATACCAGGACGCGTGGAGCGAGCGCACCGTCGAGGAGCGCGCCGCCCTGCTGTCCCGACAGGGTGTGGGCATGGTCCAGGCCGAAAACGCCCGGGTCGTCGAACCGAACATGGACGACGTCCCGGCCGACGGCGAGACCATGGGCGAGATCGTCCTTCGTGGCAACAACGTGATGCTCGGCTACTACCGCGACCCCGAGGCCACCGCGAAGGCGTTCGCAGGCGGCTGGTTCCACACCGGGGATCTCGGCGTCATTCACCCGGACGGCTACATCCAGCTCAAGGACCGCGCGAAGGACATCGTCATCTCCGGCGGAGAGAACATCTCGACCATCGAGGTGGAGCAGGCGATGATGACTCATCCCGCCGTGCGCGACGTCGCGGTCGTCGGTGTCCCCCATCCGAAGTGGGGTGAACGGCCCAAGGCCTTCGTGATCGTGAGGACGGGTGCCACGGTCACGGCCGACGAACTGATCGCGCACACCCGCGGTCGGATCGCGAAATTCAAGGTGCCCGACGAGATCGTGTTTCCGATCGAACTCCCTCGCTCGTCGACGGGAAAGGTGCTCAAGTTCGAACTTCGAGGGGCGAGATGAGTCGACGCGCGAGGTACTCGCGCAGGGATCGCGTCGGAGTGGCGACTACGACGTACTTCTCTTTTCGACAACCCAGGCGGCGACCTGTGCTCGCGAGGTGAATCCGAGTTTGGTGAGTATGTGTTCGACATGTCCTTGAGCGGTGCGCTGCGAGATGACGAGGCGGGCGGCAATTGCCTTGTTGGTCAAGCCTTCGGCGATCAGTTCGGCGACCTGCTGTTCGCATTTCGTCAACTGGGCGGAACCCGGGGTACTCGATTTCGGGGTGTGCTCGCCGAGCGCGTAGGAGACAGCGGAGTCGAGATCCATTGCCCTGCCGTGCTGCCGGCTCGCCTCGAAGATGCGTTCGGTGAGCATCCGACGTGCGGCTTGTTCGCACTCCTCGTGATAGACGAGCAGGTTGGGAACGAACACAGAAGGGCTACCGGCAACGTGACCGAGCGCCTCGGCGGCTCCCATCAGCGTGCTGGCACGTTCAGGGTCTTTGGTTCCGGCGATCCAGGCGAGTACTTCGACGCAATTTGCGCAACCGACCGGGTCGTCGACGAGTCGAGCTAGCCGCACTCCCTGGTCGAGTAGGTCGGTTGCGTGGCGCTGATCACCGAGTCGCCATTGTGCGACGGCCATGACCCACAGTGCGTAGGACCGATAGACGGATTCACGGTGAGCTTCCGTGATCGCGAGAACTTCCTCGTAGCATTCGATCGCCCGGCGGGGTTCGGTGTCGGCCAGTTGATACGACAATCCGAGCAGCGTCAGAGACTCGATCCGCAGTGCGAGATCGTTCTCGGCTTGTCGCAACACTGGCTGTGCCCGCTCCAGACGTGACGAGTCCCGTGTGAGATCGCCGGTGAACAATCCGACGATGCCGTCCGCGTGGTCGACGATCGCGTGCGCGATCGGGTCGGTCATCTGATCGGCGAGGAGGCGCGCCTGCTCGACGAGAGCAGCACCTCTCTGGTGGTCCTGCTGCTGTTCGGTCATGAGGCAGTCGGCGTACAGCGCCCGGAGATAAGTGATGGTCGGGGGCGATGTCCTCCTCGAGGTCGACTGGTCGGGAAGGTCGAGCGGGTTCGCGGCCCATTACTCGATGTATCAGCCGGACATCGAGTCGGCGATTCATCAGCGCATCGGGAGCTACCCGAACGTGGAGGTCAATCAGGGTTTCGCGGTGGTAGCCGTCGAACAAGAGCCCGACCACGTCGCGCTCCATGTGCGGCCCTGGTCCCGCGACCGGGACGAGCAGTGGTCGAGCGGGACGGATCGGGTCGTGACCGCGCGATATGTGGTGGGAGCCGATGGGGCCAACAGCTTCGTGCGGACCGCCCTGGGCATAGAGGCCACCGATCTGGGAGTGAACGATCGCTGGCTGAACATCGTTACCGAGTGCGTGCGTCCGCTCGGTCCCGACTTCGGTGTGGCGCGGCAGTTCTGCGACCCGGCACACCCGAACATGTTCATGCCGATCGGCGTGAGTCGTCAGCGCTTCGAGGTCGCGGTTCTCCCGGGAGACGACGCCGCATTCATGGAGACCGAGGAGTACGCGTGGCAGTGGTTCCGCGAACGACACCAGTTGGGGCCGGAGGATGTCCGGATCCTTCGGCAGATCATCTACACCTTCTCGGCCCGGAATGCGGAAAGGAGCAGATTCGGTGTCCGCTGCTGGTGCTGCACGGCGGCGCCGATCCGCTCGTCAGCCTCGAGGACCAGCAACCGTTCCTCGACGGCGCAGAAGATGCGATGCTGCAAGTCTGGGACGACGGCGAGCACACGATCTACAACCACGCGGACGAGCGGAACGATCTCGTCGCCCGATTGGTTCGCCGATCGCCTGGCCCGACCTTCTCGTGACGGTGCGGGACCCATGGAGCAAGCGGATCGAGAAAGATAGCGAAGGATGTTGCGTTTCGAGCACGAGAATCTGCCGCAGCGCGTGTGTTTCGCCTCGGGGCAGGCGGCGACGATGCTCGCCGGAGAAGTGCAGCGACTGGGCGCATCGCGGGTGATGGTGATCGCGTCGGCGGCCGAGGCTGAGCGCTCGGAGCAGATCACCGCCGAACTGCCGGTCGTAGTGCACCACAACGAGATAGCGATGCATGTGCCCGTCGAGGTGGCCGAGCGGGCCCGCTCCGCCGCGGCCCGGCACGAGATCGATGCCATGGTCAGTGTCGGTGGTGGCTCCACCACTGGAAAGCACATTGACCACCGTGCCGCTGGGATCCTCCACAAAGAAGCGGCGAACGCCCCACGGCTCGTCGGTGAGGGGGTAGACGATACGCAAGCCGCGACGCAGAGCCGCTGCGTGCACCGCATCGACTGTCGCCGGTTCGCCGACGTCGATCCCGAAGCGTGGCGGAGGATCCTCCATCCCGCGCGGAGGAACGATGACCTGCGCCGAGGGATTGGCCGGAGATTGCAAACACAAGACCGGGTCGTCCATCGCGACCTCGAGCCCGAACACCTCGACGTAGAAGTCCCGGGACGCGGCAGGATCGTCTCCGTCAGCGTAAGGATGAATTCTCTTGATCCGTGAGTTTTTCGGCGCAAACCCGGTCCTTCAGGTCCGGGACAGCCGATCCGGGTTTGTCGGACGGTGTGGCTAGTGTCTGGGTCATGGCGGGGAGGGTGGTGAAGCGGGCGTTCAAGTACCGCTTCTATCCGACTGCGGTGCAGGCGGAACAGCTTGCTCGGACGTTCGGATGCACCCGGTACGTCTACAACCGGGCGTTGGCCGAGCGCTCGCGTGCCTGGTCGCAGGAGCGGCGGCGGGTCACCTACAGCGACACCTCGAAGATGCTCACCGGATGGAAGCGGGACACCGAGACCGAGTGGTTGGCGGAGCCGTCGAAGGGGCCGTTGCAGGAGTCGCTGCGGCAGTTGCAGGGCGCGTTCGACAGGTTCTGGCGCAAGCAGTCCCGCTACCCGCAATTCAAGAGGAAGGGCCAGTCGAAGGATTCGGCGACCTACTACTCGAACTGCTTCACCTACCGCGGCGGGCAGATCCGGTTGGCCAAGCAGTCCGAACCGCTGGACATTCGGTGGTCGAGGCCGCTACCGGAGGGGGCGACACCGTCGCAGGTGACGGTGTCGCGTAATGCTCGCGGTCAGTGGCACATCTCGATCCTCGTCGAGGACACGATCACCGAACTCGAGCCGACCGATGAGGTGGTCGGGCTCGACGCCGGGATCACGAGCCTCTACACGCTCTCGACGGGGGAGAAGATCACCAACCCGCGCCACGAGCGCAGGGACCGTGAGCGGCTGGCGAAGGCGCAGCGGGTGCTGGCCAGGAAGGCGAAGGGATCCCGTAACCGGGCCAAGGCCCGACTGAAGGTCGCGAAGATTCATGGCCGGATCGCCGATCGGCGTCGCGATTATCTGCACACACTCTCCACTCGACTGGTGCGCGAAAACCAAGTGATCGCCATCGAGGACCTGAGTGTGCGGAACATGGTCAAGAATCGGTCGCTGTCTCGGACGATCTCGGATGCAAGTTGGGCCGAGTTCCGGTCGATGCTCGAGTACAAGGCCGACTGGTACGGGCGGCGGGTGGTGGCGATCGACCGGTTCTGTCCGTCGTCGAAGACGTGCTCGGTGTGTGGGGCGATCGCGTCGACGATGCCGCTGAACGTGCGGGAGTGGGCGTGCCGATGCGGCGTCGTCCACGATCGGGATGTGAATGCGGCGAGGAATATTTTGGCCGTCGGACTGACGGTGGCAGCCTGCGGAGATGGTGTGAGACCGCCCCGCACATGAAGTGTGGGGAGGCACCTGTCGGTGAAACAGGAACCTCGGGACGCGAGTCGCGAGGGAATCTCGGTCGTTCACGGCCGATAGGACGTCAACATGACCACACCATCCACATCATCGGCTGGCTTGGACAAATCGGAAGTCCCCGGCCACCGGTGGCCGGTCGAGCCTGTCGGCAGAGGAACCACCAGAGGCACAATCCTGCCCGACAGCGTGCCCCACCTGTCCCGTCACCTCTCGTCCAGGCGTCTGCCGGCGGGGTCACTACTGCGGATTTCTCGTGGCCTGATCCAGGCGTGCCAGTGTCAGCGTCGAGACCGTCGGTGCCAGACCGATCTGCTGCCACTCGGCGGTGAGGGTCACCGACCGTACCGGTGCCGGGGTGTCGAGCCAGTACTGCGGCTCGGTGAGATACGTGCACAGTTCGGCCGTGCACGCCTGCAGATTCGGGCGGGCGAGGTACGGGTCTGCGACGGCGATCCGGTCCGTACCCGCCCACACCTCGAGGTAGGACCACCGCGCCGACCGGTCCGCCGGGTCGGTCAGGGGGCGGGTCTCGTGGCGGGCCCGTTCGGCCGGGGTACCGGTGGCTGTGAGCGCCAGGTACACCGCGAGCCCGCTCTCGAACGCGACGATTCGCACGAGCTCCAGCGTCAGATGGGTGTCGACCGCCAACACAAGGCCACCGTGCACCTGGACACCGCCACACGGGGCGGAGGGTTCGCCGGCCAGCGTCGTCGATGCACAGCACCGATCGTGCGCCACCAGGGTGGTCGCAGCAATGGTAAAAACCTGTGAATATCCTGAGGACCTGCGAAAACGCCGGCCGCGGAAAGGGCGGGCGCCCATCTCGGGCTCTACACTTTGTGCTGACATATAACGATGTGGGGGATGCAACCATGGACAAGAACACCCGAGGTGAAGCTGGAGCGGACCAGAACGTGAAACTGTCGGCGGACGATCTGGCGGGCGTGGTAGAAGCGGTCACCGGTGAGCGAGTGACTCCTCGCCCCGTGCAGAACACTCGAGGCGACGGGCGCAGGGGTGACCAGCCCAGCTCCCCGACGTCCCTGCTCTGCATTTCATTGGTCCGTCGGCTGAATTACGTGGGCAACGTGCGACTGTTCGGCACCCACCGGTGCGTGCCCACATCCGCTGGCGGGGAACGCGCCACCCAACCGGCCGACAATCTTGCCTTGACCTCATCTCAGGTCGGCGACCAGCACCGTGCGGGATCGAGATCGGGGCGCCACGCATCTCGGAACTGAACCGCTGTGGACGGTGGGGGAATTCGACGCGGAATGGGGACCGGTCGGTTCGTGGCGTGAGTCACTGCGATCGGCTACAAAAGAGAGGAGGAGTTCGTCGCCGTCGGGGGCTGCGGGCCATGCCAATCCAGCGCGGCCTTCTGGAGAACGATCAGATCTCCTCTGGGAACGCATCTTTCGCGGGGAGGTCACCGTATGAGCCCGTCACGGCCATCGCAGCCACGATCGGATGCCTACTGGCAGCAGCAGGTGGCCGAGGAGCGGAGACAACACCTGGGTTCGGCCCCCCGGGCGCCGGCACCTACCCACCCTCGACCCACACTTACCGACCATGGACGGCCCGGCCCGGCTGTTGCTGGTCACTGAATCTGCAGACGATGGCGTCACCGAAAATGCAGACGCAAATGTCGGCGTTCGTCGGCACGTTGACGGCGTCGTCGGCACGCTGACGGTGGCCATGTCGTTGTGAGTGTCGATGCTCGGCACGATGACGGACCGATACGGGCATGACAGAGCCCGGCGGGCCGGACGCGTCAGCCGCTGCGCGGCGGGGACAGCAGACGCCCCTGGGTGTAGATGC
>RRBB01000135.1:0-29829 GCA_006543605.1 Rhodococcus sp. WS4
GCCCCACCCACACCTTTCTGGCAGGCGAGGTCGTCCACGCGTCGAGAGTCTCCTCGTCCGCGAACCGGTACACCACGTGATACTGCTCGGGATCGGATGCGGACCGCAGCCAGCCGCCGCCGAGGAATCCCGGGAACGTGCCCGCCATCGCCATCCCGGCGTCCGTCCAGCGCAGGAATTCCTGTTCCCGGCCCGCCGACACCCGTCTCGAGGCGGACGTCGTCACTCCCGTTGCCGTGGTGCTCATGGCCCCATGTTCGAGCCGTCGTGTTTCGCGGACGAGGCGAATCCGTATCGTCGGTGTCACGAATCGGGCGCGACCTGCGATCCGCGTCCGCGACCCCGGCGAACGCGCAGGGGGCACCGCATACTCGGGAACGAAAGTGCAAGGATGGTGAGCGACGGGGGTCGCAGGTACTCCCGCGTCTATCTCGTGGTGAAAGGGACGCACGTGTCGTATCTGCTTCGCGTCCAGCTCCCCGACCGTCCCGGTAGCCTCGGCTCTCTCGCCGTCGCCCTGGGCTCGGTGGGTGCTGACATTCTGTCGCTCGACGTGGTGGAACGGGGTGCCGGATTCGCCATCGACGACCTCGTGGTCGATGTCGAGCCGGGATCGCTCCCCGACACCCTCATCACGGCCGCCGAGAACCTGGCCGGCGTCACCGTCGACTCGATCCGGCCGTACGCCGGCATCCTCGACACCCACCGCGAACTCGAACTCATCGACCAGGTCGCGACGGCCACGGACGACCGGCTGCAGGTCCTCGTCGACGGGGCCCCGCGGGTGCTGCGGGTCGGCTGGTCCGTGGTCGCCGATCTCGGCCCGCACGGCGCCTACCGCGTCGTCGGCAGCTCGGGCGCTCCCGAGACCCACGCCACCGAGATCCCGTGGATGCCGCTGGAGAAGCCCACCGCGCTCGACGGCGAAGGCGACTGGGTGCCGCAGGTGTGGCGCGACATGAACACCACCCTCGCCGCGGCCCCGCTCGGCACCACCGGCCGCGTGCTGATGCTCGGGCGCCCCGGTGGCCCGGAGTTCCGCCCGTCCGAGATCGCCCGGCTGGGCTACCTCGCCGGCATCATTGCGACGGTCCTGAGCTGACCTTCGTCCCCGCCCGGATCGTCGGGCGGGGTTCGCGTCAGACGAGCTCGCGGACCAGGACGGTCAGCTCGACACCCGGAACGGGCACCCAATTGCGTTCGGGCACAGGCACGAAGCCGTTGCGGTCGTAGATGCGGCGCGCATCCTCCATGTCGGGCTGGGTGGACATGACGACCGCGCGGTCGCCGCGGTCGTAGGCCGTGTCCAGCACGTGCCGCACGAGCGCAGTCCCGACCCCGGAACCGCGCGCGTCGGGTGACACGGCGAGCATCCGGAATTCGAGCTCCCCCGGTTCCGCGACATCGGCGTACGGCGTGGCCGGCTCCGCGATCGTGACGGAACCCACGATCTGGCCTTCCTTCACGGCCACCCGGACGTCCGCCTGCTCCGCACGCTCGGCGGTGTCGCGCAACCGGTTCGTGTACGGATCGTGTGCCTCGACGAAACCGCCGCCCACGTAGGCGATCACCGTGAGGTCGGCGACGGCCTCGTAGTCGTCCGGCGTCGCATTCCGAATCTCGATCATGTCCAGAACTATGACAGGGACCGCTCACGCCGCCCAAAACACGGGCGTGAGGTTCCGATCACACCCCGGACTCGGCGACCGCGTCCGGACCGCCCTCGAGCAGTCGGCGGAACCCGTCCTCGTCGAGGACCGGCACACCCAGTTCGACGGCCTTGTCGTGCTTCGAACCCGGCGACTCACCGACCACCACGAACGCCGTCTTCTTCGACACCGACCCCGCGGCCTTGCCGCCCCGGACGAGGACCGCCTCCTTCGCCTGGTCGCGCGAGAACGTCTCGAGCGAACCCGTGACGACGATCGACAGTCCCTCGAGATTGCGCGGAATCGATTCGTCGCGTTCGTCTTCCATGCGAACCCCGGCCGCGGACCACTTCTCCACGATCTGCTGGTGCCAGTCGACGCCGAACCATTCGGCGACGGCGGCGGCGATGGTGCCCCCGACCCCGTCGACAGCGGCGAGTTCCTCGACGGAGCTCTGCCGGATCCGCTCGAGCGACCCGAATTCACCGGCCAGCGCACGCGCCGCCGTGGGACCGACATGACGGATGGACAGCGCGACCAGCACCCGCCACAGCGGCTTGTCCTTGGCGGAATCGAGATTGTCGAGCAGCCGGCGGCCGTTGGCCGACAGCCCGCCGGCCTTGGTCCGGAAGAGCGACGTCTTGAGCAGATCGTCCTCGGTGAGCGAGAACAGGTCTCCTTCGTCGCCGATCGCCTTGGCCTCGAGCAGGCTCGTGGCGGCCTCGTAGCCGAGGACCTCGATGTCGAACGCGCCGCGGCCCGCGACGTGGAACACGCGTTCCCGGAGCTGCGCGGGGCAGTACTGCTGGTTGGGGCAGCGGATGTCCGCGTCACCCTCCTTGGCCGGGGCCAGCGGTGTGTCGCACTCCGGGCAGTGGGTGGGCATCACGAACTCGTACTCGTCGCCGGTCCGGGCGTCGACCACGGGCCCGAGCACCTCGGGAATCACGTCACCGGCCTTGCGCAGCACCACCGTGTCGCCGATCAGCACGCCCTTGCGTTTGACCTCGGAGCCGTTGTGCAGGGTGGCGAGGGAGACGGTGGACCCGGCGACCGTGACCGGTTCCATGTAGGCGAACGGAGTGACCCGGCCCGTGCGACCGACGTTGACCCGGATGTCGAGAAGTTTGGTGGTGGCCTCCTCCGGGGGGTATTTGTAGGCGATCGCCCAGCGCGGCGCCCGCGACGTGGATCCGAGACGGCGTTGCAGCGACGTCTCGTCGACCTTGACCACCAGACCGTCGATCTCGTGCTCCACGTCGTGCCGGTGCTCGCCCCAGTACTGCACCCGATCCACGACGGCGTCCGCGCCGGTGACGCGGGCGGTGTGGGTCGACACCGGCAGGCCCCACGCCGCCAGAGCCGTGTACGCGTCGTACTGGGAGACCGGCTCGAATCCTTCGCTCCGGCCGAGTCCGTGGCAGATCATCCCGAGGCGCCTGCGGGCCGTGACGGCCGGATTCTTCTGCCGCAGCGACCCGGCCGCGGAATTTCGGGGATTCGCGAACGGCGCCTTGCCTTCCTCGACGAGCGCCGCGTTGAGTGCCGCGAAGTCCTCGAGCCGGAAGAACACCTCGCCGCGCACCTCGAGGAGTGCCGGGACCGGGTATTCGTCTGTGCCGGTGAGCTTTTCCGGAATGTCGTCGATGGTCCGCGCATTGAGCGTCACTTCTTCACCGGTCCGGCCGTCGCCGCGGGTGGCGGCCCGGACGAGCCGGCCGTTCTCGTAGACCAGGTTCAGCGCGACCCCGTCGATCTTCACCTCGCACAGATAGTGCAGGTCGGGCCCGGTCTCCTGCTCCACCCGGCTGATCCAGGTGCGCAGTTCGTCGGTGGCGAAGACGTTGTCGAGGCTGAGCATCCGCTCGAGATGATCGGCGGAGGCGAAGTCGGTGGCGAAACCGCCGCCGACGAGTTGTGTCGGCGAATCGGGCGTCCGCAGGTCGGGGTACCGGTTCTCGAGGTCGTTCAGCTCGCCCAGCAGCACGTCGAACTCGCCGTCGGAGATGATGGGCGCGTCGCGGACGTAATAACGGAACTGGTGCTGCCGCACTTCCTCGGCCAGCTCGTTCCAGTGCTCCCGGACGTGTCCGGGGGCCGGTGTCGGGGCTTCGGTCGATTCACTCACCACCGAAGATTAACCGGTCCGGCCGACACAGAATGCCGGACTCAGAGTGATTCGGGGTCGTCGGTGAACGCGCTGCTCACCTCGGCGCACAACTTCAGCGCGTCCCGGCTCCAGGACCCGTCGGCCCCCGCGAGTCCGCAGGCGGGCGTCACGGCAACCTGGGTGCGCAGCGTGGTACGCGGAAATCCGAGGCGGTCGATCAGCGTCACCGCAGGTCGGGCCAGCTCGCGCCACGTGGCCGGAACGGCCGGAGCGACGGTGGGGACGAGCCCCAGTGCGAGCTCCTTACCCGCGTCGAGCAGCTCCCCGATGCCGTCCAGGTCGGCGGAGGTCAGCTGTGCCACGTCCAGACCCACGGCCACTGCGGTGCTGCGTCGCAGGAGATCGGCGGGAAGACTACCGGCGCAGCAGTGAACCATCGTGGCACCGCCGGATCCGGTGAGCGTGGTCTCGAGCACGGCGAGAGCCTCCGGTTCCGGCATCGCCCGCACGGTCTCGAGCCGGGTACGTCCGGACAGTGTGCCCGCGAGCACGGCCGGCAGTCGTGGCTCGTCGAACTGGATCAGCACCTGCGTGCCGAGACGACGGGTGACCTCCGCGGCGTGCCGTGCCAGACCCTCGCCCAGCGATTCGGCGAAATCGCGCACCGCCCCGGGGTCGGTGAGAACGCGGCGGCCGGTGCCGAGTTCCACCTCGGCCGCCAGAGTCAGGGGGCCCACCGACTGCACCTTCACCACGTGATCGGCGCCGACGAGGCCCGCGGTCTCCCACGCCTCCTCGAGCGCGTCGAGGTCCTGGTTCAGCAGGTCGGCCGCCCGCTTGGCGACGGACCCGCGCCGCTGCACCACGCGGTACGCCGTCGTGGACACGTCCAGTTGCAGATCCACCAGCAGCGCGCAGGCGCGGCCGATCATGTCCGCACCGAGCCCGCGGGCGGGGAGTTCGACGAGGTGCGGGAGCCGGCCCAGTTCGCCGAGCACGATCGTGGCGGCTTCGCGCGGATCAGTGCCCGGCCACGAGCCGACGCCGGTGACGGCTCCGGCCAGTGAGATACCCTGCGTCACTGCGTGTTCGGACGCGCGTCGGTACCCGAGATGGTTCCGCTGCCCAGCACGATGTCGCCTGCCGGATCGGTCCGGTACAGGACGACGGCCTGTCCCTTCGCGACACCGGTGAGCGGTTCGCGCAGCGAGATGAGGATTCCGCCGTCGACCGCTTCCGCGACCGCGCCGGCGAGTCCGCCGTGCGCGCGCACCTGGACTGTGCACTCGACCGGTCCGACCGGCGCGCTCCCGGACGTCCACACGGCGCGGTCCGCGGTGATCGCGTGCACCTCGAGGTTGCGAGCGGAACCGACACGGACGGTGCCGGTGTCGGGTTCGATCGACGTCACGTACCGCGGCTGCCCGTCGGCTGCGGGACCCTGGACGCCGAGTCCCTTGCGCTGGCCGATCGTGAACCCGTGCACGCCTTCGTGTTCCGCGAGCACCTCGCCCGAATCGGCATCGACCACGCTGCCCGGGCGGACACCGATGCGGGCGCCGAGGAACGCGCGGGTGTCGCCGGACGGAATGAAGCAGATGTCATGACTGTCGGGCTTGTTCGCCACGGCGAGACCGCGTTCGGCGGCCTCCTGCCGGATCCGGTCCTTCGGGGTGTCACCCACCGGGAACATCGCCCGCGACAGCTGCTCGGCGGTAAGCACACCGAGCACGTACGACTGATCCTTGTCCGCGTCGACGGCCCGGCGCAGCACGCCGTCCTCGAGCTGCGCGTAGTGGCCGGTGGCCACCGCGTCGAACCCGAGGGCGATCGCCCGATCCGCGAGCGCCGCGAACTTGATCTTCTCGTTGCACCGCAGGCACGGGTTGGGGGTTTCGCCCGCGGCGTAGGACGCCACGAAGTCGTCGATCACGTCTTCCTTGAAGCGGTCGGCGAAATCCCAGACGTAGAACGGGATTCCGAGCACGTCCGCGGCCCGCCGCGCATCGCCGGCGTCTTCCTTGGAGCAGCAGCCGCGGGATCCGGTCCGCAGCGTGCCCGGCTCGGCGGACAGCGCGAGGTGCACCCCCACCACATCGTGCCCGGCAGCGACTGCCCGAGCCGCCGCCACGGCGGAATCGACACCGCCACTCATGGCCGCCAGTACTCGCATCAACGATCTCCTCCACGTGCTCCGACACCGGCGAGCCCGGCGGCGCGGGCCCGCTCGACAACTTGCGGCAGTGCCGCGACGACTGCATCCACGTCCGCGACCGTCGACGTGTGCCCGAACGAGAACCGCAGCGATCCCCGCGCGGTCGCGGAGTCGACGCCCATCGCGATCAGGACGTGGCTCGGGCGGGCGACCCCGGCGGTGCACGCCGATCCGGTCGAACACTCGATCCCGGCAGCGTCGAGCAGCATCAGCAGCGAATCGCCTTCACAGCCGGGGAACGTGAAGTGGGCGTTTCCCGGCAGCCGGGCGCTGCCGACCGGTCCGTTCAGCACGGCGCCGGGGACGACCTCGCCGACGCGCTCGATCAGGCGGTCGCGCAGGTCGGTCAGTTCCGCGGCGCGGGAGGCGAGGTCTGCGGTCGCGTCCTGCAACGCCGCCGCCATGCCGACGACACCCGCCGTGTCCGGGGTGCCCGACCGCAGGTCGCGTTCGTGTCCTCCGCCGTGCAGCAGCGGCACGCACGGCACCTGCCGCCCCAGCAGCAGCGCACCGACGCCCTGCGGTCCACCGACCTTGTGCGCGGCGATGCTGAGCGCGGACAGCCCGCTCGCCGCGAAGTCCACGGGAACGTGCGTGACGGCCTGGACGGCGTCGCTGTGCATCGGCACGTCGAACTCGGCCGCGACCGCGGCGAGTTCGGTGATCGGCATGATCGTGCCGACCTCGTTGTTGGCCCACATGATCGTGACCAGGGCTGTCTCGTCGGCATGGACCGAGAGTTCGTCGCGCAGCGTCTGCGGGGACACCCGGCCCAGCTCGTCCACGGGCAGCCAGGTGACCTGTGCGCCCTCGTGCTGCTCGAGCCACTCGACGGCGTCGAGTACCGCGTGGTGCTCGACCGAGCTGGCGAGAATCCGTACCCGCGCGGGATCGGCGTCGCGCCGTGCCCAGAAGATGCCCTTGACCGCGAGATTGTCGCTCTCGGTGCCACCGGAAGTGAAGATCACCTCGGACGGTCTGGCGCCGAGGTCGGCGGCGATGGACTCGCGGGCCTCCTCGATGTGACGGCGGGCGGCGCGTCCGGAACCGTGCAGCGAGGACGCATTGCCCACGGTGCTGAAGATGTCGGCCATCGCCCGGACGGCTGCGGGCACCATGGGAGTGGTGGCTGCGTGGTCCAGGTAGACGGGGTGATCGGCACTGCGGGCAGAGGTCATGACGTGACCAGGATAGCTCAGGCGACGAGACGCTCCGCCGCCTCGATGCCCGCAGCAGCCGTCCCGGCGGCCCCCTGCAGCGGATCGAGGATGTCGTGCGCTGCGAGATCGATCCGTTCGGTGCCGCGCGCCGCGCGCTCACATCGCGCCGCGAGATCCCGGCGGGACTCCCCCGGATACTCGATCGGCGCGAGTCGGACCTCGGCGGTGACACCCTTGTGCCGGATGATGCGCCGGATCGACTGCCCGATCGTCTCCTCACCCACGAAGCACGGTCCGGTCGTCAGTTCCCCGCCTCGGGCGGTGTAGCGCAGCGAGATCGGCTGGACCGGGCATTCGGCGTCGATCGCCGCCTGGAACAGCGCCGGCCGGAAGCCGCCGTACGCCCGTCCGCACCACGTGGTGCCCTCGGGGAACACGACGACCCGCTCGCCGGCGCGCAGCCTGCCCGCCGTCGTCGCCACCGTGCCCGGGAGTGCCCGCAGGTTCTGCCGGTCGATCGGGACGACCCTCATCCGCCGCGCGAGTGATCCCAGCACCGGCCACTCCAGCAGATCCCCGCGGGCGACGAAGTTCGCCGGGGCGAGGGCGCTGAGGACCAGCACGTCGGTCCAGGACACGTGACCCGCGACCACGAGGATTCCGCCGGAGTGGCGGCGCTTTCCGCGGTGATCGACGACGACGAGACGAATTCCCACGCAGCGCAACAGGATCGCCGCGTACCGTCGTTGCAGACCGGTCCGCCACGACCGGGGCAGCAGCCACCCCGCCGTCAGGAGCGGCGCCGTGGCCAGTGCCGACAGCACGAGACACCACCGGGCGACGACGGTGGGGGCGGACACGCCGTCCGCCTCGGCCGGCAGGCATCCCGCGCCGCACGGACTCGACGGCATCCAGGGGTGCACGGTCACCGCACCCGTGTCGGATACGGCGGTGCTCACGCCGACGCCCCGGCCTCGAGCGCGGCCGACGCCGAACGCAGGCGCTCGAGGTACCGCTCGTTGGCGCCGTGCAGCCCCTGCAGAGCAACGAAATCGGCGACACCGAACTCCGGATCGTGCGCGGGCTCGCCGCACACCTTGGCGCCGAGGCGCAGATAACCCCGCAGCAGCGGCGGCAGGGCGGGCCTGGCGGGCGGCTCGATCTCGTCGAGGGAACGTCCGTCGACGTGCACCGGGTTCCGGGGGACGGCCCGCGCCGCCGGATCGTTGGCGTACTTCCGGAGCAGCAGGTCGCGCACTCCGCGCACGTTGGAACCCACCACGGCGTCCGGATGCTCCTGCATGGGCACCGAGACGCAGCCCATGACCCATTCGTATCCGGTCAGCTGCAGGTAGTGGAGGATCCCGGCCCACATCAGGCTCAGGACGGATCCGGAGCGGTGGTCGGGGTCGACGCAGGCACGCCCCATCTCGACGATGCGGTTGCCGACGGGGTCGAGCGCGGAGATGTCGAATTCGGTGGCGGTGTAGTAGCCGCCGGCCTGGGCGGCGGCGTCGGGCGGGAGCATGCGGTAGCAACCGACGAAGTCGCCGGTCTCCTCGTGGCGGACGAGGAGGTGGTCACAGAAGTCGTCGAACCGGTCGGCGTCGAGGGCGTCCGCGTGGGCGGGAACGGAGAATCCGGGTTCGGAGGCGAACACGCGGTAGCGCAGGCGCTGGGCGGCCACGCGATGTTCGCGGTCGGAGGAGACGACCAGGGAGTATCTGGGCGCGGTTACAACAGAATCGGCGGTCTCACCCGGTGCGCGGAGAACAGACGAAGTTGTCATGGCGCAGGTTTACCGAGCAGGGGCGGCGTGGGGGCATCGCCCGGGTGTCGTGTCGATGCAGCCCCGATGAACGACGGACGATACGACGGCGGCCCCGCTCCCTCGGAAGGGAACGGGGCCGCCGTCGGCCCGAGATCAGCCCTTGTGGGTCTTGACAGCCTCGGTGAGCTGCGGAGCGACGTTGAACAGGTCGCCGACGATGCCGAAGTCCGCGATCTCGAAGATCGGGGCTTCCTCGTCCTTGTTCACGGCGACGATGGTCTTCGACGTCTGCATACCTGCACGGTGCTGGATGGCACCGGAGATGCCGAGCGCGATGTACAGCTGCGGGGAGACCGTCTTACCGGTCTGACCGACCTGGAACTGGCCCGGGTAATAGCCCGAGTCGACCGCGGCACGCGAGGCACCGACAGCGGCACCGAGCGAATCGGCGAGCTCCTCGACTACGGAGAACTTGTCGGCGCTGCCGACACCGCGACCACCGGAGACGACGACCGTCGCCTCGGTGAGCTCGGGGCGGTCGCCACCGACGATCGGATCACGCGAGGTGATCTTGACGGCGCCCTCTTCCTGAGCGGGAACCTCGACGGAAACCTTCTCGCCTGCGCCTGCTTCGGGCTTCGCCTCGATGGCACCCGGGCGGACCGAGATGACCGGGACGTCGCCGTTGGCCTTCGCGTCGACGGTGAACGCACCACCGAAGATGGAGTGCACGGCGCTGCCGTCGGACTTCACGTCGACGACGTCGACGAGCAGGCCGGAGCCGATGCGGGCAGCAAGACGTCCGGAGACCTCCTTGCCCTCGACGCTCGCGGCGGTGATGACCGCGGCCGGGGCGGCCGACTCGACGAGCGACGCGAGCACGTCGACCTTCGGGGTGACCAGGTAGCCGTCGATGTCGTCCGACTCGGCGACGTAGATCTTGGCCGCGCCGGCGGCGGCGAGGCCCTCGGCCAGCTTGTCTGCGGTGCCGGCGGGACCGGTGACCACTGCGGCCGGCTCACCGAGCGCGCGAGCGGCGGTAATGAGTTCGGTGCTGACCTTCTTCAGCGCACCCTCTGCGTGCTCGACGAGCACCAGTACTTCTGCCATTGTCCAACTCTCCCTGTATATGTCTGCTGGTCTGTAGAGGGGCGCGATCAGATGATCTTCTGGCCCACGAGGTAGGCCGCGATCTTGCTGCCGCCGTCGCCCTCGTCGACGATGCGCTCACCAGCGGTACGCGGGGGCTTGGGGGTGGAGGCGGTGACGGTGGTGCCTGCGTTGGCGACACCGACGGTCTCCGGGTCGACACCGAGGTCGGCCAGCGTGTAGACGAGAACTTCCTTCTTCTTTGCGGCCATGATGCCCTTGAAGGAGGGGAAGCGGGGTTCGTTGATCTTCTCGGTGACGCTGACGATGGCCGGCAGGCTCGCCTGGAGGCCGAAGACGCCCTCGTCGGTTTCGCGCTCACCGGTGACGGTGCCGTCGGCGACCGTGAGCTTGCGCAGCTGCGTGAGCTGCGGGATGCCCAGGTACTCGGCGATGATGGCCGGGACGGCGCCGACGCGTCCGTCGGTGGCCTCGTTACCGGCGATGATCAGGTCGGCGGGCTCTTCGTTCTCGAACGTGATCTGTCCGAGCGCCGCAGCCAGGGTCCACGCGGTCTGCACCGCGTCGGAGCCGTGGAGGGCCGGGTCGTTGATGTGCACTGCCTTGTCGGCACCCATGGACAGGGCCTTGCGGATGGCGTCGGTGGCGCGGTCCGGACCTGCGGAGAGGACGGTCACCTCGCCGCCCTGAGCCTCCTTGATCAGGAGCGCTTCTTCGACGGCGCGCTCGTTGATCTCGTCGAGCACTGCATCGGCGGCCTCGCGGTCAAGCGTGTAGTCACCGTCGGTCAGCTTGCGCTCGGACCACGTGTCGGGGACCTGCTTGATCAAAACAACGATGTTCGTCATGGGTCTTCGTCGACCTCCTGTGTGTTCTTGCGTGGTGAGTTGCTCCGCGTGGGCCGAGCTCTCGTCTTCGATATTTCGTCGCACGATTGCTCTGCGACAGATTACCCCACGTTAAGTTACCCGTCGGTAACTTGCGCGAAAGTCTCGTTCACCATAACGGCCGAAAGCGCATTTCATCCCTGTGATGTAGACCACCTGGACGAGCGACCTTGCCGGTGGCACTAACCTCGCAGCGGTGAGCGAATCATTTGTCGGCGACCGCGAGGACGCACCGCTGCCCCCGCTCGGTCACGAGCAATTGCCATCGACCGGAGACGAGCACCTGCCCCTCACGGGCGAACGCACCGTGCCCGGAATCCCCGAGGAGAACTACTGGTTCCGGCGTCACGAGGTGGTCTACCGCGACCTCCTCCCCCGTTGCGCGGGACGCAGGGTGCTCGAGGCCGGATCCGGAGAAGGCTACGGCGCCAACATGATTGCCGAAGTTGCGCAGCACGTCACCGGCCTCGACTACGACATCTCCGCGGTCGAACACGTCCGCGTGCGGTACCCCCGCGTCGAGATGCTGCACGGCAACCTCGCGGAGCTTCCACTCGGCGACGGATCCGTCGACACCGTCGTCAATTTCCAGGTGATCGAACACCTGTGGGACCAGGCGCAGTTCCTGCGCGAGTGCTTGCGGGTGCTGACGCCGGGAGGGGAACTGCTCGTCAGCACACCCAACCGGATCACGTTCTCGCCGGGCCGCGACACACCCCTCAATCCGTTCCACACCCGCGAACTCGACGCGGCCGAGCTGACCGAACTCCTCGAAGAGGCCGGATTCACAGTGGCCCTCATGACCGGTGTCCATCACGGCGATCGACTGAAGGCCCTCGACGCCAAGCACGGCGGCTCGTTCATCGGCGCGCAGATCGATCGCGCACTCGCCGGTGAACCCTGGCCCGAAGAACTGGCCCGCGACGTCGAGGGCATCACCGTCGACGATTTCGCACTGCACGAGGGCGACATCGACGACAGCCTCGACCTGGTGGCCGTCGCGGTGAAGGATCCTGTTCGGTGACCGAATCCCACAACCGCACCGGAGCGGGCGACGCGACGGAACCGGGCATGTTCTGCCTGGTCCTGCACTCTCACCTGCCCTGGCTCGCCAACCACGGTCGCTGGCCGGTGGGCGAGGAGTGGCTGTACCAGTCGTGGGCGGCGTCGTACCTCCCCCTCACCGCGATGTTGCGGCGACTGTCCGACGAGGGCCGCTCGCACCTGCTGACCCTCGGCATCACCCCCGTTCTCGCAGCTCAGCTCGACGATCCGCACTGCCTCGCCGGAATGCACCACTGGCTCGGCAACTGGCAGATCCGGGCACACGAGGCTGCCGGGATGCCCGACGACGCGCACCGCGACCTCGGTGCGCGCGAGCACCGCGCCTCCGCCGCCGCACTCGCCGACTTCGAACTCCGGTGGCGTCACGGCGGCTCCCCGGTACTGCGCGACCTCCTCGACCGTGAGGCGTTCGAGCTGCTCGGCGGCCCCCTCGCCCACCCGTTCCAGCCCCTGCTCGACCCCCGGTTGCGCGCCTTCTCCCTCCGCGAGGGACTCGCCGACGCCACCGCGCGATGGAACTGCACGCCGACAGGTATCTGGGGGCCCGAATGCGGGTACACCCCCGGCATGGAGACCGGATACGCGGAGGCGGGCGTCACCCATTTCATGGTCGACGGTCCCGCGCTGCGCGGCGACACGTCGCTCGGCCGGCCGGTCCGCGAGTCCGACGTCGTCGCATTCGGGCGCGATCTGAAGGTCAGCTACCGCGTGTGGTCGCCGAAGTCCGGCTATCCCGGGCACGGCGCCTACCGCGACTTCCACACCTACGACCACGCCACCGGTCTCAAACCCGCCCGGGTCACCGGCCGCACCGTCGACTCCGCCGACAAGGCACCGTACGACCCCGAACTCGCGACAGCGGCGGTCGACCGGCACGTGGCCGACTTCGTCGACACCGTCCGCAGGCGGTTGCGCGACGAGTCCGCACGCATTGGACGTCCCGCGCTCGTGGTCGCCGCGTTCGACACGGAACTGTTCGGCCACTGGTGGCACGAGGGCCCCGAATGGCTCGAGAAGGTGCTGCGCGCGCTGCCCGAGGCCGGAGTGCGGGTCGGCACCCTCGACGACGCCCGACGGCAGGGCTACGTCGCCGAACCCGTCGAACTCGAGAACTCGTCGTGGGGGTCCGGCAAGGACTGGCGGGTCTGGGCCGGTGACCAGGTCTCCGACCTGGTGCAACTCAACGCGGAGGTGGTCGGGACCGCACTCGACACCGTCGACAAGTCCCGCGACGCCGACACCGCACCGGGACGTCCCGCGCTCCGGAACCGCGTGAACGATCAGATCCTGCGAGAGGCACTCATGACCGTGTCGAGCGACTGGGCATTCATGGTGAGCAAGGACTCGGCGGCCGGATACGCCCGCGACCGGGCACACAAGCACGCGCACGCCACCCGCGAAATCGCCGCGGCGGCCGCAGCGGGCAAGGACGCGGCCGCGACCCGGCTCGCCGAAGGATGGAACCGCGCCGACGGCCTGTTCCCCGGGCTCGACGCGCGGCGACTGCCCGCCGGGGACCACCGGCTGCCGGACACCGAGGGAGGGGCGTCGTGAAAATTCTGATCGTGTCGTGGGAGTACCCACCCGTCGTGGTCGGCGGACTCGGCCGCCACGTGCACCACGTCGCTACCGAACTCGCGGCAGCGGGACACGAAGTAGTGGTGCTGTCGCGCCGGCCGTCGGGCACCGACGCCTCCACCCACCCCACCGTCACACACATCGAGGACGGCGTCCTGGTGGTCGCCGTCGCCGAGGACCCCGCCCATTTCGTGTTCGGCGAGGACATGCTGGCGTGGACACTCGCGATGGGACACGCAATGGTGCGGGCCGGTGTCGCCCTGCACAAGCCGGGTGTCGGGGAGGGGTGGCAGCCGGACGTGGTGCACGCCCACGACTGGCTCGTGGCACACCCCGCCATCGCGCTGGCCGAATTCTACGACGTCCCTCTGGTTTCCACGCTGCACGCCACCGAGGCCGGGCGGCACAGCGGCTGGGTGTCCGGGCGGATCAACCGCCAGGTGCATTCCGTCGAATGGTGGCTGGCCAACGAATCCGATGCCCTCATCACATGTTCCGCGTCGATGGAGGAAGAGGTGACCACACTCTACGGTCCGCAGCTCCCGCCGATCACGGTGATCCGCAACGGAATCGACCTCACCACCTGGAATTTCCGTGAGCGCGCCCCGCGGTCCGGGCCCCCCAAGTTGCTGTTCGTCGGCCGCCTCGAATACGAGAAGGGCGTGCAGGACGCCATCGCCGCGCTCCCCCGCATCCGCCGCAGCCACCCCGGAACGACCCTGTCGATCGCCGGAGAAGGCACCCAGTTCACCTGGCTGTATCAGCAGGCCCGCACCCACCGGGTGGCCCGCGCCGTGAACTTCCTCGGCAACCTCGACCACATCGAACTGCTCGGCTGGCTCCACGGCGCCGACGCCATCGTCCTACCCAGCCGGTACGAACCGTTCGGCATCATCGCGCTCGAGGCCGCCGCCGCCGGAACCCCGCTCGTCGCGTCCACCGCCGGCGGCCTCGGTGAAGCGGTCGTCGACGGGGAGACCGGCATGTCGTTCCAGCCGGGCGACGTCACCGGACTCACGTCCGCGGTCCGGGAGGTCCTCGACGACTTGGCCGCGGCGCAGCAGCGCGCGGTGGCCGCCCGCGACCGTCTGACCGCCGACTTCGACTGGCACAAGGTGGCCGAGGACACCGTCCACGTCTACGCAGGCGCCAAACGCCGTGTGCGGCACCCGCTGGCGAGGCCCGAGATTCCCGAGCGTCCGCTGCCCGGCCGCTGACCCGGGGCGAATGTATCGTCCGGCGCCCCGGAGGCGGTTTCAGGTGGTCGATACGCCGAACGGTACATTCGCCTCAGTCACCGCGAGCCCGACGGATCCGGATCGGACCCCGTGCCGATCCCGGATCCACCAAGGCGCCCTTCTGTGTGACCTCGACTTCTCCTGCGTCGGCCAGTCGCCGCGCGGCCCGGCGCACCGGTTCCATCAGTGGCCGCCAGTCGTCCGGGGCGACGGCGCGGGCGACATCCGACGGGCAGATGCTCGCACCGTCCGCCCGGGCGTCGAGCAGTGCCCGGATGCTGTCCTCGAGTTCACGTTCGGACGCGGCCATGGATCCGACTATGCCACCGCGGTCAGTTCTCCTGCGCCGCCTTCTTCCGGGCGATGTCTTCGAGGGCCGCAATGTACTTGGCCCGCTCGGATGCGCCGGCGTCCCACTCGGCCTTGCGGTTTTTCACCGCCTTGGCGGGTGAACCGACCGCGATGCTGAAGTCCGGGATGTCGCCCTTCACGACGGCGTGCGCGCCGAGGACACAGCCCCGCCCCACCCGCGTGTTGCGGAGAACCGTGACCTTGGCCGCCACCCACGTGTCGGGCCCGATGCGGACGGGGCCCTTCACGATGCCCTGATCCTTGATCGGAACGTTCACGTCATCCATGCGGTGGTCGAAGTCGGTGATGTAGCACCAGTCGGCCACGAGCGTCGAGGCGCCGATCTCGATATCGAGATACGTGTTGACGACGTTGTCCTTGCCGAAGACCACCTTGTCGCCGATACGCAGGGACCCCTCGTGGCACCGGATCGCGTTGCCGTCGCCGATGTGCACCCAGCGGCCGATCTCGAGCCGCGACAGGTCGGGGGTCGAATGGATCTCCACCCGCTTGCCGAGGAACACCATGCCGCGCAGGATCACGTGCGGGTTGGCCAGCTTGAACTTCGCGAGCCGGTAGTACCGCACGAGGTACCACGGCGTGTACGCCTTGTTCGCCAGCACCCACCGCAGCGAGTCTCGCGTCAGGAAGCGGGCCTGCTCGCTGTCACTCCGCCGGGATCCTCGCCACCTCGTACGCAACGGTGCGCCCCACATGCTCGTCATAACCTGTCAGCCTACGTTCACGCCCCACATCCCCGTCCGGGTGTGTCCGGACGCCGACACCGGCATCGGGGTGTGCCGATCGGAGCGGCGTCGGCGGGATAGTCTCTGGGCCGAGCGTTATCGAAGACGAGGAGATGTAATGCAGCGGGTCCTACGTTCGTCAGTACTGGCGCTGGCGACGATCTCGGCTGTCGTTCTCAGCGGCTGCAGCAGCGGAACGCAGGTCGACGACATCTTCTCCGCAGGCGGGTGGCCCGGCATGCACGCCGACGCCCGCAACAGCGACACCAGCCCCGTCACCGGTTCCCGCGACATCTCCTTCGCCTGGTCGCGTCCGCTCGGCGGTCCAGTGGCGAACTATGCGTCCGTCGCCGCCAGCGGCCAGATCTTCATCACGGCCCGCACCGAGAAGGGCTGCAACCTCTTCTCCTACCAGATGGACAGCGGACGCAAACGCTGGTGCCGTCAACTCGCACCCGGCGTCGTGGCGTCCACACCCATCGTCGACGGTGCCGCCAACGTGTACGTCGGCGAGAACGGCGCCATCAACTCGTTCAACGAATACGGCCAGCTGCGTTGGCGCACACCGGTGGTCGGGACCCCGCTGTCGGCGCAGTTCACCGGCGACGGCAACCTCCTCTTCATCACCCAGCTGGGCCAGATCAACGTCGTGAACACGCAGAACGGCCAGAAGGTCGTGGCGCCGTACGACCTGATCCCCCCGCCGTCGGTCGCCGACGGCGCCAACGTGGACATCCTTCCCGACGACAAAGGCCTGAGCGGCTGCTTCTTCGGTTCTCCCGACTGCCCGGTGGCCAACATGCCGGCCATCGACCTTCAGTCCGGCAAGTTCTACTTCACCTTCTTCGCGCCCGGCGCGCCCCAGGCGGAACTCGTCGCGATGAAATACTCCGGCGGCGACAACCCCGCGATCACCCAGGAATGGTCCAGCGACACCCTGCCGGGCGGCAGCGCGTCCAGCCCCGACCTATCGGCCGACGGCTCCGTCGTCTACGCCAACGACAACTGGGGCACGTTGTGGGCGATCGATTCTGCGACCGGCGATCCGAAGTGGAGTCACGACATCGGGTACGCCGCAGCCGGTAGCCCGTCGACGTCCGCAGACGGTCTGATCATCCCCGCGGGCGGACCCGACGGCCACCTCCTGGCGCTGCAGGACAAGGGCGATCACGCCGAACTGGTCTGGGAGCGGAAGGATCTGCTGCAGCTCGGTGTCCCGGCGCAGACGGCCGGTTCCACCGGGTACGCGGTGGTCCGCGAGGGGACGGACGGACTGGCGATGCTCACGTTCGACACCGGCACCGGCGAAACCCTCGATCAGGACACCCTGCCCGGGGCGAAGGGGTTCACGGTCGGTACGTCCATCGGGCCGAAGGGTGAAGTCCTCACACCGACCCTGCTCGGGGAGCTGTTCGTCCTCCGCTGACCCGTGAGTACTTGTCAACCGCGGGCGGTTCACAAGTACTCACGGGCGCGAAGCGCAGATGAAGGCCACTCCCGCGCGGCCGATCCGCGTGATCACCACACTGAGCGAACGGCTTCCGCGCAATTTCAGCTTGGGACGCAGAACCGCCGGATCGACGTCGACGCCGCGCACCAGGATCTCCACCACGCCGCAGTCGTGACGGGCCAGCTCCTGCCGCAGCGACTTCTCCGAGTACTTCACCTGGTCGAGGATGCGGAAGCCCCGCACACCCTCGGGAACCGAATCACCGGTGAGATAGGCGATCCGGGGATCCAGCTGCCACAGTCCGTGCCGGGCGGCGTAGTGCCGCACCAGGCCCGCACGCACAACCGCACCGTCGGGGTCGACGATCCACTCCCCCGGCGCACGTTCGGGGATCTCCTCGTCCTCGGCGTCCGTCACCGTCAACGCGATTCCGTCGGAGCCGAGGACGCTCGCCCGCCGCGTGACGCCGGCACCGGACAGTCCCGGCGACCACAGGCACGCCTCACGCACGCCGCCGTCGAGAGACACCACTTCGACCTCGCCGTCCCAGCCGAGCCGGTCGAAATCGAGTCCGGGAGCGCATTTCACCGCGAGATCCCGGCCGCGGTACGCGTCGATCAAGTCGGGTAGCGGCGGCTCGAGTGCGGCGGGATCGTGTGTGCGCCTGCCGCCGGACCGTCGCGCCGGATCCGCGAGCACGACGGTGCCGCGGGTACACGGGACGAGCGCGTCGGCGCGGAGAACGGTCGCCCCGGGAACGTTGTGCCGCGCCATCAGGAGCCGGACCGGGTCGAGGTCGCTGCCGATCACCGTGGCGGCCGTCCCGACCACCGCGTCCAGTTCGGCGCCGATGGAGCACGTGACGTCGTGAACGTCCCGGCCCGTCAGCCGCGTCGCACGGTGCGCGGCGACCGCACGCGGAGTCGCCTGTTGCAGTGCGTCGTCGGTGAAGAACCAGGCCTCGGTGCCGGGGAGTTTGGCTCCCGCCTTCCGCCTCAGCAGCACGGTCTCGACCAGCATCGCGACGTGCGAGCCGAAACGCGTACGCGCCCGGCCGATGTCGGCCAGCCGCGTAGACGCGGTCAGTGCGAAACCGTCCACCTCCGCGAGAGCGGCTGTCCCCTCAGGGCTCTGCAGGAACTCCACGTCCCCGGGAGTGAACGCATAACCCAATTCAGTTGCCGGGCTTCACGCCGGTGATCATGACGTTGTAGAAGAATCCGCGCGGCACCACGTGCCGGAGAATCTTCTCGTCGACCCAGCTGAGTGTCTTCCACCCGGTGAACGCGAAACGCCCCCAGCCCCAGCCCAGCTTCTCCGGCGGCACGGCGGCCTCGAACGTGCGGACGGGCCACCCGAGCAGAGCGGCGGCGAATTCCTCGGTGGCCGCGTGAACCTGCTCGGCGCCTGCCGACTTCGCGATCTTCTCGAGGTCGCTCGGATCGAACGTGTGGAGGTCGACGACGGCCTCGAGCGCGGCGGCGCGCGACGACTCGTCCAGTTCCGCCTGCGGGCGACGCCAGTCGGCGAGGAACGGCAACTTGGTGACCCGGGTGGTGGCCTCCCACGTCGCGCGGCCGAGCCAGCGGGCGTAGAAGTTTCCGATCGTGGTCGGCTCACCGGCGAACACGAAACGCCCGCCCGGCCTCAGGACCCGTAGGACCTCGCGCAGCGACTGCTCGACGTCCGGGATGTGATGCAGGACCGCGTGACCCACGACGAGGTCGAACGTGTCGTCCTCGTACGGGATGGTCTCGGCGTCGGCCACCCGGCCGTCGACGGACAATCCCAGCCCCTCGGCGTTGCGCAGCGCGACCTTCACCATGCCGGGTGAGAGGTCGGTGACCGAACCGGTCTTCGCGACCCCACCCTGCATCAGGTTGAGGAGGAAGAATCCGGTGCCGCAGCCCAGTTCGAGCGCCCGCTCGTAGGGCAGCGGCTGATCGCCCGCGACGGCGTCGAAACGTCCGCGTGCGTAGTCGATGCACCGCTCGTCGTACGAGATCGACCACTTCTCGTCGTACGTCTCGGCTTCCCAGTCGTGGTACAGCACCTGGGCGAGTTTGGTGTCCTTCAGCGCAGCCTCGACCTCTTCGGCGGTGGCGTGCGGATGAGGAGCGGGGTCGTCATGGGCGCTAGCAGTCATGCGGCAAATCCTACTCGCTGGTAAGAGTGAACAGGTTCTAGTTTCGGGCTCCAGACTACTCGCCCGTGAACTGAGCCTTACCTGGGCCGTTCTCGATGAACGATTCCATCCCGATCGTGCGGTCCCGGGTGGCGAACAGCGAGGTGAACAGCTGACGCTCCACTGCAAGCCCGGTACCCAGATCCACGTCCAGACCGTGGTCGACGGCAGCCTTCGCCGCGGCGAGCGCGCGGGGCGCGCCCTTCGTGAACTGCGAAGCCCATGTGCGGGCCGCCTCGTACACGTCGTCCGGCGCCACCACCTCGTCGACCAGACCGATCGCGAGCGCCTCCTCGGCGTCGACGAACCGTCCGGTGAACAGCAGATCCTTCGCCTTGGACGGTCCGATCAGCCGGGCGAGGCGCTGGGTTCCCCCGCCGCCGGGAATGATGCCGAGCAGGATCTCCGGCACGCCGAGCTTGGCGTTGTCGCCCGCGATGCGCCGGTCCGCCGACAGCGCGACCTCCAGGCCGCCGCCGAGCGCATACCCCGTGATGGCGGCGACGGTGGGCTTCGGGATCTCGGAGACCGCCGCGAGGTCGGACTGCAGGTCGCCGATCAGGTCGGCCATCTGCCCGAAGTCCATCTCGGACATTTCCTTGACGTCCGCGCCCGCGGCGAAGACCTTCTCACCGCCGTAGACGATGACGGCCTTCACGTCGGCGTTGACGGTCGCCTCCCGCGCCGCTGCCCGCAACTCCTGCTGAACCTGACGGTTCAGGGCGTTCATCGGGGGGCGCGCGAGCCGGATCGTGCCGATGCCTTCGGATACCTCGAGGGTGACAAACTCAGCCATGAGGCAAAAGGCTACTTGTCTGCCTCCGACCCGGTTTCGCGGCCCGCCGCATCGCGATCAGTCGCGGGACGCCCACGGATGCGGACCGGCTTCGTAGTAACCGTCCTGCCCCGGAAACTCGACCCGTAGTTGTTCCTCGTCCGTGACGAGGGTCGGCAGGATGACCGGGATCTCGGGCTCCGCGGCCAGCACCTCCGCGACCGAACCGAACGCGCTGAGCGCCGTGAGCTGACTCCATGTCGGCGGCAGCAGAATGCTTCCGCCACCCTGCCAGTGCGCGAGCGCAGCGGCGGGCGTCAGCCACTGCACGTCCTCGGCCTCGGACGTCGCGCCGTCCGCGATCTGACCGTGCGGTGCGGCGGCGACGAAGAAACGCGTGTCGTAGCGGCGGCCCTCGCCGATCGGGGTGATCCAGTTGGCCCAGGGCCGCAGCAGATCGGCCCGTAGCACGAGGTTCTCCCGTTTCAGGAAGTCGCTGAACGACAGCTCACGCTTTTCGAGTTGGGTGCGCGCCTGCGCGTAGCGCGACGTGTCCGCCACGACAGTGTCCGCGCTCGGCCCCGCGAGCAAAACACCGCATTCCTCGAACGTCTCGCGCACGGCGGCGCATACGAGGGCCTTCGCGCGCGCCGCATCGGTGGAGAAGCGGTCGGCCCACCAGTCGACGGGCGGGCCCGCCCAGTCGACCTCGGCTTCGGCGTCCGACGGGTCGACCCCGCCGCCGGGAAACACGGTCATGCCGCCGGCGAAGGCCATTCCCTTGACCCGGCGGAGGAGGAACACCTCGATTCCGGGCGCCGCGGCCGCCGCCTCGGCGTCACGGATGAGGATGACGGTGGACGCATCCTTCGGCGCCACGTCGGTGCTGTCGTGGGGCGCCTGCTCTTGCTTCGAGACCATGACTCGGAACCTACGCCGCCGGGTGACGCGGGTCGCAGTCGGTCCCCTGGTGTGACACCCGGCCCTCAGCCCCGCCGGTGCGCGCCGGGGACGCGGGTCCGCCGCGCGAAGAATCGGCCGTCGACCCGGTCGAGGCTGATCGACTGACTGAACGCCTCGCTCAGGTTCTCGGCCGTGATGACGTCGTCCAGGAGTCCCTGCGAAACCACTTCTCCCTCCTTGAGGAGCAGTGCGTGGGTGAATCCCGGCGGAATCTCTTCGACGTGGTGGGTGATGAGGACCGTCGCGGGGGCGTCGGGGTCGGCGGCGAGATCGGTGAGGCGCGCGACGAGCTCCTCGCGTCCACCGAGGTCGAGACCGGCCGCGGGTTCGTCGAGCAGCAGCAACTCGGGGTCGGTCATCAGGGCACGGGCGATGAGCACGCGCTTGCGCTCGCCCTCGGACAGGGTGCCGTAGGTGCGCTCGGCGAGGTGCTCGGCACCGAGGCTCTCGAGCATTTCGACGGCACGGTCGGTGTCCATGTCGTCGTAGCGCTCACGCCAGCGACCGAGTACGGCGTAGCCGGCGGAGACGACGAGATCGGTGACGACCTCGTCGGACGGCACCCGATTGGCGAGCGCCGAGGAGGACAGTCCGATCCGCGGTCGAAGTTCGTTGATGTCGACGCGGCCCAGTCGCTCACCGAGAAGGTAGGCGCTTCCGCTCGTGGGATGCAGTTCGGCGGCCGCGATCCGGAGCAGTGACGTCTTACCTGCCCCGTTGGGTCCGAGGACGACCCATCGTTCGTCGAGTTCCACCTTCCAGGTGACCGGGCCCACCAGAGTGTTGCCCCCGCGGCGGAGGAGAACGTCGTCGAATTCGATGAGGAGATCAGGATCAGGTTCATGCACGGACCCATCTTCCCGCACATCTTCCGAGCATTCGCGGCAGGATCAGTTGCGTGTCGCCTCACATCGATTCGCACCCCGGCGAGATGCCCTCGCTCCCGCCGAGTCTGCGGCTGCCCGGATCCCCGTTTCCCCTGGGAGCGAAAGTGCGTGGCACCGGAACGCAGTTCGCGGTCCACGCCCCCGACGCCGAACTGATACAGGTGTGCCTTATTTCGGAGGACGGCGCAGAGACCCGGATCGACCTGATCCAGCGGACGTACGGCATCTGGCACGGCATCGTCGAGGGCGTCGGCGCCGGACAGCGCTACGGCTACCGCGCCCACGGGCGCTGGGACCCTGCACACGGCGTGCGCCTCAATCCGGCCAATTTGCTTCTGGATCCGTGGGCGAAGCGCATCACCGGCGAACTCGGCGACCACGACGCGCTCCTCTCCCACGACGGCGACCCGTTCGGTGGGCCCTCACAGGTCGACAGCCTGGGCCACACACCGCTGTCCGTCGTGACGGCCGACCACTCCCGCACGACCGGACCGCGGATCGAGAGGCCGTGGGAGGAAACCGTTGTCTACGAACTCCATGTGGGAGCGTTCACCGCACGGCATCCCGACGTGCCGCCGCAGTACCGCGGAGCGTACCTGGGCCTCGCCGAACCCGCCGTCATCGGTCACCTCGTCCGCCTCGGGGTGACCGCCGTCGAACTGCTTCCGGTCCAGGCCTACGTCCCCGAAGCCACCGTGCGCTCACGGGGCATGCGCAATCACTGGGGATATTCCACCGCAGCGTTCTTCGCCCCGCACCCGGGCTACGCGGCGGTACCGGGCGACGAGATCACCGAGTTCCACACCATGGTCGACGCACTGCACGCCGCGGGCATCGAGGTGATTCTCGACGTGGTGTACAACCACACCTGCGAGCAGAGCGTCGACGGCATCAGCCTCAGCTGGCGCGGCCTCGACGCCCCCGGCTACTACCTCCTGGACTCGGAGGGCCACGACATCGACCTCACGGGGTGCGGCAACACCGTCGACGCACAGTCGCCTGTCGTCGTCCGGATGATCGGTGACAGTCTCCGCTACTGGGCGCACGAGATGGGCGTCGACGGCTTCCGGTTCGACCTCGCGTCCGCTCTCGGCAGGCCCGGTGGAGGCCGATTCGATTCCCGCGCTTCGGTCTTCTCCGCGATCACCGCGGATCCTGTTCTCTCCCGCTGCAAGTTGATCGCCGAACCGTGGGACGCCACTCCGGACGGATATCGGGTCGGTCAGTTCGGCCTGCAGTGGTCGGAATGGAACGACAAGTACCGCAATACCGTTCGACGGTTCTGGAACGGCGACACCGGGGTACGCGACCTCGCCTCCCGGGTGGCGGGCTCGGAGGACGTGTTCGGCGCCCGGCGGCCGTGGGCGTCCGTCAATTTCGTGACCGCGCACGACGGGTTCACCGCCGCCGACCTCGTGTCGTACGTCCGCAAGCACAACGAGGCCAACGGAGAGGACAACCGGGACGGCGCCGATCACAACGATTCCGTCGACCACGGCGTCGAGGGCCCGACCGACGACCCGTCGATCACCGAGGCGCGGTCCCGGCACGTCCGCGCGCTCCTCGCCACGCTCGCACTGTCGACCGGCACGCCGATGTTCACCGCAGGCGACGAATTCGGTCACACCCTCGGCGGCAACAACAACGCGTACTGCGTCCCCGAGGACACCCCTCGTGAAGACTCCTGGCCACTCGACTGGAGCACCGGGGACACGACCCTCACCGCATTCGTCACCCGCGCCCTCGACCTCCGACGCGCCTCCCCCGCCCTGCGCCAGCCGGAGTTCTTCGAGGGCAGGCGCACCCCCACCGGCCATCCCGACCTCGTGTGGTTCGGCGCGGACGGCGCGGAGATGGACGACCACGCGTGGCACGACGACTCCCGGCGCACCCTCCAGGCGTGGATCGACGGATCCGACATCCGCTCCCACACCGAGGACGGGCACGAACTCACCGACGACAGCTGGCTTCTCGTCCTCCACTCCGGCGGACCCACCGAGATCACCCTCGGCTGTCCCGAATGGTTCTACGGCACGGTGCTCGCCGAATTCGACTCGACGTCCCCCGACGGCGCACCCGAACCGGGCGGCCCGATCTCGGGCGACTCGGCGATCGCACTGTCGGGCCCCACGCTGCTCGTCTTCCGCGCGGTCGGGTAGATGAAGCCGATCCGCATCATCAGCTGGACGAGCGGGCCGATACCCAGCGCGTAGACGACGGTGCCCACCCCGACGGTGCCGCCGAGCAGCCAGCCGGTGGCCAGCACCGTCACCTCGATCGACGTGCGGATCACGCGCACTGACACACCGGTTCGGGCAACCAGCCCGGTCATGAGACCGTCCCTCGGGCCGGGGCCCATTCCCGCACCGATGTACAGCACCGTCGCGAGTGCGTTGAGGACGACGCCGCCGAGCATCATCGCGACCCTCACGTACAGGGAGTCCGCGGAATCCAACAATGCCAGCGACGTGTCCACCGACACGGCGATGACCACCACGTTGGCGATCGTGCCGAAGCCCGGTTTCTGACGGATCGGAATCCAGAGCAGCAACACCACCACACCGGTCAGTGCAGTCACCGCGCCGAAGCCGAGTGGAGTGCGACCCGCGACCCCCTGATGAAATACGTCCCACGGATCGAGACCGAGCCCGGCGGTGATCATCAGGGCCATCGAGAAACCGTACAGCCACAGTCCGGCGAACAGGGCGAGGAGACGTCGAGCGAGCATGACCGTCAGTGTGTCGTGAACTCCGGCCGCACCCCATAGCCATGACGGCGTTACTGGACTGTCGACGCGTCGGCAATGGACGCTCAGGGGCAGGCGATCACGGTCATCGATCCGGGGGCCACCTCGGTGAAGCCCGCATCGCGCACCGCGATCGCCCTGCCCCGCACCACCTCGATCGTCAACTCTTCCCACAGTCCGACGTCGGCGTCACGCACGGCGCAGCGGTAACCGGTGGCCGCCCACGCGCGTGCCTGCTCCGTGCTCATCGCACCTGCGAGCAGCATGGATGCGTGACCGACCTGCGCCGCGGCCTTCCCCACCGTCATGTCGAGGGCGGAGTTGATCCACAGCACCGGGATCCCGTCCGGGATGTCGCCGGGGTCGTCGTGGTCGAGATCGGTCCCACCGATCTGCAGCTTCTTGACGCGCGGATCGAGGGTGCCCACCGCGGCGGGCACGAGCGCGCGGGCCTGCGCACCGTCGACGTCGACGGTGATCCCGTCGACATCCTGCGCCGCACTCCACTGCGCCCCTCGTGCCCGGCGGGACACCTTCCGGATCCGGGACCCGACCCAGGCCAGGTAGTCCTCCTGCCACGGTCCGGGCGCACCCGTCTCGTCGGGGCCGACGCGGGGGTCGAGGCACAGCGCCACCGCCGCGGTCGCGGCCGCCTCGAGCAGCGCGCTGCGCGGCGGGGGGTCGGCCTTCGGGATGTGCAGCACGATCGGCATGGCGAGGACCTGCGCCGGGTCGTCCGGGTCGGGACTGCCCCCGTATCCGGCCGCGAGGACGGCGTGACGCGCCGCCCACGAGTCGTCTTCGCCGGTCTCCGCGGTGACCGCGTCGCGGCACGATTCCGTCACGGCAGCGGTACTCGTCGCACCACACCGTCCACCGCGTCGGCGGCCTCGACCTCGTCGCGGGTGACTCCGAGGATGAACAGCACGGCGTCGAGGAAGGGGTGGGACAGTGCGGTGTCTGCGACCTCCCGCAGGGCGGGTTTGGCGTTGAACGCGATTCCCAGACCGGCCGCGTTGAGCATGTCGATGTCGTTGGCGCCGTCGCCGACCGCGACCGTCTGCTCCATCGGGACGCCGACCTGACCGGCGAACTTGCGCAGCGCGGTGGCCTTCGCGGCCCGGTCGACGATGTCGCCGATCACCCGGCCGGTGAGTTTGCCGTCCACGATCTCGAGCGTGTTGGCCTGCACGAAGTCGAGTTCCAGTTCGTGGGCCAGGCCCTCGATGACCTGCCGGAATCCACCGGACACCACACCGCAGTGGAAGCCGAGCCGGCGGAGGGTCCGGATGGTGGTGCGGGCGCCGGGTGTCAGCTCCAGGCCGTCGGCGACATCGTCGATGACGGAGGCATCGAGGCCCGCGAGGGTCGCGACCCGCTGATGCAGCGATTCGGTGAAGTCGATCTCGCCGCGCATCGCGGATTCGGTGACGGCACGCACCTCGTCCTCGACTCCCGCGCGGGCAGCGAGCATCTCGATGACCTCGCCCTGCACGAGGGTCGAGTCGACGTCGAACACGATGAGCCGCTTGGCGCGGCGGGCCAGTCCCCCACGCTCGACCGCGATGTCGACGTTCTCGCGCACGGCGACTTCCGCGAGCACGGTGCGCAGGCTCTTGTCGGCCTCCGCCGTACCGGGCGCGGACACGAGGAGTTCGAGGCCCGTCACCGGGTAGTCGGCGACACCGCGGATGGAGTCGATGTTGACGCCGAGGGTGGCCATCTCCCGGGCCACCGAGCGCAGCGCACGAGCAGACACCGGACTACCGAGGACGACGACGGCGTGAGTGGACAGCGACTGCCGGCCTGGATCGGCACCGATCTCGACGTCCACCGACATCCCGACGGTGGCCATCGCCTCTTCGAGCTCCTCCTGCAGCGCCTCCCCGTTCTCGGGGCAGGCCACCAGGACACCGAGGGTCAGTCGCCCACGAATCACCACCTGCTCCACGTCGAGAAGGCTCACGTCGTGGCGGGAGAGCGACCCGAAGAGCACCGAGGTGACGCCGGGTCGGTCGGGGCCCGTCACGGTCACCAGAACAGTGGTGTCAGCTGCACCCACCGATGTACTCCGATCATGTTGCTCGCGCGGCTTGTCCGGCACCATTGTGCCAACTGAAAGGCCCCGCCCGTTGCTGGGGCGGGGCCTTTCCGAAACTGATGTGTCAGCGGCCGGTGTCGGTTCCGGGGTCGCCTTCGTCGCCGACGGTCAGCGGCTCGTGGCGTTCCTTCTCGAGCACGGTGCTGGCGTGCTTGCCACCGTGACCCGGTCCGACGTGCGCCTCCGCCTTCATCCGCTCGACCATGTGCGGGTAGTGCAGCTCGAACGCGGGGCGCTCGGAGCGGATGCGCGGCAGCTCGGTGAAGTTGTGCCGCGGCGGCGGGCAGCTGGTGGCCCACTCGAGGGAGTTGCCGTAGCCCCACGGGTCGTCGACGGTCACGACTTCGCCGTACCGGTAGCTCTTGAAGACGTTCCAGATGAACGGCAGCGTCGACGCACCGAGGACGAACGCGAAGATCGTGGAGAACGAGTTCAGGAACGTGAAGCCGTCCGAGGGCAGGTAGTCGGCGTAGCGGCGCGGCATACCTTCGTTACCCAGCCAGTGCTGGACCAGGAACGTGCCGTGGAAGCCTATGAACGTGGTCCAGAAGTGCCACTTGCCGAGACGCTCGTCCATCATGCGGCCGGTCATCTTCGGGAACCAGAAGTAGATACCGGCGTAGGTCGCGAACACGACGGTGCCGAAGACCACGTAGTGGAAGTGGGCGACCACGAAGTAGGTGTCCGTCACGTGGAAGTCGAGCGGCGGGCTCGCGAGGATGACGCCGGACAGACCACCGAAGAGGAACGTGATGAGGAAGCCGATCGAGAACAGCATCGGCGACTCGAACGTCAACTGCCCCTTCCACATGGTGCCGATCCAGTTGAAGATCTTCACACCCGTCGGGACGGCGATCAGGAACGTCATGAACGAGAAGTACGGGAGCAGCACGGCGCCGGTGGCGTACATGTGGTGAGCCCACACCGCGATCGACAGGGCGGCGATCGCCAGCGTCGCGTAGACCAGGCCGCTGTAACCGAACACCGGCTTACGGCTGAAGACCGGGAAGATCTCCGACACGATTCCGAAGAACGGCAGCGCGATGATGTACACCTCGGGGTGCCCGAAGAACCAGAACAGGTGCTGCCACAGCAGCACACCACCGGTGGCCGGGTCGAAGATGTGGCCACCGAGGTGCCGGTCGACGAACAGACCCATGAACGCGGCGGTCAGCAGCGGGAACGCCAGCAGAATCAGGATGCTGGTGATGAAGATGTTCCACGTGAAGATCGGCATGCGGAACATCGTCATGCCGGGGGCACGCAGGCAGATCACGGTGGTGATCATGTTGACGCCACCGAGGATGGTGCCGAGGCCGGCGACCGCGAGGCCCATGACCCAGAGGTCGGCGCCGACGCCCGGGGAGTGCAACGCACTCGTCAGGGGCGTGTAGGCGGTCCAGCCGAAGTCGGCGGCACCACCGGGGGTGATGAAGCCTGCGGTCGTGATGATCGCGCCGAACACGTACAGCCAGTAGCTGAACGCGTTGAGTCGCGGGAACGCCACGTCGGGGGCACCGATCTGCAGCGGCAGGATGTAGTTGGCGAACCCGAACACGATGGGTGTCGCGTACAGCAGCAGCATGATCGTGCCGTGCATCGTGAACAGCTGGTTGAACTGCTCGTTCGACAAGAACTGCATACCGGGCACAGCGAGCTCGGCGCGCATCATCAGGGCCATGAGACCACCGATGAGGAAGAACGCGATCGAGGTCGTCAAGTACATGATTCCGAGCACCTTGGGGTCGGTGGTCGTAATCATTTTGAAGATGAACGAGCCCTTGGGTCCCTGCCGCGGCGGGTAAGGCCTGGCTGCAGCTATCGCGGGGACTGGCTGGGGCGCTACGGCAGTCACTGATCCTCCTGAATGCGCGTCCGACCCCGGGCTGCGAGGCGAACGGTCTCTGGCTTGCGCTCATCGAATCGTAGACCGTGCCCTGAGCGGCCTCCGACTGGGTCCTACCCACTGTCGTACTTACCCCGACTCAGAGCAAATTGGGGCGCATTCGACCTGCGGTTTGGCACACCGGGGAGTGCTCACTGTCACGCGGTCCGGCGTGTCGCACCCGCCCGGTCGACACGGCGCCGAAGAGCTTCCGAGACGCCCCGAGCCCGGTGCTAAGGTTTCGCTCACCTAACTTCTCTCAGGAGCTCCATGTGAACGTCCTTTCCCGACGCCGGGTCGTCGCCGGCGCGGTCGCACTAGCCGCTGCCGCCACTTTCTCCCTCACGTCCTGCTCCAGCGGTGACGACACCGCCGCCGCAACCGACACCACCACGTCGACCGGGCAATTCCCGCGGACCGTCGAGCACTTCCGCGGCAGCACCGAGATCCCGGCAGCCCCGCATCGGGTCGTCGCACTCGACAACAGCTTCACCGACGCCGTCCTCCTCCTCGAGACGCCGCTCGTCGGCTACGTCGACTACCGCGAGCCCGGACTCCCCGACTACCTCGGCTCCTCGCGCGACGAATTCGCACCGGAAGCCGAGTCGGTGGGCAAGGTCAGCAATGCGAGCCTCGAGCAGATCGCCGCGCTGCAACCCGACCTGATCATCTCCGCCGAGGTGCGCGACGCGAAGAACTACGAGCAACTGTCCGCGATCGCGCCGACCATCTTCACCGAGACGACCGGGCCCACGTGGAAGGACAACATCCGACTCGTCGGCAATGCGCTCGGCAAGGAAGAACTCGCGGAGCAGAAGATCGGCGCCTACGAGGAGCGTGCGGCCGCCGTCGGCGCGGCGATCAACGGCACGGCGTCCGATCCGGTGATCTCGATCGTCCGGTTCGCGGGCGAGCCGACGGCCCGCCTCTACCGCACCACCTCGTTCAGCGGGATCG
>RRBB01000136.1:0-29802 GCA_006543605.1 Rhodococcus sp. WS4
CCGGACATCGAAATCCCTCCGGCCAACGCAAATCCGCTAGATATTCCGCGCACGACGCGTCGTCGGGAAACCATTCCCGAAACTCCTGATACGTACGCGGGTAGTCCACGCCACCCACCGGGCCCTCAGCTGCGAAATCCACTTGACCAGCATAGGTCCACTTAAGCAGATAAGCAGTACATACGTTCGAATTTCGAGTAGTATGGCCGCATGACTTCCGCGGATGCGCGGTACGCGCTCCAGGCCTCGCTGTTCGACGACGCGTCGGGCGGTGTCGAACTGGGCGAACTCGGAGCCACGGGGACTCGCCGCCGGCTGACGGCCGGGGCGTGGGTGGATGTGCGGCCCGGGTGGCTGACCGGATCCGACGTCCTGTTCACCACGCTCGCGGAGACGGTGCCGTGGAAGGCGGAGCGGCGCCAAATGTACGACCGGGTGGTGGACGTGCCGCGCCTCGTCCGGTTCTACGGCGAAGGCGAGCCGCTCCCCGACCCGCTGCTGTCCACGGCACGCGACGCCCTGAGCAGGCACTACCGGCCGGAGCTGCGCGAAGACTTCGCGACGTCGGGTCTGTGCTTCTACCGCGACGGCTCCGACAGCGTCGCCTGGCACGGCGACGACACCGGCCGCAGCCGCACCGAGGACACGATGGTGGCCATCCTCTCGCTCGGCACCGCGCGACCGCTGCTGCTGCGTCCGCGCGGCGGCGGGCACTCGATCCGGTACTCGCTCGGCCACGGTGACCTGCCGGTGATGGGTGGTTCCTGCCAGCGCACCTGGGAGCATTGCGTACCGAAGAGCACCCGCCCGCTCGGACCGCGGATCAGCGTCCAGTTCCGCACGAGAGGCGTGCGGTGATCACCCGCGCCGGGCCGCCACCGCCTGGGCGAGACGGTCCAGCTGCGCTGCCGTCGTGTTCCAGTCGATGCAGGCGTCGGTGATGGACTGGCCGTAGGTGAGGTCCTCGGCCTTCCCCAGCGTGAGGTCCTGGCGGCCGGCCTCGATGAAGCTCTCCACCATCACTCCGACGATCCCCTTTTCGCCTGCCTCGAGGCGCGCCGCGATGTCGTCGAGGACGTCGACCTGCTTCTCGTGGTTCTTGCTGCTGTTGCCGTGGCTCGCGTCGATCACGACCCGCTCCGGCAGACCGGCCTTGCGCAGCCGCGCAATGGTGTCGGCGACGGTCTCGGAGTCGTAGTTGGGTCCGTCGCTGCCGCCGCGGAGGATGACGTGGCAGTCGGGGTTGCCGACGGTGCGGATCAGCGCGGCCTGGCCGTCGAGGTCGGTCCCGGGGAAGACGTGGCTTGCCGCCGCCGCACGGGTGCCGTCGACGGCGACCTGCACGTCACCCTCCGTCGAATTCTTGATTCCGACGGGCATGGACAGGGCACTGCACAGCTGGCGGTGCACCTGGCTGGCCGCGGTGCGGGCACCGATCGCGCCGTAGGTGACCAGGTCTGCGATGTACTGCGGCATGATCGGGTCGAGGAACTCGCACCCGACCGGAAGTCCCAGCGAGGACACGTCGAGCAGCAGCTTGCGACCCATGCGGATCCCGGTGTCGATGTCGAACGTGCCGTCGAGGTGGGGGTCGTTGAGCAGGCCCTTCCAGCCCAGCGTGGTGCGCGGCTTCTCGAAGTAGACCCGCATGACGATGTGCAGGTCGTCGCGCAGTTCCTCCGCCTTCGCAGCGAGCCGGCGGGCGTAGTCCATGGCGGCGGCCGGATCGTGCACCGAGCAGGGTCCGACGACGACGAGCAGGCGGTCGTCGTCGCCGTTCAGAACGTTCACCGTGTCGGCGCGGCCGGAACGCACGGTCGCGGACGCGACGTCGTCGGGGGCATGCTCGGCACGGACCACGGACGGGGCGACCAGCGGGCTGATGCTCACGGTGCGCTGATCGTCCAGCCGATCACTGCTGGTAGTGGTGTCGAGAGTGACAGTCATGGGTTCGGGTTCCTGTTCTCAGGCCGGCCCTCGAAGACTGTGAAGATTCCCGCGAGCCGGTCTGTAATCCGGCTCTGGGGTGGAAGAAGTCAGCGCGTGGTTACGCCGACCGGCCCACCCGGGGCCGGCCTGCTAAACCAGAAATATGCGCGCTGCATGGCGCCCACAGTAACGGCTGCCTCCGGTCGGCGCCACACCTACCCCTCCCCCTGACATTTGTCACGGTGAGGTCGTGACGGACGTGTGAGGGTCCGGCAGCTCCCGGATCGGAGTCTGAATACATGACATCGACAGAACTCCGCACCTCCGCGAAGGCCTCCGCATCGCCGGCTCCAGCAGTCAGCCTGCGCGGCATCCACAAGCGCTTCGGTGACGTCCACGCCGTCCGAGGACTGGACCTCGAGATCCGGCCCGGCGAGATCGTCGCGTTCCTCGGGCCCAACGGGGCCGGCAAGACCACCACGGTGGACATGGTCCTCGGCCTGTCCCGGCCCACGTCCGGCGAGGTGTCCGTCTTCGGCACCGACCCGCGCACCGCGATCGCGAGGGGCCTCGTCTCCGCGGTGATGCAAACCGGCGGTCTGCTGAAGGAGTTGACGGTCGAGGAGACCGTCCGGCTCACGGCCAGCCTGTTCGCCGACACGAGGCCCGTAGACGAGGCCCTCACCCGGGCCGGGATCGCGGATCTCGCGAACCGGTTGGTGGGCAAGTGTTCCGGTGGTCAGCAGCAGCGCTTGAGGTTCGCGATGGCGCTGCTCTCCGACCCCGAACTGCTGATCCTCGACGAGCCGACGACGGGCATGGACGTCGAGGGCAGGCGCGACTTCTGGTCGGCGATCCGTGCCGACGCGGACCGCGGCCGGACCGTCGTCTTCGCGACGCACTATCTCGAGGAGGCCGACGCGTATGCAGACCGGATCGTGTTGGTACGCAGGGGGAAAGTGGTGGCCGACGGCACCGCTGCCGAGGTGAAGGCGCTGGCCGCCGGACGCACGGTGCGCGCCCACTTCCCCGGCGCCGACAAGGACCAGTTGTTCGCGATCCCCGGTGCCGACAGCATCGAAGTACGGGGCGACAGCGTGCTCGTCCACTCGCGGGACACCGACGCCGTCGCGCGTCACCTCCTCACGCAGACGCCCGCCTGCGACCTGGAAATCATCTCCCGGGGTCTCGAGGACGCGTTCATCGCGCTCACCTCCGACGACTCCCACACGGAAGGACAGAACGCGTGACCACTCTCGCCGCGGACCGCCGCGTTCCCCCGCTCGGCGGCCTCAACACGACCCTCCTCGGGCTGGAAGTCCGTCGGCTGCTGCGCAATCGGCGCACGATGATCATCACGCTGGTGATGCCCGTCGTCTTCTTCCTCATCTTCGGCCTGAACCCCGACTACGCCGGTGAGAGCGCGGGCAACGGAAACGTGTCGGGGTACGTGATGATCAGCATGGCGCTGTACGGCGCGATGATCGCCACGACCAGCGGCGGCGCGATGGTGTCGGTGGAACGAGCCTCGGGCTGGAGCCGGCAACTGCGGCTCACGCCGCTGTCCCCCGGGGTCTACATCTTCGTCAAGGTGCTCGTCGCGATGATGCTGGGGCTGCTCGCCGTCGGCGTCGTGTACACCGTGGGCGCATTCACATCCGTCCACATGGACACCTCGCTGTGGTTCACGACTGCCCTGATCACCTGGCTGGGTTCCGCGGTCTTCGCGGCCTTCGGCCTGTTCATGGGCTACCTGCTGCCGAGCGAGAACGTCATGCAGATCCTCGGCCCGGGTCTCGCGGTGCTCGGCTTCGCGGGCGGCCTGTTCATGCCGCTGCAGGACGGCTCGGTGTGGGCGTCGATCGCGCAGTTCATGCCGACCTACGGGCTCAGCCAGCTGGTGCACGCGCCGCTCACCGGCGACGCGATGCAGTGGACCTGGCTGGTCAACGTCGCGGTGTGGCTGGTGATCTTCGTCGGCGGGGCGGCGTGGCGGTTCCAGCGCGACACCGAGCGAGTGTGACGGCGGTATCGTGACTTCAGTGACCACCCCCGACGGCCCCGTCGATGGGGCCGCTTCGGCTTTCTGTTCGCCGCCGCGTGGACAGTGTTCCTGGCCCAGCCGTTCCTGGACGGCTGGGCCGATCGCGATCACGTCCGCGGCTGGATCGCGATGGCCGCCACCCTCGCCTTCGCGGTCACGTACCTCGGGATGTTCCGGTGGTCACATACCCGGCGGGCGCACAACGAGTTTCGGCCGCCGCTGAACCAGGCGATCCCGCTCCTGGTGGCCCTGTTCGCGCTCGCGGCCGTCATGGTGGTGGCCGTCGGATCGTCGGGACTGTCGGCCGCCGTGTTCCTCGCGGTCTCCGCGATCATGCTGCTCCCCGCGTGGCTCGGCGGACTCACCGCACTGAGCGTCGCGGCCCTGGTCGAGGTGATCTCATCGGTCATGGACTGGGGGTCGGGCACCGGACTGTCGCTGGGCGTGTGCGCTGCGGCGTTCGCGATGTTCGGGGTGACCAAGCTGATCAACCGCAACATCGAACTGGTCCGGGAAGGGGAGGAGAGCGAACGCCTCGCCGTGCAGGAGGAACGCACCCGGATGGCCCGCGACCTCCACGACATCCTCGGCCATTCCCTCACCGTCATCACCGTCAAGGCCGAACTCGTCGGCCGGCTCCTCGACCTCGACCTCGACCGCGCCCGCACGGAAGTGGCCGACCTGGAACGGCTTTCCCGCGACGCCCTCGCGGACGTCCGGCAGGCGGTGCAGGGAATCCGGGGGCTGTCCCTCCCTATGGAGATCGCCAGGGCCGCGGAAGCGTTGCGGTCCGCGGGAATCGAGGCCGACATGCCCAACAGCACCGAGTCGGTGCCGACCGGCCTGCGCGAGTTGTTCGCGTGGACGGTGCGCGAAGGCGTCACCAACGTCGTCCGGCACAGCGGGGCGACACGCTGCTCGGTGACGGTCGGCGAACACGAGGTCACCATCGTCGACGACGGCTCGGGCTGCAGTGAATCCGCGCACGGGAACGGGTTGGTGGGCCTGCGGGAACGCGCGGCCGCCGCCGGAGCGCGCGTCGTCATCACGCATCCACAGCCCGGCGGATTCTCGTTGCAGGTGCAGAGAGAAGAGGTCTCGTGACGATCCGGTTGCTGCTCGCCGACGACCAGGCCCTCGTCCGCGGCGCCCTCGCGGCGCTCCTCGACCTCGAACCGGATCTGACGGTCGTCGCGGAGGTCGGGCGCGGCGACGAGGTGGTTGCGGCGGCGCACGAGCACTCCCCCGACGTCGCACTCCTCGACGTCGAAATGCCCGGGCTGGACGGGATCGCCGCGGCCGCGGCATTGCGCACCGCGGTGCCGCAGACCCGGGTTCTGATCGTCACGACGTTCGGACGTCCCGGCTACCTCCGCAAGGCGTTGCAGGCAGGGGCGTCGGGGTTCGTCGTGAAGGACACCCCGGCCCGGCAGCTGGCCGACGCCGTCCGGCGCGTCCATGCGGGCCTGCGCGTCGTCGACCCCACGCTGGCCGCCGACAGCCTCGTCAGTGGGGAGTCGCCGCTCACCGACCGCGAAACCGACGTCCTGCGCGCGGCACGAGACGGTGCCCCGGTCGCGTCGATCGCCGCGGGACTGTTCCTGTCCGCCGGCACGGTGCGCAACCACCTCTCCTCCGCGATCGGCAAGACCGGCGCCAGCACCCGCGCCGAGGCCGTCCGCGTCGCGGAGTCGAACGGCTGGCTGTAGGCGCTTCGCGCCCGTGAGTGGTTGACGAGTCCAGGGACCCCTTAACCACGCACGGGCCGGAGGCCTATGCTGGCCTGTGCAGCTGGTTCGCCCGGCCAGGTCGTGAGGAGCCCCGAAGACCGGACCGGGCGTCGAAGCACGCCGCACCCTTCCGGGTTCGGGGTGTGAGAGGGAACCCGGTGAGAATCCGGGACTGTCCCGCAGCGGTGAGTGGGAACGACCGCCGTCATCATGCACTGGGCACCAGCCTGGGAAGCGACGGCCACTAGGTCCGGTGGAGTACGCCGGGTGCCCGCGAGTCCGAAGACCTGCCGACTGTGTCGGGTACGCCGTGCCCGTCGGTCCACCGCCTCGGGGAATGGGCGTGTAGATCTCCACGTGCCGCGGTCCGCCCTGCGGCCGAGAGGTGTACCCGTTTGCCGGTGGTGGCCCTCCACCCAACAGCACATGGAGACACTGTGACTGCTCTTTTCACCGCGACCGTACTGGGCTCACCCCGTATCGGTCCGAATCGCGAACTCAAGAAGGCCGTCGAGGCCTACTGGTCGGGCCGGCTCGACCGCAGCCAACTCGACAGCGTCGGCGCCGAACTGCGACGCCAGACCTGGACCGCGCAGCGGGACGCGGGCCTCGACTCGATTCCCGTGGGCTCGTTCTCGTACTACGACCACGTCCTCGACACCGCGGCCATGCTCGGCGCCCTGCCCGACCGCGTGGCCGGGATCGAGAACGAACTCGACCGGTATTTCGCCTCGGCCCGCGGCACCGACACCGTCGCACCGCTCGAGATGACCAAGTGGTTCGACACGAACTATCACTATCTGGTGCCGGAGATCTCGCCGTCGACGACGTTCACCCTCGACCCCTCGAAGATCCTCGCCGAACTGGACGAGGCTCTCGCCCTGGGCATTCCGGCCCGGCCGGTGGTGGTGGGTCCGGTCACGTTCCTGCTGCTGTCGAAGGCGGTCGGCTCGGATGCGCCCCTTCTCGACCGCCTCGACGAACTGCTCCCGCTGTATGCGGATCTGCTCGGCAGGCTCGCCGCCGCGGGCGCCGACTGGGTACAGATCGACGAGCCCGCGCTGGTCTCCGATCGCACACCCGAGGAAATCGGGGCAGCCAAGCGGGCTTACGACGTGCTGTCCGCGGCCCCGTCACGTCCGGCGATCCTCGTCGCGTCCTACTTCGGGAGCCTGGGTGACGCGCTTCCCGCGCTCGCCTCGACCGGCGTCGACGGACTGTCCGTAGACGTGGTGGCCGGATCCGATTCGCTCGCTTCGGTTCCCGAGCTGACCCGCAAGCACGTCGTCGCCGGCGTCGTCGACGGACGCAACATCTGGCGTACCGACCTGGACGCGGCGCTGGCCTCGCTCGGCACCCTCCTGGGAAGCGCCGGTTCGCTCGCCGTCTCCACGTCGTGCTCGCTGTTGCACGTCCCGTACACGCTCGACGCGGAGACCGGGCTCGACAAGGCGCTGCGGTCGTGGCTGGCGTTCGGAACCGAAAAGGTGCGCGAGGTCGTCACTCTCGGCACGGCACTGACCAGCGGCCGGGAGTCCGTCGAGGACGACTTCGCGCTCGCCCGGGCGGCGGCGTCGACCCGCAGGACCGACCCGCGACTGCGCGATGCGACCGTTCGCGCCCGGCTGGACGCACTCACCGCGTCCGAGCCGGGACGCAGCCCTGCGGCACAGCGGCGGGAGGCCCAGTCGGCATTGGAACTTCCGCCGCTGCCGACCACGACCATCGGCTCCTACCCGCAGACCACGCAGATCCGCGTCGCCCGCGCCGCACTGCGCAAGGGCGAGATCGACGAGACCGAGTACCTGGACCGGATGCGCGCCGAGATCGCCGATGTCGTTGCGCTGCAGGAGAAGCTGGACCTCGACGTCCTGGTCCACGGCGAGCCGGAACGCAACGACATGGTGCAGTATTTCGCCGAACAGCTCGACGGGTTCTTCGCGACGGACAACGGCTGGGTGCAGTCGTACGGCTCCCGGTGCGTGCGCCCGCCGATCCTGTACGGCGACGTGCGACGGCCGAACCCGATGACCGTCGACTGGATCACGTACGCTCAGTCGCTCACCGGGCGCCCGGTCAAGGGCATGCTCACCGGTCCGGTGACGATCCTGGCGTGGTCGTTCGTGCGTGACGACCAGCCGCTGGCCGACTCCGCCAACCAGGTGTCGCTGGCCATCCGCGACGAGACGGTGGATCTGCAGGGCGCGGGCATCCGGATCGTCCAGGTGGACGAGCCGGCGCTGCGCGAACTGCTGCCGCTGCGGGCGGCGGATCAGCCCGCGTACCTCGACTGGTCGGTCGGCGCGTTCCGGCTCGCGACGTCGGGGGTCGCGGACTCGACACAGATCCACACCCACCTCTGCTACTCGGAGTTCGGTGAGGTCATCGAGGCCATCGCGAGGCTCGACGCCGACGTGACGTCCATCGAGGCGGCCCGCTCACACATGGAGGTGCTCGGCGACCTCAATGCCGTCGGCTTCGACCTCGGCGTCGGCCCGGGTGTGTACGACATCCACTCGCCGCGGGTGCCCAGCGTCGGGGAGATCGCCGCGTCACTGCGGGAGGCACTGAAGGCGGTGCCGGTCGAACGGCTGTGGGTCAACCCCGACTGCGGCCTGAAGACCCGCGGTAAGGCGGAGGTCGAGGCGTCGCTGCGCAACCTCGTCGAGGCTGCTCGGCAGGTGCGCGCCGAGCTGTAGGCGGCTCCGCCGCCCGTGAGTGGTTGACGAGTGTCTGGACTCGTCAACCACTCACAGGCGCGTCAGCGCCATTGCTTATATCGTGAGTGTGTGCTCATAATATGGGTGTACCTGTGACAGCAGTCACTGCCCCGCCTCCTCGATAAGGACGCGCACATGTCAGATGTAGGAATCCTGATCAACACCGCGGTCGCCGTAGCGGCGGTGGTTCTGTTGATCGTGCGTTTCAAGTTCAACCCGGTGGTGTCGCTGGTCGTCGGCTCCGCCTACCTCGGCCTCACGACGGGACTCGGCACCGCCGAGACGGTGAAGGTCATCAGCACCGGTTTCGGCGACATCATGGCCGAAGTGGGACTTCTTATCGCCTTCGGCGTCCTGATGGGCGCCATGTTGAAAGAAATGGGCGCCATCCAGCGCCTGGTCGGGACGCTACTGCGCGTCTTCGGGCCGAAACGAATGCCCTATGCGCTGTCGCTGACCATCGCGACGCTGCTGCAATCGATCTTCCTCGACGTCCTGCTCGTGATCTCGGCGCCGCTCGCCCGCAACCTCGCACCGAAGGTCGGCCGGGTCGGCACCGCACGCATGGCCACCGCCCTCGCCATCGGGCTGGAGTGCGGCATCGTGCTCATGGTTCCCGGCGTCGGAGCCCTCGCCCTCGCCGGACTTCTCGGGGTACCGCTGGGCAAGATGCTGATCTGCGGATTGATCCTGGTGATCCCGACCGTCGCGATCTCGGTGGCGATCATGTCGTTCCTGTTCACCCGCGGTTGGTGGAACCCGGACAAGGACGAGGAGCACTTCCATCAGACGGTCGTCGACGACGAGGAAGAGACCTGGTCCGACGGCGGAAGCGGCGGGGCAGCCCCTCGGCCCGACACCGGCGGGGGCGTCGCCCAGGCGCAACGCACCGCGGCCGTCACGACCGAGCGCACGCAGCACGACCGTCCCCTGATCCTGCTCCTCGCTCCGCTGCTCCTCTCGCTCCTGCTCATCGCGACCGGCGCGATCCTGGACATCGCCGAGATCAGCAACCCGGTCGTCTCGTTCGTGGCGGAGCCGCTCATCGCGCTGCTGATCGGTCTGATCGGCACCAGCTTCGTCGGACGGATCACCGTCGGGCAGCATCGCGTGCAGAAGGCGATCGCCAGTGGTTTCAGCGAGAGCGGTCAGATCCTCATCCTCACCGGGGTGGGCGGGTCCCTCGCCGCGACGATCGCCGCTGCCGGACTCGGCGACATCCTCGGCAAATACTTCACCGCCAATCACGCCGCTCCACTGCTGATGGTCTGGGTGATCGCCGCCGTCCTGCACATCGCCGTCGGTTCCGTGACGATCTCCGCGATCACCGCGGCCGGGGTCCTCGCACCCATCGCACCGACCCTCGGCCTCGACCCCGTCCTCATCGCCCTTGCGGCCGGCGCCGGTTCCCTGTTCGCGGTGCACGTCACCAGCAACACCTTCTGGCTGCTGCAATCCTTGATGGGTCAGACCACACGCGGCACGCTGAAGACGTGTTCGGTGGGAGTATCAGTGGCATCGGTCGTCGCCATACTGCTCGTCCTGCCCATGAGCCTCGTTCTCTGAGCGTCACTATCAGTTAAGGATCACCATGTTCTCCGACAACACCATTCGGCCACTCGACGGAGTGCGGGTTCTCGAGCTGGGCAATTACATCGCCGCCCCGACGGCGGGCCGGATGCTCGCCGACTTCGGCGCCGAGGTCATCAAGGTCGAACGCCCCAAGACCGGCGACGAACTGCGCAACTGGCGGCTCTACTCCGGCGACACCTCGATGCTGTACCGCACGATCAACCGGAACAAGAAGTCGATCGTGCTGGATCTGCGCACCGAGGAGGGTCGCCAGCTCGTCCTCGAACTCGCCGCCCGGTGCGACATCCTGCTGGAGAACTTCCGGCCCGGCACCCTGGAGAAGTGGGGCATCGGACCGGACGCGCTGAACGCGGCCAATCCAGACCTGGTGATCACCCGGATCTCGGCGTTCGGGCAGACCGGGCCGATGTCGCAGCGACCGGGGTTCGCCGCGGTCGCGGAGGCCGCGGGCGGATTCCGGGAACTCGTCGGCGATCCGGATCGGCCCCCGGTGCGGGTGGGAGTGTCGATCGGCGATTCGATCGCCGGCCTCTACGCGGCGTTCGGGGCGGTGATGGCCCTGTTCCAGCGCGAGGCCGCGAAGGTCGCCGGAACGCAGGGCCCGTCGCTGCCGCATCGGATCATCGACGTCGCGCTCAACGAATCGATCCTGTCGATGATGGAGTCGCTGATCCCCGACTACCTCGCGTACGGCATCAAACGTGAACGCGTCGGCGGACGGATGGAGGGCATCGCCCCGTCGAACGCGTACACCTGCAATGACGGCAACAGCATCATCATCGCCGGCAACGGTGACGCCATCTTCCAGCGCTACATGGAGACGATCGGCCGCCCCGACCTCGGCGCCGACCCCGACCTGTCCACCAACGCCGGACGGTGGGCGCGCCGCGACGAACTCGACACGGCAATCGGTGAGTGGACCATCCAGTACTCCCGCGACGAGGCGCTGAAGATCCTCGATTCGGCCGGGGTGCCCTCGGGTCCGATCAACACGGCCGCCGACATCTGCAGCGACGAGCAGTACGCGGCCCGCAACATGATTCAGCAGTTCACCGTCGACACCGGTGAGGCCGAGCCGAAGCAGGTCGGGTTCCCCGGCATCGTCCCGGTCATCGGCGGACAGTCGCTGCCCATTCGTAGCGTCGGACCGGACCTCGGTGAGCACACCCGGGAGGTCCTCGAAACCCTGCTCGGCATGACCCCGGAACAGATCGACACCATCGTCAACGACACAGTAGGTGGCACCTCATGACGCAGACCTTCGAATCACGCACCCTGCTCCGCGACGTCACGTTGCGTGACGGATTGCAGTTGACGGGCAAGATGCTGCCCACCGCCCGCAAGCTCGAGATCGCGCGGCGACTCCTGGAACTCGGCGTGCCCGCTCTCGAGATCGGGTCGATGGCCCGCCCCGACCTGGTCCCGCCGATGGCGAACACCGTCGAGGTGATCTCGGAGCTGACCCCGGAGGAACTTGAGCACTGCTGGGTGTGGGTGGCGACGCCCCGGCACGTGGAGAAGGCCGCTGCCGCCGGCGCCCGCCATTTCCAGTACTGCTTCTCCGCCTCCGATTCCCACAACCAGGCGAACATCGGGCGCTCCACCGACGACAGTCTCGCCGCGATGCCCGCGGCGATCGAACTCGCGCAGGAGGTCGGCGGGAGCATCCAGTTGTGCATCGCAACGTCGTTCACCTGCCCGTTCGAGGGCCGGGTGCCGGAGCAGCGGGTGATCGACATCGCGAACGATCCGCGCGCGCACGGCGCCGTCGACGTCGTCATCTGCGACACCCTCGGCCAGGCCGTCCCCGCGGAGGTGTACTCGCTCGTTTCCCGGGTCCGGCTGGAAACCCCGCAGCGTGGAATCGTCTATCACGGCCACGACACCTGGGGTCTGGGAGTCGCGAACAGCCTCGCCGCGGTCGCGGCCGGCGCGATGACCGTCGACGGCACCCTCGGCGGACTCGGCGGCTGCCCGTTCGCGCCCGGTGCCAGCGGCAACACCGCCAGCGAGGACCTGCTGTTCGCCACCCGCCCCGACTGGCTGACCCCCACCATTTTCGGGTCGCTGGTGGAACTGTCCGAGAAGACGCTCGCGGAACTCGGTGAGGCCAACCGGTCCAAGGCCGCGCAGGGCGCACGCTCCAACGCCACCGCGTTCGAGTGGGTCATCGGCGGCGGCCGATGAGCGACGCCCGGTTCTACGTCACCACCCCGATCCCCGAACCCGGTCTCACGCTGCTGCGCGCCGCGGGCAGCGTCCACGTCCCCGACGAGTTGCCCGACGCCGCGCAGCTCCGGGACGCGTGCGTGTCCGGGGATTACGACGTGGTCGTCTCGCAGCTGCGCGACGCCTTCGACGCCGATCTCCTGGCCGCCGCGAAGATCCGCGGCATCTCCAACTACGCGGTCGGGTTCAACAACGTCGACGTCGAGGCGGCCACCGCCCACTCGATCCTGGTCGGCAACACCCCCGGCGTGCTCACCGACGCCACCGCCGACGTCGCGATGCTGCTGATCCTCGCCACCGGCCGCCGGGCGGTGGAAGCCGACACGTTCGTCCGCGCCGGAAAGTTCACCGGATGGGAGCCGAAACTGCTTCTTGGCCAGGGCATCTCGGGTCGCACCCTCGGGCTCGCGGGCTTCGGGCGAATCGCGCGTGCCACCGCGAGACGGGCACTCGCGTTCGGCATGCAGGTGCTGTTCTGCCCCCGACCTCCCGGTGACCGGCCGGTGCCGGACGAGGAGCTCGGCGAGTTCGCCGGACGCGTCAGGCACACCGACTGGGACACCCTCGTCACCACCAGTGACTATCTCTCCCTGCACGTTCCGCTGAACGAGCAGACCCGGCACCTGGTGGACGCGGACGTGTTGCACGCGATGAAGCCGACTGCGATCCTCGTCAACACCGCGCGCGGTCCCGTCGTCGACGAAGCCGCCCTCGTCGCCGCCCTGAAATCCGGGGAGATCGCCGGCGCCGGACTGGACGTCTACGAGGACGAGCCCGCGCTCGCACCCGGCCTGGCGGAACTCCCCAACACCGTCCTGCTCCCCCACGTCGGCAGCGCCACCGTCGCCGTGCGCTCCGAGATGTCGCGGCTGTGCGCCGAGAACGCGGTGGCCATGGCGCAGAACCGGATCCCGCCGCATCCGGTCAATCCGGAAGCGTGGACGTCGTGACGGTCCTCGTCGCCCCCGACAGCTTCAAGGGCACCTACACCGCGGCCGAGGTCGCGGACGCGATCGGCGGCGGCGTCGAGTCGGCGGGCGGAACCGCGATCAGGCTGCCCGTCGCCGACGGCGGCGAGGGCACCCTCGACGTTCTCACGGTCCCGCTGGGATTGCGCCCGGTCGTCGCCGGTGCCCGCAACCCGTGGGGTAGTCCGTGCCGGCCGGCGTACGGGATGTCCGAAGACGGTACGGCGGTCATCGAGATCGCCGCCGCCTCCGGAATCACCACACCCCACGACGGTCCACGCGACGCGGTCACCGCCACCACCTACGGCACGGGCATGCTCATCGCCGACGCCGCCCGGCGCGGTGCCCGCCACATCGTCGTCGCGGCCGGCGGCTCGGCCACCACCGACGGCGGCACCGGCGCCATCGCCGCCATCGAGGCCGGCGGCGGACTCCGGGGCGCATCCCTGACCGTGCTCACCGACGTCACCACCCGGTACATCGACGCCGCCACGGTGTTCGGACCGCAGAAGGGCGCCGACCCCGGCACCGTGCAAGTCCTCACCCGACGCCTCGCGGCGAAGGCGCAATCGCTGCCGCGCGACCCGTCCGACGTCGACGGCACCGGAGCGGCGGGCGGATTCTCCGGCGGCATGTGGGCACGGTACGACGCCGAACTACGCTCGGGCGCCGACTACATCCTCGACGCGATCGGCTTCGACATCCTGGTCGGGGACGCGTCGGCCGTCGTCGTCGGCGAGGGCAGGCTCGACGGACAGACGAAGGCCGGCAAGATCATCTCCGCGATCCTCACCCGCACCGGCACGACACCCGTCTATGCCGTCGTCGGCTCCGTCGGCGACGACATCGGCGAGTACCGGTCCCGATTCGCCGACGTCCTCGTCGCCACGGACCGGGACGCCATGCACGACGCCGGCCGCGCCGTCGCGGCCCGGCTCACGACGGGTATCGGCCACCCAGCGTCCGGGTGACCTGCTCGGCGCTGCCGACGAGCAGATCCACCCACTTCTCGCACTGTTCGAGTGGCATGCGGAGCGTCGGCCCGCTGATCGCGAGCGCCCCGAGCACGTCGGCGGACGAATCGAATACGGGCGCAGCCAATCCCGACGCGCTGTCTTCCCGTTCCCCGGCGGTGATGGCGTACCCGTCGGCCCGGGCCTGGTGGATCAGGTCGCGCAGCACGGCGGTGTCGGTGACGGTGCCCTCGGTCATCGGCTCGATGGGGCCGGCCAGCACCTGTTCGGTGAGGTCTGGGTTCCAGGCGAGCAACACCCGGCCCGCCGAGCCCGCGGGGAGCGGGACGATCTTCCCGACGTACATGTTCCGTCGCAGCGCATGCTCGGTCTCTGCGATCGCCACGCACACGCGGTAACCCTGCTCCACCCGGAAGAAGCTGGCGGTCTCGCCGGTGGCGTCGCGGATCTCCTTCAGCACCGGCGTGACGACAGCCAGCACGTCGAGCCCCTTGGTGGCCGTCGCGGCCCAGAACGCCATCTTCACGCCGATCCGGATCTGGTCGCCCGAGCGGTCGAGGAACTCCTGCGCCACCAGGTTGCTGACCAGCCGTTGGACCGTCGACGTCGGCAGACCCGTGGCCTGGTGGATCTCACCGAGGGTCATCGACGGCCGCGACAGGCTGAACGCATCGAGGATCTCCGTGATCTTGCTCAGCACCAGCAACGGTTGGTGCTTGGAAGTCAATTCGCCGTCGTCCGCTCGCATACCCCCGACGATAGTCGCCCCCACCAGCACGTGAGTGCCAACGAACGGCGGAACACACTTCGGCACTCACGTGGGGCGAATCGACTGTCGCCACAGGAGCGGAGATGTGGTACTTATTGAAGATGCTCGATTCCAAGTCGACGAAAGGCGCATGAGCGCCCACCGAGATATCTCTCCGACACGATGGCTCGGGGAATTCATCCGCGCATTCGACGCGCGTCGATCCGTGCCCACACGGTGCCGCGGCCCCTCCACCCCTCGGCGCACAGGTTTCCACCCTTCATTTGTGATGCCATTCAACGACTTCGAGGAAGGAGGTACACATGAAGTTGGCTGAGGCACTGGCCGAGCGCGGCGATCTGACACGTCGGGTGGAGCAGCTGAAGTCGCGCATCCTCACCAATGCGCGGCACCAGGAGGGCGAGTCGCCGGCGGAGGACGCGGCGGCACTGCTCCTCGAACTCGAGGAGGTCCTGGACCGCATGGAGGTCCTCGTCAGACGCATCAATCGGACGAATACTGCTGCGCCACTGGGCGACGCGACCATCACAGACGCGTTGGCCCGACATGCTCCGAATTCGGCATCGGGTGGTGTCCGCTGCCGCGGATGCCGCGTCGGGGCGTGAGCAGGACCGATACGGCAGGCAGCTCCGCTCCGAGCTCGTCTTCGTCGCCGCGCTGCCCGTGCGGGAACTACGACGGCAGTCCGACGATCTGGCCCGGCAGATCCGGGAGATCGATCTGCAAGTGCAGAAGGAGAATTGGGAAGTCGAGTTGCTCGACTGACTTCCACTGGGTAGCAGGTAACCGTTTTCGGAGGCGAGCACATACCGCGGTCGGCGGTAATCCGGCCACCTTCTCCGCGCGGAGGGCGGCGCACCCCGGGCACACCCCGGATCACAGTGCAGCCCTGCACAACGCACAGGTGACGGTGCACGATGCACACCTCAACACCGGGTGCTGATTCGGAAACGGCGAGGGCGGGCAAGGGGCCTACCCACACAGGTGAGTGGCAAAGCGTGCCGGAGCACACTTTGCCACTCACCTGCAGTTCTAGCCGACCACGAGGTCCAGTTCGTCGTCGGACACTCCGACCGCGACGCTGCCACCCTCGACGAGCACGTCGTCGAGCAGCAGATCGGCGATCCGATCGTCGAGGGCCCGCTGGATCGAACGGCGCAGCGGACGCGCCCCGAACTCGGGCTGGTGCCCGTGCTCGGCGATCCAGTCGACGGCGGCGTCGCTGAACGAGATCTCGATGCCCTTGGACTGCAGCCGCTTCCGGCTGTCGTCCAGCAACAGGTCGGTGATCCGGTGCAGCTGATCGGTGTCGAGCTTGCGGAAGATCACGATCTCGTCGATCCGGTTCAGGAACTCCGGACGCATCGACTCACGCAGCCGGCCCATCACCCGATCCCGCAGCGGCTTCTCCGAAGCCTCGGCGTCACCGGTGGTGAAGCCGAGCGCACCCGACTTACTGGAGATGATGTCGGATCCCAGGTTGCTGGTCATGATCAGAACGGTGTTCTTGAAATCCACCGTCCGGCCCTGACCGTCCGTGAGCCGACCGTCGTCGAGTACCTGCAGCAGCGTGTTGAACACGTCGGGGTGCGCCTTCTCGATCTCGTCGAGGAGGATCACCGAGTACGGGTTCCGGCGGACCTGCTCGGTGAGCTGTCCCGCCTCCCCGTATCCGACGTAGCCGGGAGGGGCACCGACGAGCCGGCTGACCGTGTGACGTTCACCGAACTCGCTCATGTCGAGCCGCAGCATCTTGTTCTCGTCACCGAACAGCGTGGCGGCCAGCGCCTTCGCGAGCTCGGTCTTGCCGACACCGGTCGGCCCGAGGAACAGGAAGCTCCCCACGGGACGGTCCGGATCGTTCATGCCGGTGCGGCTTCGACGCACCGCCCGGGCGATGGCCCGCACGGCGTCGTCCTGCCCGACGACGCGACGATGCAGTTCGTCCTCGAGCCGGCGGAGACGTTCCTTCTCCTCCTCGGTCATCTGGCTGGCCGGGATGCCGGTGGCCCGCGACACGACCTCGGCGATCTGCTCGGCAGTCACCTCGGGCGCGACGTCGGACGCGTCGGCCTTGCCGTCGATCCTGGCCTGGACGCCGACGACCTGGTCGCGCAGCGCCGACGCCTTCTCGTACTGCTCGTCTGCGACGGCCTGCTCCTTGGCCTCCTCGAGTTCCGCGAGCTTCGCCCGCAGCGCCTCGACGTCGACGCTCGGCATCCGCAGCCGCAACCGGGCGCCGGCCTGGTCGATCAGGTCGATCGCCTTGTCGGGCAGGAAGCGGTCGCCGATGTAACGGGCCGACAGCTCGACGGCGGCGGAGATCGCCTCGTCCGTGTAGCGGACGCCGTGATGCTCCTCGTACCGGTCGCGTAGACCGGACAGGATCGCCACCGCATCCTCGGCGCTCGGTTCCGCGACCGTCACCGGCTGGAAACGGCGTTCGAGCGCCGGATCCTTCTCGATGTGCTTGCGGTACTCGTCGAGCGTGGTGGCGCCGACGATGTGCAGCTCACCGCGTGCGAGCTTCGGCTTGAGGATGTTGCCCGCATCCATGGCGCCGTCGGCTCCGGCTCCGGCACCGGCGATGGAGTGCACCTCGTCGATGAAGACGATCAGCTCGTCCTTGTGCGCGGAGATCTCGTCGATCACCTTGTTCAGGCGTTCCTCGAAGTCGCCGCGGTACCGGGTGCCCGACACCATGCTCGGCAGGTCGAGCTGGACGATGCGCTTGCCGACCAGGCGGTCGGGGACGTCGCCGTCGACGATGCGCTGGGCCAGGCCCTCGACGATCGCCGTCTTGCCGACGCCGGCCTCACCGACGAGAACGGGATTGTTCTTGGTGCGGCGCGACAGGATCTCGATTGTCTGCTCGATCTCGTCGGCGCGCCCGATCACCGGATCGACTCCGCCGCCGCGTGCGCGTTCGGTGAGGTCGAAGCCGTACTTGTCGAGCGTGGGGGTCTCGGAGTCCGGGGACTCCTCGACCGTTCCACCCTGCACCGCGGTCTGCAGGCGCTCGGGGGTGATGCCCTCCGAGGCGAGCAGGCGTCCGCCGGCGTGGTCCTGATCGGCGGCGAGCGCCAGGAACAGGTGTTCCGGGTCGATGTAGGTGGAGCCGAGGGCGCGCGCGAGTTGGTGCGCCTCGAGCAGAGCGGTCTTCAGCGCACCGCTCAGTGCGGGTGTGGCAAAGCCCATCGTGTCCCGGCTCTGCGGAAGTCGCAGTTCGATGGCATCGGAGACGGCCGACGGGTCGGCGCCTGCACGTTGCATCAGTGATTTGACGGGGTCGTGTTCTGTCATGGCGCGCAGAACATGGAGTGCATCGAGGTCCGCATCGCCGCGACCGGCGGCGAAACGTGCAGCAGCTGCCATGAGCTCCTGGGTGGAGCGACTCATGAGCCGACTGATGTCGATGCGACCTGGGCCCTCCGGCCCGAAGAATGCTGGCATTCCTCAGCCTCCTAATAAGTTGAGCGTTACTGACTCAACTAACGTGCCAACCCTCCGATCAATTCCCGAAGGCGGTAGATGTGAGCACGGTCACTAGGAGGCGCCGTAGCGGTGCCGACCCAGTGCAACGACGAGCGGAACCCCGATCTTCCCGCTCACGGCAGGGAGCGTCCGAGAAAGTCGAGCACTCGGGTCGCCTGGTCCCCGGTGGGATCGAGATCGGGGCGGAAGTCGGCGACGCTGACTCCCACGAGTCGAGGTGACCGCGCCAGTGGCGCGACGACCTCGGCGAGTTGACCCCAGTCGAGGCCTCCCGGCTGGGGGTACGTCACCGCACCGAGCGACTCGGGGTCCAGCACATCCAGGTCGAGGTGCAACCAGACCCCATTGCCCGTGCCGGCCAGCCATGCGGCAGCCTGCCGACCTGCGGCGATCGGGTCACCCACGACGGTCGGCGCGTCGATTCGGCGCAGGTCGGGTGGCAACCGGGCCAGTTCGGCGGCCGACGCCGCGTCCAGGCCCTCGGTGCGATGACCGATCAGAACGGTGTCGCTCGCCTTTACCATCGGCGGCGTCCCGGCCAGCGCGATCAACGCGTCGGCACCCACTCCGGTAAGCGCCGCGAGCTCCATGTCCGCCGTCTCGCCCGTGTCCGAGGACGGTCCGTCGAGATAGTCCGGGTGCCCGTCGACGAACCACACTCCCACCGAACCCCGGTGCCTGCGCAGCGCGGGAAAGATCCCGAGCAGAATGCTGCAGTCGCCGCCGACCACCAGCGGTCGCCGGCCCGGCAGGTCCGTCATTGCGACCGCCAGATCGTCCGCCAGCGTGTGAGCGGCCCGCACCGTCTCGGAAAGTGCGATCACCCCCGTCAATTCGTCCCGGTCCGTGCGATCGATCACGGTTGCGGCGTCGCCGACGTCTCGGCCGACCATCGCGGACAGGCCGGCCTCCCGAAACGCGTGCGGCGCTGCCTGTTCGCCGCGAGCCGAGCCGGAGCAATCCCACGGTGCGCCCAGCAGGAACCAGCCGGCAGGGTCCATTCCGCCATGATCCACCAGGCGCTTCGCACCCGTGCGCCTTCTTGGTAGCTGGAACAACCGGAAAGGCGCACAGGCGCGGAGCGCCTAGGCCCCCGACCACGGCACGACATGCATGGGCAGTTCGTCCTCGTCGAACACCCGGCCCATGCGCTTTCGGACGCCGAGCACCAGGCACCGGTCGAGGATGCTGACCGCGGGCAGTTTCTGCTCGACGACGGCCTCGAGCCCCTCGACGTCGGACAGTTCACGCAACCACACCGATACGAGCAGATTGGCGGGCCCGGCGACCGACAGCACCGTCCGCACCGCAGGCAGCCCACTGAGGTTGGCGCCGCCCCCGGCCATCTGGGCGGCGGAGACCCGGAGGAAGTACCACGCGCAGACCGGATACCCCGAGGCCCACCGCGGCATGTCCGTGCGGAGTTCGAATGCCCCGGACGCGAGTGTCGCGCTCAGCCGTTCGCGCGCACGCCGCGTGGAGGTTCCCAGCGCCTCCGCGACCGTCCGTGTGGTCGCGCGACCATCGCGGGACAGGATCGACACGATGTCGCGCTCGGCGACGGGCGGACGAGTGAACATCGCGGAGAGTCGCGCGGCGTCGCGGTGCCGGGCAGCGTCGATCGCACTCGCTTCGTCGGCGTCGAGGGCGCGGAGACGCCACTGCGGAGAGAAGGAAAGTTCATGACCGACACTGCAATGACCGCAGACATCGATGCCCCCGGCGGCCCGCACGCGGCAGCGGAGGAGCTGAAGCGACGCGTCGAGGACACAGTCTTCGAGTGGCGTGACCGGCTCGTCGCCGCGGCCGCGCCGCACACCGCCGCGTTCGCGGCCGACGCGATCTCGCCGGGCGTCGACCTCGCCACCGACGACGAGGCCAGGGCCGAGGTTCTCGAGCGGCAGCGCACTCGAGCCCCCGGCGCCACCCGCCGACCGGCCTACGTGTAGGCGCCGGCGGGGCGCGGCGCGGCCGGACATCGGGAAAGCCGCGCCGCCGCCCCGCCACGGTTCTACGCTGATCTAGTGGTGGCTCTCGTGCGAGCGGTCCGGCGGCTGGCTCTGGGACGCCCGCTGCGCAGTGACGATCTCGGGGAGCAGTTGCTGACCAAGCGTCTGGCGCTGCCGATCTTCGCCTCCGACCCTCTGTCGTCCGTGGCGTACGCGACGCAGGAGATCCTGCTCATCCTGTCGCTGGGTGGGCTCGCGTACTTCTATCTGACGCCGTATCTGGCAGTCGGGGTGGTGGTCCTCCTCGCCGTGGTCGCGCTGTCGTACCGCCAGGTGGTATTCGCCTATCCCAGCGGCGGCGGCTCGTACGAGGTGGCGACCAAGAACCTCGGACCGTCGGCAGGCCTGACGGTGGCGTCGGCACTGCTCATCGATTACGTCATGACGGTGGCCGTGTCGGTCTCGGCGGGCGTCGACAACCTGATCTCCGCCGTCCCCGCCCTGAACACGCACCGGGTGGCGCTGGCCGTGGCGTTCGTCGTGCTGCTGACCGTGATGAACCTGCGCGGGATCCGCGAATCGGGCACCACGTTCGCATTCCCGACGTACGGGTTCATCGCCGGTGTGATGATCCTGATCGTCACCGGATTCGTCCGCGTCGTGGCCGGCTCCACACCCGTCGCCGAAAGTGCCGGGTACACCATCGAACCGGAACTGTCCGGGCTGACCGGGCTGGCCCTCGTGTTCTTCGCTCTGCGCGCGTTCTCGTCCGGATGTACCGCGCTGACGGGTGTCGAGGCGATCTCCAACGGGGTGCCGGCGTTCCGTAAACCCAAGAGCGCCAACGCCGCGAAGACACTCATGGCGATGGCGGCGACGGCCATCGTGATGTTCGCGGGGATCACGGCCCTCGCGATCGTCAGCAAGGTGCACGTCGCGGTGAACCCGTGCGATCTGATCGGGTTCGCCGGGAACTGCGAGACCGACCCGCAGCGCACCGTCATCGCCCAGATCGCGGCGGCGGTGTTCGGGGGCACTACCAACATCGGCTTCTTCTACGTCCAGGCCGCGACCGTGCTGATCCTCGTGCTCGCCGCGAACACCGCCTACAACGGATTCCCGCTGCTCGCCTCGGTGCTCGGCCGCGACCGCTATCTTCCCGTCCAGCTCAATACTCGCGGCGACCGGCTGGCGTTCAGCAACGGCATCGTGCTTCTCGCCGTGACGGCTGGCGGATTGATCGTCCTGTTCGACGCGTCCGTCACCCACCTCATCCAGCTGTACATCCTCGGCGTGTTTACATCCTTCACTCTCAGCCAGGCGGGCATGGTCCGGCACTGGAACCGGGTACTGGCAACCGAATCCGATGCCCGCGAACGTCGTCGCATCCACGGCCGACGAGCACTCAACGGCGCCGGCGCCGTCCTCACCGGCACCGTCCTGATCATCGTGACGATCACGAAGTTCACCCAGGGCGCCTACCTGGTGGTCATCGCGATGCCGATCCTGTTCTTCCTGATGCGCGGGGTGCGGCGGCACTACGACCGGATCGCGGCGCTCCTCATCGTCGACGAGGACAGCTTCACCCTGCCCTCCCAGGTGCACACCATCGTGCTGGTGTCGGTGCTCAACAAACCCACCGCGCGGGCCCTCGCCTACGCCCGCGCCACCCATCCGACGACGCTCGAGGCCGTCACCGTGCTCGGCGACAAAACCGGAAAACTGAAGCGGGACTGGGAGAAGTACGAGGTTCCGGTGCCGCTGAAAGTCCTCGAATCGCCCTACCGTGAAGTCACCACCCCCATCGTGGGGTACGTGAAGTCGGTCCGGAAGCGGATCCCGGACGGCGTGGTCACTATCTTCATCCCCGAGTACGTGGTGGGTCACTGGTGGGAACACCTGCTGCACAATCAGAATGCGCTGCGGCTCAAGGGCCGGTTGCTGTTCACGTCCGGGGTGATGGTCACGAGCGTGCCGTGGCTGCTGGATTCGGCCACCCGTGCCGGGGCACCGCTCAGCAAGCCTGCACCGGGCGACATCCGGCGCGGGCTCCCGCCCGCCGCCGAGATCAGCGGAAAGTCGACTTCAGGTACTCCGTGAGCCCGTCGACGGCGACGGGACCCTGCCGGAACCCCAGATAGCCGTCCGGACGGACGACGAACGCGGCGGAACCCTCGGCGCCGTATGCGTGCGCGAACTCGCCGTCGCTGTCCCGGACGAGGGGAAGGATCGTTTCCCCGACCTCCGCGGCAGGCGCCGCGACGAGGTACGTGTCGACGAGTCCCTGGGTCGCCGCCTCCACGGACGTCGCCGCGGCCTCGAGTAGTTCCAGCCCGCGCGCGTCGACCGATTCGTCTGCGTACAGCAGCAACGTGTGGTTCCGTCCCGCGAGGAGAGTGAAGAGCCTGATGGGAAACGCGACTGCGGCACGGGTCAGCCCGCGAGCGTCCGGTGCCCGGCTGCCGGGCGTGAGCGCAGCATTCGACTCCGGTTGGGCGACGATCGGACTGTCCGCGTAGCTGATGAGAAGCTGCGCCTCGCGTCGGATCACGTAGTCGGGATCCGACGACCCCGCCCCGATTCCCTCCCGGGCGCTGCGCACGGTGCGTCCCACCACCTCCTCGCCGACGGGCCGCCGTTCGGCGTCGTAACTGTCCAGCAGATCGGAGGCCGCGGCACCGGATACGGCCAGCGCGACCTTCCACGCCAGGTTGTGGGCGTCCTGGATGCCGGTGTTCATGCCCTGCGCGCCGGTCGGCGGATGGATGTGCGCGGCGTCGCCCGCGACGAACACCCGTCCGCGCCCGTACGAGTCGACGATGCGGTGGCTGATCCGGAAGATGGAGGACCAGCGGAGGTTCGACGCCCGCGTGGGCTCGGGTGACAGCCGGTCGAGCACGGCCTGGATGTGGCTCAGCTCCGGTTTGGGTCCCGCTTCGAAACCGTGCGCGATCTTGTCGGCCGCCGGGGTGCCGGTGCCGGCGAGGTCGTCGGGCACCAGCATCGACATCCGGTAGCGGCGGCGCCCGGGTAGCGGAATGCACACGAGCAGATCGTCGGTCTCGCCGTCCGTCTGATGCATCGACCGGATTCCCCAGCCGCGGGGCATCGACCAGTCGACCTCGACGTCACCGAGCATGTACTGCTCGGTGAACGCCCCGCCCTCGAAGGTGAGGCCGAGACCCTTCCGGACCACGCTGTGCGCGCCGTCGCAGCCGAGAAGGTACTGGATGCGGACGGTTTCGTCGCCATCGGCGCCGGCGACCGTGGCGACGACGCCGTCGTCGTCCTGTTCGAACGCCGTCAGTTTCGTTCCTCGTTCGATCGTGGTGCCCAACGTGGCCAGGTATTCGGTGAGGATGCGTTCCGTCTCGTACTGGGGCAGCCCGATGAATTCGAACGGAACGTCGGCCGGTAGCGCCAACTCCAGACGGGCGACCTCGTCGCCGTTGACGTACACGATCTGCCCGCGCATCTGGATCGCCGCGTCCAGGATGTGCCGCAGTACGCCCATGCTCTCGAACACCTCGAGGGTGCGGGGTTGGATCCCCACCGCCTTCGCGTACTGCGGTGGGTCGAGCAGGGGATCGATGATGCGGCAGGAGACGCCTTGCCTGCGCAATTCGATCGCCGCCGTCAGACCCACGGGACCAGCTCCGACCACCAATACCTCGGGATGCACCACAGAACACCGCCTCGTCAGCAGGGACCGACCACCGATCAGTATGCGGGATCGACGGCGGGCTTGACCGGCGTTCGGGCCAGACCGGACAACCTCCGATCGACCATACGGATCGGTCAGGTTCGCAGGGCGTGGTGTCGCGGACGGTGGACGGCTTCCCTGCCCACCAGTTCGACGGTCACGGCCACGGCGCACGTCTGGGCCAGCAGCAACCCGACGAGGACGAGGATCTGGACGGCGCCGGCCTGGACGGCGGACCCGCTGGCCAGCAGCACCCCGACGAACGCACCCGGCAGGGTGACCAGCCCGACGGTCCGGGTCTGATCGAGCCCGGGCAGCAACGCATCCGAGGCGGCGGACCGCACCACCTCCATGCGGGCGTCGCGCACGGTGAGACCGAGGCTCAGCCCCGCCTCCACCTCACCCCACCGCTGCTCGACCGCGTCGAGCCCGCGTTTCGCGGCGAGGGACGTCGCGGTCATCGCACCGCCGAGCACGATGCCACCGATGGGCACGAGGGCGACCCCCTCGAGGGGAACCACCCGGCTCAGCAGCATCATCGGCAGGACCAAGCCCACTCCCGCGCCGAGGGACAACGCCAGCCACGCGGCGGACCACCCGGCGCGTGCGCGCCGGGCCGACGTCGCCACGGCCGCCGCGAACATGACGACCAGGACGAGGATCGACGACCACAGGTGCGCGAGTGCAGCAGCCAGGATCAGCGACACCGCCGCGAGTTGGACAGCGCCCCGAATCGCCGCGCTCGGCACGACGAGTGGGCTGCCGAGACGGGTGATGCGGTAGATCACCGCCGCGCACACGACCATGACCGTGCACAGCACAGCCAGCCCGACACCGGGATTCGCCAACGACGTACTCACCCGGCTCAGTGTTCCACTTCGTGCCGACCGGCAACTGGCGGATCAGCTCACGGCGGGCCGGAGAATGATGCCGGTTCGGCCGAGCGATCCGGGTGGTCGCCCCGGCCAACCCACCCCGAAAGCTGGTATCCGACCGGACCGAGTAGTAGCGGTACCGCGGCCCACATGGTGAAGGCGAAGCTCCAGAGCCCCATGAGGAGGGCGATGGACAGGTGGAAGGTGACCGCCGCGGCCAGAAGGTATTTCCGCGCGGGCACCGCGACGAAGACCCCGACGGCGAGCACGATCTCCAACGCCATCGGTAGCCAGGCAAGCCACACGACGAGATAGGGCGACTCGACGACAGCCCGGACCGGTCCTGCGATCCATGCCGGAACACCGAATGCCGGATCGGTGGACCAGTAGTAGAACGCGGTACCGTCCGCCCATTCGGAGTGGCTGAGTTTGGCGACGCCCGCCTGGAAGTACACGACCGCGATTTGTATCTTGGCGGTGATCAAGAATGTCGTCGCGATGGCCAGCCGCCACTGGAACCTTCGCGACGGCATTCCGTCCGATCGCGCGGGCTGTCGTGCCCAGTGCCAGGTGCGGTCGTCGGTCAGTGAGACCGGGACGAGGAGCAGGGACAGGATCGCGGCGAGTTGATCCCCGCCGTCGGGCGCCGACATACCGAGAAACAGGCTCAGGTGCACGTACCACTGTGGAATCGCCGTGATCCGGGGACGCCACCCCGACGCCGCCAGAAGCAGGACCGCGATTGCGCCGAGGTATGGGACGAGCACCTGGTCTCGTGGCACCAGGCAGAACGCGAGCGCATTTTTAGCTCCGTCGCACACCGGGGTCGGTCCGGTGCCCAGCCGATACGAGAAGACGCTGTCGGGGCTGGACGCGATCAGTGTCAGGGCGGCTCCGACTGCGAGAAGTGAACGCGCAAGCCCGACCGTGTCGGTCCACGGCGGCGACATGAGGATCGTGCGCCTACCAGCGCGGGCAGGTGCGCTCAGCACGAGACATCCATTCGGATAGCCCGCTCGGCCGGTCTGGGTTCGTAGTCGAATTCGCGCCATGCCCACGGTGTTACGCCGTAGCCCACGGCGTAGATGTCGCCACAGAAGGAAGGATTCGGAACGGGGCTCTCCACCGGGTGTATCGGCATGCCGTCACTCAGACAGGAGTCGACGCCGTCGCATTCGACCCAGCCGTCTTCGGGTTGGGCAGCGAGTAGGGTGGCATACTCGGTGCCTTGTGCTCGTGGCAGTCGGTCGAGACCAAACCAGTTTCGTGGAGCGGCAATCGGCATCGACGATGCCTCGGCCACACCGTGACCGTCTCTCCGGAAGATTCGAATGGTCTCACCCCGAGGCGATCGTGTGAAGAAGGCCCACCCTTGAGGGGCGATCTGCGTGAGCGCTCTCGTCCCGTCGGATTTCTGCAACGGCAACTCCAGAGCAGTCTTCGGAACCTGGAGGAGGGCGACGTAGGCGGCGAGAACGAGAACCGGCGCGGAGACGGCAGCGAATATCCACACGGGAACAGGTCGCTTCGAATCTGCCACCGCAGCACCATGCTCGCGCGTACCGGGTTCTCGACCGAGTACCAACGTTGCTCTCCTCCAGAATTCGTTCACGTTTCGTACGCTGGTAGCCCTGGGTTCACGCAGCGAGCGTTCTCGCCAGGTCGGCGACGGCCTCTTCCTGGGAGAGACTGCTGGTGGCAGCGGAATCGCTTCCCCAGAACCAGTTCTGGGCATAGACCAAGTTTGCGCCCACCGCGAGAGTGACAGTGACCGCTGCGCCGGCCGCAGTCACAGCGGCGGCGACATGCACGACAGCCGCACCGACGAAGACGGTGACGCCGCAGTCCGGCGACACTTCCCGCTGCTCGACCGACACGCCCGCCTGTTCCAATTTGGCAGCCCCGTCGGTCAGCGCTGCGTCGATGCGCTTGGGGTCGCCGCTGTGGACGTCGGAGTTGAACGCATCGAAGAAGCCCGGATTCTTGCTGTCGATCGCAGTCATGAAGGAGTCGGCGGCATCGAACGCCTCAGGCGTGGAGTTCGATTCGAGACCTTCGGCGAGCTTGCCGAAGTCCTCGTCGCCGACCAGGCGTTGCGCGACGGGACCCTGGCCGAAGAACAGTCCACGGTATGTCGTACGACCGTCCTCGACCGCGTGTACCTGAGAAGTGGTGGTGGTGGTGGTGTCATCTTCCTCGGCAGTGGCAATGGTTGCGGTGATCGGAACCAGCGCGACGGCGGCAGCACCGGCAATTGCCGCCCTTCGGGATGTGCGAGTAAACAACGATTCCTCCCCAATTGTCTTACTGCGAAACGGACAAGGGGACGATATACACAGTCACCCGCGAGACGCACGCAATACAGACCAGTTGGTATAGTACATCTAGAACTTCTAGCGGGGGGATCATGCGTTTACGACTGAATCCACGTTCCGGCGCTCCATTGTTCGTCCAGATCGCCACCTCGATACGCAACGATGTGCGGGAGGGTCGGATCCACCCCGGTGACCGACTTCCTCCGGGCCGACACCTCGCCGAGACACTGGAAGTGAACTCGCATACGGTGTTACGTGCCTACCAGTTACTGCGCGACCAAGGTGTCGTCGAACTTCGCCGCGGGCGGGGCGCTACCGTCCTCGCAGCAGCCGACCCGATCGTCGGTGTCCGCGATGCCCTGAGGAACGCTGTAGCTCTCGCTGCAGGAAGCGGCATCACACGCGACGTACTGCACAGCGAATTGATTGCACTCTGCCGACAGAAGGGATTACCCAGATGAATGCGCATCGCAGAGCAGTGGTGTCGATCGGAATCCCGGCGGCAGTGTTCGTCGTCGGTCTGGTCGTTCCGCTGTTCTGGATCACGGAACTTCCTTCGACTGTTGCAGCACAGTGGAATTCGTCCGGGGTGTCGTCAACGACCCCCGTGTGGAGCATCTTCGTCTACCTCATCGCGGCGGGAGTTCTGATCGTAGGGTTCACCGGTCTGACCACCGCCAAGGCACATTCATCCGTGAGCCGACGGACCTGCGCGGGCGTCGGGATCGGTATGTCGGTCTTCATCAGCGTCGCGGCCATCGGCCTCACGCACTCCCAGCGAGGCTTGTCGGCTCCTGCCGAGGCGACGGGACCTCCGGCCGGTTGGATCGCGGCGGCAGCGGCGGCGGCCGTGCTCGGTGGAATCGCAGGTGCCATCGCGGTGGAAAATGACAGAGCAACCGGCACCACACCGGACGAACGGAGCGACCGGAAGGACGTCGGGGCGGCTCCGTCCGGTGCATACGTCAGAACCGTGACCAACTGGTATCTGGTGACGGCTGTGCTGGCGACTGGAATCGCGTTGCTCGCGTTGTCGGTGGCGGTATCCAGCGTCGTCCCGGCAATCGCAGGAGCGTTCGTCCTCGCCACCGCGCCACTGGGCGTATGGCGGGTGATTGTCGGGCCCGACGGCATCCGCGCCTTCTCCCTCATTCGAGTTCCCTCGGTAGCGATACCGATCAGCTCGGTGCGCTCAGTTCACCGCAGGACTGTGAATCCTTTTCGGGACTTCGGTGGATACGGACTGCGCTCGACCGGCCGCGGGACCACGGGCGTCATCGTGGCCGCGGGTGACGCAATCGACGTCACGACCCGAGACGGTGAGAGCACCGTCATCACGGTGTCGCGCGCCGATGAGGTCGTCGACACCATCCGGACGCTTCGCGCGGGAACGTAGCGCGGGCCGTCTCGGCGGCCGCGACCTCAGCTCACCACGCCGGCGTCGAGGTCGCCGATCGCCCCGGTCACCTCGGGCACCGAGGTGGCGGTGACGTCGTCGAGCCCCGGGACGGACCGGTAGTACACCCGGACCCGGCTGTCCTCGCAGTGGTACTCGACGATCCCGAGTTGCTGCAGCGTTCCCGGTACGGCGTCCTCGACGTCCCCGACGAAGCCGGCGCGAGTGACGGCGCAATGGCACGGATCGCGGACAGGGTCGCTCCCACTGGCGGGTCGCTCGGTGACGAACTCATCCGACCTGGATAACACACGGCGGTGAACGACCGACGTCACGCCGTGCCGCACCGCGTGATGTCCGATGCGCCGCGGACTACACGAGTTCAGGCGTCGCCGAGACCCGTAGGCGCGCGGACGTCGAAGACATGCATCATCTGAGACAAGGTCCGGTAGTACCCGACGAGCACCACGAGCTCGAGTAGCGCCGGCTGACCGAGGCCCGTTTCGAATCGACGGAAGCCCTCGTCTTCGAGGGTGTTGGTGCCCTCGAGAAGATGACGGCACAGGTTGTACGCCGCCTGTTCAGTGGCATCCTCGGAGCGGAAATCGCCGCGCCGAAGTGCCGCCATCTCTTCGTCTCTCAGTCCGACGGCGTGTCCGACCCGTTCGTGGGCATAACGTTCGAACTCGCTGTCCGTCGCGGCAGCGACCGTGAGAATCGCGATTTCTCTGACCCGGGACGTCATCTCCGTCCGATATCGCACCGCACTTCCGAGCTCTTGCAGGGCAGAACCGAGGCCGGGCACGTGCAGCATCAGCCCGAAGGGCCCGTTGAGCCGGCCTTCACCGTCCCGAAGCGCGAACAGCTGTGGTCCCTCCGCGCGCGGGCCCGTCACGATGCTGTCATACAACGCCTTCTGCTCGACGTCCAGCTCGGCGGGCGCCAGGGCCTTGATCCGTGAATCTGGCATGGAATTACCATCTTTCAGAGTGCATCTGAAAACTCCGGTTCGGGTCAGGCCGTCCGAGCGAGTCGGCGTGACGTGGTCGCGATCATGGCGATGTAGACCATCGCTTCGTGATGATCGGGCCGCGTCTCGTAGTCGCGGACGCA
>RRBB01000137.1:0-29794 GCA_006543605.1 Rhodococcus sp. WS4
GGTGGGGGAGGTGTCGGTGTGTGTGGCCCAGCGGGTGAGCAGGTCGGGGGTGCAGGCCTCGCCGGCCGACAGGACGGTGTGCAGGGTGTGGAGGTGGGTGGGGTCGATGGTGGCCAGTGCGGCCGGTGTGATCACGGCGTGGGTGACGTGGTTGCGGTGGAGAAGTTGGGTGAGTTCGTCGCCGCCGAAGACGGTGGGTGGGGCGATGACCATGGTGGCGCCGGCTCCGGCGGCGAGGAGCAGTTCGAAGACCGAGGCGTCGAAGCTCGGTGATGCCACGGCCAGGGTGCGGGAGTCGGGGGTGATGGTGAATCGTTCGCGTTGTTCGGCGGCGAGGTTGGCCAGGCCCTGGTGGGCGACGACGACGCCTTTGGGGGTGCCGGTGGAGCCGGAGGTGTAGAGCAGGTAGGCGGTGTTGGTGGTGTGCAGGGGTCGGATTCGGTCGGTGTCGGTGATTGGACCTGAATCCATGGTGTTGCAGCGGGTTTCGAAGTCGGGGGTGTCGATGACGAGCCACGGCAGTGGTTCGGGCAGGGTGGTGGCGTGCTGGGTGGTGGTCACTCCGAGTGCGGCTCGGGAGTCCGAGAGCATGTGGGTGATGCGGTCTTTCGGGTAGTTCGGGTCGATCGGGAGGAACGCGGCGCCGGTTTTGGTGGTCGCCCAGATTGCGAGGATCGCTTCGAGGGAGCGGGGGAGTGCGATGGCGACGGTGTCTTCGGTGCCGATGCCTTCGGCGATCAGGATCCGTGCCAGTTGGGAGGATGCGGTGTCGAGTTGATCGTAGGACAGGTGGTGGTCTCCGTATGTCACCGCCGGTGCGGTGCGGTTGTGTGCTGCGGCGGTGGTGAGCAGTTGTGGCAGTGTCGTTGCCGGTTGTGCGGGGCCGCCGGTGCGGTCGAGCAGGTTCCGTCGTTCGTCGGCGTCGAGGAGGTCGAGGTCGCCGACCCGACTCCCCGCATCGGCAGAAAGGAAGCGGTCGAGAAAGGACAACAAGCGGTCGTGATGACATTTGAGAACGTCGTCGTCGTACAGGCTTGGGTTGGCTTGGAAGTCGATGTGCGTCGTGGTGCCGCCCACGCTCGGGTAGATGTTCACGAAAAGATCGTCGACGAGCCCGGAGGTCAACACGTGCAGCCGGCCGAGGTGCGGGCCCAGCCGGATCTCTCGGTCGGCCGGCATGATGTTGAGAGTCGGACCAAACGAGCGATTGCGGCTGATGTCCCTGCCCAGATCGCGGCAGATGTCCTCACGGCGGTACCGCTGCCGCCGCAGCGCCCCGGTCAACTCGAGCTGGGCGGAGTGGATCAGCGCCCCGATCGTCACGTCCGCGCTCACCTCGAGTTGCAGCGGCACGACATTGGCCAACATCCCACCTGAGCGTCGCAGCGGTGCGGTCGTTCGGGCCGAAACCGGCAGACTGAGTACGATGTCCGATCTGCCTGTCATCCGGCACAGGAAGCCGGCAAGAGCAGCGACCAAGACCGTTGCCGCACTCGAGTTGTGCTTCGTTGCGACCGAATCGAGCATTGAGGCTACGTCGTGCGACAAGGCCGCGCTGGCCACTCGCGGATGCGCCTCGACGGGCGCCGACCGCCCCGCCAGGCTCGCAGGTTCCGGCAGTCCCGAGGTCCGTTCCGCCCAGTACCGCCGATCCGCCTCGAAGCGATCCGAGTTCCGGTAGGCAGCATCGATTTCAACGATCTGTGCGAGGTCCAGCACGCGGAGCGGCGGGGCCTCGACACCGGCAGCTGCGGCCGTATACAACTCGGCAATACGCTGCATCAGCGTCATGGCGCCGTAGCCGTCGAGGGCGATGTGGTGAACGCGTGAGTACCAGTAGTAGTGCCGGTCGCCGACTCGGAGGATCGCCGAGACTGCGAGCGCATCGTGGAGGAGGTCTATCGGGGTGCTGAACTCGCTGCGCATCCACTGCTGCGCGGCGAGGCTCGGGTCGTCGTCCGCGTGAAAGTCGATTCGCCGGATTCCGCTGTCGGAAGAATCGTCGACCAGTTGATACAGCTCACCGTCGTGATCGACCAGGCGTAAGAACCCGGAACCGAACTCCCTGGCCGCCACGCGACTGGTCGCCTCGAGCAAATCGATATCCAACTCGCCGAAGACCTCGACGTACTGCGCGATCGTGATCGGGAGCTCGCCGGCCAGTTGCTGGGCGAACCAGATTCCCTTTTGCGCGGCCGATAAACGGCATGCCTCGGACGGAAGGGCTCCCGAGCGCATTTCAATTCCTGGAATCGGTGGTGGGACGGCGTCCACGACTCTTCTCCGATCTGCTCTTCGCACCAGGAGGCGTGCAAGGGTTGGGCTGGGGCCCGACCTCGGCGTGCTGGAGTTGCATGGATGTCCGCGCGCACGTGGTGTAGGCCGCGTCTCCCGCCTGATCGAAATGTGTTGCCACGTTGGCGAAGAACTTGTTCTCGTCGAGTAGTGCGAGCACTGTCGTGTAGCGGTCGGGACGGTGCTCGACGACGAGGCTGCCGCCCGCGTGCAGGAGCCGTGCCGCCGCAACAATCGTTTGCCGGGCGAGCTTCAGCCCATCTGTGCCGCTGACCAAGCCCCGTCGGCGGTACTCGCCGCACTGTGAGGGAAGGTCTTCGTCGTCGGGAATGCACGGTGGACGGGCGAGGACCAGATCGGCCGTTCCGGCAAGGCCGGACAGTAGATTGGGCGTGCTGACGGCGCTTTCGTGAAGCACGATCGGGCTCTCGCCGAGGCGGATCTGACCTTCGATGTTGCGTCGCACCACGTTCAGGGCTGTCGGATCCGCATCCACGGCATGTACACCGGCATCGGCTCGGGCATGCGCGATTGCCAGGGCGATCGCTCCCGAACCGGTGCACAGATCCACGACCACTGGAGTCGTGACATGTGAAATATCGGCGAGGGCCTCGGCAAGTACAAGTTCGGTGTTGGCCCTGGGTGCTGGCACACCGGGGCAGACCCACATTTCTACACCGCCCAGTTCGGCCCGCGAGAGTCGTCGCCTAGCTCGATCGATGGCGTCACTCGAGGTCTGCGGACCAACGCTGTGTGCGAGGGCGGGGGATCTGCCGGCGCTGATCGTGAGGGCCCTGCGCATGGCGGCCGCCTTGACCAGGGTCTCGGTGAACTCTTCGTCGGGGTCGGATAATGCGACGATGGCGCCCCCGATCCCGAAGCTCACTGTCCCGTGCCGGGACACCATGGTTCGGATGACGATGCTGAGGTCGGCGGTGCCGTTGATGGACAGCCAGCCGAGGGCGCCCGAGTACACACCTCGCGGCCCCTCCTCCAGCCGATCGATGATTTCCATGGTGCGTATCTTCGGTGCTCCGGTCATCGAGCCACCCGGGAAGCAGGCGCGCACACACCCGACTGCAGTCGCGTCGCTGCGCAGCGTCCCCCGCACCGTCGACACGAGTTGGTGGACCGGTGCGTAGGTTTCGACGTCGAACAATCGCGGTACGTGCACCGAACCGGGAGTGCAGACCCGTGAGAGATCGTTGCGCACGAGGTCGACGATCATGAGGTTCTCGGCCCGGTCCTTCTCGCTCGTCAGCAGGTCCTGGCGGAGCGCGTCGTCCGTCGCAGCGGTTGCGCCCCGCGGCCGGGTGCCCTTGATCGGCTTGGACTCCACTACCCGGTCGGCGTCCACGCGCAGAAACCTCTCGGGGGAGGCGCTGAGTATGTCCGCTGCCTCGAACCTCAGGAGTGCTGCGTAGGGCACTGGAGTGATCGATCGGAGGTAGGCGAAGGTTTCGACGGGGTCTATCTCGACATCGATCTGGGCGTGGTTCGTCAAGCACACTTCGTACGTTTCGCCGACCCGAATGTTTTCCAAACAGGTACGGATCTTGTTGAGGTAGGTTTCACGGTTGTGGCGCAGCGTCATGCGCGGGTCTGCCGCCGACCTGATGAGCGGCCGCGCGGGAAGCGCATCGTCGGTCGTGACGGGCAACCGGTTGATTACCTGGGCCGTACGGCGCATCCAGTCGCGGGTTTCGGGTTCGTGGGCTTGCTCGCTGAGCGCCAGCAGGTAGCAGCTGCCGTCGACGTGGTCGATCACGACTGCGCGGTCGGCGAAGACCAGGGCAGCGTCCGGTGTGTCCGCGGAGTGTTGCGCATTGCCGTCGGCTTCGGCCTTCAACTCGTAGCCCAGGTAACCCACGTAACCCAGATTGAACGAGAACGGCAGGTCCGGCGATGGCGGCACAGCGCGGGCCCGCAACTGTTCGTCGAGATAGTCGAAGAATCGCACGCGTCGTTTGCCGGCCGGAACGCCGGAACGGTGCACCAGGACGGTGCCGTCCGCAACGTCGTACGTGATGTACTCGGCGCGTGGACCAGATGCGTCGCCCATGATGGTGAAGCGGGCGTCCGACTCCACTGTGGAGCTGCCATCGAGCCAAAAACTGTTGGGGCCGTCTGCGAACAGGCGCTCATACACCGTCTGTGGGTCGACTCGCCGATCTATCCGCCGGGTTTCCACCACGTATGGCGATAACGTCCGCGGCCGACGTCGAGGCTTCGGGGCGGATCCCTTCCGGCGGGTCGGGGTGAGGTCCCGGAAGTTGGCGAGGAGTTCATGTCCATGATCGGTGCAGACCGACTCCGGATGAAATTGCACCCCCCACAGCGGGCGCTGGCGGTGCCTTACCCCCATGAGGATCCCGTCGGATGTCCACGCAGTTGGCTCCAGCTCATCAGGGAGATCTTCGACGGCGAGAGAGTGGTACCGGACGACCGACAGGGGCGAGGGGAGGCCCGCGAACAGTTCTCTTCCGTCGTGGAATACCTCTGAGTTGCGACCGTGCCTCGGCTCTGGTGCCAAGATGACATGCGCACCGAACAGTTGGCACAACCCCTGATGGCCGAGACACACTCCCAATGTCGGAAGCCCACCCTGCAGAATGGCCCGCGAGCTGATGCCGAAGTCACGTTCGCTCGCTGGATGACCAGGCCCCGGAGAGATGACGATATTGTCGAACTCGGTCAGTTCCAGCGCACACCAGTCCACGTCGTTGCGCACCACCGTCGGCGGGCACCCGTTGACGTCGCTGAGAAAGCTGTAGAGGTTGTATGTGAAGGAGTCGTAGTTGTCGATCAACAACGTCTTTGTGAACATCGCTGTGCCCAGTTTCAGCGTGTGAGGGATGCGACACTACGTTGTCTCTCGCCGGTGCAACGACTTGATGAGGTCCCTCGACTTAGTGCAAGAGCTTTCGTCCGAGCGCGCACCCCGAGCGCCCTCCTCCAGCGCGGGAAAGCTCGTGATTCACCGACTGGAGGCGAAACGGCCGACGTTGTGGGATGAGGCGCCAAGCCGTGAAGTCCGGCCGCACCCGCCGATGATGCGGATGATTGCCACCAAGACCTCGCGACGCGTCGGTGCGGACGGGAGGCGCAGCCGACCCTGAAGAAACTGACTAGATGCGCCTGAGTGCCGGTGATGCCCGCTCGTGCATTTTCAGTGACGAGCCGGAAGAGGAGAATCGAGGTACTCGGAGCGTCGGTCCCGTGGGTCTGGTCGACATCATCTGATCCTTTGAAGGGCTAATTAGCATGTCTATCAACGCAACTCGCCCAGACCCCGACACCCCGCGCGATGCGCGCACCCCACCTTAAGTCACAAAAGTCTGTGGATACAAGGTCACCCCTCCGGTGGTGGTCCGCAGAGCAAATGGTCGGTTCTATTCACCAGTAGATCCTTTCCCGAAATCCCCACCTTCGGGCTCTCATCCGAAAACTGGGTGAGGTGCATGCGGTCGGGACACGCGCTGTGTTCCGCGTGAGGTGGTCTCACGAAGTTCGGATCGGTGGTGGTTCGGATCATGCTGCCGGGGTGGAGGGTGACGGTGTCACTCAGAGCGTCGAGCCCAACGAATGTGATTGCGTTTCTTGATCTCAGGGTTGATGCGTCGGGCGGCCGGCTTGCCACATCGTCTTCGTCATCCTCATCCGCGAAGAACCCGGCGCGCTGATCCACGTGGATCTGCTCCTGACCATCGCCTCATCACGTTCGCACTCTCGGTTCTCGCCCACGGGCCAAGTGCCGCTCGTTGGCCGACCGCTATGCCACCTGGTTTCATCGCCACGCTCCCCGAGGACCAACCGTCTCGGACGGGCGAGGGACGACGACGTCTGATGCGAGGTCCCCGTCTCGTCGGGGAGAAGCGGCCGCGCTGCTCGTCGAGCAAGATCAGGCCCCGGTGTCGGATCCGGTGATGCTCGCGGGCGATCAGCAGGTGGACGTCGGCGGTCAGGGCGTCGGCGCGGCGGGCCGCGTTCTCGTCGCCCAGCAGGTAGGCGGCGGCGCGGTCGCAGTCGATGAGGAACCGCTCGAAGGCGAGCCGAGTGGGTCGTCGAGGTGGGTTTGCGTGATCATCTCGACCAGCTGCAGGGGTACGCGCAGTAGCCGTAGGGGAACCGGAGGAGGGCCATCGTGAGCCGCCGTGCGTCACACCGCGGATCGTAACTTGATCGATATGTCGTGTGGGACAGCCTGGGGACTGTTGATGCGGAAAACAGGGGGTCCGGCTTCGGCTCGCAGCCGTTCCCGGGGTGGGATTCGAGTCGCGCTGTCGCGGGTAACCCGAAACACCCCATCCGAGGCAACACCCGCGTACGGGTGCTCCGAAGCAGGACAAATCCGATGACCTCACACCGGCGCGTCACCATCGATCATGACGAGATCCGCGGGTGGATTCAGGCGCATCGCGGCGCGCCGGCACGATCGGCGGCGCACACCGACACCGCAGGCGCTCTGCATATCGATTTTTCCGGGGTCCGCACCGGCGAGCTCGTGCACATTGGCTGGCAGTAGTGGTTCACCGCGTTCGATGCGCAAGGCCTCGGTTGTGCTATCCGGATCCGCATCTACGTGGCGGAACGAGCGCGTGGTTCGAACTGGTTCCCCGCGGTCGCGCGGGCGGGCTTCACCCGTGAGGTGAGCCGCGTGCCCACGTCCCGGGTGCCCGGCACTCACGGCGGAGGTCGGCGAAGGGCGCGGCAATGGACGACGGTGCCGGAAGAGATCGCCTCGCCCGGTGTGCTCGTTCAGGTCACCGTTCGACGGGTCATGTCCGCTTGGTGATGCTGTTGTCGGCGGAGACCGAAGCGTTGGCTGGGTGGCGGCCGAGGAACAGTGCCAGCATCGCTCCCGCCGCGCACACCATCGACGTGATCAGAAATATCCCGGTGTACTCGGTGAGCAGAGCCCGGTCGACTGCCCCGGTGTACTCGGCCAGCTCTCTTGCTGCCTGCTCGGGAGGTTTGCCCATGGGGAACGGCACCTGCAGGTTCGCGGTCAGGCTGTGGAAGCGGTGCAGCCCCCACGCGGATAACGCGGCAATCCCGACGAGCATCCCGGTCATCCGCGCGACCACCACGGCGGCCGAGGCGATCCCGTGCTGGGTCGGCGGCACGGCGCGGAGCACCGCAACGGAGAGCGGCGCGATCACCAGGCCGAGACCGAGCCCGGCGATGGCCAGGTCGGTGTCCAGCCGGGGCACCGCAATCGGCCCGACCTGGTACGGCGCGGACAGGACGTCCATCGGCCACCTGGCCATCCGGAAGTAGCCCGCCGCGGCCAGTAGCATGCCGGCCGCCGTGACCACCCGGTCGCCCAGCCGTGCTGCCAGCAACCCGCCGAGCAGGGCGCCGACGGGGAGCGCGGTCAGGAACCTCAGCAGCAGTATGACCGCTCCCCGGTCGTCTCGGTCGAGCAGCGACTGGGCGAACAGGTCGACGTCCACCAGGGTCACCATCAGCGCGATGCCTGCCGCTCCGGAAACCCCGAGCGCGGCAAGGAATGCGCCCATCTGCACGTCGACCGGGTCGATCAGCCGGGTCTTAGCGCGCAGCTCCCAGCCGACGAAGGCGACGGTAGCGACACCGACCCCGACCAGCATCGGCCCGCCCCACGGTGGCAGCACGGCGGTGCGCGGGTCCGGGTTGTACAGGCCGACGACGGCCAGCCCGAGGGTGACCGCGAGCAGCAGCCCCCCGGCCACGTCCACACGGACGGGCTGGTGCGCCGGATCGCGGCGCGGCACCGAAACCTGCACCGCGATCATCGCGAGCACGCCGAGCGGTACGTTCATCCAGAACACGCCGCGCCAGCCGGCGATGCCGAACGCGCTGGACCACAATGCAAGGCCTGCGATCGCCACCCCGTACAGCGGGCCGAGGACGCTGCCCAGCTCCTGCGCGGCACCCACCGCGCCGAGCACGTTCGACCGCCGGTGGGTTGCCCACAGGTCGGCGGCAAGCGCCATGGTCACCGGCAGCAACGCCCCACTGGCGACACCCTGGACGACCCGCCCGGCAACGAGCATGGGCAGGTCGCCGGCGAACGCGGTGGCCACCGAGCCGACCAGGAACCCGGCGAGGCAGCTCTGCAGCACCAGCTTGCGGCCGAACCGGTCCGATGCCTGGCCGAGCAGCGGCATCGCGGCGATGTAGCCGAGCAGGTACCCGGTGACGATCGGGGTCACCCGCTCCAGTCGGTTCACCGGGATCAGCAGGTCGTCCATGATCTGCCGGAACATGCTCACCACGACGTAGGTGTCCAGCGCACCGAGCAGCACGGCGAGCGCCGCGGCGCCGATGGCGACGGTCCTGCGCCGCCGCGGGATCGGCTCGACCCTCACGCCGGGGGAGTCACTGTCACGGGCTTGCCCAGATCGGACACCACCACGTCGACGGTCGGGGCGTCTGCGCCGTCCGGCTTCGGGAACGTGACCAGCGCTCTGATCGGGAGGTGCATGCCGTCCTCCTCGAGCCAGACCGTGATGTCCACCTCGGACTCGACCCCGGGAACGATGTTGCCCACCGCGTCCTTGTCCGCCCGTCCGGTGATCTTGTACGCCGGTGTCCCGTCAACCTCTTCCCGCGCCTCGGTCTTCGCATCCGTGATGCTGGTCAGCACCCTCGCGAAGCCCCGGTCCGGGTCGAGGATGGCGGTCGGGTCGTAGTACTCGGAGGTGAGTGAGGACGGATACCGCTGAAAGGCGCCGGTCGGGCCCCTCAGGTACAGCGAGTCGTCGACCAGCACGAATTCACCTTCGATCAGCTGACCGGCCAGGGTCAGCTTCACCGTGCCCTTCGCGCCACCGGCCGGACCGCCCTCCCTGGTCAGGTCGCCCTCGGCGGTCTGCACGCTGATGCCCGGAATCGAGCCGGTGACGGTCATCGTGAAGTGGGCGGTCTCGATATCGCGGAGGGCGGCCGCCGACTCGGCGAGCAGCCTATCCGCGTCCGGCAGATTAGCGCTCCCTCCCGAATTGGTGTCGGTGGTGCAGCCGGTAACTACCGCCGCGCTGAACGCGAGGGTCCCGAGGAAGATGCGGCGGGAGAGCATGCCCGCATCGTAGGACGCCGGCTCCGAAAACGCCCGGGCTTGCGGCCAGAACCGGTGTTGTTGTTGCGGGAACGCCCGGCCCCGGGGTCAACGGGCACGAACGACTTTCACCGGCCGAACCAGCTCGGCGACCGCCTCCGGTGTGGTGAAAACCCCGAGGCGTGGCCGGCGACCACCGGTGCATCGACCAGGTGGGCGTACTCGAACGCCTGCACGACCGCTCCTCCACTGAGCTCGGGGTCGTCGACGCCGACGACGACGGGCCCGGTGATCGGACGGCGCTCCGGTTTGTCCCCGCTAGATCGTGACGGGACAGGAGGCGTGTTCGGTGAGAGCGATGGTTCTCGAGTTTCAAATGTCGACGAGACGGCGATATCAACTCGAGCAGAGCGAGCGCATGTTCGATCGTTTCAAGAACGTGCCACCGGCACAGTCAGCGATGTGCCACGTCAGACACACGCCGCTTCGCTGCCTGAGGCCGCCGGGCCGTCGTTGCAACCGCCGAGCGCGTCGACGAAGTACCGGCCGCCGACACCGACGCGGGCACCGGCCGTCACGTTGGCCGGCGATCTCGGAGGTGTTCTTGTCGTCGGTATTGTCGGCGGGCGGGTAGCGCATTGGACCCAATGCCACGAAGTTGAGCGTTTCTGCAGTTCAGGCACGCATCAGAACGAACAGCAATGTGGCGGTATGCACGTCGATCACCAGGACGCGCTCGATTCAGTGAAGGTGATGTGGTGGTGGACACACGGTTCTCGGACGCGCAGAAATAGTGTGCAGCAATCGAATTCGGGTACACCTGGCGCAGGTGGTGGATGTGGCGGGTGCAGCCTCGATGTCCCCGACTGTCGTGGAACAACTCCCGGACGGTTCGTACCTAATGGTACTGATCACCAGCGCTGAACGTCAGCGGAGGCGGGTGGCTGGTTCATTAGTGCCATGAACGGTTGCGCATTGGCGGCCATGGACCCAGGCCGCCCATCGCGGTGCCGGGGTGCAGGTATCGCCGCGCGGGTGGTGTGGAGTTATCAGGGTGAGCTTCCGACGACTGATGCTGTCCTGTACGCATCGACCGGAGTCGCCGCCGATAGATCCGGTGATCGGCGTTGTTCCCGGCGTTCCCACCGATCACCCGACGAAGGCGCGGCGTGTGGGGCGCCCACTCCTACTTTCCCGGCATCGCCCATCCCGACAATCACCCCATTGACCAGGGCGATTGTCCGATGTTAGCGGGACTAATCCGATGGTGCATCTAACCGACCGGTAGGCCCTGTCACGTGGCCCGGTACGAGCGCGATCCGCATGAGCAGCAGGAACGGCTGATTCTGTGGAATCGGACGATCACGACCCAGCCGTGAGCCACCTCGACCCTGACTCGCTCGGAAGCGAACGGGTTGGGTGTCCCGTGTGGTCGGATGTCAGGGAGGGAGGTGGGGATGACTGATCGTCCGGACCCTGGCGGGCCGACACGGCGGGAACGATACGAACTCCTGGTCGCAGCTAATCTGGCGCAGGAGAACGCATTCGAGATCCTGACCTTGATCTTTCGATCAAAGGACGGGGACGAGGCCACGGGCCGCCTGCGTGAGCGCTACTCGCTCTCGCCGGAGCAAACCGGGTTGATCATGATGAGGCCCTATGGGTCCATGACACAACAGGACCGGGTTCGGATCAGGGAGGAACTCGACGTGTTACGTCGGGAACTGGACGCCGAGTAGATGCTGATCCTCCTCCGCAGCTTCTCGCGCCTGTCGGCCTCCTCGCTCTCCGCCCGGCCCTATTGGTAGGCCAGCGACGCCGCGTCGGAACCGACCCCTCGAGATGCTCGCACACCACGTCGACACCGTGCCCCTGCCTTCAGCCGGACGCGCATGGTGTGCGACGCCTGCCCCAGTGGGTGGGGTTCATCCACTCGACATGCTGCGAGGATACGAATCCGCATCTGCGACGCGAGGGTCCGCGGTGCGGCCCGCCAGGCGGGCCGCACTCACGGGACGTTGTTCAGCGATGATGTTTGCGGGCGGTGTTACTTCTTTGGGGCTGGGGGTGCGTTCAACAGTGTGATGAACGGATCCGCGTTAGCGGCCATGGCGCCGAGGCCGCCGATCGCGGTGCCGGCGAGGGAGGCGCCCGCACCGACCAGTAGTGCGCCGCCGATGCATCCTGCCACCGGGCCCGCGCCGAACAGCAGTGCTGCCGGTGCGGAGATCACGGCCCCGGCCACTGCGCCGAGGAGGCAGCCGCCGACCAAACCGGTTGCAGCGCCGAGGAAGCCGCCGACCGCCGCGGTGAGGGTGATGTTGTCCTTGACTCCGGCGGTGGCGGCGGGCAGATCGACCTGCCGCAACGGAAGAGCGACCGGGGTTGCGGCGGCCGGGCTGGTATCGGTGGTGAGGGTTGCGGTGCGGCCGTTGATCTGTGCGGCGACGGGGTGTGCGAAGCCGTTGACGGCGAGCGACAGGGGTACCGACTCGACGGTGGTGCCGTTGGCGTCGCGGATGATCAGGTGGTTGTTCTCGTTGCTCAGTGACCCGGCCGTGGTGTCGATGATGACCTGGTCACCGTTGCGGGTGAGGTTCCACCCGACCCCCGCGGCCGGGGCCGGTGCGGGTTCCGCGTGGGCGGTACCGGCGAGGATTCCCATCGATGCGATGGTCATGGCGGCGACGGCCATCAGTTTGGTCATTCTCATGCTCGTGGATTTCCTTCTCGATGTGTTGCAGGGACCGAACGGTCCCTGCTGTGCTGGACGAGTCCCGCGGGCGACGGCCGGTCGATCGACGCGGCCGAAGCGCTGAATCGCGGTCGGGGGTGTGACCGCAGGCTGGTTGTGCAGCAGCCAATGCCGGGATGGTGCCCTGCTGAGCGGGGTTTAGCGGGTCCGGGTCTGGATGCCGCGGGTGGAATCCCCGACGATGGGGATCGGCATTCCCGTACGTTTCCGGGTTGGTGTTCAGAGAGCAGGCGTGAGGGCGTCGGCCGGAGTGGATGCCGGTGCTGCCGGTCGCCGGAGGTACACGGTCCAGGTGATCACCGCGCAGAGGATGTAGAACGCGGCGAATACCCAGAATGCTGTGGTGGCGGACTTGTGTGCCCCGAGGTAGGAGGCGCGGAGGACGAGGTTGATGGCGACTCCGCCGAGGGCGCCGACGGCGCCGGCGATTCCGATCAGTGCTCCGGACATGGTGCGTGACCAGACGGCGGCGGTGGGTGTGTCGTGGGGGTGTCGGGCTGCGGCTTTCGCGGCGAAGATCGCCGGGATCATTTTGTAGACGGATCCGTTGCCGATTCCGGAGATGACGAACAGCAGGATGAAACCGACGACGTAGGCGGTCATGATGGCGGTGTTCGCGGCCCCGGGGGTGGCGTCGTCGACGGTGCCGGCGACGACGAGGATCCCGGCGGCTGCCATCATCGCCACGAAACTGTAGAGGGTGATCCGGCCGCCGCCGATCTTGTCTGCCAGGCGTCCGCCGAGTGGGCGGGACAGCGACCCGAGAAGCGGTCCGATGAAGGCGATCTGGGCGGCGTGCAGGGCGGCGGTGGCTTGCATGGCGGGGGTCGCCGGAGCGCCGTTGGTGAGTCCGGCGAGGAAGTTCAGTTGCAGGATCTGGCCGAAGGCGAAGCTGAATCCGATGAACGATCCGAATGTTCCGATGTAGAGGAACGAGATGATCCAGGAGTCGCGGAATTTGAGCACATCGATCAACGATCGTGCGTCGGTTGTCTGGTCGGTCAGGTTGTCCATGTAGAGGGCCGCGATCACGGCGGCGATGCCGATGAGCACCAAATACACCGCGCAGACGATCTGCGGGCTGCGGTTGCCCCAGGTGGCGATCACCAGAAGGCCGATCAACTGGATGGCGGGGACGCCGATGTTCCCGCCGCCCGCGTTCAAACCCAATGCCCAGCCCTTGAGTCGTTGCGGGTAGAACGCGTTGATGTTGGTCATCGAGGACGCGAAGTTCCCGCCGCCGAGTCCGGCGAACGCGGCGACGATCATGAACGTGGTGTAGGAGGTCTCGGGCCGCGAGATGAAGTACAGGGTCAGGGTCATCGGAACCAGCAGCGCCAGTGCGCTGATGATGGTCCAGTTTCGGCCACCGAAGGTGGTGGTGGCGAACGTGTAGGGCAGGCGTAGTACGGCGCCGACCAGGGTGGGTATGGCGACGAGGAAGAATTTTCCGGCTGCATCGATGTGGTAGACCGCCGTGGGCATGAACAGCACCATCACCGACCACACCGACCACACCGAGAACCCGATGTGCTCGGCGAGAATGGAGCCGAGGAGGTTTCGGCGGGCGATGTTCTTCCCGCCCGCCTCCCAGGCGGCCTCGTCCTCGGGGTCCCATTGGTCGATCCGATGCCCGATCGATACCGGCGCATGCGAGGAGTTCGAAGGTCGCTGAGATATTGTTGTCACGGCTTAGCTCCTGAGATTGAAGATTCGCAGAACCATAAAGACGGAATATGTCCGTTCGATGGCGTGCGATGTCGGGGTGCTTACACTTTGCTCACCGCGACAATTGCGCCGTAGACAGCACCCCGAAACAACGCCGTGACCGTTGGGCAACACGCGTTACATATCCATATGCCCTGGTTGGATCGTGTTTTCCCGGCCACGGGCCAGGCGGTGTTCCTGGCTGCAGCGTGGGCGGCGTTGATTCCGCGGTCGCCTGGTGGGCATCGGCGGTGGCTGTGGTGATCATGCTGTCACTGCCGATTCGAAGGCGACCTGCCCGAACACTTCAGGTTGCGCCCCGGGAATCCGGCGGCCGGCCAGGCAGGCTCCGCCGAGGGCGAGCGTCATGGCAAGGCCGGGCAAGGCCGGGTAAGGCCGGGCACGATGTCGCGATCGTTCCTGGTCAGGGGCTCACACCATGGATCGGCAGCGCTCGACAGTCTCGCGGTCGGTCCGGTCATCTCGGCCGTGTCCACCAGAACTGCCGGCGTACGACGCCCGTTCCGGCGGACGATGCGGACAATACTCAATTGCAGGACGTAGGATTGCGAACCGGAAGGACATCGCAGTCAGCTGTGATATCCAGCTGTGGAGGAGGATTCGCCGTCGCGGCCATGCGCATCGCCGCGTCGTAGGGGTGGGGTGTCTGCGGCAGCCATGTGGGATTCCCCACGCGGCGGTTGGACACATGCCGGAATGCGGCGTAGCGGTCGACGCCCTGAACTCGTTAATGAATATTGTTGAGGTCGTGTAGGTTCCGGAACTAGTCAAGCGGAGCTGCACGACCGACAGTTCTCTGGACCGGAGAGTATTCGGTGGTCAGTTCTCAATTGTGGGTTAGGGTGTCCGAGGTCGGCGAGTGTCTTCTCCGTGTCCGGCACCCGGACGGGTGGAGGTCAGAACGGGTACGTCTTCGCCGAGGCAGGCGATCGCGGCATGCCGGGGACCGCGCGTTCGGATGGCGCGGGTGATGTGCGGCCGGGAACTCGGCCCGTGGAAGATCGTCCCCATAACTGTGGAAGCGGCACCCGCACGGGCGGAATATGCCCGCCCCTGGCAGCCGAACCGCGGCTGACCGCCGTCCCCGCACCACACCAGCAACCGATGAATTCCGCGCCGGGTCGGGGCCTGTCGGCCGCACTCGACCTTACAGAGCTGGCGTTGCTCACCGGTTGCACGGTCGCCGGTGAGGCGGCGGGGCTGGTGCCCGCGGCGATCGACACTCTGGACCGGGCCGCCCGCGGCAAGGGGGCGCTCTGTTGCTGTCCGCCCCGCACAGTGTGCTTAACGTGCCGATCGGCGGCGCCCGCCAGGTCGCCGCCCGTACCTTCCCGCTCGAACGAATCCGGCTGCTGGCCAAGCACGCCGACGCCACCGTCAACGACATCGTGCTGGCCATGTCCGCCGGGACCCTGCGCACGTATCTGCACACCCGCGACGCGTTACCGGCCGATCCACTGATCGCGATGGTCCCGGTCTCCTTGCGCCCCACCGACACCCACCCCGACGACTCCGGGTCGGGCGGTGCGGGCAATCGGGTCGGGGTGCTGATGTGCAACCTCGCCACCCACCTCCCCGATCCCGGGCACCGGCTCGAGACGGTGCGCGACTGCATGCGCGAGGGCAAGGCCGCGCTGCAGGCGATGAGCCCGGCGCAGGTGCTGGCGATGAGCGCGCTCGGCGCCGCCCCGCTGGGGCTGGAAATGCTGCTCGGCCGACGGGGTCCGCTGCGGCCCCCGTTCAACGTGGTGATCTCCAACGTCGCCGGCCCGAAAACACCCTTGTTCTGGAACGGAGCCCGCCTCGATGCCCTGCTCCCGGTATCGATCCCGACGACCGGGCAGGCGCTCAACATCACCTGCACGTCCAGCGACGACCAGATCGCGTTCGGATTCACCGGCTGCCGCCGCGCCGTGCCCGACCTGAACCCGATGCTCGACCACCTCGACGCCGAACTCGACTCCTTGGAGCAGGCCGTGGGCCTGTAGCACCACACGACACCAACGCAGGAGATCCCGCACCCATGAGCACCCCCACCACCACGGCCCCTGACCTCGTGCACACCGGACCGCGGACGGGATCGATCAGTACCGCCGAGATCAAGGCCCGCATCGAGGCCATGTTCCCCGCCGATCGGCACCGGCCCCGTCCCACCCGGAACTGAAACCACCGCCCGCCCGAGCACCGACACCCGAGAGGACCTCGACCATGAACACCAACGTGGCATTATTGCTGGCATTGCTCGCCGGAAGTCTCGGCGGCACCGCAGCCTTGCAGACCTTCCTCGCACGAACCGGCGGCAAACGCCGCCCACACGGTGCACCGTTCCACCCGAACGGCTGACACACCCGGTCTCCTGCCGACCCGGCGCTCGGTCCTGCGGTCGGGAGTCGACCCGAACGCAGACCCGGCGATCGCTTCCGGCGAAAGCTTCTGCGGCGCCGCACCACTCGACGGGCAGACCCGTCCTCGTCGGCGGAACCACACGAGTGAGCACTTCGATGCCGGTGGTCACTCATCAGAAACCAGCGCCGCGAAGAAATCGGGTAACGGGACGCATCGCGGTACCCTGCCGCCGCAGAGTGAACGGGTGACTTTCATCGCACACGGTCGGTCAGCGGATACGTCGCGCACGATCAGGCATGAGGGATCCGGAGGAGCCTGTGTCGCGACGAGTGCGTGCCACTCAAATCCGGGTCCGGATTCCGGCGTCTCGTCGCACATCCGTCATCGGTGGGCGCCGTGGCGGCGTATCAGTGTGACGCGTCGGCCTGTCACGTATTCCATGTCGATGACGAGGTGGCCGTCGCCGGGATTGATCGACCAGGGGACCGCGCGCCGACCGCGAAATCGGGCCAGGGCCGCCGCGCCGGCACCCTCGCCGACGTCGTCCGGACGGTCGCACAACGCACCACCGAAGCCTGCCTGCCTCGATGAAGACCCCTCGGTGAAGATCACCGAGCGCATATGCGAGAACCGAAACCGACGAGGTCCTCGACCAGAGTTCGGTGCCACCCCGGGCCGTCCGGACGCGCGAGGCTGCAGACCGTCTGTTCGCGCCGGTTGTGACAACCCCCCGGATAGCGGTCGGGCCGGGGGCGGTCGTGACTTCACACCCTCGGCCTGATCTCTGCTTCACAAGGTGACCGTGACCCGCGGTTTCCTTGATCCGCACCCCCTACGATACGCCGTCCGCAACCGTTGTGACCTGTGGATCACGCCCATGCTCGCGACCACCGGGCAGGGGATTTTCGATCCCGCCGGGACGGTGGGGACGCGGATCGTGAGACGGCGGAGTGCCTCCGGGCCGCCGTCGGCCTCGGCATTCACCTGGCACGGTTTCACGGTCAACCGCGATCTCGTCATTCTTCTCTGTGCTCGGCCGCGCCTGCACTGCCGGTTCCGGTTGGTTCGGGTCGATGACGCGGTCGCGGCCGACGACTTCGTATTCGAGATGTCGGTGAGGCGGTCGAGGGCGGGGTCGGGGTCTGGTGCGCCGGTGTTCACCTGCGGTGTCCGCTATCTCCGGTGCACCGCACTCGGGCGCGGGACAACGACATCGATGGCGAGGATCACTGCCGCGGCCGACCTGGTCGATGTGGTGCTGGAAATCGACCGCGGGGTCCGCTCCGTTACCGGGACTTCTGCTCGGCGGCCGCGGTGGCCGGGTGTACGGCGATCAGACCGAGCCGGGCCCGGCGTTTGCAGAGCTTCGCGAGTTCGCCGTACGCGGACTTGCCCAGCAACTCGGTGAGCTCGGACGCGTAGGACTGCCAGACGGCCTTGGCGCCCACGTGGGCGTCGGGGGAGCCGGAGCAGTACCAGTCCAGGTCGGCGCCGCCTTCGCCCCAGCCGCGGCGGTCGTACTCGGTGATGGTGGTCTTGAGGATCTGTTCGCCGTCGGGGCGTTCGACCCATTCCTGGGTGCGGCGGATCGGGAGTTGCCAGCACACGTCGGGCTTGACCTCGAGGGGTTCGATGCCGCGTTTGAGGGCCATCGAGTGCAGCGCGCAGCCGATGCCGCCCTCGAAGCCGGGCCGGTTGAGGAAGATGCAGGCGCCCTGGTGGCGGCGGGTGCGCAGCGCGGGTTCGTCCTCGAGGTCGTCCTCCTCGATGTACCCCTTCTTGCCGAGGCCCGTGTCCATGAACTGCCAGTCCTCGGGTGTGAGCAGCTTCACGGATGCGTTCAGTCGCTCGAGGTCCTCCTGGTCGGTGAGGAACGCGCCGTGGGAGCAGCAGCCGTCGTCGGGCCGGCCGGCGATGATGCCCTGGCAGGCGGGGGTGCCGAACACGCAGGTCCAGTGGGAGAGCAGCCATGTCATGTCCGCGGCGATGAGGTGCTCGGCGTTGTCGGGATCGAGGAACTCGACCCATTCCCGAGCGAAGTCGAGGGGAACCTCGGGGCTGGGCGTCATCTTGTGTGCACGCCCTGCTTTACGTGCTGTCACAAGTCCCGACGGTAGACCCGGTACCGGTCATGTGCGACCAGGGGTTACTCGACGTCGGAGGCGACACCGTCCATGGGCTGACCGTGCCTGATCGTCGGTCCGGGCGAGGTCACCGTGCGGGTGTCCCCTGAACGGAGCTGCAGGGTCTCGCTGCCGGTGACATCGAGGCGCTGCGACCTGTGCGTTTCTCATGTGTCTCACGGTATGGCCAGCGCGATCTGTCTCCACTTTCCTGGGCATTTTCCTCGGGGACAGCACGATGCGGGCGGGTCGTGCTGAGGCGGGCGGACGGGATGAGCCTGATAACTGGACGTCGGGAGTGGTTGGGGCAACACGCGCTGGTCCATTGGTGGGGCCACAGCGAACACCCTGTGGAAGTCGAGAAGTGGCCGGTGTCATCGACAACGGTATCCGTCAGCCAGATCAGGTTCGATGCCACCGGAGAGTTGCTGCAGACACTCGCAACCGGGACGGCGCGCGCGGTGGCGACGCGGCCGAGCCACGCCGGTGCCCTCCTCGCACCTGCCCCGTGCGGGGGAGTTCAGGTCGCTGCTTGGGGGTGCCGCTGTCGTTCCGGTCCGTGCGCCCGATTCCCCGGGGGTGCACGCCGATCCGAACGTGGACCGGCCGATGGCGGGTGTCGGATCGCCCCGGATCGGGTGGCGGCGCTCGGCGCGGACCTCAACTGCCGCGCCCGTGAGGTGTGGGAGGCCAAACGCAACCATGTCAAGCACACCGCCCGCCGGCTGGGCGCCCAGGACGCCGCCCAGGGATTTGACCGCCCCAGCGGATCGCGGGAGTGGGAGCGAGGGATGGGTGTCACCGTGCGGGATGGGTGCGTGATGACGAGACGCCGACCTCGTCGCCAGTCACTGTGGGGGCGGTGGGGGCGCAGGTGTCGGACGTTGCGTGTGCATGCGGTCAGTTCGGCGAGGGCCTCGTGCATGTGCCCGGTCACGTCCCACACATCGGGAACCAGTGCGCTGCAGGCGAGGACTCCGACATCGAGGTGCCGGTCGTAGGACATCGCGGCGATGGTGATGCCGCCGGCGTGGGAGATGACCGGTCAGTGCGCGCAGCGGTGTGCGCGAGATCAGACCGCGCACCGCGGAAGACCAAGCTGGCCGGTCGAGTCCTGTCCCAGGTCACCGTCACCGACGATGTTCCGGTCGCACTGGTGCACGGCTCACATCTGGCGGCGATCGGTCAGGACATCTGGCTGACGAAGTGCGACCCCGTCGACTACCGGACCACCCGGGACTGGGCAGCATCCATCCTGCACGGGACCGCCGGGGTTCTCGGGATCAAGTACCGGGCACGCAACGACGAGGGACGGTTCTCCGTCATGACGATCAGGCCCAATGCCGTTGTGGGGCTGCATGATCTGATGACCGTGTCCCGGGGTCCGATCGTGCTCGATGACCGAGCCGGGTTGGAGCTGGTCAGATCCCATCTCGCGAAGTACAACGCAACACTCATCTAAGTCGAACTCGAACCGCGCGCAATGCCGGCCCCACCGGGCGGTCGATAAAATTTCCACGTCCTGACGGGTGTCGCACCGAGCACAACCCCCGGGTCGCTCTCCGGAGTCGAGGCTCGGAATCGGCGTAGCGTCGTGACCCACAGCGAACGCCGACTCGGGTGGCGCCCGCACACAGGTGATCTAATAAGGAGAGTTTCGATGGCTCAACGGACCCTCGTGCGGGCGGCCGCGGTGCTCGGCGCGGCATCACTCGCACTCGCAGGCTGTAGCTCCGGCAGCGGCGACAATTCCGCCAGCGGAAGTGGCGGCTCCGCCTCGGCCACCACTGTTTCCACCGACTGCACCCCCGAACAGGCGGCCGCGGGTGCCCCGTCCACCGCGCCGCTGAAGATCGGTACCCTGCTCCCCGAAACCGGCAGCCTCGCCTTCCTCGGACCGCCGATGGTGGCCGGCACCCAGCTCGGTGTGAACGACGTCAACGCCGCCGGCGGGGTTCTCGGCCAGCCGGTCGAACTGATTCCCGGCGACTCGGGCGACACCACCACCGACACAGCGAACACCACCGTGGACCGGGAACTGGCCGCGGGCACGCAGGTGATCATCGGCGCGGCGTCGTCCTCGGTGTCGCTGAAGGTCATCGACAAGGTGTCCAGCGCCGGCGTCGTGATGTTCTCCCCGGCCAACACGTCCGACCAGTTCGTCTGCTACCCGGACAAGGGCCAGTACTTCCGTACCGCGCCCACCGACGTGCTGCAGGCTCAGGCCGTGTCGCAGCTCATCTCGGACGACGGCGGGCAGCGCGTGTCCATCCTGGCCCTCAACGACCCCTACGGAACCGGGCTCGCCGACAACATCCAGAAGAACCTCGTCGACGCCGGCATCCCCGAGGACCAGATCCAGAAGATCATCTACGACCCCAACGCGCAGTCCTTCAACTCCGAGGTCGATCAGGTCAAGGACTTCGCGCCCGACGCCGTCGCGGTGGTCGGATTCGAGGAGTCGGCGAAGATCATCACCCGCATGCACGAGGTGGGCATCGGCCCGTCCGACGGCATGAAGGTCTACGGCGTGGACGGCAACATGGGTAACGCGCTCGGCGAGTCGGTCGCCGCGCCGCTGCTCGACGGCATGCAGGGCACCACCCCCCTCACCGACGTCGGTCCGGCCTTCCAGGACCGTCTCAAGGGCATCAACCCGGGGTTGATCGACTTCAACTACGCCGGCGAGGCCTACGACGCCGTAGTCATCGCCGCGCTCGCCGCGGAAGCGGCGAAGTCGACGGCGGGTCGCGACATCGCCGCCAACATCAACAACGTCACCGAGGGCGGCACCCCGTGCACGTCGTACCAGGAGTGCCTGCCGCTCGCGCAGGCCGGCACCGACATCGACTACAACGGCATCACCGGCAAACTCGACTTCACCGCCGCCGGTGAGCCGTCCATCGGTTCGTACGGCAAGCTGAAGTTCGGTGCCGACAACAAGCTGACCACCGAGGGATACATCGTCGTCGGTAGGTAACCGTCCATCCCGCGTAACGGCCGCGACCGGGTGGTGCTCTCGACGCTCGTTCGTGGCCACGAACGGCACCGGCGAACCCGGCAGCGCGCTCGATCCTCCGAACCGGGAACGGTGCCGAACTCGGCTTTCAGCTGCCGGGATCGCCCCGATCCCCGCCTCCGGACGGATTCACCGACTCCGCGGTCTCGACCCGCTTACTGTCCGGCGATCAGCACAGCACCGCGTCCACCCCGACGGACCGGCCGTCGTGCTCTCACTTCTGTCCACGGTGCAACGCCACGACCACGAGTACACCTTGCATTTGAGGGTGGTATGTGCAGTGGACCGGGTAGGCCCCCGACTGTGTGGGGGCCGTGAACACGGCGGTGCCGCCACCATCGACGTCCCGACCGAAGGCGCCACCCCGGTCGGCCGTGACGCTGTGCTCGACGGTGTCATCGTTCTCGACGGTGACCTGCGCGCCGGGCCCCACCCCATGGGGGTGGCGAAGCGGTAGCCCTCGATGGTGATCGTCGCCGCCGCGTCCGGGCCCGGAATGGAGCCGGATTCGGCGGCAGCCGACGGCGTCGAGGAATCGGTGGCCACCGACGTGGCCGGTGTGTGATTCGCCGATGAGCTGCAGGCCGCGGCCAACCCGACGGCGAGCGCGCAGACCACCCTCGCGCCGCATCCGCCCCGACGCTCGTGCGTGCACGCTACCGGTGCCGCGTTGGCATGCAGCGCCCGTCGATCACGCGATCGGTGCACCGTCACGGTGAGCCGCCCAAGACAATCGAAATGAACTGGCTCTCTGGTTGGTACGTACACACGCCCACGCTCAGATCCGCTGGCGGGGGACCTTCTGAGCTGCTGAGATCACCCATCAACGGATTCAGGCTCAGATGGGCCGGTAGCCGGCGCCGTAGCCGCCTGTGGCGTTCATGTCGGCGACGATCGAATTGATGTTGGTGCCGATCTCCGGGCCGACGCACGGCGCGACGAGGTAGGCGTTGACCATCGCCACCAGCGTGGTGTCGACGACCACCGGTGCGCCCGAGTCACCTTCGACGACGCACGCTTGGGTCCAGGTCTCCCCGGTGCCGAGCAGGTCCCCGTACACGATGCCGCAGGTGTTGCCGGTGGTGCGGCCTTCCTTGCACGCCACCTGCGGGAACCCGGCCGGTGCGCCGATCCCGGTGATGGTGACGCTGCCGACCCGGTTCACGGGAGTCACCTTCCCGGGATCGAACTGGATCACCGCGTAGTCGAGAGCCGGATTCGACACCACGACCCGGCCGACCGCACCACTGTCCTGCGAGGCCTCCGCAACCACGGACGCACCGACGGCACCACAGTGCCCCGCCGTCAACCCGACCATCCGTCCCGCATTGTCGTGCCCGATCGTCGTCAGGGAGCAGAGCAAGGTGTCGTTGACGATGATCCCCGTCCCGCCGCCCATCACCGCCGGTGGCGCAGCCGTCGCGACACCCACCGCGACGGTCCCCAGAAGTCCGACCGTCGCTGCGACAACCGCCGCGAATCGTGTCACCATTGCTCGGGCCTTCCCGGAACGACCCCGACGGTCGCGTCTGTCTCCACCCGGGATCCGCACGCGCACCGTGGTGTGCGTCCCGGAGATTCCGATTCCCGCGCACCGCGGGTGCACCACATCCATCACCGACCACCGTTCCCGGGCTGAGCCCGATACGTATTCGCTTGTGTGGGTGCGTGTTCCGGAGGGCGGGGTGGATACAGGATTCCGACACTCGGCCTCGAAAGGCAACAATTCACGGTTCCCGCGAACAAACCTGCGCCCACCACCGACCAAACCAACCCACGGGCTCGCCGGCACCATAGACGGATCGGGATCGACCGGAACACACCCTGCTAGTGTCCTCCGACCAGCATCGATCCCACCAGACCGGCGCGGACGGTGACGATGGAACACGCACGGCACTGTCATCAAGTTGGTGGGATCGCCCGGTCTGGGATGATCCGGTGGTGTCGTCGTACAAGGGATACCGGTTTCCGCGAGAGATCATCGCGCACTGCGTGTGGCTGTATCACCGGTTCCCGCTCAGCTTTCGTGAGATCGAGTTGCTCATGCTCGCCCGCGGCATCGAGGTGTCGTACGAGACGATCCGCACCTGGTGCACCCGGTTCGGCCCCGAATACGCAGCCGGCCCGCGACGCCGTGCACCCCAACCTGGTGACAAGTGGCACCTGGACGAGGTATTCCTGACGATCAACGGGACACGCGGGTACTTGTGGAGGGCCGTCGACCAGTATGGGAATGTCCTCGATACCCTGGTGCAGGCCCGCAGGGACGGTAAGGCCGCGACTCGGTTCTTCCAGGAAACTGTTGAAGAAACAAGGGTGTCGGCCGCGGGTACTGGTCACCGACAAACTCGGCTCCTACCAGGTCGCGCACCGGAACATGATGTCGTGGCGGAGGGAGGTGGTTCGACCTCCCCTCGCGCAGGTAGCGCTTCGTCCCGATGGCCGTGATACCCAGGCCGAGGACACACACGATCGCGCCGCCGATCACGTTCGAGACGATCATGCCCGTACTGGCCGCGACGCCGGCGACCACCCACGGCGAGATGATCATCCACACCCCGAGCAGCGGCGCGACGAACGCCATGCCGTGGGTGCGGCCGTAGGCCGAGGTGAACCCGACCGCCAGCAGGGCCACCGCGATCCCGGCGATCAGGTTGTTCATCATCAGCGGCGCCTGACCGGCGAATCCGATGATCCACGGCGACGCGGCCACATACGGCCCGGCCAGCAAGGTCAGACCCTCGGCCACCTGGGCGTCGGAATGGGCGCGATCTGGTCGTCGCGTTCGCGCAGTGCGGCGATATCGGGGTGCTTCTCGATCGACGTGCTCGATGATGTCGATACGATGCTCACCTCCTCGAGACGACGAGAGGGAACCGGTCCTCTCCAGGACAGGGCGCCCCGGCACCGGATCCCGAAACGGCCCCTCGGGAGCGGGTACATGGCCGGTGCAGTCGGCTCGGGCCACGGCCAACGAATTCGGGTATCCCGATTCCGGCACACCCTGCGGCCCTCATCCGCGCCGGGAGCCTGCCGCCCGGCCCCCGGAGCACCGGCGGCATCACCCGACCCCAGGCCGAAGGTGACGGTTTGCCATCATCTGCCCGGTGGCGGGCACCAAACACGGCGTCGGAGCGTTGACATGCCACCGACCTCCGCAAATCCGCGCGGATGGCGGGAGGACACCGAGAGGAAGGGGCCATGGCCACCGATTACGACGCACCCAGGCGTACCGGCCCGGAGGAGCAAGAGGAGGACTCGCTCGACGAGCTGACGGCCCGAAGGAACCCATCCCGATCGGCCGTCGCCGACGTCGAGGAGACCGACACCGCGGAGTCCTTCGAGCTGCCCGGCGCCGACCTGTCCGGCGAGGAACTCACGGTCCGGGTGATCCCCAAGAAGGCGGACGAATTCACCTGCACCAGTTGCTTCCTCGTCCATCACCGCAGCCGCCTCGCCGACACCACCGACGGGCAGATGATCTGCCGCGACTGCGCCGGCTGAACACATCCGCCCCGGGCCCGGGTCTGTGCGGGTGCGGGGTGACCGATGCCGGGCACGGCGCGGATGGTTCCGATACGTCGATCTCGCGGCGGGCGGGTCGGCGGCGACGGGGTCGTCCACCCGCGGCGCCGCACTCACCCATGCAGACGCCCGCCCCCGGCCCCAAACTCCGCCGATGCCTGGCCGCGGACAGCGTGACCGGTCCAGTGCCCACAGATGCCGTCCGCCGATCCTGTGAGGTTCCGTCTAATGGATGAGTGCTCGCACGGCACGAGACCCCATCAGCGCTACAGGCGACCTCACCAAGGCCGGGCACGATCTGCAGTTAGGATCTCGACGCCGACGGACTACAAACACTCATCCGGGCACTCACCGATCGACACTAATTTCAGGACTCATACCGGGCTGTTCACCGCGGTGAACAGCCCCGGAATCTAGTAACGCATCGCGAAAGCGATCTGCTTGGCGACGGACTTCTTCCGCTGCGCGGCTTTGAAGCGATCGTCTTCCACCAGGATCGCGGTGGCGTTCGCCACTCGTTTCTCGGCCTCGTCGACGGCGTCGTCCAAGGGGACGGCGAGGTCCATGTCGAAGATCTCGACAATCCTCGAAACCCGTTCTCTCACAGTTCCACCCACGATGTAGTAGGGGATACCGATCTCCTTGAGCGTCTCGACGAGCAAGTCGTCGGACAGCTTTCGAAACGGCTCGGACACCGGCCGGTGCCCGTCCGGCCGGAGGGGAAACTCGACGGGGAGGTGAATGTAGGCGTCGTAGAGCCACCCGGCTCGGGCTTTCACGACGTCGCCGAAAACGCTCATGTATTCGCGGGCCGGCCTCTTCTTGCCGAGGCCTGCCGCAGCGGTTGGGGCTGACGCCGCCGCAGGCCCGCCGCGTATTCGGGGCCGAACTTCGTGCATTATGTGCGGATCGTTTCGTACGACACAACGATGCCGCGGGCGAGCATGAGCAGCTCGATCTCGCGGAAGCTGAGCGGGAACCGGTGGTACAGCCACACACAGTGGGAGATGATCTCCCGCGGAAACCGGAAACCGTTGTACATAGACACCACCGGATCATCCCAGATGGTCCGATCTCAATAACTTGACAGTGTCACGGGGACAACGGCGTGCGCCTCTATGCCGCCCTCAGTTCACCCACAGATCGGTCAGTGGAGCCATTTCATCGAAATGTCAATAGGCCCGGCCTGCGGATTCGTCGTCGTCAGCGTGGCCGGTGCCCGGGAAACCGCCCGATCGGCGGATGGGAAGGGCCGCGCTCAGAGCCGTGTGATGTCCAGGTTGCCCTCGTGGTACTGCGACCGCAGGCGCTTCTTGTCGAACTTCCCGACGCTCGTTTTCGGCACCTCCTGGATCAGGGTCCAGTTCTCGGGCAGCTGCCACTTGGCGACCTTGTCCGAAAGGTACTGCTGCAGTTCACCGATCGTGGTGGTGCTGCCGTTGCGCAGCACGACTGCGACCAGGGGTCGCTCGTCCCACTTCTCGTCGGGGATACCGATCACCGCGGCCTCGGCCACCGCCGGGTGCCCCATGACGGCGTTCTCGAGGTCCACCGAGGAGATCCACTCGCCACCGGACTTGATGATGTCCTTGGTGCGGTCGGTGAGGGTGAGGTAACCGTCCGGGGTGATCGATCCGACGTCGCCGGTGCGCAGCCAGCCGTCGTGGAACTTCTTTGGGGCGTCGCCGCCGTAGTAGGACGCGGTGATCCACGGCCCGCGCACCTCGAGCTCGCCGATGCTGGTGCCGTCGTGCGGGATTACGGTGTCGTCGTCGACGAGGCGGGCCTGCACGGCGGCGGGAAAGCGGCCCTGGGTGTAGCGGTAGCGCCACATCTCGTCGCCCGTGGCGCCGGCGGGCGGTCGGGCCACCGAGCCGAGCGGCGAGGTCTCGGTCATGCCCCAGGCGTGCAGCACCGACACGTTGTGGTCCTGCGCGAAGGTGTGCATCAGCGACGGCGGCACGGCCGACCCGCCGATCAGGACCTCCCTCATCGAGGAGATGTCCTGCGGGTGCTGTTCGAGGTGCAGGTGCAGACCCTGCCAGATGGTCGGGACCGCCGCCGCGAACGTGGGTCGCTCGGCGGCGATGAGCTCGGCGAGCGGCGCCGGCTGCAGGAAGCGGTCCGGCATGATCAGCGAGGCGCCGATCATGAACGCCGCGTACGGCAGCCCCCACGCCATCGCGTGGAACTGCGGCACCACAACGAGGGTGCGGTCGCCCTGACTGAGGTTCGGTCCCTCGCTCATGCACACCTGCATCGAATGCAGGTAGATCGACCGGTGCGAGTAGACAACACCTTTCGGGTCGCCGGTGGTGCCGGAGGTGTAGCACATCGCGGCCGCGCTGCGCTCGTCGAGCTCCGGCCAGTCGTACTCGTCCGGCTGCCTCGAGATCAGGTCCTCGTAGGCGTGTACCTGCACGCCGTCGGGCACCTCGAGGCCCGCGGTGGAGGCTCCGGTGACGACGACGTGTCTGACCGTCGGCAGCTGTGGCAGCTGCGGGGACAGCAGCGGAATCAGCGAGGGGTCGACGATGATCACGTGGTCCTCTGCGTGGTTGGCCACGTGGATCAGTTGCTCGGGGAAGAGTCGGATGTTCAACGTGTGCAGCACCGCCCCCATTGACGGGACCGCCAGGTACGCCTCGAGGTGTTCGGCGTTGTTCCACATGAACGTGGCCACCCGCTGGTCGCCGGTGACGCCGAGTCCGCGCAGCGCGTGCGCCAGCGCGGCGCAGCGGCGGCCGACCTCGGCGTAGGTCCGCCGGCGCGGTCCGGTGTCGGTCCAGGTCACCACCTCCGCGTCGCCGTGCACTCTGCTGCCGTGGGTGAGCAGCCGGGCGATGGACAGTGGGGCATCTTGCATGGTGCTCAGCATGGGGCGGCTCCTGTTCGCTGGATGGCCCGATCATTGTCCGCCCGACGGCCCGTGGGCGGGGCGGTAACGCGTGCGCCGGCACCGGGCGCGGCGTCCCGGCCGTCGGACTCCGGGGACCGGCGTTGGCCTGCTCCTTCACTTCCATGAGATCGAACAGCTCGTCGGCCACGCGCTCGGGCAGCTCGATGCCCGGGAAATGGGTCTCGTCGTCGAGGCGGGTGTAGCTGAACTACGGGTGACACAAATGGAAGTCCTCGTGCAGCGCGTCGTACTCGGCGACCTGGGGTGGGAGAACGCGTGCCGGATCGGACGCGGGGCGGTGAGCTTGTCGATCCGCCCCATCGCGTGCCCCAGATGCCGTAGGGGTCCCGCGATCACTCGCCCGACCCGCGCCTACAGGTCGTAGCCGAAGCCGCGTGCCCCGTGGATGGACGGTAAGACCCGCGGCTTTGGTGACACGCTCTGATTTGGGTAGATGGCATGTCCCGGGTCTGCGGGGTGTGCTGTAGTTCAGGAGCGTGTGAGGCGGGATCTGGGTTTCTGCATGCCGACCATGACTTTTTCTGCGGTGCTTCCAGGTTCGGGGAGCTTGCCCAGCTGCATGGCTATGTCGTTCATGTTGCAGATGATCCGTAGTGTGGCGATTTTGCCGTCGCGGTATTGGTGGATGTCGACGCCGTCGAATTCGATGTGTTTGCCGGTGGCGGGGATGCTGGGTGGGTCGATGGGGTCCTGGTGGGTGCTTCTTCGGGGTGGACGATCCTCCTAGTTGGAGTATCCCACCAGCGGCCGGTACTCGGCGCGGCTCAGCAGTTGCCGCACGTCATGCGCTTCCGCACGCGCGGTCGCGTCGTCCAGCGTGGCCAGTTCGTCGACACCGGCCTTGCGAGCCTCCGTGATCCGATCGATCAGTGCATAGGCGAAGCGGTAATAGTCGATCTGAGAGGTTGATTTCCGGTGTCGGCCCAAGAATGGGCGGCCTCGGCGACCATGGATGCGGAGCCGGTCATCGTTGCTGCCACCGATTTGGCGATGGCGACCCCGACATTGGAGCCGAACGCGATGATCACTGTGCGTGCACTCTCGCCACCGGTGTCGTTCTCGACGGCCAGTGGTCCCAGATCGTGTGCACTCGTCACATCTCGAGTCTCACACGTGAATGTGCCGCGAGCATGGCTGAAACGACGTGCGGCAGCTACTGCGTGTCGGGATGGTCGGCGGCTGCTGCGCGAGGCGGTGCCTGTGCGCCGACCCGCCGCATTCGGTCCCCTTCTCGCGGTTGTCCGGTTCGCGGGATGACCCGCTCGGCGCTGGGATGCGCCCAGGTGGCGGCGGTCGGAGGTTGCTGTACAAACGAGCACAGAGTGTGACCCGAGCCAGGGTGTGTGATTACTCGAACCTTGCCCACCGGACCTATTCGTGGTGCCTCGATCAGTACCGAGGAGATCAAGGCCCGGATCAATGCCATGTTCCTCGACGAACCCGGTCGCGACGACCGTCCCGCCCCGCCTCCTGGACGGAGAGCGGGAATGAAGTTAACCCCGTTGCTGATGGTGCTCGCGGTGGCGATGTTTGCGGTCGGCCCCGCCGGCCAGTATCTGCAGTCCCTGTCTGGTGGTAGGCGTGTGCGCGGGGCGTGCAGGTCAGCCCTTCCCGCTGGGCCGTTCTCCCTCGACGCCCGCGCCTGGTAAGCCACGGGCAGGCGTACCCGCGGAGCCTGCCCGATTCCCGCCGGTGAGCTCCGCCTCCGCGCACCGAGACATGCCCATTCCAATGCCGGGGTTTGGCCATCTGGACCCGTGGCGGGACAGGCCGACCGGCCCGTGTCGCCTATACGTCCATCGGGCCATCGCACCCACCCGGGGTCGGGTTTCGTCGGCGTGTCGCCGCTGCCAAAAGGACTCTCGCTCTAGTGGATTCCTGGCGGAAAGGTGTGTTTCACCGGGGTGCGTCGGGGAGTGGGGTCTGGTAGCCCTGCAGGACCCTGCCGCTGGGCTGGGCGCTCAGGCGTCGAAGCGCTCGCCGTGTACCGCGTCGTCTATCGAGGCGTCCGCGTAACCGCAGCAGTAGTCCCAGGTGACGT
>RRBB01000138.1:0-29731 GCA_006543605.1 Rhodococcus sp. WS4
TCGTCTCGAAAGTTCTGTGGAAGGAACCTCAAGATGATCAGGCGGTGGTCGCCTCATGCCGCGGCGACACGCCGAACAACACCAGCACCAACTGCCCCACGCGATGGCCGAGGTTAAACGACAAGCTCAGTGACGCATTCCAGAATGGCAGTCCTGGATGCAAACGTATGAATAGCATTGAGTTTTACCGTGATGCGCGCCGATTTCCTGCGCGCAATGCACGCAACTGTATGCGGAGGTAGCATCGCGGCGCGTGAGACCCTTACATCGTCCCGCGTCCTATCCGCGTGCATTCGAGTCGACTACCCGCACGATGCCTGAGCATCGAGTTCCGTGGCTGTCACCACGACCGAGTCTGCGCAATTCAGCTCCGCAGAGCACCTTTGGAGGCGCCGTTCCGGTGTGCGGTGCGGCGACTTCGAGTGTCCCCGGCAGATAATGCGGGCCGAAAGGAGTGCAGTGTGAAACTACAGCCGCGTGACGCTGCCTGGGTGTACATGGAGCAGGCGAATACGCCACTGCTGAGTGTTGCGCTCTACATCTTCGATACATCGACAGACCCGGACGGAGCCATGAAACCGGACGAGGTCAGGGCCTTTATTGCTGAGAGGGTGCCTGCAACCAGCGTGCTTACCCGAAAGCTTCAGCGCGTTCCGCTAGACCTCGAGCATCCGAGCTGGGTGAAGGACCCGGAGTTCGATGTCGGTGATCACGTTGAGACGACCGATGCGGATGGAGGCGGCTGGAGCGGGCTTCGGGGGATCGCATCCGACTTCGTCGGTCGAGGGCTCGTCCTTCATCGTCCACCGTGGGAAATGCAAGTTGTAACCGGCCTTGTGGACATCGACGGCGCCGCCGAGGCTGCCGCAGTGCTGATGAAATTTCATCATTCGGTGGGGGATGGCGCAGTGACTCTGGAGTTGGCTCGTCAATTGTTCGCCTCAATTCCGACGAAAGGCTCGCCCGGAACGCTGGGTGGTGACAAGGCTTCTTCCGGTGTGAGGTCGGCGGTACGAGCGCTGACGACGACCCCTAAGCAACTTCGAACCTTCGTACGGGGGATCCGAGACGTCGGAGCGGCCGCCAGGGAAGTGAAAGCAGAGGTCGAGGCCGGGGAGATCCAGCCGCCACCTCGGACACGACCAGCCACCAGGTTCAACCGATCGGTCACTCCGGGTCGATCCTTCGATGCTGCGTCCTTCATGCTGGACGACGTGCGTTCAGTGAAAGAGGCCGCAGGAAACGTCACCATCAATGATGTTGCTTTGACGATTGTGGCTGGGGCGCTTCGTGGCTACCTGCGTGAGGTTGGTGAGGAACCGGAGGAGTCGTTGGCGGCAAACGTTCCGATGTCGCTTCGGTCGCTTGAACACCTGGACTCGGCCAACCAGTTCACGCCATTGCAGGTGGAACTCCACACTGACATCGCAGATCCACTCGAACGGCTGCGTGCGGTTCACACTTCCGCGGCGCGGGAGCGAGATCGGAAGCAGCGGGACGCCGTACTGCGTTCCGAATCGTTGGTTGACGTGACTCCGGGCTTCGTGGTGCGACCAATGAGTTGGCTGAGTGCGAAATTGCCAACCCCCTCGGCCACGGTTCCCAACGCACACGTCGGGGTCACCAACGTTGCCCGCGGTGGCAAGGACATGTGGTTGAGGAAGGCTCGGGCGGTGTCGACGTACGGTGCCGCGGCCCTGTCGGAGCGGCAGGGACTGACGCACGCAGTGCACTCGCTTGATAACACGCTGACGATTTCGGTGCTCACGGATCCCACGATCATGGCGGACCCCGCGCACTATGTGGGATTGATTCGTTCGCAGTTCGACGCGCTGGCGGCCGCCGTGGGCACACCCGTCCCGGCCGCTCGAGTCAACGGTTCGGGGTGAGCGCCACGACAGGGATCGGCCTCGTCGTCTTCGTCTGATACTCGCGGTACCGGCCGTGGTTGATCTCGTTCATCTTCGCCCACATCCGGTCGTAATCCGGGTCGCCCGGCAGGACTTTCCGCGCCACCACCGTGATGTGCTCGCGGCCCACCTGGATCTCGCACGTCGGCGCGGCCAGCACGTTGTGCATCCACGCCGGCGACGTGGGTGCGCCGCCCTTCGAGGCGACGACCAGGAAGGCGGCGCCATCCCGGCCGTACGTCAACGCGGACGTGCGCGGCTGCCCGGACTTCCGGCCGACGCTGCGCAACAGCAGGGTCGGCATCCCGAACAGCAACCGATGCCCCACCCAGCCGCTGCTGCGCTCGTACACGAACTGATGCAGCTGAAGGGTTTTCACGAACAGGTCGGCCACGGCGTCCTCGTCTCGGCACTCGGAACAGATCGTGCCCACACAGTAGACCGTCGTCAGGCCCGGCGAACCGCGTGCAGCACGGTGTCGCGAATGGTGACCGGCCTGCGCCTCGGCGACGGGTTACGGGCTGTGGAAGGTGTAGATGCGGCAACCGCTCATGTTCGCGGCCGACACGACGCCGTCGGCTCGCGCGAAGTCGCCCTTCGCGGAGAGGTTGTTGGCGAGGGCGGCCTGGTCGTCGCAGAAACTCTGGTCGGTCGGGCTGGCCGGGGGATTGCTGATGTAGGTGTCGCCCGGTGCAGCCACGGCAAAGGCCGCCGGACCGACGAGTGGGACGGCCGCTGCTGCAAACGCGATGGAGGCCGCCGCGACGATTCGGCGGATCATCATGCTCCTCCGAAGGTGGTTCGAGTAGTTGCTGATGACATCATCCTGCACCGATCCGGGGCGCGCGACCAGACCCCTAGGGGTGGAAAATGCAACACCTTCACTGTCGAGGCGAGGAGTGCCCGTCGTCCAGAGCGTGCTGGACCTTGTCCGCGGCGATCACCGGGTTCTCGTGCTCCCAGATCCGTATCACCGTCCATCCGGCGTCCGTCAGCCTCGTGTCGGTGTCACGGTCGCGGGTGACGTTCCCGGCGAGTTTCTCGGCCCACCACTGCGCGTTGTTCTTCGGGAACGTCGCGTGCTGGGGGCAGCTGTGCCAGAAGCAGCCGTCCACGTACACGGCCACCTTCCGCCGCGGAAACACCAGGTCGGCGCGACGCCGGACACCCTTGATCGGCGCCCGGTCCACGAAGTACCGGACCCCGCGCCGGTGCAGTTCCCGGCGCAGAGCGAGCTCGGGTGCCGTGTCGCGCCGCCGCTGCGCCCGCATCCGGGCGCTGGTCTCGGGATCGGTGGCGGGCATCGCGAATCCGTCCGCCTACGCTGCGGCCTCGGGGAAGCCGCCCATGCGGTCGAGGTGGCTCTCGACGTCGTCGATGAAACCGGGGACGAAACGCAGATTTCCCATCCGCGCCCGCTTCAGGAACCCCGCGGTCGCCCGTGCTGACAGCAGTCGGGTGTCCTCGAGGAATCCGCTGAGATCCTCGTACGGTTCCTGCACCGGCCACGTCGACGTGTGCACCCGGAACGCCTGGCGGTTGCTGCCCCACGCCGCCGCGGGCCAGGCGTCGCCCGGCTTCATCGGTGTCTCGATGCCCCGCTCGTAGCCGGCCGGCTCGATCAGTCGCCGACCGACCCACGACGCCATCCGCACACTCACCGCATTGCCGACGAGCTTCCACCGATGACTGTTCCGCAGACCGGGCACCAGCGCGGCCGGCGCCGTCCAGTCGGGGTCGAAGCCCTGCAGTCGTTCGGCGTCGACGAGTCCGGGGGTCACGATCTCGCCCGACGGCAGTCGCACGGCCGGCGGGCTCGCGATTCCGACGGACGAACCGCCCTTCAGCGTGGGGACCGCGTTGACGGCCCATCCGAGGCCGCGGGTGCCCTCGGTCCAGTAGAAGCCGCATGGAAAGTCGGCGGGATCGTCGACGGGGCGTTCCCCGGCGTCCTCACCGAACAGGACCGCGCGCGGGTCCTCGGTGCGCGAGGCGAGCATCAGGACCCGCTGCCGACGCTGGGGGAGCCCGAAGGCACGCGCATCGACCACCCGGTACGCCCACGTGTAGCCGAGGTCCTCCAGAGCGTCCGTGATGTGTCTCATAGCCGCGCCCCGGCCCAGCTGCAGCATGAACGGCACGTTCTCGATCAGGAGCCAGCGCGGGCCCTTCTTCCGCTTCACCAACCGGAACACCTCGTCGACGAGTCCGGAACGCGGGCCCGTGATGCCGGCGGTCCGGCCGGCCTGGGAGAGGTCCTGGCAGGGGAAACCGGCGGCCACCAGTTCGATGTCCTGGGGGAGGGAACGCAGCTTGGTGACGTCGGAATGCACAGGGACGTCCGCGAATCGGGTACGCAGAACCGCCTGGGCGCCCGGGTCGATCTCACAGAGCAGTTCGGTGTTCCAGCCGTGCTCTCTCAGACCCAACTCGAGCCCGCCGATACCGGCGAACAGGCCCACCATGCTCCCGGTTGACGTCACGGCACCCTTCCTCACGAACCAGTCACCCGAGAACGTTACTCGAGATCTGCGCCCGCTTTGACCAACGACCCGTGAGTACTTATTAACGGCGGGCGGTTAACAAGTACTCACGGGCGCGAAGCGCACCTAGACTTCCCCTAGGTGGGAACACAGGGAGGCGCCATGATCTCGGGTTTCCGGCACCGGTCGCACCTGCTGCGCGACGCTCAGGGCAGCGGCCTCGTCGAAGCGTTCGTCATCATCGGAATCGTGACGATCCTGCTCACCCGCGCCTACCTTCACCTCACCGGATATCCGCAGGTCGGCGGCTCCTCGCTGCACATCGCGCACGTCCTGTGGGGTGGACTCGGAATGGTCGTGGCCCTCGTCACCGTGTTCTCGTTCCTCGGGATGAAACCGCGGGTCCTGGGCGTCGTGGTCGGCGGCATCGGGTTCGGGTTGTTCCTCGACGAGATCGGCAAGTTCGTCACCAAGACCAACGACTACTTCTACCGGCCGTCCATCGCGATCATGTATGTGGTGATCGTCGTCTTGCTGCTGGTCAACCGGTCGCTGCACGACGTGCGCCCGCCGACCCCGACGGAGGACGTGGCCAACGCCGCCGCGATCGCGCTCGGCGGGCTGGACCGCGGATTGGACCGCGGGCGCCGGGACCAGGCGCTGGCCCAGCTGCGCCGCGCCGCCGCCGGCGGGGCCGATCAAGCGACGCTGACGTCCGTGCGGGACCTGCTCGCCCGCTGCCCCGACCGCACCGGCCGCGCCGTCCCCACCGCTCGGGACCTGGCTCGGCGCGCGACCCCCGCCTTCGCCAAGGGTCCCGGCATGCTCTGGACCGCGGCCGTGCTGCTCACCCTGTTCTCCACCCTGGGGCTGCTCAACGCCGTGGTCACACTCAGCGACGACCTTCGCGGCGACGAGGGAACCGACATCACCACCATCGGCCAGCTCACCGGGTCCGCCATCGCCTTCGTGCTGTGCTGGGCGGCCATCGTGCGACTGCGGAACGGCAAGCTGTGGCCGCTGCAGTTCCTGCGGGCCGCCGCCCTGGTCACGGTCCTGCTCACCGAGGTCTTCGACTTCGTCGCCCAGGAGTTCGGGGCGCTGCTGAACGTGGCGGTCGGACTGGGTGCCCTCGTCGTGTTCTCGTCACGCATCGCGGTCACGGAACGCGCCCGGGCACTGACACTCGACAACTCTGCTGCAACGAAACTCGGCCCGTTGCCACCCCGGGAGCCGTCGTCGCTTACCGTAGACAGGTGAGCATCCAAGCCTCCGGTGCCTCGACCTGGCCCGCAGTACTGACGTGGCGGGCGGACAACGCACCCCGAATGGAATCGGTGCGCGTCCAGCTCAACGGCGACCGCATCAAGGCCGCAGGCCGGATCATCGGCGGCGAGTGCCCCGAGCATCCCGCGTTCAGCGCGTCCTACGACCTCGTCACCGACGAAAGCGGCGTCACCCGCCGGCTGTCGCTGCGGACGTCCGTCGCGGCCGGTGAGCGGCAGATGTCGATCAGCCGGGACGAAGAGGGCACGTGGATGGTGGAGCACGGCGCCAACCACCAGCGGTCCACGTTCGACGGCGCGCTCGACGTCGACATGGTGCTCAGCCCCTTCTTCAACGCGCTGCCCATCCGGCGGTACGGCCTGCACCTCGGGTCCGAGGACGTCGAGGTCCCCGTCGTCTATGTGAACCTTCTGGACCTGCGGGTCGAGGGCGCGATCCTCACCTACAGCAGCGGTTCGGACGGCATCCACGTGCTGTCGCCGGTGTCGAGTTCGTCGGTGACCGTCGACCGAGACGGGTTCATCATCGACTACCCGGGCCTGGCCGAACGCATTTAGGCGGCGGAGCCGCTCGTGAGTGCTCAGCGCGTCTCTGCACTCGTCGAGCACTCACAGGCGGCGGAGCCGCCCTCCTCGCCGACCCGCGTCGCGCATCTCGTCGATCCAGCCGTCGCTGCCGGGGACGATGCCGGTGATCTCCCACGTCTCCTGGTTGTCGTACGTCAGGCGCGCGGCATGACCTGCGTCGACGAGCGTCGCCGTGGACGACTGTTCCGACAATTCGGTCCGCGCGTCCTGCAGCAGCACCAGAGCCTCGTCCAGGGCGACGAGCAGGGCGTCGCGGTTGCCCTCGCACATGGCCCGGACGAGTCCGGGCAAGCTGCCCGCGACCCGGGTGCCGTCACGGAACGATCCGGCCGCCAGACCCAGCGCCAGCGGTCCGCCCCGGGACCCGGTGATCGCGAGGGTCTCGGCCAGTAGATGCGGCAGGTGCGAGATCCGTGCGACAGCTCGGTCGTGTTCGGTGGACTCGGCAGGTACGACGACGGAACCGCAGTCCAACGCGAGCTGCGCGACCTGCGTCCAGATGCCGGGGTCGACGCCGTCGTCGGTGCCGACCACCCACACGGCCTCCCGGAAAAGGTCGGCGCTGCCGACGCTCCACCCCGACGCCGACGTTCCCGCCATCGGGTGCCCGCCCACGTAGCGGTCGGCGAGTCCCTGACGGGCCGCCGCGGCCGCGACCTCAGCCTTGACGCTGACGACGTCGGTGATCGAACAGTTCGGTGCGTACAGGGCGATCGCGGTGAGAGTGGCGGCGACCGCGGGAACGGGGACCGCGATCACGATCAGCGCCGACGCCGCCGATGCGCGCTGGAGCACCGCGACGAGGTCGGTGTCGGCGTCGAAGCCGTCCGCCCGGGCGGCATCCACGGACGGCGCGGACCGGTTGTGGCCCCATGCTTCGCGGCCCGCCCGGACCGCCGCACGCAGCAGTGAACCGCCGATCAATCCCAGGCCGAGCACGCACACCGGAGGTGCGGAAGCGGTATCAGACACCCGAACAGGTTGGCACATTCCAGTGCGGACTTCATTTACCGGCACCCCGCGGGCTACCGTTGCGCTCATGGGTGCACAGCGCGCGGAAAACAACAGCGCCTCCTCGGATCGGGCAGAGGATCTGGAGGGCTTCGGTGTCGCGGTAGTACACGAGGACGGCCGATGGAAGGTCAAGGCCCTGACGTCGGCTGCTCTGACCAGTCTCAGCGTCGCGGAGGAGGAGCTTCGGGCTCTCCGTAGCGCGGGCGCGTTCTTCGGTCTGCTGGACGTGGACGACGAGTTCTTCGTCGTGCTCCGGCCGGCGCCGTCGGGAACGCGGCTGCTGCTGTCCGACGCGACCGCCGCCATCGACTACGACATCGCCGCCGACGTCCTCGAGGCGCTCAACATCGAGGTCCCGGACATCGACCCGGACGAACTCGACGACATCGAACCCTGGGAGGAGGGCGACCTGTCGCTGCTCTCCGACCTCGGTCTGCCCGAACCCGTTCTGGCGGTCATCACGTCCGAGACGGACCTCTACCCGGACGAGCAGCTCGGGATGATCGCGCAGCGGCTCGGATTCACCACGGAGCTGGCCGGAGTCCTCGACAAGCTTCCCCGGTAGTTTCCGGCCGCCGTGACACTCCAGGACGACGAGCGGATGATCCGCGCGGCGATCGAGGCGGCCCGCGCCGCCACCGACGCGGACGTGCCGGTCGGCGCGGTGGTGTTCGACGCCGACGGGGTCGAGGTGTCGCGGGCCGTGAATTCACGCGAGGCGATGTCGGATCCGACGGCGCATGCGGAGATCATCGCGTTGCGGGCGGCCGCGAGGGTCTACGGCGACGGCTGGCGCCTCGAGGGGGCGACGCTGGCGGTGACGCTGGAGCCGTGCACGATGTGCGCGGGCGCCCTCGTGCTGGCCCGGATCTCGCGGGTCGTGTTCGGGGCGTGGGAGCCGAAGACGGGTGCCGTCGGCTCACTCTGGGACGTGGTCCGCGATCGCCGGCTCACTCATCGTCCGCAGGTCAGGGGCGGTGTACTCGAGGACGAGTGCGCCGGCATCCTCGAGGATTTCTTCCGTGAACGGCGCTGACGGGTTTCAAACGCTTTCGTGGGGTACTCGACAGTGTGTGGCCGGGTCCACCTGACCCGTGCTTCTCTGGAGAAAGGCGCCGACGAGGTGCCGCCGGACCCGGGGTCGGGTCCGAAAACGGATTCACGGAGGTATCTCATGGGAATCGCTGACAAAGCTTCGAACAAGGCAGAAGATCTGAAGGGCCAGGCCAAGGAAGCCACGGGCAAGGCGACGGGCGATCCGGACCTGCGCGACGAAGGCAAGGCCGACCAGGCGTCATCGGCTGTGAAGGATGCCGGTGAGAAGGTCAAGGACGCCGCCAAGAACCTCAAGGACAAGCTCACGTAAGACGGCTTCACCTGGCGATTTCGGGCTCGGGCGCCACATCCGGTAAAGTCACCGGCGGTGGCGTGTCCGAGCGGCCTAAGGAGCACGCCTCGAAAGCGTGTGACGGGTAACCCCCGTCCGAGGGTTCAAATCCCTCCGCCACCGCCAAAGCTCCCCACCTGCACACGCAGGTGGGGAGCTTTTTTGTGTATCCGGCCCGCGATTGTTCGTTAGCGTGTCCTGAACGGGAAGGGGCACTGGCATGCGCATCGACTCGACGGGCAGGACGGCGCTGGTCACCGGATCGACGCAGGGCATCGGCGCCGCGATCGCCGCGGGCCTGGCTCGATCCGGTGCGCGGGTGGCGATCAACGGACGCACCGAGGAGTCTGTGGGTGCCGCGATCGAGCGACTCCGCTCGGAGGTCCCGGGCGGCGAGTTCGTTCCCGCGGCCGCCGACGTCACGACGGACGACGGCGCGCGGCGGGTGATGGACCTCGTGCCGACCGTCGACATCCTCGTCAACAATCTCGGGATCTTCGGCTCGCAGCCCGCCCTGGAGATCGACGACGACGAGTGGCGCCGCTACTTCGAGGTGAACGTGTTGTCGGCGATCCGGCTGACCCGCATGGTGCTGCCCGGCATGATCGAGCGGTCCTGGGGCCGGGTCCTCGACATCGCCAGCGACTCGGCGATCGTGATCCCCGCCGAGATGATCCATTACGGAATGTCGAAGACGGCGTTGCTGGCGGTCTCACGCGGATTCGCGAAGGAGGCGGCGGGGACGGGCGTCACCGTCAATGCGGTCCTCGCCGGCCCGACACATACGGGCGGCGTGGAGGATTTCGTCTACAGCCTGGTCGACACGGACCTGCCGTGGGACGAGGCGCAGCGCGAGTTCATGAAGAAGTACCGGCCGCAGTCGTTGCTGCAGCGACTTATCGAGCCGGAGGAGATCGCGAACATGGTCGTCTATCTCGGTTCGGCGCAGGCGTCGGCGACCACCGGCGCGGCGGTGCGCGTCGACGGCGGTTACATCGATTCGATCGTCCCGTGACGTCCGTTCACAGCGCACTCCCAGGTCGTAGCGAGTGACAGCAATTGAAGCTGCAACTAGCCTGATCTCATGAAAAAGCTGTGGTGGTTGGTCGGCGCAGTAGTCGTTGTGGTTCTCGCGGTGCTGGTCGGACCGTGGTTCTACGGCCAGTTCATCGCAGAGGACGACGCTCCGGCGGCCTCGGTGTCCACCGAGGGCGCGGAAGCGGCCACCGGGTCGGTCGACGGGCAGTGGACCGTCACACCGGGTCAGGGCTCCAACCAGACCGCAGCGGGGTACACCGTCCACGAGATCCTCAATGGCGCCAGCGTCACCGTGGTCGGGTCGACCGGCGACGTCACCGGCACCGCGACCGTCGAGGGCGAGAAACTCGGCAGCGGCGAGGTGACGGTGCAGGTGGCGACCATCGCGACCGATCAGTCCCGCCGCGACAACCAGTTCCGCGGCAACGTGATGGACACCGGCACCTTCCCGACCGCCACGTTCACCGTCGACTCCCCGGTCGACCTGTCGGGGCTGCCGGCGGACGGCTCGGTGGGAACGGTCACCGCGCAGGGCACGCTGACCCTCAAAGGGCAGTCGCGTCCGGTGTCCGTCGACATCGACGTGCTGCGCTCCGGCGACGACCTCATCGCGTCGGGCAGCATCCCGGTGACGTGGACGGACTTCGGTGTGACGCCGCCGTCACTGGGCTTCGTGACCGTGGACGGCAACGGGACGGTCGACTTCCTGGTCAGCTTCGCGCGCTCCTGACGGCGCCCAGCCGGGCGGTCCGAATACGTAACCCAGCTTGTCGCGCCAGGACGAGGCCCGGCGCCAGTCCCGTGCGATGGCGGCGTATTCGTGGGTTTGCAGCTTCCAGATGTTGTAGGTGCCCACCGGCTTGGTGAGTCCGTAGGTGGGGCGGTGGGTTTCGGGTTGGAAGGTGCCGAACATCCGGTCCCACACGATGAGGATTCCGGCGTAGTTGAGGTCGAGGTATTCGGGGTCGCAGCCGTGGTGGACGCGGTGGTGGGAGGGTGTGTTGAAGACGAATTCGACGGGGCGGGGGAGTGTGTCGATGCGCTCGGTGTGGACGAAGAACTGGTAGACGAGGTTCACGGAGAATCCGATGAACACCATCCACGGGGGAATACCGATCAGCGGCAACGGAATCCACATCAGGATCTCGGCGCTGTTGTTCCACTTCTGCCGCAGCGCGGTGGAGAAGTTGAAGTACTCGCTCGAGTGGTGCGCCTGGTGGGTGGCCCAGATCAGCCGGATGCGGTGCGACATCCGGTGGTACGTGTAGAACAGCACGTCGACGCCGAGGATGAGGATCACCCACGTGTACCAGGCGTCGGCGGGCAGATGCCACGGCGCGAGGTACACCCAGATGGCGGAGTATCCGATCAGGGCGAGGAGTTTCCAGAACGTCGTCGTCAGAATCGACACGGCGCCCATCGCGACGCTGGCCCGCGCGTCGCGGCGTTCGTAGCCGCCCCGAACCGGGCGGGACCGTCCGTCGGGGTCGGTGGCTGCGTCCTCGAGGTGCCGGGCCGCGAACCATTCGATCGCCAGGAACAGGACGAACGCCGGGATGGCCAGCGTCACCGGTTCGTGCAGTGGCGTCAGCAGCGCCGAGTTCCAGGCCGACGTCACGGTGTCCCACATTGCTTCCTCCACGACAAGACGAGCGTCCAGGTCAATGTACCCCGACGTGACGGGCGTCACTGAGTTGCCCATTTTCATACTCGGGTGGTAGGAATTCGGTGTGCACATCACCGCCAAGGTGGACTACGCCGTGCGGACGCTGATCGAGTTGGCCGCTGCCGGGCCGTCACCGTCCAAGGCCGAGTTCCTGGCACAGTCGCAGACCATCCCGCACAAGTTCCTCGAGGCCGTCCTCGCCGATCTCCGGCGTGGGGGACTGGTGAACAGCCGGCGCGGCCCCGACGGCGGCTACTGGCTCGCCCGTCCCGCCGAGGACATCACCATCGCCGACGTGATCCGGACCGTCGAGGGCCCGCTGGCGTCGGTGCGCGGTGAGCGACCCGAGGACGTCGACTACTGCGGGCCGGCCGCCCCACTGCAGGACGTGTGGATCGCGGTGCGGGTGAACCTGCGTGCCGTGCTCGAGAACGTGAGCCTGGCGGACGTGGCGAACGGACAGTTGCCGAGTTTCCTCACCACGCTCACCTCCGACCCGGGGGCCTGGGAACGTCGTTCCCGCCCGGCTACGTCGGCGGACGAGGGCGCAGTGCGCGGCTGATCGTCCGGCCGGCGGCGCGCACCAGCGGGACCAGCGCATTCACCGACGCACCCTCCGCCGACACCACCAGAGACACGGCCGCGATCGCCGTTCCGGGGCGTTCGAAGATCGGTGCGGCGACTGAGACGGCGTCGAGCGTCACCTGCCGATCGCTGATCGCGACCTCGGATCGGCGGATCTCGGCGAGCGTCCGTCGCAGCACGACGGGGTCGGTGACGGTCCGGTCGGTGAACTTCTCGATCGGCCCGGCCAGCACCTGATCCTGCACGTCGGCGGGCATGTACGCGAGCAGGGCCAGACCGATGCCGGACGCCGTCAGCGGAAATCTTCCGCCGACGCGGGTGTGCACGGGCACGGCCTTCTGGCCGGCGATGCGTTCGACGAACACGACCTCGGTGCCCTCGCAGATTCCGAGTTGGACGTTCTCCCGGGTGATCTGCGACAGGTCCTCCATGACGGGCATCGCCAGTTCGCGGAGCATCGTGCCGCGGGGTGCGAGCGACGCGATCTCCCACAGCTTGAGGCCGACGGTGAAGCGTCCGCTGCTGTCCCGCTCGAGCGCGCCCCATTCGATGAGATCACGGGTCAGCCGGTGCACGGTGCTCAGCGGATACCCGGACTTCCGCGACAGGTCGCTGAGGGTCAGCCGCGGAGCCGCGGGCGTGAAGAGTTCGAGGAGCCGCAACGAGCGGATGGTCACCGAACCGGTGATCGCCATGGCTCGTTCTCCATCTCACAGTTCCAAGGTCAGACGTGGGCAGGTCGCACGCGAGACGCAGATCATCATAGTGTCGTTGGCGGCCTGCTCGTCTGCTGTGAGCAGGGAATCCCGGTGGTCGACCGTGCCGCCGAGGACGGCCGTCTCGCAGGTTCCGCAGGTCCCCTCCTCGCAGGACGAGAGCACCTGGACGCCGGCGGCGGTGACGGCCTGCAGGATCGACTGCTCAGGGGCGACGGTGACGGTCTTGCCGCTGAGGGTCAGCTCCACCTCGAATCCCTCGGACCGAACCGGCTCCTCGAGGTCCTTGGCTGCGAAGCGCTCGATGTGCAGGGCGCCGGACTGCCAGCCGTCGCAGTGACCGGTGACAGCGTCGAGCAGCGGCGCGGGTCCGCAGCAGTAGACGAGCGTGTTGTCGCGGACCTCGCCGAGCAGGCCGGGCAGGTCGATCAGGCCGCGCTCGTCCTGGGGGTGGACCACCACTTTGTCGCCGAAGTGCGCGACCAGGGTGTCGGCGAACGCCATCGAACTGCGGCTGCGTCCGCCGTACACCAGGGTCCAGTCGGCGCCGGCGTTCTCCGCCGCTCGCGCCATCGTGAGGATCGGTGTGATCCCGATGCCACCCGCGATGAACACGTACCGCGGCGACGGCGCGAGTTCGAAATGATTGCGCGGCCCGCGGACACTGACGCGATCGCCCTCGCTCAGTTTGTCGTGCACGAACTGGGAACCGCCGCGGCCCAGCGCCTCCCGCAGAACGGCGACCCGCCACGTTCCGGTGTCGGCCGGGTCGCCGCACAGCGAGTACTGCCGGGTGAGCTCCGGGGTGAGCAGCAGATCGATGTGCGCGCCTGGCGTCCACGCCGGCAGGTCGGCGCCGGACGGGTCGCGGAACTCGAGGACGACGACGCCGTCGGCGCCGGTGGTCCTGGTGGTCAGCTGCAGGTCGAGTACGGCTTCGGGTGCGGTAGGCATGGCGGTCTCTCCGGGTCAGACGGGGACGGGAGCGGATTCCGGCGCGGCAGGCAGCGGTGTAGCGGGCACCGGCTCGGCGGGGTGGTGTCCCTCGGGGTGGGCGAGCAACCACGCCCACAGGGCGGCTGGTTCTTCGGCCACGTGGCGGGCACCGCAGTGGCACTTGCCCTCGAGCAGGTCCGAGCCCGGAAGCCAGACGATGCGCATCACGTTGGCGCCGCGGAGCATCCTGGTCGGTTCCACGGTTCAGCCCACCGCCGCGGCGGTCACGGCCTGCGGCGCGTCGACCAGCTTCCTCAGGATCCGGCGTGCGCCGAGGCCGCCGGCGTCGATGTTGATCGACAACTCCTGGTAGCCGTCCTTCTCCGTGTCGAGCGCCTGCTGCAGGACGTTCAGCGCGACGACGTCCTGCATCACGACGGTCCGGTTGTTCTCGGCCAGGAACGTCGTCACCCCGTCGTCGCCGAGGGCGAAGTCGCGGGCCACCGCCCAGAAGTCGAGGGTGGAATTCTCCGTCGACGGGGTGATCGCGTAGACGATCTCGCTGTGGAACGCGTGCGGGTCGGAGCCGTCGTCGCCGGGCGACGGTGCGCCGATCGGGGCGATGCGGCTGTGCAGCAGGTACAGGCACGGCGGCGTGTACTCGATGTCCTGCCAGCGGGTGATGCGTCCCTCGATGCCCGTGGACGTGGAGTAGAACGGCGGGCACTCCGCGTCGTCCATGTGCCGGGACACGTAGATGACGTTCCGGTCCTCGTCGATCTCCGTGGTGATCGGGGTTTCCGCCACCTCGGGGGTGCCGATGTAGCCGCCGTGCAGGTACGTCTCGTGCGACAGATCCATCAGGTTGTCGACGAGCAGACCGTAGTTGCAGTCGATCGGTTCCATGCCGGACACCACCGTGTAGTCGGGGGAGTCCATCCACGGTGCGCGGGGAATGCGGGTGGGATCGCCCTGCTCGGGGTTCTGCGGGTCGGCGATCCAGACCCACACGAACGAGTCCTGCTCGACCACCTGGTACGAGCGCAGCCGGGCGGTGCGGGGAACGCGCGCCTGACCGGGCACGAACACGCAGCCGCCGTCGCTGCCGTAGGTGAAACCGTGATAGCCGCAGACCACCGTGTCGCCGTCGAGCCGGCTCGGCGCCTCGGACAGCGGGTACCGGCGGTGCACGCACCGGTCGCTCATCGCGACGGCCTCGCCGGCCTCGGTCCGCCAGAACAGGATCGGCTCCTCGCAGATGGTGCGCGAGAACAGTTCGCGTCCGACCTCACGGCCGTAGGCTGCGACGTACCACTGGTTGCGGGCGATCGTGGACATGAGGGCCTCCGGAATATGCTGGGCTGCTGCGTTATTCGTGACGCCGGACTCGGTGAGGCGTCAGCGTCGTCTCCACCACTGTGCGGCACCGGAGGTGATCCACCACACTCGGTTTCCGAATGTCGGAAGGGTTTCGTCAGGGCTTGCGGACGAGGTAGGCGAACATCGTCACCGACATGTGGAAGTCGCCGCTCCGGGCGGCGGCGTTCAGCTGGTCCAGCAGCTCGGCGCTCTGCGCGTCGGTGATCGCCCCCTCGGCGATCGCGGCGGCCGTCATCATCTGGACGAGTGGGCCGGTCACATCGCCCGGATCCTGAATCAACGCCTCCGTGCCGATGTCCTCGACGACGAGTCCGGCGGAGGTGAGCTGCCCCGGGAGCAGCCGTCCGGAGTGCGGGTTCGCGGTGTGCGACAGCATCACGTCCATGATCCGTTGCAGGATCTCGGGATCTCCGGGGTGCATGATCGCCGTGCCCCAGTCGCTGTCGACGATGACGCCGCGCCCGCCGGGCCGCAGCGCACGGGCCACTTCTGCCGCCGCGCGGTCCGGCTCGCTCAGGTGCTGGAACACCCGCTCGCACCGCACGACGTCGAGGCGGTTGTCGGGGAACGGCAGCGAGTAGGCGTCGCCGATCACGAACTGCGCGGTCGAGCCCTCCTCCTCGGTCCGCTCCCGTGCGAGGAGGGCCATGCCGGGATTGGGATCGAGTCCGATCGCGCGACCCGAGGCGGTGACCGCGGCAGCGAGTGCCCGCGTCTCCGATCCCGTACCCGATCCGATGTCGAGGGCGCTCTCGCCCGGCTGCACGTGCAGGGCGGCGAGCGACCACTCGCGCAGTCGCCGGATTCCCGGGCGCGCGGCCTGCAGGTCGAGGACGGCGGCGAGTTGGTCCAGGGCGGCGCGGTCGATCTCGTCCGCCCGGAACGACAGCGGCGCCGTCGGATCGGACATGAATCCACCGTAACGCCGCGGTGACTCCCGACACAGTGCTGCGCGGATTGTGGGCAAGAACATAAAAGTTGCACTGTCACGCAAATTTGCAGAGCTCTGCAAGTTCTGTACCGTCGGAGTAGTGATTTCGGAAATCGGACTGCGGGACCGCAAGAAGGCCGCCACGCGTGCAGCCCTCAGCGGCGCCGCCGCACGCCTGGCCCGCGCGCTGGGCATCGAATGCGTCACCGCCGACGCGATCGCGTCCGAGGCGGGGGTCTCGACTCGGACGTTCCACAACTACTTCTCCAGCAAGGAAGAGGCGGTACTCGCGCACTTCGAGCAGTCCGTCCACGACTGGGTGAACCTGCTCCGCGCCCGCCCCGAGGACGAGCCGATCTGGGATTCCCTCGAACACGTGGTGGTCCAGATCGTCACCGATCCCGCGAAACCGCTCGAAGAGACCGCCGTGATGATGGAGCTCGTCGAGACCAGCCCCGCGCTGCTCGCGAAGAAGCTCGAAGTGCACCTGCGCGTCACCCGTCTGGTCGGTGAGGTGATCGCCGAACGCACGGGGACGAACATCGACACCGACCTCTACCCCAACCTGCTGCACCTCGCGGTCGGGTCGGCGTGCAAGGCGTCGCTCGACCTGTGGATGAGCGGCAGGTCCGGTGCGAGCGGACCCGAAGAACTGGTCCGTGACGCCATGCGTCAACTCCGGCAGGGAATCCCGCAGCCGTAACCGGCTGCCCCGAACTACTCCTCGTTCCACCGACTCAGAAGGAGCCTCTCGTGGCCACCTATCTCTACCGGATCGGCAGATTCGCCTACCGGCGAAAAGGCGCGGTCCTCAGCGTCTGGTTGGTGATCCTGGTCCTCATGGGCGTCGGGGCGGCCACGCTGTCCGGGCCGACCAAGGACTCCTTTTCCATCCCGGGCACCCCCGCGCAGCAGGCGCAGGACCTCATGGCCGAGCGCTTCCCCGAAGCCGCCGGCAGCGACCCGATGAACGCGGTCAGCGCGCGATACGTGTTCGCCGCACCCGAGGGCCAGACCCTCGAGAGCGAGCAGAGCCGTCAGGCGATGGACGCGGTGCTCACCAAGGTGCGCGGCATCGAGCAGGTGCAGGACGCCGCGAAGGTCGATCCCGCCACCGCTTCGGGCGCCGACGCCGCGAAGGCACTGGTCAACCCCGTCACCGCGAACGAGCAGCTCGTCGAGATGGCGAAGTCGTCGGCGGCCGACAAGGGCATCAGCGAAGAGACGGCCGTCGCGAACGCGGAGGCGCTGTCGCCGCTCAACTCCGACAAGACCGTCGGCTACGTCGAGGTGCCGTTCGAGGGCGGCATGGGTGACGTCGACCAGGCGCTGCGCGATCAGATCTCGTCCGCGGCCGACGCAGGCCGCAACGCCGGACTGACCGTCGAGATCAGTGGTTCCGCCGCCAACGAAGCCGAGCCGCCGGGCGGTGCCACCGAACTCGTCGGCATCGGCGTGGCCGCCGTCGTGCTCGCCCTGACGTTCGGTTCGCTCGTCGCCGCAGGGCTGCCGCTGATCACCGCGATCATCGGCATCATGATCGGCAGCCTCGGCATCACCGTCGCCACCGGATTCACCGACCTCAGCTCGATGACACCCACGCTGGCCATCATGATCGGCCTGGCCGTCGCCATCGACTACTCACTGTTCATCGTGTCTCGATTCCGGCACGAACTCTCGCTCACGGAGGACCGCGCCGAAGCGGCCGGACGTGCCGTCGGCACCGCCGGATCCGCCGTGGTGTTCGCCGGGCTCACCGTCATCATCGCGCTGATCGCCCTGCGCGTCGTCGGGATCCCGTTCCTCTCCGACATGGGCGCGGCCGCCGCGTTCACGGTGTTCATCGCCGTCTCGATCGCGCTGACCCTCCTGCCCGCGATCCTCGGGTTGTTCGGGAGGAAGGCGTTCGCAGGCAAGATCCCATTCCTCAGCAGTCGTGACCTCGAAGACGACGAGGGCAAGCCGAGCCTCGCGCTGCGCTACATCAGCGCCGTGGTCCGCCGGCCCGCGATCCCGCTGATCGCCGGAGTCGTGGTGCTCGGGGCGCTCGCGATTCCCGCTACCGGCCTGAGCCTCGCTCTGCCCAGCGAGGGCACCGGCGACCCCGCGACCAGCTCGCGGCAGGCGTACGACCTGGTGAGCGAGGGCTTCGGCCCCGGCAAGAACGGTCCGCTGCTCGTCGTCGTCGATGCCAAGGACGTCACCACCGGCACCCCGTCCGAGGCGTTCGGTGAGGTCGTGAAGACCATCACCGCGCAGGACGACGTGTCCAACGCTCAGGTCGTCGGAGTGAACAAGGCCGGCGACACCGCGCAGATCCTGGTGACGCCGAGCAGTGCCCCGAGCGATCCGGCCACCATGAATCTCGTCGACAACATCCGCGGTGCCGAGGCCGCCCTGCACGACTCGATCGGCGTCAATTACGGCGTCACCGGACAGACCGCGCTCGAAGGCGACGTGTCCGAGACGCTGCAGGACGCGCTGATCCCCTACCTCGCGGTGGTCGTGGGCCTGGCGTTCCTCCTGCTCCTGCTGGTGTTCCGCTCGGTGCTCGTGCCGCTGACTGCCACGCTCGGCTTCCTCCTCAGCGTCGCGGCCACCTTCGGTGCCACGGTCGCGGTGTTCCAGGAAGGCTGGGGCGGCATCATCTCCAACCCGCAGCCGATCGTCAGCTTCATGCCGATATTCCTGATCGGTGTGGTGTTCGGTCTCGCGATGGACTACCAGGTGTTCCTGGTGACCCGGATGCGGGAGGAGTACGTGCACGGCGCCACCGCGAAGCAGGCCGTCACCGTCGGTTTCAACCACGGCGCCCGGGTGGTCAGCGCCGCCGCGGTCATCATGATCTCGGTGTTCGCGGCCTTCATCGCCGAACCGAACTCGTTCATCAAGTCGATCGGATTCGCCCTGGCGGCGGCCGTGTTCTTCGACGCCTTCGTCGTCCGCATGGTCATCATCCCGTCGGTGATGGCACTGCTCGGAGACAAGGCCTGGTGGCTGCCGAAGTGGCTGGACAAGATCCTGCCCAACGTCGACATCGAGGGCGAGAAGCTCAAGAAGGTGCTGCACGACGCCGACGAGCCGCTGCAGCCCGTCCGGTAGGCGGCTCCGCCGCCCGTGAGTGGTTGACGAGCCTCTGGACTCGTCAACCACTCACAAGGCCGCAGGCCCCCGAAAATCCGTGGGCCTGCGGTCGTTTCTGTTGGTAACCTTCGGACATAATGATGACCCGCCAGGATCGCTGCCCATGTTGAATGCCCTGCTCACCACGTACCTCCGCCCGTACAAGCGGGAACTCACGGCGGTCGTCCTGTTCCAGCTCGTCGCGACCGCGGCCGCCCTGTACCTGCCCAGCCTGAACGCCGATCTCATCGACAACGGCGTCACCAAGGGCGACACCGCGTACATCCTGTCGACGGGCGTCATGATGCTGCTCGTCACCGTCGTGCAGATCATCTGCTCGATCGGTTCGGTGTTCTTCGGCGCCCGCGCCGCAATGGGTTTCGGGCGCGACGTGCGCCGCGCCGTGATGCATCAGGTCGGGAGCTTCTCGTCCCGCGAATTCGGCCGCTTCGGCGCGCCGTCCCTGATCACCCGCAACACCAACGACGTGCAGCAGGTGCAGATGCTCGTCGTGATGAGCTGCACCATCCTCGTGATGGCGCCGATCATGTGCGTCGGAGGTGTCGTGATGTCGATCCGCGAGGACGCCGGGCTCGCCTGGATCCTGGCGGTCACCGTGCCGGTACTCGCACTGTCCATGGGCTTCGTGATCTCGCGGATGGTGCCCGCGTTCCGGGAGATGCAGACCCGCATCGACGGGGTCAACCGGGTGCTCCGCGAGCAGATCACCGGCATCCGGGTGGTGCGGGCATTCGTCCGCGAGCGCTCCGAGATGCACCGGTTCGGCGACGCGAACGAGCAGCTCACCCAGACCGCCCTGCGGGTCGGCAGGCTGACCGCGGTGATGTTCCCCCTCGTGATGGTCATCGCGAACATCACCAGCGTCGCCGTCATCTGGTTCGGCGGTCACGAGATCAACGGCGGCACCATGCAGGTCGGCTCGCTCACTGCGATGCTCAGCTACATCATGCAGATCCTGATGTCGGTGATGATGGCGTCGTTCATCGCGATGATGGCGCCCCGCGCCACCGTCTGCGCCGAACGCATCGGCGAGGTGCTCGCCACCGATTCCACCGTGGTCCCGCCCGCCGAACCGGTCACCGTGCTGGAGAACCCCGGCGTAGTGGAACTGCGCGACGCCCAGTTCAAATTCCCCGGCGCCGACGAACCCGTGTTGCGCGACATCAGTTTCCGCGCAGAGCCCGGCAAGACCACCGCGATCATCGGCGGCACCGGCTCCGGTAAGACGACGCTGCTGTCGCTGATCCCGCGCCTCATCGACGCCACATCCGGTGCGGTCACCGTGTCCGACACGGACGTGCGTCGCATCGACCTGGACGTCCTGCGGGCCGGCATCGGCCTCGTTCCGCAGCGGCCGTACCTGTTCTCCGGCACCGTCGCCACGAACCTCCGGTACGGCAAACCCGACGCCACCGACGACGAACTGTGGCGGGCACTGGAGATCGCGCAGGCCGCCGACTTCGTGCGCGCCATGCCCGAGGGCCTCGACACGCCGATCGCGCAGGGCGGCACGACCGTCTCCGGTGGCCAGCGGCAGCGACTCGCCATCGCCCGCGCGCTGGTCCGTCGTCCGTCGATCTACCTGTTCGACGACTCCTTCTCCGCCCTCGACCTCACCACCGACGCCCGGCTGCGTGCGGCCCTCAAACCCGAGACGTCGAACGCGTGCGTCATCGTCGTCGCCCAACGTGTGTCGACCATCGTGGAGGCCGATCAGATCGTGGTCCTCGAGGACGGCGCGGTGGTCGGAATCGGAACGCACGACGAACTACTCGAGACATGTCCGTGTTACGTCGAGATCGTCGAATCCCAACGATCGGTCCAGGAAGCACTATGAGCGATCGCGCAACCACCACCGCCGAAAGGCCCGCCGGCCCGCGTATTCCGGGACCGGTCGCACCGGGTGCCCCGGGGTCCAAGCCGCACGATCTGTGGCCGTCCACCAAGCGGCTGCTGAGGCGACTGCGTCCGCACCGCATCACCGTCGGCGTCGTTCTCCTCGTCGCCGCCGTGTCCGTGGTGCTCACCTCGATCGCGCCGCGGATGCTCGGTCAGGGCACCAACCTGATCTTCGACGGCATCATCGGCAAGCAGTTGCCCGCCGGGATGTCGAAGGACCAGGCCGTCGCCGCACTGCGGGCCGACGGTCAGAACACGTTCGCCGACATGGTGTCCGGCATGGCCGTCGTGCCCGGTGTCGGTATCGACTTCAGCGCCCTCGGCCGGGTGCTGGCGATCGTGCTGGCCCTGTACCTGGGGTCGGCGGTGTTCATGTGGCTGTCGGGTTTCCTGCTGAACATCGTCGTGCAGGGTGTCGTGAAAAACCTGCGCGCCGAGGTCGAACGGAAGATCCATCGGCTTCCGCTGCGCTACTTCGACTCCCACTCCCGCGGCGACCTGCTCAGCCGCGTCACCAACGACATCGACAACGTGTCGCAGTCGTTGCAGCAGACGATGAGCCAGCTGATCGTGTCGGCGATGACGGTGATCGGCATCCTCGTGATGATGATCGTCATCTCGCCCCTGCTCGCGTTGATCGCGGTGCTGACGGTGCCGCTGTCGATCCTGGTGACCGCGCTGATCGCGAAGCGGTCCAAGACGCACTTCGTGTCGCAGTGGAAGTCCACCGGCGCCCTCAACTCTCACGTGGAAGAGGCGTACACGGGCCACGAACTGGTCACCGTGTTCGGCCGCAGCCGTGAGGTGGAGGCCCGGTTCGAGGAGCAGAACGAGGCGCTCTACCAGGCCAGTTACCGGGCCCAGTTCATCTCCGGCCTGATCATGCCCGCGATCATGTTCCTCGGAAACCTCAACTTCGTGGCCATCGCCGTCCTCGGCGGCATGCGGGTGGCGTCCGGCACCATGAGCCTCGGCGACGTGCAGGCGTTCATCCAGTACTCGCGCCAGTTCACCCAGCCCCTCACTCAAATCGGGGCCATGGTCAACCTCATGCAGTCGGGTGTGGCGTCCGCCGAGCGGGTGTTCGCCGTCCTCGACGAGGACGAGGAGGAGCCCGACCGCACCGAAGCGCCGACGCCGGCCGTGCCTCTGGGCCGGGTCGAGTTCTCCGACGTGTCGTTCAGCTACTCCGCGGAGAAGCCGCTGATCGAGAACCTGTCGCTGGTGGCCGAACCCGGTCAGATGGTTGCCATCGTAGGACCCACCGGCGCCGGCAAGACCACTCTCGTCAACCTGATCCTCCGGTTCTACGAGCTCGACGGCGGCAAGATCATGCTCGACGGTGTCGACATCGCCGAGATGTCGCGCGACGACCTACGGTCCCGCATCGGCATGGTGCTCCAGGACGCGTGGCTGTTCGGCGGCACGATCCGCGACAACATCGCGTACGGGCGCCCCGACGCCACCGAGGAGGAAATCCAGGCGGCCGCGCGGATCAGCTACGTCGATAGGTTCGTCCACTCGCTGCCCGGCGGCTACGACACCGTCATAGACGAAGAGGGCAGCAATATCAGTGCCGGCGAGAAGCAGCTGATCACCATTGCCCGGGCGTTCATCTCGCAGCCGTCGATCCTCATCCTCGACGAGGCGACCAGCTCCGTCGACACCCGCACCGAGCTGCTGGTGCAGCACGCGACCGCGGTCCTGCGCAGCGATCGCACGAGTTTCGTCATCGCGCACCGGTTGTCGACCATCCGCGACGCCGACCTCATCGTCGTCATGGAGGACGGCCGCATCGTCGAGCAGGGCAGTCACGAGAACCTGCTCCTCACCCGCGGCGCGTACTTCCGCCTGTACAACAGCCAGTTCGTGGGCGCCAGTGTCTGACGACTCACAGGCAGGCGGCGGCACCCCCGGCTTGGAATGTGGCCGTGTCGCAGTAGGCGGACCGCGGGTAGTACGGACCCATCGTGGTGACGGGGTCGGTGTGGTTGTTCTGCGACGCCTGCACCGACTGCGGGTAGAAGGCGTCGGACGGCAGCATGTACCGCAGGAACAGCACCTTCTTCGCGACGTCGGTGGAACCCCAGGGGATGACGGTGACGGTGGGGTCGGATGCGGCGCGGGCGGGGACGTCCTGTGGGGCGGCGATGACGTAGGTGTAGTTGCCGTCGCTGTCGGTGCGGGTCTGGAAGTCGGCGGCGCAGGCGACGACCGGGTAGGGCGTCACCTGGTCGTTCTGGCACATCGACCAGTACCGCACCTGGCGGCCGGGTGCCGTGACGGGTTCGCCTGCACGGGTGTCGGGGAAGGTGGGCGCCCGGCCCTGCACGACGACGATGCGTCCGGGCTGGTACGTCAGCCCTGCCCCGACGTATTTGTTGTCGCCGTTGGGGAACAGGCCCGATGTGCTGGCGGGGTTTACGAACGTCGCCTCGGGCACGTTGCCTGGGAATGCACCGGACGCGGCTCCGGCGATGATCTGGTCGAATCCGGCTTCCGCGATCTGTCCGAGGGGGCTGTTGTCGTAGGCGGACGGGTCGAATTCGGTCCCGCACGTCGGTACCGGCGACGTTCGGCCCCCGGACGTGAGTGTCACGTCGGGTAGTGGAACTCCGCCGGTGGGCGAGGCGGGGTCGTCGGGGACGTATACGCGGATGATGAGGAACCCAACCGGTACCGACTGCGTGTCGGTGCCGTCGGGTAGGGCCTGAATCTGGTTGCGCGCGTGGTCGGCCGGCCCGGTCACGACCGTGGCGTGCCAGCGCCTCTGCGCGGCGGGCAGGGTGCCGCCGGCCGCGTCGGCGAACGGGTTTCCGCTGCCGGGGTCGGGGCCGATCTGGTTGTCGCGCAACGTGTCGACGGTGTCGAAGTTCGTCCCGTACGTGTTGAGCGAGAAGTAGCGGGCAGCCGGGTAGGTGCCGCTCAGTTCGATGGTGTCGCCGGGTGCCAAAGCATAGGGCAGTACCCAGTACGTCGCGTTGGCGTCGGGGAAGGCGACGTCGAGCACGGTCGAGTCGGACATGAACTGCCACGCGCACTGCGACGTCGGGGCGGGTTGTGCGGACGCGACCGACGCCGCGCCCGACCACAGCAGCAGGACGCACACGGCGGCAACGACTTTCCCTGCCATGGCCGTCAGAACACTTCCCCGAACGCGGTCAGCTTCTCGATGCCCTCCCGGTCGATCTCACCGGGGGTGTACCGGTTGATCAGCTGGATGTAGGCGAGGTAGCGCGCCATCGCGTCGGCGCTCTGCTGCGCGAACACCGGCGGAAGGGGCGCGGCCAGCTGACTCGGCAGGTACTGGGTCATCAGCTGGGCGGCCATCGCCGGGCCACGCGGGTCGTGATCGAAGGTGTTGTCGAGTTCCGCGCGGCCGCGTTCGGTGGCGTAGTCGTAGAACTCGTACTGGAACGACGCGGGGTCGACGAAGGATGTGGGCCCCAGCCACTTCGAATACACCGCGACCTTCGCCTCGGGGGTGCGCAGGACGTAGATGTGGCTGGGGGAGTTGTTCCAGTTGACCCCCTGCGGTGCGTGTTCGTTGGTGGCGAGCACGACGTGGTCGCGACCCGCCGCGGCGTTGCTCCGGAGCAGCGGCAGGAGGTCGACGCGCTCGGCGTAGGTGGCGAACAGGTCCCCGGACATCCAGTTCCGGTCGCCGTGCCCGAGCGTCGCGAGCAGTGGCACCACGTCGACGCTCGACGTGAACTGGCCGCGCGGGGAGTCGGTGTCGCCGGTGAAACGCCCGGTCGGGTCGGCGACGATCAGCGGAATGTGGAACGCCTCGTCGTAGGCGGTGGACAGTTTGCCGGCGACGAAGCCGTGCGCCCCCGCGTATTCGCCGTGATCGGACGTCATGACGAACACGGTGTTGGCCGCGACGTCTTCCGGGAGCGAGTTGATCACCGTGCCGATGTGGTGATCGACCATCGTCAGCACATTGGTGTAGCTGTCGAGCGCGCGCTCCCAGTACGTGTACGGCGCGAAGGCGATGTGACGGTCGGGATCGGTGCCCTGACCGTAGGGCTGGAGGTAATAGTTCGACAGATTCTGGACGTCGTCGGTGACGCCGCCCCACACCAGGGCCTGGAACTCCCGCGCGAACACCTGGGTGCTCGGTTTCGACTGCAGCGCCTTCTCGGGTTCCCAGTTCGGCGGCACGGACGGATAACCCAGCCGCGGGGGATCGCTCTCGGCAGTGGTCACCGACCAGGCCCGGGCGGGGTTGAGCGGGGGAACGTTGTTCGCGTACAGCGACTGGTAACGCTCCGCTTCCGTTCCGGCCCAGAAGAACTGCTGGTCGTGGGGATTGACGAAGCTCGCCGTCAGGCAGAACGGGCCGTCGCCGGGTTTACGCGTCGACAACCAGGCCGCGGCCTGATCGGCGATGTGCCCGTCGAATTCGAATCCCTCACCGTTCATTCCGATGATGTCGGGCATGGTCAACCCGTCGAACCCGTACTCCTCGAGGTAGCCGGGGGCGAGCCCCGAGTCCTCGTCGGGCGACGGCGACAGATGCCATTTGCCGACGTACGGCGTGACGTACCCGGCCTGCCGCAGCAGCTTGCCGTACGTCGGAAAGTCCCGTCCCATCGCCGGCGACGGGACGGGGGAAGCCCGATTACCGGTCCGCGTCTGCAACATCCAGTTCTGCAACGGGTACAAACCGGTGACGAAACACGCGCGACCCGGACTGCACGCCACCCCGGCCGTGTAGTGCTGCGTGAATTTCACCCCGGGCGCCCACAGCTTGTACAGGTTCGGCATGAACCGCTGCAGAAACTGGTCCGCGGTAGTGATCCCGGCGGGAAAGACCTGCGGAAACCGCATCTCGTCGACGACGATGAACACGATGTTGGGCTGCACGTAATTGTTCGGCTGACGGCGCATCGGTTTCTCCGACGCATCCGCCCGACGGTCGAAGAGGCCCGACATCACGGTCACCCCACCCGCTACCGCCGCACCCGAGAGAAACGTTCGCCTGTCAATCCGATGTCCGGACTTCTCGTCGGTCACGGCGGTTCCTCCGGTCGAAGGGATGGGATCGTCTCACTCTCTGTACCCACTTTCGAACGAAGTAGTGATGTGTCGGCGGAAATGTCGCGCGTGATTGGATACACCCGTGAATGCCGTAGTCCCGACCCCGCCCGATCCGTTCTTCACCGTCGGCACCCGACTCGAGGGGAAGCTGGGCCGCACCGGGACCATTCACACCCCGCACGGCGACATCGCGACGCCGTCGTTCGTGGCCGTCGGCACCAAGGCCACCGTCAAGGCGGTGCTGCCCGAGAACATGAAGGAACTGGGCGCGCAGTCGGTGCTCGCCAACGCGTACCACCTGTACCTGCAGCCCGGGCCCGACATCGTGGACGAGGCCGGCGGACTGGGCAAGTTCATGAACTGGGACGGCCCGACATTCACCGACAGCGGCGGCTTCCAGGTGATGTCGCTGGGCGTCGGGTTCAAGAAGGTCCTCGCGATGGAAGCGGTCGGGGTGCGGTCCGACGACGTCATCGCCAAGGGCAAGGAACGCCTCGCGACCGTCGACGACGACGGCGTGACGTTCAAATCGCACCTGGACGGGTCGCGGCACCGGTTCACCCCCGAGGTGTCGATGCAGATCCAGCATCAGCTCGGCGCCGACATCATGTTCGCGTTCGACGAGCTCACCACCCTGCTGAACACCCGCGGCTACCAGGAGCAGTCGGTGGAGCGGACGCAGGCGTGGGCGGTGCGCTGCATCGCCGAGCACGAGAAGCTGACCGCGGAGCGCTCCCACCGCCCGTATCAGGCGCTGTTCGGGGTGGTGCAGGGCGCGCAGTACGAGGACCTGCGGCGACAGGCGTGCCGGGGGCTGGAGTCGATCACGGGCGAGAGCGGACGCGGCTTCGACGGGTACGGCATCGGCGGTGCGCTGGAGAAGCAGAACCTGGGCACCATCGTCCGCTGGTGCAACGAGGAATTGCCCGAGCACAAGCCGCGGCACATGCTCGGCATCAGCGAGCCGGACGACTTCTTCGTGGCCATCGAGAACGGCGCCGACACGTTCGACTGCGTGAATCCGTCACGCGTCGCGCGCAACGCCGCGATCTATCACCCGGACGGCCGGTTCAACATCAACACCAGCCGCTTCCGTCGAGATTTCACACCCATCGACGAGAACTGCGACTGCTACACCTGCGCGAACTACACCAGCGCCTACATCCATCACCTGTTCAAGGCCAAGGAGATGCTGGCGTCCACGCTGTGCACTATCCACAACGAGCGCTTCACCGTCCGGCTGGTCGATCAGATCCGCGACAGCATCGACGGAGGCTACTTCGACGAGTTCAAGGCCGAGACGCTGGGTTGCTTCTACCGCACGTGAGTGGGAATGCGTCCTCGAGCACACATTCCCACTCACGTGGGGGTCAGGGCTGGTAGGTGGGCTCACGCTTCTTCACGTAGGCGATGACGCGGTACGTGATCGGCATGACGAGCACCTCCACGAGGGTCTTCCACAGGAACCCGACGATCACGTAGTTCACGAAATCGCTCCACGTGCTGATGCCGATCGCGCCGGCGGCGATGGAGCAGAAGATCAGGGTGTCGGCGAACTCACCGACGATGGTCGAGCCGATGAGGCGCGCCCACAGGTGCTTCTCCTTGGTGCGCTCCTTGATCAGGACCAGCGTCACCGAGTTCAGCATCTGGCCGACGAGGTAACCGGCCAGCCCGGCGAGCAGCAGCCGCGGGTAGACGCCGACGACGGACCGCAGCGCTTCCTGGTTCTCGTAGAAGTCGGCGGACGGCAGTTCGATGAGGAGCCAGAAGCAGAACGCGGCGAGGATCAGGGCACCGAAGCCCAGGTAGATCGCGCGACGGGTCGACTTGAACCCGTACACCTCGCTGAGGACGTCGCCGAGGATGTAGGCCAGCGGGAACAGGAAGAAGCCGCCGTCGGTGATGATCGGCAGGATCTGCAGCGGCCCGAGCGTCAGCGACGAATCGGCGAAGAATGCGACGCCTTTCGTCGCGCAGATATTCGAGATCAGCAGCGTCGCGGTGAAGAGGGCGACGAACGTGGGGTAGTACCCGCGGCTGACGTGCGCGAACGTCGCGTGGTCGTCTGTTTTGGTCTGCTGATCTGAGGCTGTCACGCCGCAATCCAAGCACCTGCAGGTGGAGGGGCGCGAATCAGGAACGGGTGAACGTACCTTTTGTCCGATCTGAAGCGATCAAAGGTACGTTCACCCGCACGGTAGGACGGGTGTTCAGGTCAGCCCTGGACGACGCGCGTTCCGCCGGCCAGTTCGTCGTGCTTGCCCTGCTTGGTGGGGCTGCTGTTGATCGTCACGCCGATGACGACGGCGGCGACGACGCCGAGAAGTCCGAACAGGAACCCGAGGAACGGGAAACCCCCGAGCGCGGACAGGACGTAGAAGCCGTTCCGGGTCAGCGACTGCTGCTGGGTGGGCAGTCCGCCGTTCGGGCCCTCGACGCGCAGGCCCAGAATCTGCTTGCCCAGCGTCTGGCCTCTCGTCGTCTCGAGGAACACGAAGTAGCCCACCGCGGCGGCCGCGGTGAGGATCGCCCCGAGGACGCTGCCGAGGAAGGTGCCCAGCACCAGCGAGATGACGGTGGTGACCACGGCCATCGGAATGCCGACGATCAGGCCGTCGATGACCCGCGCCCCGAGGCGCGGAAGAAGTTCGCCGGGCCGGGACGGGTCGAACCCGAAGTCGGGCTGAGCGAACGGCTGGGTCCCGAACTGCTGCGCCGAATCGAACTGCGGCTGCTGTGCGCCGAACTGCTGTCCGTACTGCTGCCCCGCCCCGTTGTAGTGCGGTTGCCCGTACGGTTGCCCGCCGAACGGCTGTTGTCCCTGGCCTGGATCGAATCCGCCAGAAGTCATGTGTTCCCCCTCGAATCTCGAGTCCTGAATGTCTCGGATGACGCCTGAGCACACTACGCAAGGGGTGGGAGTGACTCGAGTGACGGGAGTAGCAAAACGGGTGGGCGTGCTTCCGTCCCGCAGGACAGGAGCACGCCCACCCGTGGGGCGCGAGCGGTCAGGCCGAGACGTAACGGCCGGTGAGCACGCGGTATGCGTAGGTCGACGCGATGATCGTGATCGGGATCGAGACGAGAAGTCCGACACCGCAGAGGATTGCACCGACGATGTTGATGCCGACGAGGGCCAGGGCCAGCAGCAGCACCGGGCCGACATTCTGCGAGATCACGCGGAAACTCGACTTGATGCCGGTGATCGCGTCCTCGTTCTGGTCGATGACGAACTGCAGCGTCCACCAGGTCAGGAAGATCACGATGAGGCCGGGGATGATGAGCAGGACGAAACCGATGGTCGTGGCCACACCGATGATGACGCTGGCGATGATGATCGCCCCGACATTGGTGAACTGGAAGAACGAGCCGAACGCCGGCTTGTTCCCGTCCACCTCGTGCAGCGCGCCGCGTACGAGTGCCGCGTTGATCAGGTAGCCGACGATGGTGGTGACGATCGTGCCGATGATCCGCCACACGGAGAACGCCGCACTCATGTCGGAGGACGTGCTGAATCCGCCGAAGACGAGGTTCAGCACCACCTGGATGATGGCGGCGATCAGAAGAATGCCGATCCAGATGAGCGCGTTGTCCTTGAATTTGTTCCAGCCGTAGCCGATCGCGTCACCGACGGAGAACTGTCCCGGCGTCTGCCCGGGGGCACCGTAATCCGACATCGGCGGGGGCGGCGGATATCCGCCGGGCGGCGGACCCTGCGG
>RRBB01000139.1:0-29584 GCA_006543605.1 Rhodococcus sp. WS4
GGGGTCTATGTCGTCGGACTTGACTGCAAGACCCCGGCCTGGAAGGGGTGGTCCCGGGGGTTGCCGGAGTCCCAGTGCGCCACTGGTTGTTGTGGTCTGGGTATTCCGACGTGGGTACGGAGATGGCGGCCACGCCCTCGGCGGCGATTGTGGCGGCGGCGGTCGAGTTCGGTCATTCCGCCCCAGATCCCGTACGGCTCTTCCGTCGCCAGGGCGTGGTCGCGGCACAGCGACAGTACCGGGCAGTCTCGGCAGATGGACTGTGCCTTGGTCTGGCGGTGTTGCCTGGCCGATTCGCGTTCCCCCTCGGGGGCGAAGAACATCGAAGCATCGGCTTCCCGGCATGCGGCGGTTTCTGCCCAATCCGGGTGGTGGGTCAAGGATTCGACGTGGGAGTGGGGCGAGGACGGTGTCTCTCTCACAGGGACTCCTTCAGATCTCTAACACGAGGGTGCGGTACCGACTCGGTGTAACCGACGGTGCCGAGGTGCGTAATGTGGTGAAGCTACTGTCAGGTCGACCGGCGGTGGACGAGGTCGACTGGTAGGTCGGTGGAGATCATGTGTTGTCCTGAAATTCCCCTCAGAAGCAGTGCGACCCCCGCTTTGCCGATTGCCTGTGTTGCTGATCGGATGCTGGTGAGTGGAGTCGGCAGGTATGGGAACAGTGTGGAGTCGCCGTAACTGATGACCGCGAGGTCTTCGGGAATGCGGAGTTTGCGACGTCGTGCCGCGGTGATCACCGGTAGGACATGGTCGCATTCGGTCACGAGGACTGCGTCGGGTCGTGGTCTGGTGGCCAGCCGATCGTCGAGCTGGTCGTCGACGCTTCTGGCGTGGCAGTGCCAGTGAGTAATCCGAATGGACGGACGGCGAAGGCAGTTGGTCTCGAGTTCCGCGCGAAGTCCGGCGACGAGGTCGCGGGTGTGGGGTTCGGCGCCGGATCCGATGATTGCGATGTCGACGAAACCACGCTCCCGCAGATGGCGTCCTGCCAGTTGCCCGGCGTGGAAGTGGTCGTCGCGCACGCTTGGTACACCCGGCAGTGTGGAGCTGCCGAGTTGGACAACGGGTGGTGCGAGGTGTTCGAGAGCCTCGGCGAGCTCTATCCGGTTGCGCGCCTCGGGCCGGCATATGAGAACACCGTCGACGTTCCTGCGGGAAAGCAGATCGATCGAACGCCGATGCGCGTGGACCTCGTCGGTGGGCGCGGCGACCAGTAATGAGTACCCCGCAGCGGTGGCCGCACTCTCGATTCCCTCGAAGATGTCGAGCACCGGTTCGACCAGTCGTGGCAGGACGACCCCGAGGCTCATCGTTCGTTGGGTGCGCAAGCTCGCGGCCGCGAGGTGGGTCTTATAGCCCAGTTCGGCCGCGGCTCTGCGTACACGATCCGATACGGGCGATTCGTCGAGGTGGTGCGGCCGCCGCAGCACCCGCGACACGGTCGACGGGTGCACGTTTGCCCGTTCGGCGACCTCGCGCAACGTCGGCGGCAGCGGCGGGGTGCGGCAGGCGCGGTTCGAGTTATTCACCACTTCGTGCTTTCGTTCTGGTCGGAGCAGCGGTGGCCGACCGCCTGGTGCGGCGCGAGGTCGGCCACCGATGGCGTCGAGCGGTCGTTGGTTCGGGAATCCGCTACGCGTACTGGTGGAAGCCGCGACCGGACTTCCGGCCCCGAAGGCCGGCGTCGACCATTCGGCGAAGCAGTGCCGGAGGCAGGTGGTCCTGTTTTCCGAATTCCTGGTGCAGAGATTCGGCGATGGACGCGACGGTGTCGAGCCCGATCAGATCCGCCAGGGCAAGCGGACCCATCGGGTGGGCGCACCCCAGGCGCATGGCGTTGTCGACATCGGTCGCGGTCGCGGCACCGGATTCGACCATCCGGATCGCATCGAGCAGATAGGGGATCAGCAGGGCGTTCACGATGAAGCCGGCCTTGTCTTGCGCCGTCACCGCAGTCTTACCCAAGCCGACGTCGACAAACTCCCGCACCCGGGAGAGCACGTCATCACCAGTCAACAGCGATGGGATGATCTCGACCAGGCCCATGACCGGAACAGGGTTGAAGAAGTGCAGGCCGATCACGCGTTCGGGCCGTGATGTCACGGTGGCGAGCTTGATGACCGGAATCGACGACGTGTTCGTCGCGAGCACGACACTGTCGGCGAACGGCAACGCGTCGAGCCGTCGGAACAGGTCGATCTTGACCTCTTCGATCTCCGCGACTGCCTCGATGACAAGGTCACAATCGGCGAGATCGGCGAGATCGGTGGTCCACGACAACGGGTGCACAGTCTTCTCGTGTGCTGCAGGATCCAGGGCACGACGCTTGGCCGCGCTGCGATCGAGACCGGCGGTCACCCGAGACTTCCCGCGCGCGAGTGCCTCCGGGTCCAGCTCGCACACGGTGACCGCGGCACCCGTGGTGGCCATGACCTGGGCGATGCCGGACCCCATGATTCCGCATCCGATCACCGCGACGCGCTCGAAGCCGGCGGTGGGGTGGTCGGAGGGCAGAGTTTCCGCGATGGTCACGGGTGAGCCTTTCTGGTGGAATGCACGGTGTGGTGAGTGAGGCCGGTGGGATTCACTGAGTGCTCGACGCACGGCCCTCGACCCGGGTGATCGCGGCGATGACGGCATCGACGAAGGTTGCGGTGGATGCGCCACCACCGAGATCAGCGGTGAAAATTCCCTGCCCGGTGACGTTTTCGACAGCCTCCTCGATCGTCGACGCAATCTCGGCGCAGACGGGACGGTCATGCTTGATGCCCAGCCAGCGCAGCAGCATCGCCGAGGACAGGATCGTCGCGATCGGGTTCGCAATACCGAGCCCGGCGATATCGGGTGCGGCGCCATGCGCGGCTTGGGCCATGGCCTGCGTTTCCGAGGAGTTCAGTGACGGCGCGATCCCGATCGAGCCGGCCAGTTCCCCGGTCAGGTCGGACAGGATGTCGCCGAACATGTTCTCGGCAACGATCACATCGAAACTGTCTCCGCGCCGGACGAGGTGGGCGGCGAGCGCGTCGATGTGCTGATGGTCGACGGAAACCTCGGGGTACTGTTCTGCGACCTCGAGGCAGACGTCGCGGAACAGTCCCGTGGTCATGGTCAGCACGTTGGCCTTGTGCGCGATCGTCACCGAACGCCGGCGGCTGCGGGCGATGCGGAACGCCTCGTGGGCGATCCGCTCGCACGCACGGCGAGTGACGACACCGACCGCCATCGCGACATCGGGGGTGGGCATGAACTCACCGGACCCGACGTGCATGTTCCGGTCGGCGTAAAAACCCTCGGTGTTCTCGCGCACCACGACCAGGTCCATCGTCGGTGACACCGCGGTGGTTCCGGTCAGGGCCCGAGCCGGGCGGATATTTGCGAACATGTCGAACCGTTTGCGAATCGTGCCACCAGGGGTGAGCTGGCTGCGCCACGGCTGCGGGTAGGAGGCGCTGTCGTGCGGACCGAGGATCCACGCATCCAGGTCGTCGAGGGCGGCCAGTGTCCTCGGCGGCATCGGTTCCCCATATGCGGCGATGGCCTCGTGGCCGATCGGCAACCGCTGCCAGGTAATCGCCACCTCGGGGTGCACCGCCACCGCCGCATCGATCACGCTCGCAGCCGCGGGCACGACCTCGGGCCCGATCCCATCGCCGGGCAGAACACCGATGCTCAGCAGAACAGGCTCGCTCATGCAGCAGTGTCCTCGGCCCCGCCGACACCGGTGCTCCGGACCAGCAGCTTCAGCTCGGCACTGGCGGTGCAGGCGCGGGAGACGTCCACCACGCCGTCCCGGCGGAGTTCGGCGATCATCCGGGAGAAACGGCTGATAGCGTCGGCCGCCCGGTCCTGCCACACACGGATCTGGTCCTCGCCGCCCGTGTCGAGGTCGAGGATTGCCCCGACCAGTTCGTGGTGCCGCTCGGCCAGGTCGTCGCGCACGGTGGCGGCGGCCATCGCATCCCACCAGTTTGTGGTGACGTGATCGTCGAGCCGACCGGTCAACCAGGTCAGTCCGAGTTCGGAATCCGACCGGGTATGAATGGCCGCAGCCGTCTCGACGGGGCAGCCGCGATGCTGAGCAGTCTCGATGAGGTCGAAGACCTCGCCGAGGAACCGCAGCCGCTCGGTGGTCTCGGCGATCGTGGTCGGGCGGGGACGACTGGCCAACAACTCGCGAACGCTGGGACGGTACCGGGCGATCTCCGACTCGACATCCAACGGTGCGGGCCGGCGACGCAGAATCCACGAGGCAGTGTGCTCGATGAAGTGCTGAAGGGTGTGCAGAAGATTCCAACGCTCGACGGCGGTGACATCGGTGCGCTGTTCGGCGTCCGTCCACAGCTCGTCGACATCGAACACGGCCCGGACCACAGCGTAGGCCCGTGCGACGGCCGGCGTTTTGACGCCCAGGCGTTCGTCGAGCTGGTAGATCAGGCCGGGGCCGACGTGGTTGATCAGGTCGTCGGCGATCTTCGTCGCCACGATCTCCCGGGCCAACCGATGGTCACGGATTTCCTGGGAAAGCTGCTCCCGGATCTGGGGTGGGAAATAAGCCGACAAGGCGGACGCGAAGACCGGTTCGTCGGGAACCGAGGAATTGAGCAGGTCCTGTTGCACGACGTTCTTCGACTGGGCGAGCAGGACCGCGATCTCGGGGCGGGTGAGCCCGAGCCCGGCCTGCGTCCGCGATACCAACTCCTTCTTCGTCGGTAGTACCTCGGTGGCACGGTTGATGCCGTTGTTATGTTCGAGATTGTCGATGAGCCGCTCGTGACGGTTCAACAGTTGCGGTGCCTGCGAGGCGGCGAGACTGATGGCCAACGTCTGGCTTTCGCTGTTGCAGAGCACCGCATCGGCGACATCCGGGCGGGAGGACGCCAGCAGGGCGTTGCGTTCGGAGTGGTTGATTCGCCCGCTGTGCACGGCGACATCGAGTCCGATCTTGAGGTTGACCTCGAGGTCTGAAGTGGCGACACCGGCAGCGTTATCGATGAAGTCGGCATTGATGCGGCCGCCTCCGAGCGCGTACTCGATGCGTGCCCGCTGGGTGAGACCGAGGTTGCCGCCCTCCCCGATTACCGAGGACCGCAGCTGCGCGGCATCCACTCGCACCGAGTCGTTGACCGGATCGGCGGCGTCGGAGTGGGTTTCGGTGGACCCTTTGACGTATGTGCCGATTCCGCCGTTCCACAACAGGTCGACACGGGCGGTCAGGATTGCCTTGATCAGGTCGTTCGGTGAGATCATCTTCTGCTGCACACCGAGTAATTCCTGGGCTTGGGGCGAGAGCGAGATCCGCTTGGCGGTGCGCGGCCAGATGCCGGCGCCGGGAGACAGGGCGCCGCGGTCGTAGTGATCCCACGTGGTTCCGGGAAGCGCGAACAGGCGTTGGCGCTCCGCGAACGAGCGTGCCGGATCCGGGTCAGGGTCGATGAAAATGTGCCGATGGTCGAACGCTGCAACCAGCTTGAGAGAGCCCGACAACAACATCCCGTTGCCGAACACGTCACCGGACATGTCGCCGATCCCGACGACAGAGAGGGGATCGGCGTCCACATCCACGCCGATCTCGTCGAAGTGCCGGCGCACCGAGACCCAGGCTCCGCGCGCGGTGATGCCCATCGCCTTGTGGTCGTACCCACTCGAGCCGCCGGAGGCGAACGCGTCCCCGAGCCAGTACCCGGCGTCGAGGGCAATGTTGTTGGCTAGGTCCGAAAACGACGCGGTTCCCTTATCGGCGGCCACCACGAGGTAGGTGTCGGGGCCGTCGTAGGTGACAGTGCGCTGCGGTGCGACGGTACGACCATCGACGATGTTGTCGGTGACATCCAACAGGCCGCGGATGAACGTCGTATACGCCTCTGCGGGGCGGATATCCGGGTTCTTGCGAACGAAGGCACCCTTGGCCCCGACCGGGACGATCGGGGAGTTCTTCACCGTCTGGGTCTTCATCAATCCCAGCACTTCGGTGCGGTAGTCCTCGGGGCGGTCGGAGAACCGCAGCCCACCGCGCGCGACGGCGCCGCTGCGCAGGTGGATGCCCTCGACATCGTTGGCGTAGACGTAGATCTCCCGGTAGGGAACGACCGGTCCGGTCAGCGCGAGTTTGCTCGAGTCCAGCTTGAACGAGGTATACGGCTTCGGGGTGCCGGCACCGTCGAGTTGGTACCAGTTGGTGCGCAGGCATGCGGTGACAAACGACTCCAGCGACCGCATGATCCGGTCTTCGTCCAAGGTCGTTGCCGCATCGAGGTGTTCGTGCACGTCGGCAGCGGCATCGGCGATCACCGCATCCCGGTCGCCGAGCTCGGGATCGAACCGTGCCCCGAAGTAGCGCACGAGGGACTCGGCGAACTCGGTGTGCCGCAGCAGGGTGTCGGTGACATAGTGCTCGGACAACCCGAGCCCGGCCTGGCGGACGAACCGGCTGGCCGCCCGGACGAGCACGATGTCGCGCCAGGACAACCCGGCCGTGAGGATCAGCTTCGCGTAGTCGTCGATCTCGAACCCGTGCAGCGCATGCGCTTCGAATGCCTCCGACACCAGGCTCAGTGACCGGCTCTGCCACACCGGCGGCGCCCGAAAAGTGAACTTGTGCAACGCCGCACTGCCGGACAGATCCGCAGGAAGCGGTAATGTGTCCCGGTCGGCGACACGGAGCCCGAAGTGCTCGAACATCGTGGCGACGTCGGCCAGCAGCGGCGTCGTCCCGGGCCAGAGGATCACCGCTTCGACGGTGGCATCGCGAGCGAGGTCGCACAGGAAGACCATTCGCGGTGTGTCGGAGCGGTCGCTGCTGGTGAGCAACAGCCGTCCGATCGCTTCGTTGACGTCCACAGCCAGTGGTGAGGTCAGTTGATCTGCCGTTGAGGCGCCATTGCCCATTGCAGCTTCCTTCCAACTCGGTCGATGCTGCAAGTGTGCGGGGAACGGCGCCGAAACCGGGTTAGCCCACTGGGACAATCTATCGCTCCGATTTGTACAACTCGGCCATGTTCGTCGGAGTGGTGTCGCTCATACAGTCCTCGGTAACCCGACTGGAGGACACGACATGACTGCTGTGCACACACCCGTCGGCGGACCGCAGCTCGAGCAGGTACGCCGCATCGTCACCGAGGTACCCGGACCCCGCTCCGAGGAACTCGCCGCCCGCCGATCCGCCGCCCTCCCGGCGGGGTTGACCAGCGGCGCGGGCATCTATACCGCCGCCGCCGGCGGCGGGGTCCTCGTCGACGTCGACGGCAACTCGTTCATCGACTTCGGCAGCGGTATCGCCGTGACCACCGTCGGCAACGCCGCCCCGCGGGTGGTCGAGCGGGCTTCCCGGCAGCTGGCGAAGTACACGCACACCTGTTTCCTCGCCACCCCGTACGAGCCGTACATCGCGGTGGCCGAGGCGCTCAACCGGCTCACCCCCGGTGATCACGAGAAGCGGACGGCGCTGTTCAACACCGGCAGCGAGGCGGTGGAGAACGCCGTCAAGTACGCGCGGGCGGCCACCGGCCGGCCCGCGGTGGTCACCTTCGATCACGCATTCCACGGCCGCACCCTGATGACGATGACGATGACGGCGAAAAACCAGCCGTACAAGAGCACGTTCGGCCCCTTCGCCCCCGAGGTGTACCGCGCACCGATGGCCTACCCCTACCGGTGGCCGAGCGGCGCCGAGAACGCGGCCGACGAGGCGTTCACCCAGTTCGAGATGCTCGTCGATTCGCAGATCGGCGCCGACGCGGTGGCCTGCGTCGTGGTCGAACCGATCCAGGGCGAGGGCGGATTCATCGTCCCCGCCGAGGGCTTCCTGCGGCGGATCGCGGACTTCTGCCGGGACCGCGGGATCCTGTTCGTCGCGGACGAGGTGCAGGCCGGCATCGCCCGCACCGGGACCTGGTTCGCCTCCGAGCACGAGGGCGTCGTGCCCGACCTGGTCGTGACCGCGAAGGGCCTGGCCGGCGGGATGCCCCTGGCCGCGGTCACCGGTCGCGCCGACATCATGGACACCGCACACGCCGGCGGGATCGGCGGCACCTACAGCGGCAACCCCGCCGCCTGCGAAGCAGCGCTCGGCGTCTTCGAGACCATCGAGGAAGACCACCTGCTCGAGCGGGCGCAGACCATCGGCGACCTCATGTTCCGCGAACTGCGCGACATCGCCGCCACCACCGACATCATCGGAGACATCCGCGGCCGCGGCGCCATGGTGGCGATCGAACTCGTCCAGCCCGGCACCAAGACTCCCAACCGTGAGGCCGTCGCCGCGATCAACCGCTTCTGCCTGACGCACGGCCTGCTCACGCTGACCGCGGGCACCTTCGGCAACGTTCTGCGTTTCCTGCCGCCGCTGTCGATCTCGGACGAACTCCTGGTGGAAGGCTTCTCGGTTCTCCGCGAAGCATTCGCCGCTCTGTAATACCCCACACCGAAAAGGACGACCATCGTCATGACCACCCTGACCGCGCCCCGGAAGTCCGGCCCGTTGCGCCCCCTCGAGCTGTTCGGCACCGACCACCTCCTCGACGAGGACGAACGCGACATCGCCGCCACAGTGCGCAAGTTCGTCGACACCCGTCTGAAGCCGAATGTCGAAGACTGGTACGAATCCGCCACACTTCCGAAGGAACTGGCCAAGGAGTTCGGGCAGCTCGGTGTGCTGGGTATGCACCTGGACGGTTATGGCTGCGCCGGAACCAATGCCGTCAGCTACGGCCTGGCCTGCCTCGAGCTCGAAGCCGGGGACAGCGGTTTCCGCAGTTTCGTCTCGGTACAAGGCTCGCTGTCGATGTTCTCGATCTACCGCTACGGCTCGGAAGAGCAGAAGCAGGAGTGGCTGCCGCGACTGGCCGCCGGTGAGGCGATCGGCTGCTTCGGCCTGACCGAGCCCGACTTCGGCTCCAATCCCGCTGGCATGCGCACCCGGGCCCGCCGCGACGGCGGCGACTGGGTGCTCAACGGCACCAAGATGTGGATCACCAACGGGGGCCTCGCGGACGTCGCCACGATCTGGGCGCAGACCGATGAGGGTGTCCGCGGATTCCTGGTGCCGACCGACACGAAGGGATTCACCGCCAACAACATCCACAAGAAGCTGTCGCTGCGCGCCTCGGTGACCTCCGAGCTCGTGCTCGACAACGTGCGGCTCCCCGAGTCCGCGCAGCTGCCCGAGGCCCGCGGCCTGAGCGCACCGCTGTCGTGCCTGAACGAGGCCCGCTTCGGCATCGTGTTCGGGGCCCTGGGCGCGGCCCGGGACAGCCTCGAAGCCGCGATCGACTACGCCGGCTCCCGCGAGGTGTTCGACAAGCCGCTCTCGAGCTTCCAGCTCACCCAGGAGAAGTTCGCCAACATGACCCTCGAGCTCGGTAAGGGCCTGCTGCTGGCACTGCACCTGGGCCGGATGAAGGACAGCGGCGGGGTACTGCCGGAGCAGATCAGCCTCGGCAAGCTCAACAACGTCCGCGAGTCCATCGCCATCGCCCGCGAGTGCCGCACGGTGCTCGGCGGCAGCGGCATCACCCTCGAATACCCGCCGCTGCGGCACGCCAACAACCTCGAGTCCGTCCTTACCTACGAGGGCACCAGCGAGATGCACATGCTCTCGATCGGCAAGGCCCTGACCGGGCAAGCAGCCTTCCGGTGACCGGCCCGCTCACTCTCGCACAACAATCCCGCACCAGAGGTGAAATCGACATGACCACACCCGCGCAACTGCGCCATCTCGTCGACGGACAGTGGCTCGTCGGCGGCGGCGACACCATCGCCAGCACCAGTCCGGCCGAGCCGGACGTCGTCGTCGCCCAGGGACGACTGGCCGAGACAGCTGAGCTCGACGGCGCCGTCGCGGCAGCCCAACGGGTCAAGCGTGAGTGGGCGCGTACCCCCGCGCACGAGCGGGGCGCGGTCCTCGTGCGTGCCGCGGGCATCGTGGAGAACGCCGCCCAGGACTGGGGCACCGAACTTGCCCGTGAAGAAGGCAAAACCAAGCCCGAAGGCATCGGCGAGGTACTGCGCGCGGCCCAGATCCTGCGCTACTACGGTAACGACGCCGACCGCGACGCCGGCGAGGTCTTCTCCTCGCCGAGGCGCGGTGAACGCATCCTGGTCACCCGCAAACCCATCGGCGTCGTCGGTGTGATCACCCCCTTCAACTTCCCGATCGCCATCCCGACCTGGAAGATCGCCCCGGCCCTGACCTACGGCAACACCGTGGTCTGGAAACCGGCCAGCACCGTGCCGCTCCTGGCGATGCGCCTGGCCCAAGCCCTCACCGACGCTGGCCTGCCCAACGGTGTGCTGAACCTGGTGATCGGCAACGGTGCTGTCGGAAACGGCATCGTCGAACATCCCGGCATCGACGCGATCACGTTCACCGGTTCCACCGGGGTCGGCCGCAAGATCGCCGCGGCCGGCGCCGCCCGCGGGGTCCCGGTGCAGGCGGAGATGGGCGGCAAGAACGCCGCCGTCGTCCTCGGCGATGCCGACCTCGAGCTGGCCGCCGAGCAGGTGATGTTCGGTGCCTTCCGCTCGACCGGGCAGAAGTGCACCGCGACGTCCCGGCTGATCGTCACCGACGACATCGCCGAGGACTTCCTCGCCGAACTCGGCAAACGCGCCGACGCGATGAACGTCGGAAACCCTGTGCAGGACGGCACCGAAATGGGACCGGTGGTCAACGCCGCCGCCCGCACCTCGATCCGGGCCGGGATCGAGCGTGCCTTCGAACAGGGGGCGGTGCAGGTCGCCGGCGGCCACGACTACTCCGAGGGCGCCTTGGCGACAGGATATTTCGTCCCGCCGACGATCCTCGAGCTGCCCTCGCAGTCGCCCGATGTCTGGCGTGAGGAACTGTTCGGCCCCGTGTTGGCGGTCCGGCGAGTACGCACCGTCGAGGACGCCTTCGCCCTCGCGAACGACAGCGAATTCGGTCTCTCGGCCGCCATCTTCACCCAGGACCTCACCCGCACCCTGGACGCTATCGACGACATCGATGTCGGCATCTTGCACATCAACTCCGAATCCGCCGGCGCGGACCCCCACGTCCCGTTCGGCGGCGCGAAGAAGAGCGGATACGGTCCGAAGGAGCAGGGCCGCTCGGCGCGGGAATTCTTCACCCACACCACCACGGTGTACCTGCGCGGCGGGCAGGCGACGATATGAGCCCGGGCGCACTCGACGGCATCGTCGTCGCCGACTTCAGCCGGGTCCTCGCCGGCCCCTACGCGACGATGCTGCTCGGCGACCTCGGCGCCGAGATCATCAAGATCGAACGCCCGGGCACCGGCGACGACACCCGCGCGTGGGGCCCGCCCTTCGACCACGAAGGCAACGCCACCTACTTCAACTCGGTCAACCGCAACAAGACCTCGGTGGTGCTGGACCTGGGCAACGATGACGACCGCGACCGCGCCCGCGATCTGGTCCGCCGCGCCGATGTCGTGGTCGAAAACTTCCGGGCCGGGACCATGGAGCGGCTCGGCCTCGGCTATGACGACCTGCGAGAGGTCAAGCCGGACCTGATCTATTGCTCGATCACCGGGTTCGGCAATCAGGGCGGCGCCGCGCTGTCCGGCTACGACCTGCTCGTCCAGGCGGTCGGCGGCCTGATGAGCATGACCGGCCCCGAACCGGGCGCCCCGACCAAGGTCGGTGTCGCTCTGGTCGACGTGCTCACCGGGCTGCATGCCTCAACCGGCATTCTCGCTGCCCTGCATCACCGCACCGCGACCGGTGAAGGCCAGCGCGTCGACACCAACCTGCTCTCGGTGCTGCTGTCGTCGCTGGTCAACCAGGCGTCCGGCTACCTCGGTGCCGACAAGATCCCCACGATTCTGGGCAATCGGCATCCCAGCATCGCCCCGTACGAGGTCTTCCCGACCGCCGACCGCCCGATCGCGCTCGCCGTCGGCAACGACAAACAATTCACCCAGCTCTGCGCCGCCCTCGGTGTCCCGGAACTGGCGACCGACGAGAGATTCGAGACCAACACCGCACGGGTGGCCCACCGAGCGCAACTGTTCGACGTCGTCAGCGCCCGCTTCGCGGCCCATGGCGCCGACCATTGGTTCCACACCCTGAGCACCCGGGGAGTGCCCGCCGGGCCGATCAACGACATCGCCGAAGCATTCGACTTCGCCAAGCACCTCGGCCTCGACACCGTCGTCGACGTCCCCGGCAGCAGCACCCCCCAGGTTGCCAACCCGATCTCCCTGTCCCGCACACCGGTGCAATACCGCAGTGCGCCACCACGTCTCGGAAGCGGTCAGGAGGTTCGCGCGTGAACATCGATCCGGTCACGCTCACCGATGTGCTCCCCGACGGGGCCCAGCAGGGGATGGGCCCACTGATCGCCGTTGTGGTGCCCCTGAACTTTCCCGGCCTGACGACCGAGACCCGCGACCTGATCGTGCGTTTCACCAGCTCCGCGTTGACCACGCTGGTGGAGCTGGGAGCTCGGGTCACCGTCATCGACATCTCCCGCGACGCACCCTTCTCCATCGACGAGGAGACCGACGGGGTGATGCTGCTCGGTGGGGGAGATGTCGATCCCACCCTCTACGGGCACACCGAGTACGTCGACAACCTCTACGGCGTCGACCGCGGAACCGATGAACGCACCCTCTCTGCGATCGACCTCGGCCTCAAGCTCGAGGCACCGATGCTCGGCATCTGCCGCGGCTCCCAGATGATCAACCTCGCCTGCGGGGGAACACTGATCCCGGACCTGGGGGAGGACAATCCGCACCGGGGCGGGGAGGGGGAGCCGATGTTCCTCGACGACACGGTGATCGTCGCCGAAGGCTCTCGGCTCGAACAGATCCTGTCCCGATCCCAGGTGATCGTCCGCAACGGACACCACCAGGCGGTCGACGAGGTCGGGGAGGGCCTGCGAGTGACCGCCCGGGGCCTCGACGGTGTCGTCGAGGCGGTCGAACACGAGAGCAAATGGATCGTGGGTGTGCAGTGGCACCCCGAGGACACCGACGGATCGGCCGAGGACCGCACAGCCCTGTTCCGCGCATTCGTCCAGCGTTCAACGGCGCACGCTGAGACCAAAAGGCGAAACCGAGCCGGTTCCGCGGTGTAAGGAACTCCAGCACAACTGGATCCCTGGTTGAGGCCGGGCGACGCTCGATCAGCGCGCCCGGCCTCACGTCGTCTACCCCCGGTCCGAATCGGCGGGCCAATGGTGTCGCCACCATGATCCGACAGGCAGGATCACGGCGATCTCGAGGTATCCGCACGACGCGTCCTGTGTCCGTGGCCGCCGAGCCGACCACCACGTGTCGGGTCTAGTCCGCCGTGTGGAGCGGTACCAGCGACCAAGGAGTGGCCCGCACCGGCACCGCGTCGCCGGAACGGGCCACGGACGCGACCTTCGAACCGGTGATGTATTCCGGATCGTTGCCGACGATGACCCGGCCGTCAGCATTGACCAGGACCAGGCCGGATCCCGCGCGGCGAAGCTGCGGCCACAACCTCGATTCGATACTCGCCACGGGGACATCGGCGCCGGCAATACCGAGGAAGGTCCCGTCGGCGAGCCGGATGGGCACGGCGAAGGTGCACACGTACAGGTCGACGCCGGTGTAGTCGAGATACGGTCCGTAGACCCACTTCTCGTTCCGATCGCGGGGAATAGTGAACCATTCCATGTCGGAGTAGTCGTAGTAGTACTCACTGCGCGGATTGAGGTCGAGAACCAGCCGCTGTGACACGGGGCGGTCGCCCCCGTCTGCGCGCCACCATTCGAGGTAGTGCTGTCGATCGGCGAGGCTGCCGTCGGCCATGACCACTCCCGCGCCGTTGAACAGCGGGCCCCGGGCGTCGAGTTCGCCGACCACGGCGCTCTTGAGCGACTCGAGATCCGACGACCGCGGTGACGTTCCGTCGGCCTGCAACCTGGTCCACAGCTCGATCAACGCGTCGCCGATCGAGACGAGCGAACCGTAGATCAGCTCGACGAGGTCCGTCGTCGCTTCCCCGACCGAGTCGACCGCCGCCGGCAGCCGAGAGTCATCGACTGGACTCATTCGTTCCTCAGCTCCATACGTAATTTGATCAGCCGGCGAATATGGGCAGCGCTGTGTGATTCTGCCAGTTCCCGTGCCAGATCCGGATTCTCGGCTTCGATCGCATCCACCAGAGCGTGGTGGGTGTTGGCTTCCTCGGCCGGATCGACCGCTACCTGCGGAAGCCAGATCATTGCCGACAACTCAGCTTGCAATCCGACCTCGGTTCGGGTCAACCGCGAGGACTGCGAGCTCACGGCGACCTCGATGTGGAAGCGGCTGTCGGCGCGGCGGCACTCGAAGGGGTCGCCGGTCTCGCGCATCCTGGTCACCAGCGCCCGCAACCGGGTCACATCGGTGGTCAGGCTGCGGCGGGCTGCCAGGGCGGCTGCTGTGCCGGAGACAGCGAAGTGCTCATCGCCCATATCCCGCAGTTCCTCCACGCTCAGCTGCTGCAGCCTGGCCAGCGAGTTGCTCTGGACGACGTCGGCCGAGGCCTTGACGAAGCTGCCACCGCCGCGTCCGCGCTTGGTGTACACGAGCCCCTCGTTGCGGAGGACCGCCAGCGCCTCACGCAGAGTCACCGTGGAAACGCCGAGTTGGCTGGCGAGGTCCAGTTCGGGTGGCAGCTGCTCGCCGTCGACCATTACGCCGAGTCCGATAGCTGCGGAAATGCGCTGGACGACCGCATCGGTGCGGGGGCCGCCGCCATCGAGCGGGGCGAGGACAGCGCCGAGCGCGGTCAAGCCTCCAAGCTGGTCGATCGGCACCGGTTACCCCCTGAGGTCGTAGAGCTAACAAGATCGTAACCCTGATGCCTTGAACTATGAACTATCACTGTATATGTTTAAGAGGTGGATGTGACCGGCCCCACAAAACCGGACATTCACCCCTCACGGCCCCGCGGTAGCCCCCCGACCGAAAGAACGAGTCCCGTGTCCCAGAAACCTCCCCAGCGTCCTGACGACGCCATTTCCGACGACGACGCCCAACTCGCCGCCCTCGGCTTCGAGTCCGAGTTCAAACGAGACATGAGCCTGTGGGCCAACTTCTCCCTCGGCTTCACCTATCTGTCCCCGGTCGTCGGCATCTACACCGTCTTCGCGATCGCGCTGGTCGCTGCCGGACCGCCGATGATCTGGAGCCTGCTGATCGCCGGTGTCGGCCAGTTCCTGGTGGCCCTGGTCTTCAGCGAGGTCGTCGCACAGTTCCCCGTCGCCGGCGGTGTGTACCCCTGGGCCCGCCGTTTGTGGGGCCGGAAGTGGGCATGGATGACCGGCTGGGTGTACCTATTCGCCCTGCTCGCCACGATCGCCGGCGTCGCCTACGGCGCAGGTCCGTTCGTCGCCACCGTGGTCGGATTCACCCCCTCGGTGACCACCACCATCGTCTGCGCCCTCGCGGTGCTGATCCTTGCCACGGTCATCAACTTCGGCGGGACCAAGGTCCTCGGCTATGCCGCGATCTTCGGTTTCGGGGCCGAGTTGCTGGGCGCCCTCGTTGTCGGCATCTGGCTGCTGGTCACCGAACGCCACCACGGCCTGGGAGTTCTCTTCGACAGCTTCGGGGCGCAAGGCTCACACAGCTTCCTGTACGCGTTCCTCGCCGCCAGCCTGATCGGCGTCTTCCAGTACTACGGTTTCGAGGCCTGCGGCGACGTCGCCGAGGAAGTCAAGAATCCGGGCATCCAGATCCCGAAGTCCATGCGCCGCACCATCTACATCGGTGGCGCCGCGGCAACCTTCGTGTGCCTGAGCCTGATCCTGTCCGTGGTCGACTTCGGTGCCGTCATCAGCGGTGAGGACCCAGATCCGGTTGCAACCATCCTCAGCGACGCGTTCGGTCCGGTGGGGTCGAAGATCGTGATCGTCGTCGTGCTGATCTCGTTCGTTTCCTGTGCGCTGAGCCTGCAGGCGGCGGCGAGCCGGTTGATCTACTCCTACGCCCGCGACGGGATGATCGTCGGCAGCCGGCTCTGGTCGAAGTTCGACCACCACCGCGCCGTCCCGCCCTACGCGCTGCTGTTCGCCGCCGTGGTCCCCGGCATCTTGATCATCGGGTCGGCAGTGTCCACCGACGCCCTGACCAAGCTGATCAGCTTCGGCGCCATCGGCATCTATATCGCCTTCCAAATGGTGGTCTTCGCCGCACTGCGTGCCCGCATCAAGGGCTGGATCCCGAACGGGAAGTACCTGCTGGGCAAGTGGGCGATGCCGGTCAACATCGGCGCCCTCGTCTACGGCGTCGCCGCCATCATCAACATCAGCTGGCCGCGCACTCCCGACGCCGCCTGGTACGACAACTACATCGTCGCCCTGTTGTGCGCCGCGGTCATCGGATCCGGCCTGCTCTATATGGCCATCGCCCGTTCCCACAACAACGGAACCGCGCCCTTCGGTGACGCGATCCGCAAGCGCCCCAGTCCCACTCACTCGACTTCTCCCGAACCGCAGCCCGAACCCGCAGGAGCCACCGATGTCCACTGATCAACTGACCGACGCGCCGTTTCTGAACCTGGCCGACCCCACCTTCTCGGTGCAGTCCGATGCCGTCCGTCAGGCGCGCGAGGCCAGCTGGTTCGCCCACACCAGCTACGGACTCGCCGTCCTGCGGTACGACGAGGTCAGCAAGCTGATGAAGGACCGGCGCCTGCGGCAGGGAAGCTGGGCCTGGCCGGCGCACAACGGAGTCAACGAAGGCCCGTTCGCGCACTGGTGGTCGAGCGCACTGCTCAACCTCGAAGGCGACGACCACCATCGCCTGCGTCGGCTGATGAACCCCGCCTTCTCCCCGAAACTCATCGGCGGCCTGGTTCCCCGATTCCAGGCGCTTGCGAACGAGCTGATCGACGACTTCTACGAGCGCGGCCGCTGCGACTTCGCCTCCGAGTTCGCCGAGCCCTACGCGGCCCGCGTCATCGCGATCATGCTCGGTATTCCCGAGGGCGAATGGAAGAAGATCGCCGCCTGGTCCAACGACATCGGGCTGGCCCTGGGCGTCACACTCAAGCAGGACCTCGCCAAGGTCGAGGCCGCACTCGAAGGGCTCTACGAGTATGCCGACGAACTGATCGCCGACCGGCGCAAGAACCCGGGCGACGACTTCGTCAGCCGACTCGTCCTCGCCGAGCGCGACGGTGAACACCTCAGCCACGACGAGCTGCGCGTGTCGCTGGTCCTGCTGATCTTCGGCGGGATGGACACCACCCGCAACCAGCTGGGCTTGGCGTTGCAGACGTTCATGAAGTACCCGGACCAGTGGAAGCTGCTCGCCGAACGCCCCGAGCTGGGCAAGGCGGCGGTGGAAGAGGTCATGCGCGTCAACCCGACCGTCACCTGGGTGACCCGTGAGGCGCTCGAAGACTTCGAGTACCAGGGCCTCGAGATCAAGGCCGGCACCACCATCCACCTGCTGTCCGAATCCGCCGGTACCGACCCGCGAGTGATCGAGGGCGAGCCCTTCGACCTGACCGCGGAGCGGGTGCCGCACTTCGGTTTCGGTGGCGGCGCGCATCACTGCCTCGGCCACTTCGTCGCCCGCTCCGACATGAGCGAGGCACTGCCCCTGCTGGCCCAGCGGCTGAAGAACCCGACCATCGACGGTATCGCCACCTGGCTGCCGCTCAGCGGCAACACCGGCCCGATCTTCCTGCCAATCGCGTTCGAGCGCGGTTGACACGCACCACCATCACTTCGTTTTCGGTAAGAGAGGTAAAAGAAATGGACGTTCGCGTCGACTACGGAATGTGCCAGGACCACGGGCAGTGCGCCATCGCCGCGCCCAAGGTCTTCCAGATGGATGGCGACGGGAAGCTTGTGTACGACAAGCACCCCGACGACTCCCAGCGCGACGAGGTGGAAGAGGCCGCCGACGTCTGCCCCGTGCAAGCGATCTTCCTCGACGAGAGCTGAACCGATGCCTTCGCACGTTGTCATCGTCGGTGGATCGATGGGCGGTCTCCGCGCAGCCGAACAGCTGATCGCGAACAAGTTCGACGGAATCGTCACCATCGTCGGCGACGAAAAGCACATGCCGTACAACCGCCCGCCCCTGTCGAAGGACGTGCTCGCCGCCGAACGCGACGAACAGAACTCCACCCTCGACCACTGGCATTCCTCGGTTGCCTTCCGACAGCGCAAGAGCATCGCCGACGTTCGCTGGCGACTCGGATCCCCCGCCGTCTCCAGCGACCTGACGGCCAAGACCGTCACCCTCGCCGACGGTGAGGTACTGCACTACGACGGATTGGTCGTCGCCACGGGCCTGCGCCCCCGGCGTCTGGACCTGCCCGGCCCACAGTCCGGGCGACACGTCATCCGCACCCTCGACGACGCCATCGGACTGCGCGCCGAGCTGCAACCGGGAACCCGGGTGATCGTCGTCGGCGGCGGATTCATCGGCTGCGAGACCGCAGCAACCGCCCGCAAGCTCGGGTGCGAGGTGCACATCGTCGAGCCGATGGCCGTCCCGATGATCCGCCCCCTCGGGGAGGAATTCGGCAACGCACTGCGACGAGTCCACGAAGCCTCCGGCGTGCACGTGCGCACCGGGGTATCCGTCGAAGCAGTGGAGGCCGGCGCCGATGACGCCAGCCGCCTGTCCTCGGTGATTCTGACCGACGGCACCCGACTCGGCGCCGACGTGCTGATCGAATCGGTCGGCTCGCACCCGAACGTCGAATGGCTCGAAGGTAACGGCCTCGACCTCGGCAACGGTGTCCTGTGCGACAACCACATGCGCGTCGAATCCCGCCCCGACGTCGTCGCCGTCGGCGACATCGCCCGGTTCCCCGACCCCGCCACCGGGAACATCCCGCGGCGCATCGAACACTGGTGCATCCCCACCGACACCGCCAAACGCGCCGCCGCCACGCTCATCGCACATCTGAGCGACGAGCCGTGCCCGGACGTCCCCTTCTCCCCGCTGCCTTCATTCTGGAGCGACCAGTTCGGGCTCCGGCTGCAGGGCTACGGCTCACCCGGCGACGCCGACCACATCTCGGTGCTCGAGGGGGACCTGGCGGCGCCGGTCGATCAGGATCCGTCCGCCCTGGACGGCACTGTGGTCGGCTACTACCAGGGCAGCCGGCTGGTCGGAGTGGTCATGCTCTCGCCCTCGCCGGTCACCGCCCGCAAGTATCGCGAGGCCGTCGAAACCTCCCGCGCCACCGTCCTCACAGCTTGACCCCGCGACCTACTTACACCACAAGGAGACATCCGATGACCTCATTGGATCAGCACCGAGAACTCAATTCGTCGGATGCCCGCATCGCAGACATCGAAAAGCAGATGACCTCTGCCGGTGTCGAATACATCTACTACCAGGTCGTGACCCTCACCGGCCGCACCGTCGCCAAGGTGGTTCCCGCGCGGCACCTGCGCCGCAATCTGGTCAAGGGCGTGCAGTTCCACCGCACCGCCATGGTCGACCTGCACACCGACCGCACCGGACAGCTGCTCGGTGGCGGTGTCGACGCGGCCGAGTTCACCGCGATCCCAGATCTGGACACCTTCGCAGTACTGCCCTGGGACACCACCGTCGCCCGGTTCTTCTGCACCACCTACGAACCCGACCACATCCCCGAGGTCGGTGGCGACTACCTCGCCACCGACACCCGCAGCACCCTCATCCGGGCACACAACCAGTTCACCGCCGACACCGGTCTGGTCCTCAAGAGCGGCTGCGAACCGGAAATGACCTGGCTCGGGGAAAGCGTGGAGGTCAAGGTCCGCCCGGGCGGCAGCGCCGCCTACCAGACCGCGAACCTCGAACTGATGCGCCCGATCTACCAGAGCATCATGACCTACGCCCACGCCCTCGGGTTCGACATGATCGAGGGAGACTACGAAGATCCCGGGCAGCTCGAGCTGAACTGGCAATTCGACCGGTGCACCGACACCGCCGATCGCCTGATCACCTACCGGCAGATCTGCCACCAGGTCGCCAAAGAACACGGGGTGATCGCCAGCTTCATGCCCAAGCCCGCGACCGGCTCCATGGGCAACGGCTGCCACCACAACGTCAGCCTGTGGAACGGCGACGAGAACGTCCTCGAAGAGCCGGGTCGCCGCGAACTGCACCTGAGCAAGATCGGCCAGCACGCCCTCGGAGGCATGCTCGCCCACGCCTCCGGATCGATCGCGATCATGGCCTCGACGGTCAACTCCTACAAGCGATTCTGGGACGGCGGACAATTCGCCCCGACCGCCGTGAACTGGGGCATGGACAACAAGACCTGCACCGTCCGACTCTCCGCCGTCGGCCGGCTCGAGTACAAGATCCCCGACGCCAGCGTCAACCCCTACCTCTCCCACACCGTGCTGCTCGCCGCCATCAAGGACGGCATCGACAACGCCACTGACCCGGGTGACCCCCAGGTCGGTAGCAGCTACGGCGACGACACCTACGAAACGTTGCCACTCACCCTCGGAGACGCGGTGAAGGCCTTCAACGACAACGACGTCATCCGAGGCAGCCTCGCCCCCGAACTGGCCGACCAGTACTCGGCCGTGAAATTCGACGAATGGGCCCGCGCCTGCGGCGCCGTGACCGACTTCGACCGCGACATGTACCTGGAGTTCCTGTGACCAACGAACTGAGACTGATCTGCGTCGACCTGCCCGCACCCCCGCTGTTCGACAAGGCGGCCTCCGACGGCACCCGCACCGGTTACGAACCCTCAGCCGCCGAACTGGTCGCCGGCGTGCTCGGTAAGACGGTGCGCTGGGTCGTCACCTCCTGGAGCGACATGGTTCCCGCCCTGCAGGAAGGCCGGGGCGACGGCATCTGGTGCGGCCAGGGCATCACCCCCAGTCGGGCGGAGTTGGTCGACTTCACCCGCCCCTACGCCATCTTTGACGAATCGGTACTCGTTCTCGCGGACAGCGGCATCGGCTCCGAACGCGACCTGGCCGGAAAGCGAGTCGGGGCGATCGCGGGCAGCACGAACCTCGCCCTCGCCGAAACCTTCCCCGACGTCACCACCGTGCCCTTCGACGGCGCCACCGACGATGTGCTCGGGGACATGGTCCAGGCCCTGCGCAACGGCGAGGTCGACGCCGTCGTCGACGACGATGTCGCCCTCGTACCGCTCGGGGAGCAGGCCGATCTGTCGGTCGCGTTTACCGTCGCCACCCGCAACCGGTGGGGTGTCTCGGTCGCCAAGGGCAACGACGCGCTCCGGACCGACCTCGACGCCGCCCTGAACAAGGTCATCGCCGACGGCTCGCTCGCGGCGCAGTGGGCACGGTGGATGCCCACGCTGCCCTTCCCGCTCACCGCCGATGAGTGAGACCGACGGCCACGCCCGGCCGCTGATCGCCGTCCCCGGCATTCGCTCCGCCTCCATTGCCGGTCTGCGACGCTCCGGAACCGTGGCCGCCGACAAGATCCTCGAAGCCATCTTCCGCGCCGGGGGAGAACCCGTCATCGTGCCTCCCGGCCCAGGCGATATCGCCCGCCGGCTGACGGCCTTCGACGGCATCGTTCTGCCCGGCGGCGCCGACCTCGACCCCGCCACCTACGGCGCCGAACGTGACCCCCGCACGGAGGCATCGGATACGGTGCAGGACGAATTCGACCTGACCACCGCGCGGGCAGTGATCGAGCTCGAACTGCCCTTCCTCGCGATCTGCCGCGGCATGCAAGTGGTCAACGTGGCGCTCGGCGGCACCCTGGTCCAACACCTACCCGACAGCCACATCTGGCATCGCGAATGCATGCACCAGGTCTGGATGGAATCGGGCTCGGCGGTCGCACAAGCGATGGGCGGGAACGTCGTCGAGGTCTCTTCCTATCACCACCAAGCCGTCGACAGGCTCGGAGCCGGGCTGCAGGTCGTGGGACGCGCCGAGGACGGCTGCATCGAGGTACTCGAGCACGAAAGTGCCCCGATGCTCGGCGTGCAGTGGCACCCCGAAGACAACGCCGACACCGCACCGCACCAGCAAGCACTGTTCGACGCCACGGTCGAGCGCGCGCGACTCGCCCAGGCACGACGCGACGAACTCGGCCACGCCCTCGTCCGAACGAAGGAGAACTGACCATGACCGCCACCGTGCCCACCGAGGTGGACCGCCTGCTCGAGACGGCCCGGAGCCTGACTCTGCGAACCGATGCCTTCATCGACGGCACATTCGTGCCCGCCCTCGCCGGCAGACGCTTCGACTGCATCTCACCCCGCGACGGCCGGGTCCTGACCACCATCGCCGAAGGCGACCGCGAGGACATCGACCGTGCCGTCCGGTCCGCGCGTCGCGCCTTCGAAGACGGCCGCTGGGCCAAGCAACATCCCCGCGACCGCCGCCGAGTGCTGCAGGCCCTCGCGCGGCTGATCGAGCAGCACGCCGACGAACTCGCCCTGCTCGAGTCGCTGGACATGGGCAAGCCGGTCGCCGACGCCCGCGCCGTCGACATCCGGGTCACGGTGCAGTGCTTCGACTTCTACGCCGAAGCGATCGACAAGCGCTACGACGAGGTCGCCCCGACCGACAGCACCACCTTCGCGACCATCACCCGCGAGCCCTACGGTGTGGTCGCCGCGATCGTGCCGTGGAACTTCCCGCTCATGCTCGCGGCCTGGAAACTCGCCCCCGCCCTCGCGGTCGGCAACAGCGTTGTTCTCAAACCGGCCGAAGCGTCGTCGCTGACCGCGATCAGGCTCGCCGAGCTCGCCGCCGAGGCCGGCTTGCCCGACGGCGTTCTCAACGTCGTCCCCGGTTTCGGTGCCACCGCCGGGGCCGCGCTCGGTCTTCATCCCGACATCGATGCGATCACCTTCACCGGGTCCGGTCCGGTCGGGCGGACCCTGCTGCGTGCGTCCGCCGATTCGAACCTGAAAGAGGTCTCCCTCGAACTCGGCGGGAAGAGCGCCCAATTGGTTCTCGAGGACGCCACCGGACTCGAGGACATCGCCGCATCCGTTGCGAGTGGGATCTTCTTCAACCAAGGGGAAGTCTGCTCGGCCGGGTCCCGGCTCGTCGTTCATCGCTCCCGCAAGGACGAACTCATCGAGCACCTGCTCCGGGCCGCCGCCAAGATGACAGTCGGTGATCCCCTGGACCCGCGGACGTCCGTCGGCGCACTGGTGGAGGAAAAGCACCTGCACCGCGTCCTCGGATACATTGCAACAGCCACCGACGAGGGCGCGACCACCCTCACCGGTGGATCCCAGGCGCGGATCGATTCCGGCGGGTACTACGTCGAACCGACGATCTTCGACAACGTCACCCCGGAGATGACGATTGCGAACGAGGAAGTGTTCGGCCCGGTGCTCTCCGTCCTGACCTTCGACGACATCGACGAGGGTGTGCGGATCGCGAACAGTACGCAATACGGCCTCGCCGCGGCGGTCTGGACCACCAGCCTGTCGAACGCGCACCTCGTCTCGCGTGCACTGTGCGCGGGAACGGTGTGGGTCAACAACTACGACGGCAGCGACATGACCGTCCCGTTCGGGGGATACAAGCAGTCGGGGTTCGGTGCCCATGACAAATCACTCCATGCGCTCGACAAGTACACCACGCTCAAGAGCACCTGGATGAAGTTGTAGAACCGAGTTCCGGCCGGGGATGCACGCCGCCAACGTCGTCGGCGTGCATCCCCTACCAAACCTTCCCCACCGACACCGCCCCAGCGCCATGCCGCCCACGCCAGGCCAGTTTGTGAAGTGGTGAAATGCACGGACACCGCTCCAGCCGAACGGAATTCGCGTGATCAACATCATGGCGATCGGCGCGAGATCCGACTTCCTCCGATACCTGCACCAGGCACTGGGTCGCCATGGCCACAATCTGGCGACCTCCGTACCGGGAGACCACGCTGTCACCGGCCGTGGCCTCCCTGCATCCCGATGTCATCCTGCTGGACTGGAGCTCCACCGACCGAATCGCATTGGAGCAGCTCGAACAACTGCGAGCCTGGACCCGGGCGCCGGTCGTTGTTCTCTCCGACAACGACGAGGTCGGCGCCATGGTCGACGGGTTCGATCACGGCGCCTACGACTACATGACCAAGCCGTGCGCAATCAGCGAACTCGCTGCCCGCCTGCACGCTGCCCGCCTGCACGCTGCGCCCCGCCGTCGCACACCCCGCCCACCGGTAGACCCCGTCATCGACGCCGCCTCGTTCTCGGTCGACATCGGCGCACAGACCGTGACCAGAGACGGACAGCGCGTTGCACTGACCGCCACGGAATGGAAACTCCTCGAAGTTCTGCGCACTACGTGCGCATATATCTGCACCGCCTCCGGCAGAAGCTCAAGCGCGACCCGAACCACCCGCGGCACCTCGTGACCCAGGCCCGTATAAGGGTTACTGGTTCGTCCCCTGACACACGCCCGAGCGACGTCAGCGTCCTTCCTCCCCCATGGTTCGGAGGAGTTCGCGCGCCTGGACGGCAACCCACAGTTCGGCCCGGACGTACGCTGAGTCGAGCTCCCGCCCAGTCAGTTCGGCGATCTTGACGAGCCGATTACGCAAGGTGTGGCGATGAACGCCGAGCGCCGCCGCAGCCGTCTCGGTATGGCCGTTGTGCTCGAGGAACGCGGTGAGGGTGGACACCAAACTGCTCGACGCCGGGTGTGCGGCATCGTAGGTGTCCACAGCGGCGAGCATGGACTGTTCCAACGCGCGCAGTTCGGCGGGGCTCTGGCTGCCGAGGAGCAAGGAGAAGGTGCCGAGTTCGGCGAAGTCGGTGATCCGATCGGTCTGCAGACGCCCGGCACGGGCCGCAGCGGTCGCCTGCCGCACGCTCAACGCGGCGGTGAAGATCGGCGTGGGCAGACCCCGCCCACCTCCCAGTGGGCGTTCCAGCTGTGCACCTACCTGCTGCTGTAGGTGCAGCCCCACCTCGTGGGAGCGTTCATCCGGGACGATCACGATCAAATCGTTCTCGGTCGGCACCATCAGGTACGGCGTGGACTGCCCAGTCAGCGCCGCGGCTATTTGCCGTTCGGCAGCGAGCAGCGGGCCGACGTTGGTCAGTATGAGCGCGACCACCTGTGAGTCTGTGTCGAACCCGAAGTATCGGAGCAAGCTGACATCGAGATCGTCGCCGAGATCGAGCAGAGCTCGGGTCACAGCCGCCCGCAGTCGCTGTTCGGCATCGACGACCTTGGCGGGCTTGCCCAATTCGATCGATACCAAGGACACCGCATGGGCGACGAGCAGACGGTCGGACGCAGACAGGAGTTCATCGGAGCTGACAGCGAGGTAGCCGTGGAGATCCTGTGCCGCCGAGACGGTCTGCACCGTGCAGTATCCGTGATCGTCGGCGACGACCTTGCTCGTCGGACGCCTCCGGCCCGGCGCCGACCGCGCCGTACTGGCCACCTCCCGGGCGTGACGGATTACCCGCACCGAATCCGCACCGTGCACGGCCAGGACCTGACTGTCGGAGTCGATGACGGCAACGGTCGAGGAGAGGACCCGACCGAGCATCGAGATGACCGCGGGTATGCCACCGCGCAGCGTCGCGCGGGCGAGCTTCTCCTGGTGGTCGACCACCCGTTGAACGCCGCGAAGTTGATCGGCGGTCAACTCGTCGATCACCGCCCGGGTGATGGCGATGAACGGTGTCGAGGCCGGTACCGCGAGGATCGGCAGGCCGAAGGCGTCGCCGGCGGTCAGGACGCCATCGGGTACCCGCTCGAAGGTCGTGCCGGTGTCGAATGCCAGGGCGACGGTACCGGCTTGCACCAGTCGGGCCACGTAGTCGAACTGCTCCTCCGCTGTGGGCCCGATCTTCAGGCCGGTCGTCATGACCAGCTCCCCACCGGAAATCCACGGTGTCGGATCGGCGAGTTCGATGGGATGTGCCCAATCGATCACACGATCGGCACCCTCGCGGCCTGCCACGAGTGACAACCCCAGGTCGCTGTGTTGGGTCAGTCGACGCACTGTGAGCGCCACGGTGTCACTCTCTCCTCCGGTACCCGTCGAGCACGGCCAGGCAACTACTCGCCCCGGCGATTCTAGGGGCTGATCTGCTACCGAACGGCCCGCCGGGCGGTGGGACAACGGCACCTGTAGGTGCGGCCAGGTAGCCCGCCACATTAAAACATTGACAACATAGTTTAACTATATGAGACTTTCCTCAGACGGCGGAGCGCGTGATCCACGCGGCCAACCGGTTCGTCCCGCATTGGTCCCGACAGGCCCCATGCGAAGAAGTCCACCTCATTGATATGCCAAGCAGAGGGAGAACCATGCCAGCCCAACCGAATCAGTCGGTCATTGTCGGCGGAGCACGGACGCCGGTCGGCCGGTTCATGGGCGCGCTCCAAGATTTCAGTGGCGCCGGCCTCGGAGGGCTGGCCATCAAAGCGGCGCTCGAGCGCAGCAGCGTGGCCGCTGCGGACGTCGATTACGTCGTCATGGGGCAAGTTCTCACCGCCGGGGCCGGTCAGATACCGGCTCGTCAGGCCGCGACCGCAGCCGGCCTTCCGATGTCGGTGCCTGCCGTCAACGTCAACAAGGTGTGTCTGTCCGGTATCGACTCGATCGCGATGGCAGACATGCTCATTCGCGCGGGGATCTTCGACGTCGTCGTGGCCGGGGGACAGGAATCGATGACCAACGCGCCGCATCTGCTCCCGAAGAGCCGGACCGGTCACAAGTACGGCGCCGCACAGCTGCTCGACCATCTCGAGTGGGACGGCCTCTGGGACAGCCTCACCGACCAGCCGATGGGAGCCCTGACCGAGACGCGCAATCAAACGCTCGACCAGATCTCCCGGCATGAGCAGGACAGCTTCGCCGCGAATTCGCACACCAAGGCCGCCCGCGCGGCCAAGGACGGTCTCTTCGATGACGAAATTGTGCCGGTCACCATCACCCGGAAAGGCCGGACGTACGAGGTGACGCAGGACGAAGGTGTACGGGCCGAGGCCAGTGTCGACTCGCTCGGCGCGCTCCGGCCGGCCTTCCACCACTCCGGCACGGTCACCGCCGGAAACGCCTCGCAACTGTCCGACGGTGCCTGTGCGGTGGTGGTGATGAACAAGGCCGTCGCCGAACGCCGGGGGCTGCGCTGGCTCGCCGAGATCACCGGCCACGGTCTCGTCGCGGGACCGGACTCGACCTTGCAGTCCCAACCGGCGGAGGCCATCAAGGCCGCCTGCTCGGCCGCCGACCTCACGCCGGCCGAGCTGGACCTGGTCGAGATCAACGAGGCGTTCGCCGCCGTCGGTATTGCTTCCACCCGGGAACTGGGGCTCGATCCCACCGTGGTCAACGTCAACGGTGGCGCGATCGCCATCGGTCACCCGCTGGGGATGTCCGGCGCCCGCGTCGTCTTGCATCTCGCGATCGAGCTCTCGCGCCGCGGCGGGCGGTTCGGCGCGGCAGCCCTGTGTGGCGGCGGCGGCCAAGGGCAGGCAATCGTGCTGCGCTCTCCGCACGAGTAGCGAAGGAGCAATTGAGATGGAGGTTGACACCAGAGTCGACGACGTCGAGATGATCGACTTCGTCCGATCGTGGCATTTGTACGGAGGCGGTAGCGATGAGGAGATCTTCATCGCGTTCGGCCTCAAGGCCCGTACCTTCTTCCAGCGTGTCCTCATGCTCCTGACGGCAGGAAGAACAGAGGAGCTGTCGCCTGCCACGGTCGAAGCCATGCGGAAAGTGTGCCGCGCCCGGCTGTGGCTCGACCGCGGCGGTACCCGCCAAATCTGACCCAGTTCATCGAACGCGGTTCGGGCGAAACACAATCCGAGTATGGCAGCTCCGATGGCATTGCGCGCACGCCGATGTCGAGCATCCAGTCCGGCTCGCTCCAGCGGTGATCGGCTCCGGCCGCAGCGAGTCCTGGCGGAGCCTCAGCCTCGCGGGGGCGCCGGTGGGTGTGCAGTAGCCGCTTCATGCCAGCGGCGGCCACAGGACATCGCTCTGTTTGAGGATCTGCAGGATCAGGGCGGTCTCCACGGACGTCGCCTTCGCGAGGATCGCCGACGTGGAGAGCCATTCGTACAGCGCGGCTTTGTTCGCCACCCGTAGTTCGATGAAGATCTGGTTCTCACCGACGACAGCGGCCGCAAGCCGTACGTTCGGTTCGGTTTCCAGCGCCCGACCGTGAGGACGGATGTCCCTCCGCTGCCCTGCTCAGCGAAATTCGTCGGTCGACACCGCTTGTGCAGGAATCGTTCACGGATGGCATCGCGGCCATGATCACCATCGTCTCCAGTCGTACCCACATCGACGACACAGCCGCGGCGCGAACGATAGCGATCGGCCTGATGTCGAGCCTGATCGGGACCCTGCAGTTGTCGCGGGCGGTGTCGGACCCGAAGCTGTCCAATGAAATTCTCGCGTCCGGGCTCTCGACCGCGTTTCGCCTACTCGAAAAAGGAAGCAACCGACTGGGAAGAGACGTCAATGACAACGACCACGCGCGACCGCACCCGAACCCGTATGCAGCGGACCCTCCGAGCGCCTTTGTGCGGATGTCGTCATCGACTACAAGAAGGATGATTTCGCGGAGATCCTGCACGACTACGACCTGGTCCTCGACACCCTCGGCGGCGAGACGCTCACCAGGTCACTCCGCGTGCTCAAACCCGGGGGGAAGGTCATCTCCATTTCCTGCCCGCCCGATCTCAGTTTCGCGAAAGAAGCCGGATTGAACTGGATCGTGCAACAGGTGATGCGACTGCTGAGCTTCCGAATCAGACGGGCTGCGAAACGACGCAAGGTGACCTATTCGTTCCTGTTCATGAAATCGAGTGGAGACCAACTACGCCAGCTCGCGTCCATCATCGATGCCGGCACCATACGCCCGGTCGTCGATCAGGTCTTTCCGCTCGAATCGACCAAAGAGGCATTGACGTACGTCGAACAGGGACGCGCAAAGGGCAAGGTCGTCGTCAATGTCGGATGACGATGTCATCGAAGGCTGGTGATGGCCAACTTGCGGCGCTCATCGATTCGACCTCCGTCGCGCAGGACCAGGGGCCTGCTTCCTCGATCACCGGGCTCTCCATGACCGCCCCGCGAGCTGATGGAACCCGGAGAGGTCACCCTCTGATGGCGCCGTCGGTGTCGTGTGCGGGCGCGAGGTGGACGCCACCGCGGACTTCGAGCCCGGCCAGAGTGGTGACGAGCCGGTCCAGGACCTCGTCGTAGATGCCGGGTGCAGGAACAGGCGGGAGAGCCTGCGTGCAGCTCTGGCCCTGCCGGTGTACGCGGGTCGAGAGCAGTAGCTGGTCGATAAAATCGTCGTCGGTGTCGACGTCCGGGAAGACCATCGACAAGTGCCCAGTTCGAGGGATACCGTGTTTACGTACTCCACCTGCCAGTATAGGATTTCTTATAGGAGGTGGAGCGATGACAGTCACGATGAACGCCGACGAACTGGTTGCCGACCTGGGTCGCGAGAGGGCCCGCGAGGTGGCCGCCCACATCGCCTACCTACGGCGGCTCCGTCAACTCCACGAGCGCGGCTACACGCAGGCGAAGTTGGCGACGCTCGTCGGGGTCAGCCAGCCGACGATCAGCGAGATGCTACGTCGGGCGCGGGTCAACGCACCAGATGTGCGCCCCGGCACACACGGCGGCACCCCTTATGAGATCGCGGCCCGC
>RRBB01000013.1:0-102346 GCA_006543605.1 Rhodococcus sp. WS4
CCACCCCGGGATCAGCTGCGCCTGATTCTTCCCGCGGCCGTAGACGTGGCAGAACCCGCGCTGCGGACTCGTCGGTGCATCCGGGCGCAACCAGGCACTGACATCGACGGCCAGAACGATCCGGCCGCCACGATCACACGGGATCGTCAGCCCGCCAAGGGCGCGGCGAAGCCGAGTGAAATCTACTCTGCCGCAGTTAATTGCGTCGTACAGGGCGCCGTGACCGCGTCGATGCTCGGCGGCCAGTGACAACTCGACCAGGGTGCGAACCGCGGTGCCGGAACACAGCAGCGCATCGGTCAACTCGAACAAGGCATCACCTCGGGCCGGCAGACACCGGTAGAACTCTTCACGGAACGACACCAGGTCGACACGCGGATCGGGGACCGATTCTTCCCCGACCGCCCACTGATCGGGCACACTGATACTCACGGCCACCGCCTGTTTTCGTCTCGAAAGTTCTGTGGAAGGAACCTCAAGATGATCAGGCGGTGGTCGCCTCATGCCGCGGCGACACGCCGAACAACACCAGCACCAACTGCCCCACGCGATGGCCGAGGTTAAACGACAAGCTCAGGGATCGCTCCGATAGATTTGAAGCTCGATCGGACCAGTGAAATCGTCAGAGGATCCACGACAATCGGTACCCTTTGTCTTCGTTCAGAATGGTGCGTGATGTCGATCCCACTTCCCCGGACGAAGCCCGCGCTGACCGATGGTGACGGGAGCGGCGTGCCGGGGTCGAGCGAGGCCGATGATGCTGAAGCGCTGAAACAGCGCCTACGCCGATCGGGCCGACGGAACGACGCCGGCGGAAACTACGGCACCGGGCCGTGCGATGAGATGTCGAGTCCGTGGAAGCTGACGACATGATGCGGGGTCGCGAGGTCCTCAGACCAGTAGCCGCGGGGGTGTGTGGTCCCGTCTGCCGGCGGCGGGCAGTCGGCGCCGGTGACGGCGATCGGCACTGAGGGCATCGTCAATCTCATCTCATCGAGAGGGCCGGAGGGATCCCGTCGGTTTCCGCTTCGCGGACGTAGCCGACTCCATCCGAGTGCTGCTCTCGGATTACACACCTGGTGAGGCGTTCGCGAGCCCGCGATGGTGTTTTGCGGTCGAATACGAAACAAATCAACAGGATCCCACTACCGATTGGCGACCGCAGTGATCAGCTGCTCGGGTATGCGGCAGGCTGGGCTTGTGGGGGCTGCCGCACGTGTCACGGCGCCGCATGGAGGGCCGATAGGGCACACGGACTCGAATCTGTGGGTTGAAAACACGGCGATTCTTCGGTGGCTGGTGATGGATGTGCAGGGGAGAATGTGTTCCCCACCTGCGGAAAGGCAGGTGCCCGCACCGATCGGGGCGCGCGCCCAGGAACTTTCATGTCGCAAAAGCCGACAGAAATCAGTAATTGACGAGTGAAAAATCAATGCCTACGGTAATTCTGGATGTGAGCGGTATCACTCGGCAATGTCGTGGCGTGCTGTACGCCAGCGCCGAAGCTCCTCCAATTGAGTGAAATGTGCATCTGCACAGTCCCTTTGAGACAGATTGACCGAACAGGAGTCGAACCGATGACCGACAAGCTGAAGTTTTTCTCGCAGGAATGGTGCGAACTGGCGCTCGAGGCTGTCAATGCGAACGCGGAGGTGTACAAGGGATTCAAGGACCCCGATTCGTTCACCAACCGCATGGAATTCGGCACCATCGGTAAGGACGATGTGGCCTGCCATATCGAATGGGAGAAGGCCAAGATCGTCTCCTGGACGATCCGCAAGTTCGACGAGAACGACCTGTGGTTGAAGATCAACGGGACCCTCGAGACGTGGCAGCGCGCGGCCGAGGGTGACGCCGAGGGCGGGAAACTGCTGCTGGCCGGAAAGGTCAAATTCGCCAAGGGCCCGATGTCGGCGGCCATCGAAAACGCCGGAGCCTTCAATAATTTCCTGTTGTCGTGGGGACAGGTGCCCACGGACTGGGACGTGTGACCCACTAACAAACGGCCCGTGTGGGACTTGCGTGTTCTCCAGGCGAGTCCCGCGCAGGGGCCGATATGACATATCGCTGACCCCTGCTGTGAAAGGCCATGATCGATGACCACTGTTGAATCCGAGGCATACCCGGTCACTCTGTACGACGGGGAGGACGCGAACGGCGTCGCCAGCATCGTCGGGATGCTGATCGGGCAGAACGTCGAGAACTTCCCGTCCCGAGTCAAGTTCGCACGCAAGATCTCCCGGCCGGTGTCGATCTACAGCACCGACACCGACAGTGCCTGCACGATCGTGTTCGGCACCGACGAGGCAATCGTCTACAACGACATCGTGGGTCGGCCGAGTGTCACCATCAGTGCCAGCGTGGATCAGATCCTGGACGTGTCACAGTTGCCGATGAAGGCCGGCGGCTTGATCCCGGTGGGCTTCTTCACCAACCGTGGGATGACGGTGCTCGGCGGAATCCTCACGCACAAGCTGGTGGTGAAGGGGCTTCTCACACACACGCTGACGGCATTGCGCACCATCGCGCTGGTCTCGGTCGTCGAGTCATGACGGCGATTTCGGGCCGGAACCGGCACACCCTCGATGCCGAGGCCACCGTGCCGATCGCATCACCCGAGGAGATCACACCGGACGGATTCGACGATCCGCCGCGGCGCGCCTCGACCACAACGAACGTGGCGCGCGTGCTCCTGGTTCTCGCGCTGATTCCGGTGGGAGCGTTGTACCTGTATCCGCGGATCTACGACCTGACGGCCACGCCCTACCGGCTCGACCAAGCGGTGGTGTCCGCCGGCAACTACAACCCGGCCCTGGATCAGATTGTCGAGCACGAGAAGGTCACGCTGGCCGCGTTCGACGCGCTCGAGAAGATGAAGGCGTCACTGGCGAGTGTCCTGAGCACCGATGCGGCCGTGACGGCGGAACTGAACACCCTCACCGGGCAGATCACCGGCGACGTGCAGAAGACCCTCGACCTCGCCGGTGCGAACGTGACCGATCTCGTCGCCTCGCTGGATACGTTGACCGCGCACATCAGCTCACTGCAGGCGCCGGTCGACGGCGCCACTGCGGCTGTCGCCGCGGACCGCGCCACCCTGGACGCCATCCTCACCGACGCACGTTCAACGGCCGAGAAGGTCCACAGGACCCGCCTGTCGGCGGAAGAATCCGCCAACGACCTGTCTGGAAAGTAGGAGAAGTACCTTGATTTTCTTCGGACGCCGCGGCGGGCCGGCCCGGATGGTTCTGTCGATCGTCGCGGTGGGTGTTCTCGGCCTGCTCACCTTCGTCGTGTTCAACCTGAACACCCGACTCGACAACCAGCAGAAGGCCAACGAGACGAGCATCACCGCCTCCCAAGGCATCGTCGACGTCAACAACCGACTGACCAAGCAACTCGCACAATTGACCGAGCTGACCCACACCGCGCAGACCGCACTCGATGCGACCGCCGCGCTCGGACCGCTGCTGACCAAACTCGATGAAGCGATCACCCCGGCAGCGCAGATGCTTGCCAGCAGCACCGACGGGGCACAGTTGACGAACGATCAGCTGACCAACATCCAGGGCATCCTCGGCGAGGTCCAGAACACCGTGCTCCCGCTCGTGGACTCGGCGCAAGCATTCGGTGACCAGGGCCGCCAATTGTTGGCCATCGTGCAGGGGCTCGTCAGCGACCTGCAGGGTTCGGTCGCGGCCGCGCAGACCATCAATCAGATGCTTCCGCTCCCGGGCTGAGCCCCACCGTCTTCCTCCAACCGATCTGTACCTACTCACGACTGGACGTGACATGCAGCAGGGCACCGACTTACCGGACGAGGCGTACCCGCGCCGAGGCCTGGCCGGACTTCAGCGACTCGACATCCCAGCATCGGCGCTGCCATACCGAAAGGGCGTTCTGCCCCACCGATTGGACATCCCGTCCACTGCGACACCGAGTTCCACCGGGTTCGCCGTTGCCACCGAATGGATGGGCCGCCTCGCCGCGGTCTTGGCCGTGGTCCTGTTCGGGCTGGTGTTGGCGGCCATCCACAAGGGTGAGCTCGTGCAGGACAGCGCGCGCACGATCGTGGACAACTTCCGGCTGACCAACGAGTACTTCGCTCAACGGGCAGATCTCACCGCCCCGGCGACGGCCCATAGGCAACTCGATGAATTGGCGGGGGTGTTGGCCCAGCTCAATACCGCAACTGCCGCCGACGTCGAGCACCTGGCTGCGTTGCTGCCGGATGCACGAGCGTTGCTCGCCGCCGGTCAGGGTGACACTCAGATCGCCGGGCAACTCGAGACCGTTGCCACCACATTGCAGGGCTCCGCGGCGTCGCTGCATCAAATTTCGGCGGACGCGAACACCACCGTCAGCGATGTGAACAACGAGCTGTCCACGGCGATCGACCTGGTGAACGCACTCAACGCGGAGCTGACGCGGACGACGAACAAACTCGCGCTGATTCCCGAACAGGGAGCCTTCATTCCGGCACCGGGAGGGAACTGATGATCACCAAGAAGGCATGGCTCGGGGTCGTGCTCGGGCTGGGGCTCGCGCCCGCGGTGCTGCTCTGCGCCGTCAACGGGTTTCTTCCCGGGCTCGACGACGTCGTCGACCCGCTGGGACGACCGTCGCAGCTGAGTCTCGAGGTCATCGATTCCGCCGGCCAGTTCGACACCCTCACCGGCATCCTCGTCCCCAAACACGCCCAGCTCGCCGGAGACATACAGGCGCTGGACCCGCTGGCCAACGACCTGGAAGGCTTGACCACCAAGGCTGGAGAGCTGACGGGACAATCCAAGACACTCAATTCCTCCACCGGCGACGTCAGCGCGATCGCGGGTCCGCTGCCGGGCCTGGTCGCGAACGTGACCGACCGCGCCAACCAAGCGAGCCCGACGGTGGCGGGACTGTCGACCGCCGTCGGCTCGGTCACCACGCAACTCGCGGCGATCAACACCGGACTGACCACGATCGAAGGCACCCTGGGAACCCTCGGCCCCAAGGCCACCGCCATCGCCGCGACCCTGGCGAACGTCGAGGAAGAAGCCCGGCACGTCCAAGAACTCGGGCCGCTGCTCGCGGTGGTCGGCCCCCCGGTCAATTCCCTGAACCTCCCCCCTCTCGGCGTCGCGACCACACCGAACCCGTAACGCTCGGATGGGTCAGAGATTGACCACGGAACGAGTGAAAGGCAGAACACACACCATGTTTCGGCTCTCTTGGGCGATTGCCCTGGCATTCACCATCGCACTCTTGTGCGGCATTCTGATCGTCACACGGGATTTGAGCATCACCAATGACATCTTCAAAGACGGTGTCAATCAGGCGAAAACCGTGGACAAGACCACCAACGACGCACTATCCGGGGCGAAGGAATTGCCTCCGGCGAACGCCGCCATCAACCAGGGCCTCCCGGAAGTCGTCGGGGTGCTCAACTCCCTCACCCGCGCGGACCAGACCCTCGGGGATCTCGGCAGCCAACTCCAGGCGCTCGGTGACGCCCTGAAGTCCGCGGACGCCCCATTGGGCGGCATCATCGACGCGGGTGCATCTGCAACCGATCAGGCAAATGCCGCCGCCGTTCCCGCGGAGCAGATCGTGCACACCCTGGCGGACGCGGACGCGAAAGTTCAAGCGCTGGCCCCACTGCTGGACCAGTCACTCGCCCTGGGGCAAACGATCGACCAGAAACTGCGGATCGCGCTGATCCTGCCGGTTATCGGAAACTGACACGACACCGATACAGGTGAGCGAGACGACCTCGGATACTCCGGGCAGAGAGTCGGAGTATCCGGGGCGGTGTGGATCTGGGCTTGATGCCTCGGTCCACATGTGGGTCGGGGGTGGCTGATCACGCCGGGGGCGTGATCAGCTATCGCTTCGTGGGAGACGGCAGGTGGTGCCGGAACCTCTTTAGTCATGGCGCGGGGTTCTGCCACACAACGGGGAACAGGTCGCCGCTGATGGGGGAGCCGGGGGTCATCGGCGGGACGGAGAACCCGCCGATGCTGGCAATGTGGTCGAAGCTGGTGCCCGGCCTCGGATCCCAGACGACTTGGTCGCCGGCGAAGATCGTTGTTACGGCACGGCGGGGGTGGCTGGAATGGTTGGCGGGCGATCCGTGGACGGTCTTGGGATGGTGCAGTAGCGCATCGCCTGGCTCGGCGTCACCGATGAACCATTCATGGCGGTCGTAGTCGGCGGAGAAATCGGGTGGTTCGGGGTAGGGCGAACGTCGGTAGACGGCAGCAACCTCAGGGTTGCCGCTGAAACTGCGGGGTCGGTAGACGGGGCCGAGGTGTGAGCCTTTCAGGTAGTGAACGGCACCGTTGTCGGTCGTGACGGTGTCGAGCGGGACCCAGATACGGAAGTACTGATCGCCGTCGATCGGCAGGTAGGCGTAGTCCTGGTGGAAGGGCGCACCCTGGGCCGCCCCGGGCTCCTGCGCGAACACCTGGTCGTAGAAGAACCGCAGTGACCTCACTGCAGGATGGATCTGGCGGGCGATGTTCTTGGTCGGTCCGCACAGAGCCCAGGCGTCGAACGCCGAGTCGACGAAGCGAGGAAAGGCCTGGGAGAAGAAGCGAGGCTGCCCCGGGGACGTGTAGTTCTGAGAGGTGGCGTGAACGTCGGTCATCAGCCGATCCACCGCGGTCCGGAGGTAGTCGATCCACGACGGAGCGATCACGCCCTCGAGCCGGGTCACTCCATTGGCAGCGAAATCCGCCCGTTCCTCGTCGGTGATCTCGCGGAGCAGTCCCTCGGTGGGGTGGTCGATGTGCTGGTTGGTGGTCATTGGCCTTCCTTTGCGGTGGTGTGAGTGCGACAGCGCGGCGATCGGCGTGATATCCGTCGTCTCCGGCGGGTAGTGGTCGCGCAACGGTGCCTACCGGAACGGTCCCCAGGTTCTGATTACACAGAGACGGAGCAGGTGGCGGCGGCCGTCCGCGTGATCATCGGGGAATCTGCAGCGAGTCAGCAGAATCCTTGTGCCCGCAGCGCGCGGGTGGACCTGATGGCGCGGGAGCGGAGGGAGGGACCGGCCGCGGCGCGACGAATCGTCGCGCGAGCGGGCGGGGCCCGCCGGCACTCAGCGGTGGGTGAAGGTCGGCGCGCGTTTCTCGATGAACGCGGACATGCCTTCCTTCTGATCGTGAAGGCCGAACGTCGAGTGGAAAGCCCTCCGTTCGTAACGCAATCCCTCGCCGAGCGTGGTCTCGAAGGAACGATTGACTGCCTCCTTCGCCAGCATCGCGACAGGTAGCGACATCGATGCGATCGCCTCGGCGATACTCTGCGCCTCGGCGAGGAGTTGATCGGCGGGAACGATCCGACTGACCAGTCCGGCGCGTTCGGCCTCCGCCGCGTCCATCGTGCGTCCGGTCAGTAGTAGGTCCATGGCCTTGGCCTTGCCGATAGCCCGGGTTAGGCGCTGTGAGCCGCCGAGACCGGGGATCACGCCCAAGGTGACCTCGGGCTGGCCGAATCTCGCGGTGTCAGCCGCGATGACGAGGTCGCACATCATCGCCACCTCGCAGCCGCCGCCGAGCGCGTATCCGGCGACGGCAGCGATGGTCGGCTTGCGTACCGTCGCCAACCGTTCCCACCCTGCGAGAAAGTCGCTGGCGAACACATCGATGTAGGTGCGGGGACGCATCTCCTTGATGTCGGCGCCGGCCGCGAAAGCCCGCTCCGAGCCGGTCAGGATGATGGCTCCGATCCCGGCGTCGTTCTCCAGGTCGTCGAGCGCGGCGGTGACGTCCGCGAGCATCGCAGTGTTGAGGGCGTTGAGTGCCTTGGTCCGGTTCAGTGTGACCGTACCCACCCGGCCTTCACGTTCGAGGAGGATCGTGTCGAACTCGTTCACCGCTGTTCCTTTCGATGCCACCGCGATTGTGGCCTGTGTTGAGCTTGCGAAAAATGGCGATGCCATCGCGGTACGAAGCCGCGGCACCAGTCATGGGTGTCGTTCGAGAAGTGGGCAGAGCGCATCCGCGTGCGCTCCGCGCCGGGGCTGCCGAATCCTGCGAAGCGGCGGCGGGGCGGGTGATCGCGTACCAGGGAGCCAGTCGGCGGACTGCGGGCAGAGACTGGGAGGTTCTACGGCGTACGACGGCTAACTCCGGTGCGACTGGATCATTGGGCGGTGAGCACCGCTGCAACAGCCACCGCCGCGGCGATCACGACCGCCGACCAGAGGAGCAGGTCCCACAGTCGGCATTGCGAGCCCGGTTCGTCACTGCCGACGCCCGGCGCCACCATCTCCGATTGTCTTTTCATTTCGCACACCTCATGACCGGTCGACTGGTCCGGACCCGAATCCGCCCCTGACGCCCTGGAGTCTGGTTGGCATGGTCCGGTACTGCATCCGTCCGGCCGGGCGTCCCGATTGCTGTGCTGGCCAGTCCTGCTCGGCTAGTATCTGCCTACAGAAGAAACCTTTCACGACTAAGAAAGTCTATCGCGTCAATAATTGACTAACGATCTTTTCACTCCTATGATTATGTGATCCACAACACAATGTTGGGATCGGGTGGCAGGCCCGGCAGACACGATCGGATGCACAGAAGAGGCGCGACCAATGGACGCGACGGAAGAATTTTTCAGCTGGACCTCACGGCGAACCGTCATCGGGGCGGGTTATCGATCCTCGACGGTGTCGGGACTGCGACGGGTGCATGGTGATATGGCGGGTGATCTGCCACAGCGCGGCCTGGACGTCAGGCTCGTGATTGCCGGGCGCCACTGCCGATTGATCACCTTCACCCATGGCGGCGACGACTACGTCGTAGTGATCATCGGCTCGGTTCGCGGCCGACGCGACGTGCCCGTTCGGGCGGTCGACGAGGAATCGTTACTGGTAGATGCGAGCCGGAGTGCGGGCTCAGCGGAAATACTGATCGGGATTCCGATCGATCCGAGGACGGCGAATCCCGTGCGGTGCCGCGAACGGATGCTGGCTTCCCAGTTGTGCCAGGGCGGCCCGATCCGGCAGATGCTCAGTGTGACGGGGGTTCACTCGGTTCTGGTGCCGGTGCTGGCACCTGCCAATCACGCGGCGTAACCGCCCTGTTCGCACCTGCAAGGGCGCACGGGAATGCCTATAGAGAAATCACGGCGGCGGCACGCGCGCGGAGTGCATCGTGCAGCGGCCAACACACCTGGTCCCATTCGGGGCAGAAAGCAGACTTCGTTGCCATTCTTGGAGAAATTCTTCACCGCGATTCTCACTCTCAGCGGGGCCGCCTTCGGAGGCTGGCCCCTGTTCGAGGACGACGACCCAGAGGACGGCCCACTGTGGTGGGATGAGGAATGATCGAGTCGAAGTTGGCGGTACAGCCGGCGCAGGAGCGCCTACAGCCCATGCACCGGAGTACTCGGCCGTAGATCCTGCAGCGCAGATGGTTCCGAAGGGATGACCGGGAAGCCGGCAGAGCCGATGGACAACGGGTGTCGTCTCGAGGGAATTTCACACGAGCGTCGCCACACACTCACAGGTGACCGCGCAGGCGGCGGCGGACACGCGGCCCCGGTGGCCACGACGCCCCCGGGGTCAGCCGCAGCGGCGGACGAGCATTCAGCGCGATCGGACCGCCGGGGCTTTGGTGAATCGATGAGTGCGGCGAGCGTCCGGCATCTCGATTCCCAGACCCTACGACGTCGAATTCATCGGTGCATCAGGCGCCGGATCGGTCGCCCCGACCCTGGGCCCCTGGTCGAGGGCCGGCGGTCAGCGCACGGACCATCTCGCCAGCACATGGAGTGGGGGTGAGTGCACTAGAGCACTCACCCCCACTCCCGCCTGCCGATCTCACCTCCTCTCAGGAGACGGCGAGCGTCCTTTCGCGGGGCCTCGGCTGGGGCGTACGACCTGGCTCACGCACAGCCAGCCCGAGCAGCCCGGCGGCCACCAGCACCGCACCCGGAACAAGGAACCACAGGGTCAGGGCAGTCGTCGCCGTGTGGGAGGTGGGAATACTGGCCGCCAATGGGAAGCTCCCGACGTTGCTTTCGATGCCACCGACGAGTCCCTGGAAGCGGGGGAGCACGGTGTCGAGCGCTCCGACACCGGTGGCGACGTCGGGGAAATTCTGCGACATGAAGTTCTGGAACTGAGCCGGGTCCATCTTCAACGCTGCCGCGAGCGCGGGGAGTGTCTGCTCTTGCAGTTGGTCGGACATCTCTTGAATGACGTTCATGTCGGCGCGCACGGCAGCCGCGCCTTCGTCGGTGAAGACCGTAGCGAACGCTCCCGTGAGCTCGTCGGTCGCATGAGCCTTCTGCGGAACGGACAGCAGGAAAGGAGCAATGATGAAGACCGCGCCGACAGCCGTGGCGGTGAGCAGGGCTGCACGCGCGAGAGATGTCCGCCGCCGGTCGCCCCGGACGATCAACGCTCCGCCGGAAACCAGGAACAGGACCGCCCCTGGAACGTAGAACAGAAACGGCACCGTCGTGCTGGGCAGAAAGTTCGTCGGTATCTGATCGGCGCTACGGAAGTTCGGTGCCTGCGTCTCCAAACCGGTCACCAGCGCCTGGAACTTGGGCAGGATCGTGTCGAGCTGACTGATACCGCTGGTGACCTGTGGAAAGTTCTCGCCCATGTAACTGTGAAACTGTTCGGGCGTCATCGCCAGCGCACCGGGGAGGGCGGGCAGTGTTTGGGTTTGGAGTTGATCGGCCATCGCCTGGACCGTGTCCATGTCGGTGCGCGTCTGGGCGAGTGCCGACGGTTCGAAACTGGTCCGCAGGCTTCCCGTGAGCTCTTCCACTCCTTCGGTTTTCTGCAGCATGCTGGTGACGAGGGGGAAAAGGAACAGCAGCAAACCTAGTGCGGCTATCACCCCCAGAGTGAGCTTCTTCGCTGGCATCGTCAATCTCCCGTTCTTTGAGTTCTGCTCCGCAGCAACCCTTTCAAGTCCGGTCGACTGTGCGGTTCAGTGCCGCACAGATTGCGTCAGATGAGATGCGTCGCGGCGTCAAATTCGACGGTACGACATACGCCGGATTTCGCGTATCAGTTGCCTGCGGGGAAGTGCAGTATTTCTGCTGTTCTCGCGTGCGCACCGTGACGGTCGACGACCTCCAATGCAGCGCAGGAGTACCCCCCGTTCGCGTATTCGCGGGGTGTGACTGCGTACCGGCGCTTGAACTCGGTGATGAAGTGAGAGGCGCTCGAATAGCCGACGGCGCGTGCAACTTCGCTCACACTGATGCCGGATCCGGTGAGGAGCATGCGCCGAGCAGCGTCGAGTCGCTCGGATTTGAGGAACTGGTAGGGACTCACGCCGATCGTCGCACGGAAGGTGTGCGCAAACGCCGACTCGCTGAGCTGAACCTCCCGCGCGATGTCGTTCACGGTGATTGATTCAGTGAGGTGAGACCTGATGTACTCGATCGCCGCCCGAGTGGGATCGGCGTCGGACTCGCGTGAGGCAACTTCCAGCGGATCTTGGCAGCAGACGATCTGCAACAGGCGATACACGATCTCCTGCAAACAGATCGGCGCGAGCACTCGCTCGTCCAGCTCGCCATCGAGTGCGCGAAGAAACCGGAGAACGGAGTGGAGTAGTCGGACTCCCACACCGAAGGTACCGCTGCACTGATTGCCGCTGGTCCGGCCGCGGGGGGTGATCGGCGCCGCCGATACGTCACTGACCAAGACATCAGTCGAGATGCGGCGAATGATCGCCGCGTCGATCTGCAGAAACAGTGCGAGGAAAGGATTGTCGGCGGAGGCTGCGACCACTTCCACCGCGGGGCACAGACGGTCCGTGAAGACAACCCCCTGGAGGGGGCCGCAACCATGCGCGGTGCGATCGACTTCCACCGACAGACGGCCCTGGGCGACGAGCCCGAAGGTGATGCCCTGGGCCGGCTCCCACAGATAGGGTCCCGGCGCATCGAACCGGCAGACGGTCAGCCCCGGCCGCACCTCCCGGGCCCCGACCCCACCGGCCCAGCAGTTCAGTTCGACGAGCAGTTCGTCCATCGGCATCGTCTGGGTCACGCTGTCCACAACTGCGCCTTTCGTCCGAAGCGGTAGGTGATTCGGCGCGGTCACATCCGATCCGACAGGCGGCGGGCGGCGAGCTGAATCGCCTCCCACACCGTCGCGAACGGTGGGGCATACGAGAGATCCATCGCGGCCAGGTCGTCGACGCTCATCTCGCCCCACAGCACCGCGGCGGCAGTGTCGATCCTCTTGGCCGACTGCGCCCCGCCCACGATCTGCACGCCGAGCAACCGGCGCGTACGACGATCGGCGATGATCTTGGTGGCGATCGGTGATCGCTCCGGCATATAACCACTCGCTGTGCCGCCGACCGTGACCAGCGACTCCACCTCGTATCCCGCCTCGGTCGCCTCCCGGGTGCCGAGGCCCGTACGGGCGACCTCCACGTGAGTGCCGGCGGACAAGAAGCGGGTGATGGCGGTGCCCAAAACACCGGGGAACTCGTGCGATCCGCCGACCGTGTTGTACCCGCAGATGCGACCCTGCTTGTTCGCGTGGGTGCCCAGGGGCGCAAGGACGTACTTCCCCCGGATTCGGTCGATGACCTCGCAGCAGTCCCCGGCTGCCCAGACGCCCTCGGCGACCTCCTGCCGCTCGTTGGGCAGGTAGCCGCCGCGTTCACCGATGGGTAAGCCGGCGGCCACGCCGAGTTCGGTGGCCGGGCGCACGCCGAGTCCGAGGACGACGACGTCGGTGGGGTAGACCTGTCCGTTGCTGCCGGTGACGGACCGAACGTGACCGTCGGTGCTGTCGATGTCGGTGACCGTGGTGTTGGTGACCACGTCGACGCCGCCGGCCTGGACGGTCTCGCGGACCCTCTCACTCATATCGCCGTCGAGGCTGCTCATCACAGCACTGCGCGTCAGGAGGGTGGTGCTGAATCCGCGTTGCACCATCGCCTCGGCCATTTCGACGCCGATGTACCCGCCGCCCACCACCACCGCGCGGCGGCGGATGGCTATTCCACCGCGTGACGGGCGAGAGACGAGATCGAGCCAGTGCCGGGCATGGTCGAGATCCTTGACCGGGTGCACGCCCCCCACCAGTTCGCCTTCTTCGGTCACCGCCCAGTCCGGGATGATCGGATGAGCACCGGTGGCGAGGACCAGCTTGTCGAATCGAACAACCTCCTCCGCGCCGCCGGTGTTGTGGGCATAGGTGACCGTGCGAGTATCGAGGTCGATCTGTGTTGCGGTGACGTTCATCCGGAGGTCCACCCCCATCGCCCGATGCTTCTCGGGCGTACGAGCGCTCAACTCGTCAGTGGTGCCGACCGTCCCTGCCACCAGGTACGGGATACCGCAGGCAGAATACGAGGTGTCAGAGGTCTTCTCGAGCGCGATCACGTCGACGTCGCGTCCCGCGGCTTTCGCGCTGCGCAACGCCTGATGGGCCGCGCTCATACCCGCCGCGTCGGCGCCGATGACGACGATCTGCTCGCGCTGTGTCGGTGGGACCGCCGTACTCATCGCATCTCCGTCATGGTTGTGCACCGGGCAACCGCCCATTCGATCGTGTCGGCCGCCAGGTGTGTGCCGCTGAGCGCATCGATCTCGCGGATTCCTGTCGGGCTGGTTACATTCACTTCGGTGAGCCTGTCTCCGATGATGTCGATTCCGACGAACACGAGTCCGCGCCTGACGAGCTCGGGTCCGAGGGTGGTGCAGATTTCACGATCGCGGGCGGTCACGGTGTCGGGCACGACCCGCGCACCGGTGGCCATGTTGCACCGGAATTCGTCGCCGGCGCCGCCGGTCTCGACGAGGCGGCGGACGGATCCGATCGGCTGACCGTCGAGGACGATCACGCGACGGTCTCCCGCTGTCTCCGCCTCCGGTATGAACTGCTGGATGACCACGTGTTGGCCACCGCGGAGGGTGGCGGTGTCGAGTATCGAGTGCAGGTTCGGGTCATCCGGTCGCAGGAGCATGATGCCACGGCCGGCCATGCCGTCGGTGGGTTTGAGAACGGCGGTGCCCCACGAATGTACGGCGTCGACGATCTCGTCTCTGTCCGCGGAGACCAGGGTTGGCGGACCTAATTCGGGCATCCGCAGGGCGAACAACTTCTCGTTCGCATCACGCAGTCCAGCGGGGGAATTGATCAGCAGGGTCTTTCTGGGATCGACCAGGTCGAGGATGAAGGTGGCGCGCAGGTAGTTGGCGTCGACCGGAGGATCGGTCCGCATGAAGATCGCCGCTACCTCGTCGAGAGGGAGCTTGCGGGGCGCGCCACTGGTGTACCAGTCGGTGTCGGCGATCCACTTGTTCTCACTCAAGACCGCTGGGCGTAGCGTCACTTCCCGGCAGCGGGCGAATGCGCGCCCGCGGTCGATGCCGAGCTCACCGATGGTCGTGGTCAGCACGCGGTGGCCGGCCAACTGCGCCTCCTCCATCAACGCGATGGTGGTGTCGTGCGCAGGTACCAGTGAGGCGAGGGGATCGGTGATGAACACGAAGTCCAACCGAAGCCCGGACCGGGCCTGCGGGTCGCTGAGCACCGGGCTCATGGCGCAACCTCGGTCCCGCGATGCGCCGACTCTCCTGTCCATGCGGCCGGTACCAGGCCGCTGTGCATGGCGCTTTGCGGTCCCTGTTCGCGGGCGGCGATACCGAACCGGGTGCGGTCATCGGCGGAGTCGTCCCCCCAGATTGCGGCGTAGCCGTCGCGATGGCGGCGAGCGTCGAAGACCCTGTCGAGGTCGGCGAGGGTGTGCCAATGGACGATGGTGAGCACCGGTCCCAGTGGTTCACGTGAGTGCGTCAGTGCCGCCGCCGTCGCCTTCGATGTCGCGTCGCCGAGGTCGACGACCGTGGTGGGCAGCCGCCATCCCATTCGATGCCTGACGTCATCGGGAATCGTTCCCCCCAGCAGCACCCGTCCGCCGCCGGCGGCCAACTGGTCGACCCGGTCGAAGGCTCGCCGCCGGATGGGTTCGGTGGGCAGGGGAGCGGCCCGATTCTTGGAGAGGGCCAGCTGGCCCAGAATCGCGGCGATGGCATTCTTGGCGACGTCGCGGTGCACGGCGACGGTGTGCAAACCAAAAGGCCCGCCAGTGTTGTGGACGCGAACTGCTTCTGCGATGTCGGAGGCCATCGTCGCGAACTTGTCGTCCCCGAGTCCGGGGTAGACGATCGCGGCGTTGCCGCCGCCGGTCAGGGTTCGCAGGGGCACGTGTGTCCGATGCTCGGCTCGGCTGGCCCGGCTGAGGGTGGACTCGTTCGCCCGCACATGCAGCGTCTGGAGTGCGGTACTACTGATCAGCGCGGCGCCCACATCCACGCCGGTGCCCTGCACGATATTGAGTACGCCGGCGGGAAACCCCAGCTGGTCTGCGATGAATGCGACCGCCACCGGCGACAGGGGACCGCGTAGTGACGGTTTCACGACGACGGTGTTTCCGGCCGCCAGCGCCGGGAAGACATTCAGGAGCATCTCCGAGAACGGTGCCCCCCACGACAATACGTGCCCGGAGATGCCTGCGGGTGTGGGCCGGGGATGCAGGACCTCCCGGGTGAGGATCGCGCGGGCGATCCGCAATGTCGATTCGATCGTGGCGAGGGAATCGTCGTATCCGAGACCTGTCTCGGTCGACTGCAGACGCGCCAGCTCGGGGGCCGCCTCGGCGAGCCGGTGCAGCAGCAGGGCCAACAGCTGGTCCCGGGTCTGTAGCTCGGACCAGGGCCCCGACAGCGCGTCACCGGCGGCCGAGATCGCCCTGTCGACGTCGAATCGCGACGAGAGGGGAACAACCGCGGTGATCGTGCTGTCGGAGGGGTTCCGGATCTCGTACTCGTAAGGCGCGGCCGGGAACACCCACCTTCCGTCGATGAGGTTGCGTGCGTAGTGCTCATCGGTCGGTAGTTCGATGGTTTCCAGCAACATGATGGATCCTTCCGAGTTCGAGAGGGGTACTGCGGTCAGGCGATGAAACGGTCGAAGAACAGCCGGTCCGCGGAGGCACCGCGCTCGCGCACCAGCGCTCGCAACGCCGCGTCGACCATTCCGGCGGGGCCGGCGAGATAGATGTCGTGCTCACTGAGATCGGTCCAGTCTTCGGCGACGTGGTCGATCACCCGCCCGACCCGGGACTCGGCAAACATGTCCCACCCCGATGGCTCGTTGCCGGCGAAGTCGGGATCTTCGACGGAGACGGCGACACGGGCACCCAGTTCGTTCAAGCGGGCGAGCCGATCGAGGAGAACGATGTCGCCGGCCATACGTGCACCGATGTACAGATCCACCGGCCGAGCCCGGTTCTCGACGAGAAGTTCCTCGGTGATCGCGAGGATCGGTGCCAGCCCGGTACCGCCCGCGATGCACACCGCCGGACGCTCGGACCCCAATTGTGCGTACGCACGCCCATAGGGTCCTTCGACCAGGATTTCCTCGCCCACCTGGACCTTTTCGAAGAGCCAACTCGATGCGGCCCCGCCGGGCTTGGCGCGGATGATGAATTCCACGGTGGTGGAGCCGGCACCGTCGGCGGGATGCGCCATCGAGTAGGCCCGCCGCACCCCGTCCGGTGATTCCAGCAGCATGAACTGCCCGGGCAGGAAGACGATGGGTGAGCTGAAGTCGAGAGTGAACAGCGCGGTATCGGGGGTCAACGCTTCCCGGCCCAGGAGTCGGGACGTCACCCGCTCGGGCACAGCCTCCCGGCTCGCCGTCGGTCCGTCGAGTATCGGTGCCTTGACTGTGCAGTTATCCGTCGGAACCGATTGGCACATGAGGATCCGATTGCCGCGCCGGCGATCACGTTCGGAGAGCCCCGCAGCGTCGGGCCAGAGGGACTTGACCTCCCCCTCCACGAGTTGCGCGCGGCAACTGCCGCATCCACCGCTGGCGCATTCGTAGGGCAGGGCGAGCCCGGCCCGGAGGCCGGCCCGAAGAAGTGTCTCTTCGGGCCCGCACGTCACCGGGCCCTCGTACCCACGGAAGTTCACTGTGACAGTCATGGTCTCAGATCTCAATCGGACTCGGGCCGCAGACCGAGAAGCTCGAGGTACGAGCGCCAGTCCTGACGGACAGCGGCGGCAATCTCGTCCGCCGACGCTCCACTCGGTGACGCGACGATCCGGGCGCCGGCGTCGATCATCTCGTGCCCGCGTGCGGCCCATTCACTCAAATGCCCCTGAAGCACGTCCAGATTGCCGGGATCGGCGGCGACGAGGAACTCGACCAAGGCCGCCGACCAGCGCTGACTCCGCAGGCTGTCACGCCACAGGTTCTCCAGAATCAACGCGTCCAATCGCGCTCCGACACGCGCGGCTTGACGCCCGAGCTGAACCAGGAAGAGCTGATCCGCAATCGCCTTGGTCACCAGATTGGTCGCGACGAATGCTCGGTCCCAATCGAATTCCACCAGGGCCCATTCGAATGCGGCCCGAATCGGCTGCCAGTCGGGGCGCTCGGTCCAGAATTCCTTCTCCGCGGTGCCGAACCCGCGTTCGGGATACGTCAGCTTCAGCTGGGTGGTGCGGTACGCGGTGAGCTGCACCCGGCGGAGCTGGTCCGCGGTCTGGAAAGCGGCACAATTGGCGACATAGCTACTGATCGCGAGCTGCTGAACGTAGGCGGACAACATCTGCTGGCTGTGCGCCACGTACCGCGTCGGGGTCAGTGCCCGCACCAGCAAGGTCAATGCCTCATCCGAGAGCGTCTCGTCGGCGCCGTCGCTGTCGAACTGGGCGATCAAGTTCTCGACGTAGGTCTCCTGATCGTCCTGATCGGCAACATAACTGCCGTAGGTGACGGTATCGGGATCCCTGAAGGCATCCCAGTCGGCGACCGTCAATTTCATCGAGTCCCGGTGCTCGCGCAGCCACACGTTTCCGTGAACGTCTGGTCCCATTTCGAGTGGCACGGCCCCGGTGGTGTGGTTCATGTTGTGCGTGAGCACTTCGTACTCGGTGGGCCGTCGCCCGAGGTTGCCGAACGCACTCCAGGTCTTGAGCCCGCGCGAACGGGACCGCGGTGCCTTGTTGGTCATGACTTCTCCTGTCCGGAGTTCTGGTAGAACCAGACGTATTCATCGGTGCGAGTCTTGAGGCGCCCCTTGAACGAGGGCATGTCGATCTCGAGCGCGGCCAGTTGATAACTCTGGCCGAAGTGCTTTTCCAGGCTCGACTGCGTCAGGCGGCACGCTCCGCGTGTGTGGATGCGGACGTAGTCTTCACGGTCGAGTACCAGCACGTCCTGTCCCGGGTTGTCCTCCTCGATCGCATCGATCACCGCCTCGGCCAGGTTGCCGGCCCGGATGACCGGACCCACCAGGTCGGGGGACGACTCGTCCGAGGCATCCATGTCGACAATGGTCATGAGTGTGAACTCCTACGGTCAGTGATGCGCCGCGGCCGGCGACTTGAGACGAACTTGAATGACACCGTCCACGATGCGGACGTCGTGCTTGTGCAGACAGGTGTCTCGGGGATTGACCCCGGCACCGGTCAGTGCGTCGAACTGCCACTCGTGTGCGCGGCAGGTCACGACACCGTTCTCGAATTCGCCCTCGACCAGCGAGATGCTCTGGTGTGGGCAGATTCCGTCGTAGGCGCGGACTTCACCGTTCACCTTCACCACGAGCACTTCGTCGTCTCCGACGTCGAACGATTCCATCTCGTCGTCCCACAGTTCGTCCTCGGCGACCAGGTCGACGAAGTCGTTGTCGGGATCGTCAGCCATCGGAGCTCACCTGCTCTCGGAAGCGCACGTCGACCCATTGCAGCGGTGGGATCGTGCGGGTGCCGAGGAGCTCGCCGAGGGTGGCATCGGCGGTCATCACGGTGCCGTCGACGAGCACGTCGTATCCGGGGCTCACCTTGGGTTTGGGGACCCGCCGGCCCACCGAATGCGCCGCGACCTTGCGGGCGATCTGATCCCAGGTGTCGTCGGTGTCCACGGCCACGAGGTGTGGGACGAAATCGCCGACGAAACGGCCGGTGATGGGGAAGGGTGCCATGTCAGTTCTCCTTGCCTATCGAGTGAAGTCCGAACTCAGATCGAGATCGGTTCGCGGTCAACGGATTCCTCCACCGGTGCGGGCTTCGGCGGGAGGTAGTCCTTCGCCCAGGCGTAGTCGTACACGTCGTCTCCCATCACGTCCGGTGTCAAACCCATGTAGAGCAGCCCACCGGCGAGGTCGGCCGGGAGGATCTGGCCGTCGATGAAGCGGTCGATGAAGTTCTGGTGGCCGGCGTAGCGCTCGGGGTCCTGCTCGAAGCACCACTTGGAGATCTCGGAATCGAAGTGGTAGAGCCGACCCTTGTAGGTCATGCTGTGGTCGGCGAGATCGTGCCGGGAGAACGCCGATCCCAACGGGAGTTGGGTGAGGTTGCACAGCGCCGGCAACGTATCCGGCAGAGTGTTCTCGATCCGATCATCGTTGACGTTCTTGATGATCTCGTCCCACATCCCACCCCAGTTCTCTTCCCAGGTCGGGTACTTCTCCCGCAGCCATTCCCGTTCATCCTTGGAGACACCGGCATTCGGCTTCCAGAACAGCGTCGGGCGCCAGAACCAGGTCCCGATGTGCATGGCGTGATGACCGTTCTCGAGCGAGTACAGGAACTGGTCCCAGTACCAGGGCTTCTTCAGCCCGTAGTCCTCGAGGATCCGCTCGTGGTGGTTGACGATCCACTCGAGCATGAACTCCTTGAAGCTCATCTTGCGCTGATCGAGCGGCGTGTAGTAGTCCATCGCCGGCCCGGTCAACGTCTGGAACAGTCGGGTGGACCGCCAGAAGGCGACGTCGAGTGCCTTCTGCGCCCGGACGGGGTCGTGTTCCATCAGGATGGCCAGGGTGGGGAAACCCTGCTGAGCGTGACGTGCCTCATCGGTTTGGATGGAGGACAACAGGTTCGACCAGTTGATGTCGCCGGCGGCCATGGCGTCGGCGGCCAGCGCGACGAACTGGATGTTGGTGAATCCGTGTTCGACGGTCAGGCTCGTCGCCAAAGCGGCCTCGACGCAGTCGGCGTTGAGCATCGCATCGTCGAAGAAGTTCTTCACCGCCAGCACACCCCACTCGTTGGTGTGGAACGCCTTCTGCGACCAGTCGAAACGCGGATCCTGTTTGAGCAGGTCGTGGGAGAAGCGCAGATCGAGCTGGGTGTGGCGGGTTTCGTCGAGCATCCCGAAGACACCGAGATTGCGCCAGCGCGGGGTCGGCGCGAACCGGCAGAACCGGCTCTGCATGGTCACCGCCATGTGCTCGACCATGCACGTGGTGCCCATGTGCAGATGCGACGCGGCGACGTGCGCGGGGTCGAGCTTTTCGTAGATGCCGGCGCGCACCAGGGCGCTGCTGACGGCCTTGACGCCCGACTCCTTCTCACGCTGGATCCGGACATAGTCGCGGTACGACACCCGGAAGGGTTCGTCCCACTGATCCCAGGCCTCCTTCGGTACGTCTCCCGTACCGCTCCAACTCGTGGGAAATGCCACCGCCGGATCGACGTAGCTCAGTTCCCAGTCGAGGTCTCGCGAGATGTCGTACCAATCGTCCCGGTTCAGTAACATTGTGTGCGCCTTCCATTGTGACGGTATGGGCGGTGGTCTTCTGGATGGTTCGGTTCCGCGGTCATCGTTTGACCCGGAGCACTCGGTAGTTGGTGTACTCGAGGACACCGTGGATGGACTGCTCGACGCCGAGGCCGGACTGCTTGACGCCTCCGAATGGCACATCGGAGGAGAGCATCGGGTGCTGGTTGACCCAGACCGTGCCCGCTTCGACCCGTTCGGCGACCTCGGTCGCGCGCTGTTCGTCGGAGGACCACACCGAGGCACCGAGCGCGAGGTCGGAGTCGTTGGCACGGGCAATCACATCATCGATGTCGGTGTAGGTCAGGATCGGCAGGACCGGGCCGAACTGTTCCTCGCGAACCAGCGGCACGGTGTCGTCGACCCCGCGGACCAAGGTGACCGGGTGGAAGTAGCCGGGACCCTCGGGCACCTCACCGCGGAAGTAGACGTCGGCGCCGCGGTGGGCCGCGTCATCGACGTAGCCACGCACCTTGGCGAATTGGGCGGCGTTCTGGACCGGGCCCATGTCGACTCCGTCCTCGAGCCCGTTGCCCACCTTCACTCCCTTGGCCACCTCGGCGAGCGCTTCTTCGATCGCGGGGGCGAGGTGCTGGGGCACGTAGAGGCGTTTGAGGCCCGCGCAGACCTGACCGCAGTTCGACAGGGCACCCCAGTACAAGTCCGCGGCAATCGAGGCCACGTCGACATCGTCGAGGATGATGCCGGGATCGTTGCCGCCGAGTTCGAGGGTCAGACGCTTGAGGGTCGGGCCGGCGCCCGCCATGATCGACTTTCCCGCGCGTTCGGACCCGGTGAAGGTGATCTTGTCGATCCCGGTGTGAGCGGTCATCGCCCGGCCGAGATCGTCTCCGCCGCTGAGCACCTGGAGAACACCAGGGGGGAGGATCTCTTGCGCGAGCTCGCCCAGGCGCAAGGTGGCGACCGGAGTCAGGGGCGAGGGTTTGACGATGATCGGGTTGCCGGTGATCAGGGCCGGACCGATCTTCCACAGTGCCAGCAGGAGGGGGTAGTTCCAGGCGGTGATGCCTCCGACGACACCGACCGGTGCGCGGTGCACCTCGATCAGCTCGTCGTCGTTGTCCCGGATGACCTCGACGGGGATGTCCCAACTCGCGTACCGGGCGAGGCCGCGAAGCCCCGACTCGATCTCGCCGGCGGCCTTCGCCAACGGCTTTCCCTGTTCGAGGGTCACCAGACGGGCAAGTTCGTCGATGTTGGCGCGCACGTGGTCGACGAGTTCGAGGACGATGCTCTGCCGGGTGGTCAGGTCCTTGCCCGACCAGTACCGGGCGGCGCGCCGGGCCGCGGCGACCGCGGTGTCGAGGTGCTCGACCCCGGCATCGGGGACCTCCGCGAAGACCGACTCGGTGGCCGGATTGATCACCGGGATCACCGCTGCGGTGGTCGTGATCTGTCCGTCGATGGTCACCCCAGGGGTGATGTGGGGCAAAGAATCTGCGGTGATACTCATGCTTGACTTCCTTCCGGGCGGAAGAGGGTCTTGAACTGTTCCGCGCTGTAGACGTGGTTTCGGGCCTTCTCCTCGCGCGGGTCGGAAATGCGGACCTTGGCGGCGGGTCGGGCAGAGATGCGGTCGGCCCACGCTTTGACGTTGGGGTAGTCGGCGACATCGACTCCGTGCCCGGCGGCCACCCGAGTCCAGGGGAAGGTCGCGATGTCTGCGATCGAGTACTCGCCGGCGAGGTAGTCGCGATCAGCGAGCCGGTCATCGAGGACGCGGTAGAGGCGTGCCACCTCGCCCGCGTAGCGGTTTCGGGCGTACGGGTTGTCGATTCCCTGCTTGGGGGCGTGCGAGACGAAGTGGGCGGCTTGCCCCGCCATCGGTCCCTGGTTGGCCACCTGCCAGAACAGCCAGCACAACACTTCTTGGCGGGCGATCGGATCCTCGGGGAGGAGGCGACCGGTCTTCTCCGCCAGGTAGAGCAGGATGGCACCGGATTCGAAGATCGCCATGCGCCGGCCATCGGGGCCATCGTGGTCCACGATGGCCGGCACTTTGCTGTTCGGATTGATCTCGACGTACTCCGATTCGAACTGATCGCCCTCACTGATGTCGGTCCAGACGATCTGGTAGTCGAGTCCCAGTTCCTCCAGTGCGATGAGCACCTTCCGAACGTTGGGGCTTGTGTAGTAGTAGAGATCAATCATCGAACGATGCTCCAAGAGAGTCGATTACCGGCGGTCAGATGTCGTACTGCTTGCGGATGCGGTCCATGTAGTCCACGAGGTTCGCCTTGGTCTGGACGTATCCGGTTCCGAGCCACTGCTGCGGCTGGTCGGCGACGTGCCGCAGCGTCGAGTACACCGAGGCGTCGATCGAGTGCAGGTTGTCGCCGAGGAAGAAGGGCTTGTCGCCCAGGAAGTCGGACAGGGCGTCGATGTCAGCCCGGAAGAACTCGTCGACGACCTCCGCGCTGCGCCGGCCCATGCCCTGGCCGTCGAACTCGGCGAGGATCCGGCCCCGGAACGCGTCCAGGCCTTCGCGGATCTCCGGGGTCACCTCGGCGCCCTGGACGATGTATGGGATGTAGGTTTCCCACCCGCTGTCCTCACGCCAGCGCGGCTGGATGATGCCGCTCCAGTACAGGTGTTCCTCGATCAGCCGGTTGAAGGCGAGTCCGAGGGCAAGCTCCTGTTTGCTCAGATCCGCATCGAGCTTGTCGCCGTACTTGTTCTTCAGGTAGGCGATGATCGTGTTGGAGTCGCCGACCTTGGTTCCGTCGCTGTCGACGATGTACGGAAGCTTGCCGTGGGGCGAGTCCTGGTCGAGCGTGGCCAGGTCCTGCGTCTTGTGCTCGAACTCGACACCCGTGAACGTCAGGTAGTTCACTACCTTGGTGACGTACGGGCTGATGTCCGGGATCCCCCAGGCTGGAACATATCCGTAAACGGTGATCATCGTGTGTGTCGTCCTTCTGTCTCGATGGGATGGATATTCACTGGCAAACAGAGTGCGATCGGTTGCTCACCACTGCAGGAAGGTTCCGTCCGAATGCTGGAACCGGCCCGAGTTCTCGGGTGTGAGGTTGTCGATGTTCTTGATCAGCCCGGCAGCGGCTTGTTCCGGGGTGATGTAGCTGTGCTCGCCGGGGAAATCCTTCGTCAGATCGGTGGCCACCATGCCCGGATGGAGCATCAGCACGCTGATCCCGTTCTTGGACAGGTCGTGGTGCAAGTTCAAGCCGGCCATGTTGGCGGCGGCCTTGGAGATCCGGTAGCTGTACATGCCACCGGAGGTGTTGTCTCCGAGGGATCCCACCCGGCTGGTGACGATGCCGACCTTCGCGCCCTCGTTGAGCAACGGGCGCAGTGCCTCGATCGTGCGCAGCGGTCCGAGGGTGTTGATCTCGATCTGTTTGCGGACCAGGTCGTAGTCGATCGTGCCCAGTTCGTCGAGCCACATGACCCCGGCAACATGGATCAGGGCGTCCAGTTTGGTACCCGATTCAGCGAGGCGCGCGGCAAGGGCGTCGACCGATTCTTGCGATGTGACATCGACGTTCGGCTCGACGGTGATGCCGTCGGAGGTGAGATCAGCCCCGGCGAACAGGCAGGCGGCGATAACGTTGTCGCCGCGGTCGTGCAACTGGCGGACGATCGAATGTGCGATGCCCTTGTCGGCACCGACGACCAATACTGTGGACACTGTCCAGCACTTCCTTTCAGGCGAGGACGCCAGCGGTGGCGTCCTGCTCGGTTCCGATGACCTTCTCCGCAGCGAGCGAGGCGATTTCGTCGTTGCTGTAGCCGATCTCCGCGAGGATCTCGGTGTTGTGCTCGCCGAGCAGGGGCGCACCCCTCGGCGCATCCGGGACGGTGCCCAGGAACCGGGCCGCCACTCGCGCCTGCCGCAGACGCCCGGCCGCAGGGTGCTCGGACTCGACGATGATCTCGGAGGCCTTGACCTGCGGGTGTTCGATGACCTCGGACCGCTTGAGGATGGGCGCGGCCGGCACGTCGAACTCGTCGAGCAGCGCCAACCACTCGGCGGAATTCTTGTCGAGCAGCACCGATTGGATCAGTTCCAAACGCTCATTGATGTGAGCCGACCGACCCACCGGCGTGGAGAACCGCTCGTCCTCGATCCACTCGGGGTGACCGAGCGCCTTGCACATGCTCTGCCACTCGCCGTTGCTGTTCGTGGCGACGGTGATGTAGCCGTCCGCGGTCTGGTAGATCAAGTCGATGAAGCTGCCGCCCTTCGCCAGCGGCACGGGCTGGTCCGGGAAGGTGTAGGCGCCCATGTCCGACGCCCACAGGAACGACAGCACCGCCTCGAGCATCGACAGCCGAATATGCTGCCCCTCGCCGGTGCGTTCGCGAGCGAACAGAGCCGCCGAAAGGGCCTGCGCTGCAACGACCGCGGTCAGCTTGTCGGGAAGGATCGTGCGGATCAGGCGGGGCCGCTCCTCATCGGACCCCGCCTGGACGGTGGTCAGACCGGTGAGGGCCTGGATCAGCGAATCGTAGACCCGCTGGCCGGAGGCGGGGCCACGTTCGCCGAATCCGCTCATGGAGAGATAGATGAGTTTCGAGTTGAGCGGGGCAAGGTCGTCGTATCCGATGCCGAGGCGCTCGACGACGCCCGGCCGGAAGTTCTGCACGACGACGTCGGCGGTGGCAACCAGCTTCTTCAGCACCGCAACGCCCTCCGCCGTCTTCAGGTCGAGGGTCAGGGAGCGCTTCGATCTGTTGACGTTGACGAACATGGCCGACATGTCGCCGGACCGATTGGGCAGGGAGCGAACGTGATCACCCTTGCCGGGCACCTCAACCTTGATGACGTCCGCGCCCTGGTCTCCGAGAATGTCCGTGGCCCAGGGGCCCGACATCATCGAGCACAGGTCGACGATCTTGATTCCGGTCATTGGGCCGCTCATGAATAGCGCCTTTCGCCTGGTAAAAGACAGTTTTGCGAAGTGTCGATCGACACAAACTGGGGCTTGTTGTGACTTGCTTCACTCCATAGTATGGAGATATCTCTTGCTCGTCAATTGTTTCGCCGTGAAATGTTTCGTGGCTATAGTACCGACGACGAAAGGACCAGGTGACATGACCTGTTCTCGCCCTACTCTGACAACTCAGAGGGCATACGAGGTTGCCCGCGAGGCATTCGAACCCTGTGGGGTCGACCTCGTCGGAGTCGAGGTCGAATGGCCAGTGCACAAGCGCGGCAGCCTCTCTCGCCCGAACTTCGCCGACTTCCTGCCCATCATGAACCGACCGTTGCCGAACGGTAGCCGCATCACGATCGAGCCGGGTGGGCAGATCGAACTGTCCGGCCCGCCGCTCGAATCCGGGCCGGCCACCCTGCGCGCAATCGACGAAGACACCGCGATTCTTCACTATCGGCTCAAGGCGCACGGCCTGATCGCGACCGACCTCGCCGTCGACGACCGCCGACCCCCGCACCGGATACTCGACCTTCCCCGATACCGGGCGATGGAAAACTTCTACGCGCACCGCGGGAGGGAGGGGACCTGGATGATGACGAACACCGCATCGGTGCAGGTCAACATCAGTCATCATCCCGACGGACGAAACGTGCGGTGGGTCATGGCGAACAAGATCGGCCCACTGCTCATCGCAGCCTTCGCGAACTCTCCCGGAATCGGACCGGACGGGACCCACTGGCAATCGGTACGGCAAGCGATCTGGGGCGGCATCGACCCCGGCCGAACGGCACCGGTCCAGCTCAGCGACCGGCCCGAAATCGACTGGGCAAGATACGCTCTCGCCGCAGATGTGTTCTTCATCCGCGGCGGCGAGCTGGGCACGAGCGTCCCGCCGGGTCTGACCTTCGCGGACTGGATGACGATAGGGCACCCGGCAGGCTGGCCGACCGAGGACGACCTTCGCTACCACCTGACCACGCTCTTCCCCCCGATTCGCCCCCGCGGCTGGCTCGAATTCCGGATGATCGATGCGTTGCCACCGGAATGCCGCTCCGCCGCGGTCCTCGTCGTCGCGACAGCAATGGACCGACGGGTCTGCGCGGAATTGGTCGACCTGCTCCCGGATACCCGAGACCTCTGGGTAACGGCCGCACGCGACGGACTCAACCACGCGATACTCCGAGACGCCGCAAAGCTCCTGCTCGGCGCAGTAGAACTGCACCTACGCCGACACCCGACCCACTCGTCCGCCGCGGGGACGGTGGCGGCCTACATCGACCGCTACACCAAACATGGACTGGCCCCCGCGCACGTGCGCGGGGACATCGAAACCGACGCGTTCCCACGGCTCGACGATGCGGTCGTGGCGGCACCGTGACCTATGTGCTGCTGACTCGCCCGGGCAGTGCAGCTCGGACACCATTGTGACCCCACACGAGCCCACCCCTGTCCGGACTCCCACACCCGTCGACCAGCTCGCAGAGAACTACCTGATCGCGTGCTGCGAACTGGATCCGGTGGACGCGACCCGCATCGGAGTGCGCGGCTTCGACGACCAGGTGACCGACTACTCACCCGACGGAATCGCCGACCGGGTGCGGACCGCGCGTGCGGCCCGGCGGCGCCTGGAGGCTGCCGCGCCGACGGACGACATCGATACGGTCACGATCGCCGCCATGGTCGAGCGAATCGACTCGTTTCTCGCGCTCGCCGATGCGGATCTACTCGTCGGTGAACTCAACGTGATCACCTCACCCCTACAGAGCCTGCGTCGTGTCTTCGACCTGCAGCCCACAGAAACCAGCGACGACTGGCGGACGCTGGTGTCACGGCTATCGCACGTTCCCCGATCCCTCGACAGTTACACCGAGGGCCTGCGTGCCCGGCAGCGAACGGCACATCCCCACCCGGTCCGGCAGGTCGAATGCGGGATCGACCATGCCCGCATGTCTGCCGCCGCATTCGACATCCTGGTGCGCAGGGGACCGCACGACGACTCAGCCCTGGGGCGCGACCTCACCAGGGCCGCTCATGCGGCGTCCCGGTCCTATCTCGCACTGGCCGAGATCCTCGAATCCGAATTCGCCCCGCACGCAGGAACCACCGACAGTGTCGGCAGGGAGGTCTACCGACTGAAGTCACGAAGCTTTCTCGGGACAAGCATCGACCTCGAAGAAACCTACGACTGGGGGAGAGCAACCCTGGACTCCATCGTGGCCGAGCAGCAACGCACAGCTGACGCCCTTGTTCCCGGGGCCGGCGTACGCAGGGTGCTCGAGCTTCTCGATGCGAACCCGCGGTACACGTTGCGCGGCACCGACGCTTTACAGCGGTGGATGCAGGACCTCTCGGATCGGACCCTGGCCGAGCTGAAGGATTCGCATTTCACGATCCCGCGTGAGATCGAGCGACTCGAATGCCGCATCGCCCCGACACGCACCGGTGGAATCTATTACACCGGCCCGGACGAAGATCTGACCCGTCCCGGCCGGATGTGGTGGTCGGTACCTTCCGGAGTCGACCAGTTTCACACCTGGCACGAAACGTCCCGGGTGTTCCATGAAGGGGTCCCGGGCCATCACCTGCAGGTCGGCACCGCAATGGCGCGGCGGTACGAGCTCAATCGATGGCGGCGCCTGGCCAACTTCACCCCCGGCCACGGTGAGGGCTGGGCTCTGTATGCCGAGACTCTGGCCGTCGACCTCAGTCTGCTGGACGACCCGGCAGACCTTCTGGGAATGCTCCAGTCGCAGCGTCTGCGCGCCGCCCGGGTGGTGATCGATATCGGTCTGCACTGCGCGCTGCCTGCCCCGAGTTCCCTGGGCGGAGGCATTTGGGATCCCGGCAAGGCGTGGGTGTTTCTGGCCGAGCATTGCGTTCTGGACGAGATCAGCCGGCGCCACGAACACGACCGCTACCTGGGATGGGCCGGCCAAGCGCCCTCCTACGCCGTGGGTCAGCGACTGTGGCAGCAGCTGCGCGACGACTACTTCCGGCGCAACCCTGAAGCGGATCTCCGGCAATTTCACGACCGAACCCTGGCCGTCGGCAGCGTAGGGATGGACGTACTGCGCCGCGCCGCGCTCGGCTTAGGCCCCGAGGGCACGGCTCAGTCGGTCTCCAGCCCGTCCTGCGGATCCTCGAACTGAGCCAGGAGGAGCTTGAGCAGTCGACGAAGATCTTCCTGGTCGCCGCCGTCCAGGGCCTCCAGGAGCCGTGACTCGTGATCCATGAGGTCGGAGACGACCTCGTCGACGAGTTGCACCCCCTTCTTCGTCAATTGCACGTCGACACGGCGCCGGTCCTTCGGGTGGAAGCTCCGCTTGATCAGTCCGCTGCGCTCAAGTTTGTCGAGCCGATTCGAGATCCCCCCGGGGGTGATCAGCGCCGCCTCGGAGAGGCGCCCGGCCGTCATCCGATACGGTTTTCCGGCGCGCCGGAGCATCGCGAGGACGTCGAGTGTCACCCGGTCGGTTCCGAGCTCGGCCAGCCGTTCGACGCGCTCGCGCTCCAAATGCCGTGCAATGCGCCAGATTCTGGTCACGATCCCCACGGAACTGACGTCCATGTCCGGGCGTTCACGCGCCCACGCCTGCTCGACGCGATCGACGCCGTCGTCGCCGATCGCGTCCGAACCCGCCGTGGAAACCTCAGCAGTCATCTGATCCTCGCATCCGCATGGATGCAGTCTACGACGAGAAAGAAGTTCACGGCTAAGAATTATATGTGCGCAAGAATGTTTGCTCGAAGCTACTTCCGCACGTGTCCGCCTGCGTGCGGGGAGCCCGTCGGTGACCATCCATGACTACTGCCACGTCGGGCGGTGCGGCGGGTTCGTCGGCCCCGCCGCACATATGCGCCGGGCCGTCCTAGGCCCCGACGGAAGGGGGCTCGCTCGGGGCCAGTGTCAACGGTCGTCGGCCGGCCCGAACACGTTCGAGCAGGGTCACGATTGCCTCGGACACGACCGGCGCACACTCGAGGATCACCATGTGCCCTGCGTCTGGGACACATACCAGGTCCGACAGCGGTAGCCGGTCAGCGATGTTCTGCGAATGTGCATACGGGGTCATCAAATCCCGCGCCCCACACAGCACCATCGTCGGGATCTGTGCGAGCGCCCGCACACCCGCCGTTTCGTCCAGGCCCGCGAAGGCGGGGAGGAACCCGAGGATGGTCTCGGACGCGGTGTCGTTGATCAACGCGTTGGCGCACGCAACCAGCCGCGGGTGGACCGGGGCCCGCCCGTACGCCGCCTGCCGGATCACGTGTTCGCACGCCTTGCCGGCGACGGCGCGACCGGCACCCATGATCCACGGCGCGTGCCGGGCAACGGACGTCGCCGCGAGCACCAGCGGATTGCCCAGGCTGCGAGCGATGCCGGACCCGGTGAGCTCACACGCGGCGGTCGCGATCAGGCCGGCGGCGACCACGGGAAACCCGATCTTTTCGGGGTGCTGACGTGCCCAGCTGAGGATGCTCATCCCGCCCATGGAATGGCCGACCAGGGCAATCGGCGCATCGCTCCCGACAGTGCGAATGACGGCATCGAGATCCTTGCCGAGTTGGTCGATCGTCATCGTGTCGGGCGCGGCGGACCCGGACTCACCGTGGCCACGCTGATCGTAGAAGACCAGGCGCACGTCTGGCCCGAAGGTGCTCTGCAGGAAGGCGCGTTGCAGGTCCCACGATTGCATGCTCAAACAGTGTCCGTGCGCAAAGATCACGGTCAATTGTGCAGTTTCGGGTCCGTACTCGCGGGTGATGAGCGGTGTTCCGTCATCGGCCGCGATGGTTGATCGCCGTTCCCGCGACATTGCGGGTTCGAATGTCGTACTCACTGAACTGTCCGATCCTCCGGGCGGCCAACCCACTGATCTGCCGCTTCACAACCTGACATACTCAGTATCGGCCTAAATACTTCACGAGTCAATATTTCTGTTAATTTAGTATTTACCTGTGAATAGGTTGCGGCCGTGAACCAACTGCGCGTACGGGAGCCCGACTCGAAACACCCTCGCTCCATGGGCATCCAGCCGCGCAACCCCCGGCTTTCGCGCCGACACGTGCGCGGCTGATCGGCCACCGGTCCCAGCGGAACAAGCTAGGACGATGACCTGATCCCGTTGTCTAACGCCGGGCGGTGAGGAAGGGGGGCCGTCAGCGCCCGGCTCGTGTAGCGGTCTTCGCTCTACCGCGGCGCCATGCGGAGAGCTCCGTCCATACGGAGCGTCTCACCGTTGAGGTAATCGTGTTCGACGATCATCTGAGCGAGCTGGGCGTATTCGGCCGGCTGAGCCAGTCGCGACGGGAACGGGACGCCGGCCTCGAGGCCCGCACGGTATTCCTCGGTGACACCGGCAAGCATCGGCGTGTCGACGATGCCGGGGGCGATGGTGTTGACGCGGATGCCGAACTGCGCGAGGTCGCGGGCGGCCGGGACCGTCATGCCGTGCACGCCACCCTTGGACGCGGAGTACGCGATCTGGCCGATCTGACCCTCGAACGCGGCGACGGAGGCGGTGTTGATGACGACGCCGCGCTGCCCGGACTCGTCGACGGTGTCGGTCTTGGCGATCGCGTCCGCGGCGAGGCGCATCACGTTGAACGTGCCGAGCAGGTTGACCGTGATGACGGTGCGGAACAGTTCGAGGTCGTGCGGGCCCTTCTTCGACAGGATGCGGCTCGCCCAGCCGACGCCGGCGCAGTTGACGACGATGCGCAGCGGCAGACCCGACTCGACGATCTTCTCGATGGCAGCCTGGACCTCGTCGCCGCTGGTGACGTCGGTGGCGAGGAGGGTCACCCCGTCCGCGACGTTGTCGCCGGCCCGCTCGATGGACTGCTGCAGGTCGAGTCCGAACACGGTCGCTCCGGCGGCGGCGAGACGCTTGGCGGTGGCGGCGCCGAGGCCCGACGCCGCTCCGGTGACCAATGCGGCGGTTCCCTGAATTTCCACTGTTCGAACCTTTCTGAAATTGCTGATATTGCGGACGTTTTTACTTCGGGGATCGAATGATGAGCGCGTCGCCCTGCCCGCCGCCGCCGCACAGGGCGGCCACGCCGACACCGCCACCGCGACGCTGCAGCTCGAGTGCCAGATGCAGAGTGATTCGCGCCCCGGACATACCCAGTGGATGCCCCAGCGCAATTGCTCCACCATTGACGTTGACCCTTGCCGGATCCAGTCCGAGTTCGCGAGTCGAGGCGATCCCTACCGCCGCGAAGGCCTCGTTGATTTCCACCAAGTCCAGATCCTTCGGATTGATGTCCTCCCGCGAGCACGCTTTGGCGATTGCCCGTGCAGGCTGCGACTGCAAGGTCGAGTCCGGACCAGCCACCACCCCGTGCGCCCCGATCTCGGCAATCCAGGACAACCCGAGATCCTCGGCCTTCTTCCGGCTCATCACCACCACCGCCGCCGCACCATCGGAAATCGGCGATGCCGACCCCGCGGTGACGGTCCCGTCCCGGCTGAACACCGGCCGCAGCCGCGCCAGCGACTCCACCGTGGTGTCTGCGCGAATCCCCTCGTCGAATGCCATCGGGCTGCCGCGGCGTTGTGGAACAGACACCGGCACCACCTCGTCGTCGAACACTCCGTCCTTCCACGCCCGTGCCGCCTTCTGATGCGACGCCGCCGCGAACGCGTCCTGCTCGGACCGGGTTATTCCCTGACCTACTTCCCGGTTCTTGGTCTCGGCCAGGTTCCCCATCGACTGATCGGTGAAGAAATCGTGCAGTCCGTCGAACGCCATGGAATCGCGCAAGGTCACATCGCCGTACTTGACGCCAACCCGCGACTTTTCCAGCAGATGCGGCACCCGGGACATCGACTCTTGCCCACCGGCGACGATCACCTCGAACTCCCCGGCGCGGATCAACTGATCCGCCAACGCGATCGCATCGATGCCCGACAAGCACACCTTGTTGATCGTCAGCGCAGGCACGTGCATTGGGATCCCGGCCGCGACCGCCGCCTGCCGGGCCGGGATCTGTCCCGCGCCGGCCGTGAGCACTTGTCCCATGATCACGTACTCCACCAGCGCGGGGGCGATGCCCGACTTCTCCAATGCTCCCCGAATCGCGATTCCACCGAGATCCGAACCGGAGACCTCCTGCAAAGACCCCATAAACCGGCCCATGGGGGTCCGGGCACCGGAAACAATCACGGAAGCCGCCATCAGCTGTCCTAACTTGCTCGCCATCGCCCGACCAAAGGCGGGCACCGTCGAGCACTCGAGGGAAACGATCGTGAGGTGCAATGCCTCCCGGCGGGAGGATGCGCAACATCGGGTAGATCCTGAACGAGACTCGCCGCCGAGGCAAGTGCCCTGCCCCCCGAACCTAACGCCGGAATCCGCACTCGGCATGCGACGGACGCATTCATGTAATGCACTGCAATGCAGCGTAATTAAGAGTCATGAGCTTGAATCTACTCGATGGGAACTCGTGGGAGAGGCCGTCGAAACCCTTTGATGTCGGAAAATTTTGCAGCTATCGGTAATTGACGACTAAGAAATCGAGCGCATACGGTTATCGAGTGTGATGAACACCACTGTTCTGAATCGGCGGGGCGATTCGGAACAGTGCTCCGAACTGGTCGCCAGAAAAGACATCCCAGGAGCTTGGGATGTCAAGCGGCAGCCTTCTCGACGTGATGCGCCCATGCCGTCGCTTCGTCGTAGCGGGTGCGGGTCTTGAGGCATCCGTGCAGGATGCCTACGAGCCGGTTGGCGAGCTGCCGCAGGGCAGGGCCGTGATCGAGACCGCGGTCGCGTTGTTTGTCGTAGTAGGCGCGGGCGCCGGGAGAAGCCTGCAGGGCCGAGAACGCCTGCGAGTTCAGCGCATCGACGAGCCGATCGTTGTGGACGAACCGGGCCGCGACGACCTTCTTTTTGCCGGAGGCGCGGGTGATCGGACTGGTGGCGGCATAGTTCTTGCGGGCCTTCGCGGTGGCATACCGTTCGGGGTCGTCGCCGAACTCACCGAGTACCCGGGGGCCGAGCTGAGTGCCCATCCCGGGCTGGGACAGGATGATCTCAGCGTCCGGGTGCCGGCCAAAATGTGCATCTACCTGCCCTTGCAACGCCTTGATCTCGTGATTGAGAGTGCTCAACACGGCGACGGCGGAGCGGGTGGTGGCCGTGTAGGCGGTAGTGATCACCGCCGCCCGGCCCAGGTGTTCGCCGCGCAGAGCAGCCTGGATCCGATCGGTCTTGGTCTCGATGTCGTGGCGGCGGGCGTTCCGCAGCGCCGCAGCGATCTGACCGCGTGTCAGTCGCGCCGCCGAGGCCGGGTCCGGAGCCTTCCCGAGCAGCTCGAGGGCATCGACGGCGTCGAGGTCGTCGAACGCCTCCAACGCGGCAGGGAAGTACTCGCGCAGCGCGTGCCGCAGCCGCTGGGTGTGGCGGGTGCGTTCCCAGATCAGGGTCTTGTGCGCGCGGGCCACGACCTTGATCGCCTCGGCCTCGGGACTGTCGCCGGCAACCGGCCGCAACTGGTGCGAATCGGTGCGCACCATGTCGGCCAGCATGTGGGCGTCGGCGGCGTCGCTCTTGGCGCCCGAAACCCCGCTGCGCTCCCGAAACCGAGCTGCCTGCAACGGATTTACCGCGAATACTGTGTAGCCGGCGGCCACCAGCGCCGCAACCCACGGGCCGCGGTCGGTCTCGATTCCAATCGCCACCTCGGACTCGTCGACATTGTCGCTGAGTTGGTCGCCGATCATCGCGTGCAACCGCGCGATCCCGGCCACCCCTTCCGGCAGTCGTGCCTTGCTCAGCCTCCGTCCGGCCGCGTCCATCAGCTCGACATCGTGATGCTCTTCCGACCAGTCATCTCCCACGAATAACTGCACTGATACTCCTCCCATCGTCCTCGAGCTCGACCACGTTCGGTAGCGTGCGGAAGAACCATCAGCGCCCTAATGAAGCAGTGCTCACGCCGGAGCGGGCACGACATCCCATCAGCGATTCCGTTCTCCCGGCGGACGGGCGGGGGCACGATCTTTTCTCAGGACTCCCAGGTCCAGGGGGGAAGAGTGCTCACCTGCCCGCCGCTACCGGTGACGAGTCTGCCGTATGACCGGACTCGCTGACTCTCATTAGGGTGTGGGCATGTGCCATCTTCGACCTGCGCGAACTGCGCCCGACAACTCGAGGTCGCGTCCACCTGGTGCGGCCGTCGTCGCGCGGGTCGAGCGCCGCGACAAAAAGGTGGGTGTACGTCAGTGCGACGCCCTCACCGGATGAGCGCCCTCGTGAGGCAGGAGGGGCGACGGCGGGATCCGTCGATTGCGCCCGAACCCCGTGCAGGCCCTACGGACTGTCTTTGAACGTTGCGTGAACTTCCGTTGCCGCAACCCATCAATCGCGAAATGTCATCCGTCTTGATTGGGCTGTGCAGTTGGCGGCACTGCAGAAACGCGCTAAACTTTCGGAGGAAACTACTTAGTAGTGAATAGTTTCGTGATGATTAATTGCAGAGACAATGATGGGGTACCGAATGAGCATCGAGGCGCCCTCGGTCCGAGACGTCGCTGGCGACGATGGCGTAGATCGTGTCGAGCAGGCATGGGTCCGTGAACGGCCCGACATCGACGTGAGCTCGGTGGGGATCGTGTCGAGGATCTGGCGCATCGCCCGATATCTGGAGCGCGAACGCAGCCAACGCCTAGCCGAGCTCGGAACCGACCGTGCGACACTCGAGGTTCTCGCGGTGCTGCGGCGCGCCGGGAAGCCATATCGGATGACGGCCGGCCAACTCACCGAGGCCGCGCTGATTACCCCCGCCGGGATCTCGAACCGACTGGACAGACTCGAGCGCGGCGGCCTGCTCAAGCGGAGCTTCCATCCAAAGGACCGCCGCCGCGTCGACGTGCAACTGACCAGGAAGGGAGTCCAACTCGTCGACGACGTCGTCTCCGACCTCATGGATCACGAGTCACGGCTCCTGACGCTGATCGGCACCGCCGATCACGCCGAGCTCCGCAGACTCCTCAAACTCCTCCTCGCACAGTTCGAGGACCCAGGAAATGACTGACCCAAGGTCCGGAGCGGGCGGAGGTGTATCCGGTGGAGGCAGTCGTCCGGCCAAGGCCTAATGCGGACCGTCAGAGTGTCGTGCGTGGCCCGATTTCTGGGCCTCGATCCGAGGATCTCGACCCTTCGGAACCGTGTCCCCACTTCACATTTACTGTGGCCACAGGCTTTCCGGGTCGAGTTCGGTGACATCAGCGGCTGGTGTGCCCTGTACCTCTCCCATCCAGTAGATCTTCGTGGGCGGTCCGCTCAATCTCGGCTCGGCGGACCCGTGTGATTCGAAAACGCCGTAAACGGCAATTTCGTAGCCGATCGACTCTGCATCGGGCCAGGCACTGCCAGTGATCCCGACGTACGTATTCTGGCAGAGCCCGTAGAAGGCATCGAATCCCTCTCTGCGGTAGACGATGTGCAACCACGGGCCATCCAGCCACGTCGCGACTACTCGTGTGGGCCAGTTGTCGCCGGAACCTTGCCGAAGCTTCTGTTCCGCGGCGGCCCGAACCGCTTCGGGCCACTCAGGATCATTTCGGGTTGTAGGCACGATAGCCTCCGATCCGGATCATGGGCATTGACCTGCCCACTATGTTTCCCTCAAGAATGTTCTGGATCAACCAGATTGCGGTGCCCAATCGTCTGGCTTCTCGATGACCTATAGAGTCGGTTGCGTTTTGAATGCTTGCGGGGCGGTACCGTGAGCCGAACCGCTGCCCGAGCGTAGATCGTCAGATTGATCGGCGCGGCCGCTACGACCGTGGGGATAAACGCGGCGTCGTTGCGCCGGCCAGCGCGTGAAACAAATCGCTGCGCACCTACGGGCTAGATCGTTGAGGGCACGCAGAGCGTGAGGCACCTCGGCCGACGTACATGTCTTTCGAACTCGCGCCACGTGAAACGCTCCTGACCTTGATATACGACATGTCCCCTTCGCCTGCGGTTCGACCTCGCGGTTATAGGTTCGGCGTGAAGGTGCCTGTCGCGGGTGATGTGACCGGACTCCACACGAAATGTGAGGCGCGTCACATTCACTTCCTGTCCTGCGGCCTATCGAATCGCCAGCTCAAGTGAGTACGCTGACGGGGTACTCCGCAGCCGCTGATCAAAAGTGTTTGTCGACAACAACAGTCACTTCTCCTAGCGCTGTCGATCGAAATAGAAGTGCGCTCACGGGCGCGGAACTCAGAAAATTAGCCTCTGGGCTGAGCGGCTCCGAAGCGCCGCAACAGGGTATCCAGCGTCGTCGCTCGCGACAAAAGAACATCAACATCTACGCGCCTATCTGCGCCTCAACAACCGAATTCGGGCAAAACGCATCGCGATCTACCCCCGAATCGGGCTCGACCAAGGTAATCACGATGTACCTCCGATCAGCTCAGTACCCGAAACGGTATCTGCACAGCGCTGCTTCGAATCCCAACCGATTCCTCGCGCTTCCGCCCATGCACCATCGACCACCTGCGATTCGCTGGCGATATATCATTGCCGAAGGTCAGCGCGTCACCTATGGAGTCTCCGGTGCCGGTCCCACGACGATCTTCCTGCATGGTCGGAGATCATCGCCCCGCAGCTATCATCGCGCCTTGTCTCGCTTAGCTCACAGCGGCGCGAGCGTGTACGCGCCTCGGCTACCGGGACGCTCAGCGGACCAGTGGTCTGAATCCATCAACCTCCGGCTGAGCGACTGCGCCGGCTGGCCGGAAAACTTCCTTGACGCAATAGGTGTTGACGCACCCATCACGCTGGTTGGTCACTCCGTTGGTGGTGCAATCGCCATCAGGGCCGCGTACGAATGGCCCGAGCGAGTTGCGCGACTTGTTCTCGTCAATTCACTTGGTGGAGCAGCGGCGCAGATATCCCCACCGCGAAGTTACCGCCCAAGCGTTGTCGTCGCGAAGGCAGTGGATCCAACGTGGGAACTCGAACAGCTTTCCGCCCAGCAGTTTCCTGTGTCGCTACTTTGGGGTCGTAACGACCGGGATGTGCCACGGTCGAACTATCTCTCACTTCGAAATGCTCTGGGCGGGCCCCCGGTATTCACCGTGGCGGGCACACACGACTGGCTCATTGATGACCCCGATTGTTTCGGTTATGCGATGAGAACGGTGCTCAATGCATCGAGCAGTCGGATGGCGCAGTGACTACGCAAACCGCGTGCTGGAAGCGGACAGATGGTCGATCGAACTTGATGATTCAGGTCTGCGGGCATTGCGGGACGTTGCTCGCACCTTTGATCTCGGTATGTTCCCGATGCGGTAGCTCTCAACTCGCACCCATCGCTTCGACTGGAATTGGGTCAATCATCTCGTCGAGAGTGGTCCATCGTGAAGTCGATGGTTGCCATGGGGAGCTTGTCCCAGTGACGATCGCCATCGTCGCGCTCGATGACGGACCGTGGGTGTATTCGTTCGTGGCCGAACCCCTTCCACCGTGTGCGACCGAGCCTGTGCGAGTGAGGTTTGTCCCGAACATCGCTGTGGACCGACTACCGGTCTGTCAACTCTGTTCCGACCAGTCCATGAGCAGAATCGCCTAGTTCACGATCAGCGAGGTGTCCGCACGTCGCCCGGAAGGGGCGCCCGCCATCCCGCGGCGCGTACAGGCGGGTTCCCATCGACGGTCGCGAGTCGGGTCAGTCGGAGCGCCGACTGACATGGAATACCTCGCCAGCCGCTGGGGGTTGGCTGACGAGGTCGGAGCACTAGTCCACTTCGCCGCGGACGGAAAGCCAGTGCGCGCGGTAATTTCTTGACGCCCCAGCAGGCCGGATCTGGAAGATGTGAGGTGGGCGACGTTCAGTTCCTTTCACGCCGTCCTTGCGACTGCGGTACTCTCGATTGGCCGTGCTGTGTCGCGGTGACGACGCCGAAACTTGGAGGTGGGTACACGGCCCGCCCACTGTGGGCGGGCCGCATTCGGCAACGGTCGGCCGGTGTTACTTCTTCGGGGCCGGGGGTGCGTTCAGCAGTGTGATGAACGGATCGGCGTTGGCTGCCATGGCGCCGAGGCCGCCGATCGCGGTGCCGGCGAGGGAGGCGCCGGCGCCGACCAGTAGTGCGCCGCCGATGCATCCTGCCACCGGGCCGGCGCCGAACAGCAGTGCTGCGGGTGCGGAGATGACGGCCCCGGCCACGGCGCCGAGGATGCAGCCGCCGACCAGACCGGTTGCCGCGCCGAGGAAGCCGCCGACGGCCGCGGTGAGGGTGATGTTGTCTTTGACTCCGGCGGTTGCGGCGGGTAGGTCGACCTGCCGCAGCGGCAGGCTGACCGGGGTTGCGGCGGCCGGGCTGGTATCGGTGGTCAGGGTTGCGGTGCGGCCGTTGATCTGTGCGGCGACCGGGTGCGCGAGGCCGTCGACGGCGAGCGCCAGGGGCACCGACTCGACTGTGGCACCAGAGGCGTCGCGGACGATCAGGTGGTTGTTCTCGTTGCTTAGTGACCCGGCTGTGGTGTCGATGGTGACCTGGTCACCGTGGCGGGTGAGGTTCCACCCGACCTCGGCGGCCGGGGGCGGTGCGGGTTCTGCGTGGGCGGTGCCGGCGACGATTCCCATCGACGCGATGGTCATGGCAGCGGCGGCCATCAGTTTAGTCATTTTCATGCTCGTAGATGTCCTTCTCGAGGTGTTCAAAGGGGCCGAACGGTCCCTGCTGTGTTGGACTTGTCCGGCGGGTGACGGCTGCGTCGGTGGACGCGGCCGAGGCGCTGAGTCGTTGCCGTGCGGGTGTTGACGCGCACGCTGGGCGTGCAGCAGATACGGGCGGGATGGTGTTCTGCTGAACGGGGTTCCGATGTGGGATCGGCGCTTCCGTGCGTTTCCGTACGTTGTTGTTCAGAGAGCGGGTGTGAGGGTGCCGGTGGTTGAGGGTGTTGATGCGGTCGGTCGCCGGAGGTACATGGTCCAGGTGATCGCGGCGCAGATGATGTAGAACGCGGCGAACACCCAGAACGCTGTGGTGGCGGACTTGTGCACCCCGAGGTACGACGCTCGTAGGACGAGGTTGATGGCGACTCCGCCGAGGGCGCCGACGGCGCCGGCGATGCCGATCAGTGCGCCGGACATGGTGCGTGACCAGACGGCGGCGGTGGGTGTGTCGTGGGGGTGTAGTGCTGCGGCTTTCGCGGCGAAGATGGCCGGGATCATTTTGTAGACGGACCCGTTGCCGATTCCGGAGATGACGAACAGCAGGATGAATCCGACGACGTAGGCGGTCATGATGGTGGTGTTCGCGGCTCCGGGGGTTGTGTCGTCGACGGTGCCGGCGACGACGAGGATACCGGCGGCTGCCATCATCGTCACGAAGCTGTAGAGGGTGATTCGGCCGCCGCCGATCTTGTCGGCGAGGCGTCCGCCGAGTGGGCGGGACAGCGACCCGAGGAGCGGTCCGATGAAGGCGATTTGGGCGGCGTGCAGGGCGGCGGTGGCTTGCATTGCGGGGGTCGCCGGAGCGCCGTTGGTGAGTCCGGCGAGGAAGTTGAGTTGCAGGATCTGGCCGAAGGCGAAGCTGAATCCGATGAATGATCCGAATGTTCCGATGTAGAGGAACGAGATGATCCAGGAGTCGCGGAATTTGAGTACATCGAGCAGGGATCGTGCGTCGGTCTTCTGGTCGGTGAGGTTGTCCATGTAGAGGGCGGCGATGACGGCGGCGGTGCCGATGAGCACCAAATACACTGCGCAGACGATCTGTGGGCTGCGGTTGCCCCAGGTGGCGATCACGAGCAGGCCGATCAACTGGATGGCCGGGACGCCGATGTTGCCGCCGCCTGCGTTCAAGCCCAGGGCCCAGCCTTTGAGGCGTTGCGGGTAGAACGCGTTGATGTTGGTCATCGAGGATGCGAAGTTCCCGCCGCCGAGTCCGGCGAAGGCGGCGACGATCATGAAGGTGGTGTAGGAGGTCTCGGGCCTCGAGATGAAGTACAGCGTCAAGGTCATCGGGACCGCCAGGGCCAGTGCGCTGATGATGGTCCAGTTGCGGCCACCGAATGTGGTGGTGGCGAAGGTGTAGGGCAGGCGTAGAACTGCTCCGACCAGTGTGGGTATGGCGACGAGGAAGAACTTTCCGGCTGGATCGATGTGGTAGACCGCCGTGGGCATGAAGAGCACCATCACCGACCACACGGACCACACCGAAAATCCGATGTGCTCGGCGAGGATGGAGCCGAGGAGGTTGCGGCGGGCAATGTTCTTCCCGCCCGCCTCCCAGGCGGCCTCGTCCTCGGGGTCCCAGTTGTCGATCCGATGCCAGATCGATACCGGGGGAGGCGATGAGTTCGAAGGGCGCTGAGATAATGTTGTCACGGCTTAGCTCCTGAGATTGAAGATTCGCATGACCATAGGGGCGGAATATGTCCGCTCGATGGCCGGTGGTGTCGGGGCGCTTACACTTTGCTCACCCCGCCAACTGCGCCGACGACAGCACCCCGAAACAACACCGTGACCGTTGCGCAACACGCGTCACATATCCATATGACCTGGTTGGAGCGTGTTTTCCCGATCACGGGACAGGCGGTGTTCCTGGCCGCAGCGCAGGCGGTGTTGATCGCTGCGGTCGCCTGGTGGGCATCGGCGGTGAGTGTGGTGATCGTGCGGGCACTGCTGATTCGAAGGCGTCCTGCCCGAACGCTTCAGGACGGACCGGAGTGGTGGGATATCGACCAGGCTTACCCCACCGAAGACGGAGCGTCATGGCAAGCTCGGGCACGATGTTTCCGATCATGCGCGGTCAAGGGCCCGCACGAACAGGTCGGCAGCGCTCCACATTCCCGCGGTCAACCCGACCTTCTCGACCGTTCCCCACAGCAGCACCGTCGGTGTGTGACACGACATCGATCCGGAGGCCGAGGCCGAGACAGACACGGAAGATAGGACGTGGATTAAACGCGCACCGAATAGACATCGAAGTCGACTGTGCTGCCAAGCTGCCGAGGAGGAGTCGTCGCAAACCGCGGCGACGCAATTCGCCTCGACGTACTGGGTGCGGTGATTGAGGAAGTCGTGCAGGATCACAGCGAGCGGTTGGCCACGTGCCGGCCGGAGTGCGCCGTCGTGGTCAACGCCCGGAATCCTGGATGAATGTCATTGACATCGTGCGGGTTCCAGGATCGATCGGCGGAAATGCAGAACCGACCGCCCTGGGGGCGGGACGGCGTCGACGGTGCCGGCCCGCCGCGTGGGGTCTGGTCTGACTGCGAGTGAGCCACCGGTGTCACAGATTTCCCAGTCGCAGGGCAGCACGCAGGCTGGGGGGAGAGGATTTGTGGTCGGTGCCCTGCCGCAGGTTGGGCTGTCCGCGGTCGGCGAGAATCTTCTCGGTGTCCCGCACCGAGATGGGTGCAGGTCGAGTCGGGTGCGCAGGAGATGAGCGACAGGGCTGGGGTATGGGTATGGGGATGGCGTCGGAGTCCACGACGGCGGGCGGGAAAGATCCACTCCTTGTCGTCGGTCACCTTGGGGACACGTCACGCCGCTGCGGTCGGTCACCGGGTTGGTTGGGGCGCATCCAATCCATTTGGTGTATCGCAGCAGCCACGCGGGGGGAGGGGTGCACGTCGGTGTGGAGGCCACTCTTGTTCCTCGTCGGCGCTGGGTTGTTAGACGGTGTTGTGCCACAAAAGTATCCGGGTGTCCGTGGTGGTGAGGAAGTCGGGTTCGGCGCGAACGCGGCCGCCGTCCCCCGCGTCGGTGGTGCGGACCTCGCGTGAGAACTCCGGTCGGCGGTTTCCGTGGCTGTGTTCGGTGGCGGTCCGGCCGAGCTACAGGCGGAGCTTCCTGACATGGCAACCTTCACGGCAGCCCACCGTGGGCAGCCTCCGGGTGACGAATTGTCGGAAGTAGTCGATCTTCGGGGTGGTCACCAGCACCGGGAGGAGCAGGTCCCACGCCATCGCGGTACGCGTGGGCAGGGCGGCGGGGTTGTCGGTGGCCGTCGTCAGGAGGCGTGCTCCGGCGAAGAGTTCCACCAGGAGCTGACCGACTGCGTCCGGATCGGTGTTCTCGCACAGGTCACCCTCGTCGATTGCTCGGCGGGCCAGGAGTTGGTAGGTGGATGCCCAGGTCGCGAAGGTGTCCGTCTCTGAACTTCGGTAGTCGCCCATTTCGGTGATGAGGCGGAAGGTTGCCCCCATCACCGCGTCGTTGAGGGCGGCGTCGACCGTGACGAAGGAGATGCCGATCATGGCCTCGAATGCTGGCGTGGGGGAGTTGAGATACGGGGTGCACACGACGGTGAACCGCCTCGTGCCCTCCTCGATGACGGCGCGGGCGAGCTCTTCCTTGGAGGCGTAGTGAAAGTACAGCGCCCCCTTGGTGGCCAGGGCCTGGGTGAGAACCTCGCTCAGCTTCGTATCGGCGTAGCCGCGGCAGGTGAACACCTCGGCCGCGGCATGGAGCAATGCGCGACGGGTGACTTCCGCCCGCTTCTGGGTGGCCATCCACCTGCCCTTCGAGTACCGAGATCATCTGGCCGGACGGCTGTCGTGAACCGTCCTGAACGGGGTCGAACGACGCACTGCACATGCATACCCGATGTGGAGGTTCGTCGCATGGTGTTCGGCATGGCCCCTGTGAGGCCTTCGGTCTCGCAGAAGATGAACCGCCGCCCGCTTCTGGTCTTCGTCGACAAGGACTGCCCCAGGGGTGAGCCGGACGGGCGACGACGTTCAGGGCGGCGGCCGGCGGCTGCACCTCAGGAACGTGGGAAATCAGGCGCAAGGTGTCGGCGCCCCGACATCGGAGGTCCCACCGATGACCCGCCCCGCGAGGGCCGGGAGCAGGACTTCGTCACACTGCTCGCCGACTACGACGATCACGGCACCCTCGCCCTGGCGGAGATCGAGCAGTGGTCGCCGCACCCGAAGGATCGACGAACGGGACTTCCGGTCTTGGCCGTTGCCAAGGGGCAGGTGTCAGGTCGACCCAAGGCCGAAAACCGCTGTGTGCTCGGCGGGCGTGACGGTTCGAAGGACCACGCGCGTGGCCCGTACTCGTTCGAGCGCACTGTCCTGTTCGGCGTTCATCGTCGCCGCGGCAACTGCTCCTGTGCGTTTCCGACGGCCGACATGAGGTCGCGTCCCAGGCGCTGATAGGTGCGCAGCCACGCTGCGTCGACCGGTTCGTCGTGGAGGTGCGCCATCAGCGTTTCGCTGTTGTTGCCGGAGTCCAGCCATCGGCGCATCTCGGTGGTCCGGTCCTGCACGGCGTGCAGCAACTGCTCTGGAACGGTCGAGTTCGTCATCGGGTGCCGTCCTCCCTTGCCATTCATCTCAACGTTTTTCGTCGCTCATTGTGGTGTGTTTGCTGTCAGGCGTTTCAGTGTTGGTGGGCACCGTCAGGCGTACTCGCGTGAGTCGGCCTCGTCGAGCGAGTCCCAGACGATCTCGTAGCGCTTGCGGGTCATGTCGTCGGCGTCAGTGAGGAGCGCCTCGAACAGCGACCGGGGATCGGCGTGCCACGACCGGGCCAAAGCCTCGATCTCCTGCGAAGCGAAGAGGCCGGACCGGGCGGCGGCGGAAACCCAGTCGTCGAACTCGCCCGCTCGGATCCGCTCGACCGCATCGAGGTCGACGTCCCCGTCCTCGAGATCGAACGAGAACATTGCCGCGACGACGTCACGAAGCGACTGGCGGGCGATGTCGGCGACGCCCCGGCCCACGACGACGGGTTTGGGGACCAGCTGTTCTGTGGTCATGGCGACCGCACCTCCTCGAGTGGGCGCGGATTCCGACTCACTCTTCGTACCGATTCTTCGGGGAAGCCGTAGGTGGCGTGTTTCCAAGCAGGGTAAGGCATCTCCACCCCACTCGCTGTGTCCTATGTCACATTACCGGGCGGTAGTGATCGAACCCGCAGAATGAGCCCGTCGGATGTGCCAGCGGTCGTACTCTTCGAGTGTGGTCGGATGACATGCGGCCCAACGTAACTGGACGATTGACCTAATAGCGCTTGCGCTCAATGTATTCCACACTGTCACCGGAGCTGACTCGGTTCCGGGGTGCTCGGGTAGTGGTGTCGGCACGAATGGTCGGGCCGCGGAGGTAGGGCAGGGAGCGTCAGGATGCGGGCACATCGACAGATGAGGTGGGCGGCCACGGCCGGGGCGGTGGGCGTCTGGCTGGCCGCAGGGATTCTTTCGGCGCCGGTCGCGGCAGCGGAGGAGGTTCCGGATCTACCTGGGGTGAGCTCGGTGTGGCAGGTCCCGGACCGCGTCGGTCCTGCCCAGGGCGCGCATCCTGATGCCGCCCGGTATGCGCGGCAGCACCCGGGATCGGTTCCGTCCGGTGTCAATGATTTCACCTGTATCCCGACCGCCGTGCATCCGAGGCCGGTGGTGTTGGTGCACGGCACGGACTCGAACGCGTACTCGGACTGGGCGGCTCTCGGTCCGCGACTGGCCGGGGCGGGGTATTGCGTGTTCGCGCTGAATTACGGCGGTGCGCCCGGGGGCGACAACTACGGGACCGAGGACATGGCGGTCAGCGCCGGTCAGTTGGCGCAGTTCGTGGCCGAGGTCCGTGGCGCGACCGCGGCTTCCGAGGTCGACATCGTCGGCTACTCGCAGGGAGCGACGGTGGCCCGCTATTACGTCAACCGGCTCGGTGGTGCAGCCATAGTCGATCAGTGGATCGGCCTTGCCTCACCGACCTACGGGGGGACCCTGTTCGGTCTCGTTCCGGTCCTGGAGCAGACGCCCGGCGGCATGCAGTGGGCGAGGAGGGCAATCCCCCCGGAATTGGTGTCGCCCGCGTTGGAGCAGCAGGCCCAGGGATCATCGTTCCTCGACGACCTCAACCGCGGGGGTGACACCGTTGCGGGGACCCGGTACACGACGATCGGTTCGTGGGTCGACGAGGTCATTCAGCCGGCGACCAATATCGCGTTGCGCGACGGGTCGGCGACGAACCTGATGATCGGGGACCTGTGCCCGTCCAATCAGTCCGGGCATTTCCGGATGCCTTACGACGAGTACACCCTGCAACTGGTGATGGGTGTGCTCGATCCCGCACAGGCGGCGACACCGCCGCCGTGCACCGTGGTCCCGGCGGGCACGGGGGTACTGGAGATGATCCTCACCGAGAAGTTCTGATGGCTGCGGTGTCGGGGGCTGCGGGTCGCGGCACCACGGCGCCAGGGCGGGCGCGGCGGCGGCGGCGCGGCTGGTGAGTGCCGGCCTGAAGCGGGATGCGGAACCTGCACTCCGGGCATTGGCTACTGGACGGTGGCTCGAGGTTGCCGGGGACCGCTGCGGTAACGGAGTGTGTGCCCGCGTGGATACAGTCACCGTGTCCTGACGAGGGGCGCAGAGGGAGCTGGACGTGGTGTGGCGCGGTGTGCGGGGGTGGATGGCGGCGGTGCTCGGTGTCCTCTTCCTCGGAATGGTGGTTCCGGTGCCAGCGAGCGCGGAACCGCTGTATCCGTGGCCGGACCCGGACCCGTTCTACCTCGCTCCCACCGATCTCGGGGCCAAGGCGCCGGGTGAGGTGGTGCGGACGCGGCGGATCGACACCTGGATGTACGCCAACTCCGATGGGTGGCAGATCGCGTTCCGGTCGACGAATTCGGCCGGCAACCCGATTCTGGCGGTCACGACGGTGCTCCTTCCCCGGGGTGTGGCGAATCCACCGTTGGTGTCGTATCAGGCGATCGTCAACTCGTTGGGAACCAAGTGCGCGCCCTCACGGGCGCTGTTCAACCTGGAGATGCAGGAATCACCGGGAATGTATCTGGGCCTGCAGCGGGGGTGGGCGGTCTCGGTGCCCGACCACCTCGGTCCGACCGGTGCGTACGGTGCGGCCAAGCTCGGCGGCATGATCACCCTGGACAGTGTCCGTGCGGTGCAGCGGGTAGCCGAATTGGGCCTGGCGTACAGCCCCGTGGCCCTGGCGGGCTACTCGGGTGGGGGGATGGCCAGCGCGTGGGCGGCGGCGCTCGCGCCGACCTATGCGCCGGAGCTGAAGCTGGCGGCGGTGGTGCAGGGCGGGGTGCCGGCGGATCTCGAACAGATGGCAGAGGGGCTCGGGTTCAACCCGCACCCGGGGTTCGGGTTGGCCTTCGCGGCGGCGATCGGTCTCGAACGGGAGTACCCGGACCGGTTGCCGGTGTCCTCGCAACTCAACGAGACCGGTCTGTGGTTGCGGGACTGGATGAGCAACGAGTGCCGGCGGTTCCTGCTGTTCCACGGTGCGTTCCGCAACGCCGGGCAGTTGGCCGCGTCTACCAGTCTGATGGCGAGTTCGGCGGCGCGGCAGGTGTTGCGGGAGAACAGCCTCCGCTATTTCGAGGGGGTGCCGACGGCGCCGGTGTACATGTGGCACGGCACGCTCGATGGGCTCACCCCGTTCGATTCGGTGGCGGAGGTGGCGCACCGGTACTGCGCGGCGGGTGCGAGGCTGACGTTTGTGCCGTATGACATTTCTGAGCACATGACCACCGCGGTGGTGGGTTTCCCGGATGCGTACGAGTTCGTCGCGGCACGATTCCGGGGTGAGCCCGCCCCGGCACGGTGCTGACCCCCGGAACTCCGGCGCGGCCGCGTCCCGCCTGTGAACGAATTGTCGCTAGCAGCAAGGCGATTCCAGGTCTGATCCGGACCGGGCGCGCGAGATGAGTGTCGTATCGCGTGACCGTGGGGTCCGTGTCGCGCGGAAACCGGCCTGAACTGACGTTTCTGCCTTACCGTGGCGGTATGGCAGGTGAGGAGGCGCGGGTGGTCCGGGACTTCGCGGGATGGTTGTCGTCTCAGGGCTGGACGGTGCTTGCCGACACGGATGTCGTGGACATCGTTGCCGAGAAGGACGGCCACCTGCTCTACGCCGAGGTCAAGGCTGCGACCGCCGCGCCGGGATTGGACGTCGATACCGCCATCGGGCAGCTCGTGCGGCGGATGCCGAGCGAACCGGATCAGTTGGTGTCGTTCGCGCTGGTCGTCTGTGACGAGCCGCGTTCGGTGGAGGCAGCGGTGCGGGCACCTCAGCGGATTCTGGATCTGTTGGGGATGGCGCTGTATGCGGTCGATGACAACGGTCGGGTGCGGCAGCTCTTCGGCCGCGCATGAAGACTGTCCTCGGCACGGGCGGGGATGGACAGCAGGGTGGCCGGTAGCATCGCCACGCCCCACGATGGTGGGGGTAGTGCGGTCATGGGGCGGTAGCTCAGTCGGTTAGAGCCGTGGACTCATAATCCATTGGTCGCGGGTTCGAGCCCCGCCCGCCCCACCGCGTTCATCGCCGGCCCCCAACAGGCCGGTGGAGGGACGGGGTCAGCCGCCCGGATCAGAGTGTGCGAGGCAGTGACATGGCCGTGGCGGATTCCCGGTCGGTAGGTGGTGAATCTTTCGAACACGGTGCTGCAGACCCGTGACTGCCGCGGCGCGGTACCTACCCCAGGTACCGGGTGGGTGTTGTGCCCGGCGACGGTCACCTGAGCCCGAATCAGGTGGCGCTGCGTTCGGCGGATCCCATCGCATCGAGCACGGCGGCACGCGTCGAGACGTCGGGGGTGAGAGCTGATTCGACGGTTCCGATGTTGAGCAGTTGCCGCCACCTGACCTCGTCGAATGGCGATGGGCGCGTAGCGGACAGGAACTTCTCGACGGTGTGGACAAAGCGCATGGGGTCGTCCCGGAAGGGGAAGTGACCGGCGCCCCGGAAGATCTCCAGCCGCGAATCCGGCATTGCCGCGTGCGCGGTGTGGGCGTGGCTGACGGGGATGACCGTATCCCGATCTCCCCAGATGAGTTGAACAGGAAGACTTGCCGTCAGATAGCAGCGGTCGAGCATCGTCACCGTCTGTCCGCGCCAGTCGACCACCGCACGCAGGGTGCGTAGGTAGGCCTCGTATGCGGTGGGGTCGGGAAGTTCGGTCAAGATACGCACCAGATCCGGTGTGTCGTCCAGCGCGGCACCGGGGCGCAGGGCAGTGCCGTGCAGCCGAGTCAACAGGGTTCCCACCCACCGCACCGCGGGCACCGCTCCCGGCAGGCGCAGCAATTTCAGTGCCTCATTGAGGATCGGCGTCGCCGCGAGCCGCAGGAGTGGATGAACATCCTTGGTGATACCGCCGGCGGAAACCAGAATGAGCCGATCCACCATCTGCGGGAACTGGTAGGCGAACTGCATCGCGATGCCGCCGCCGAGCGAATGTCCAATCACGGTGGCGTGGTCGATTCCCAGGGTCGAGAGTAGATCGCGCATGCCGTTGGCATAGGCGGCGATCGAATAGTCGGCACGGGGCTTGTCGGAGCGCCCGTGACCGAGAAGATCGGGTGCGATCACGGTGTAACTCTCGGCGAGGTGCGGGATGATCTCGGTCCATGTCGACGAGTTGTCGCCGATGCCGTGCAACAGCAGCAGCGCGGGACCGTCACCGGCCATGCGGAAGGCGCGCCGGTACCCGTGGATGGTGCGAAACATCATCTGCGGCTCGGCATCGGGCACCGGCCGGAGCCTGCGCATGCGACTGGGGTTCATCGCACCCTCCTCGACTGTCGCGTTCTACGTCGATTCTTCGCTGCGCATCGTCGACACCGGTGACGACACGCCCCACCCGAGGGTGTCGACATCAGGAGGGTTGTTGCCTCCTCGTGCCCCGAGACAGCCGCGAGAACGTTCGCTGGTTATTTGCGGTGGAGGCCGCGGCGTTACACCCACGTCGGCGCGATTCGGGTCGAGTGTTGTTCAATCCCGGACGGGGATCCGATCAGTCCTTGTCTGTTACGTGGATTGGCTACCGTGGGGGTTTGTGACAGCAGGTATCCCGGTGTCGTCGGACAAGATGACGCCGAGCCCCGAGGTTGCGCTCGACTTCGCTCGGGAGTGGGTGGAGTTCCTCGATCCCGACGACGCCGAGCATCTCATCGCCGCGGACATGACGTGGCTTCTCTCGCACTGGACCTGCGTGTTCGGCACCCCGGCCTGCCAGGGCATCATCGCGGGCCGACCCGACGACGGTTGCTGCTCGCATGGCGCGTTCTTCTCCGACGCGGAGGATGTGGAGAGGTTGCACGAGTCGGTGAAGCTGCTCCGGCCCGAGGACTGGCAGTTCATGAAGCAGGGTCTCGGGAAGAGGGGGTACATCGAGGAGGACGAGCTCGACGACGAGCCGGCGCTGCGGACCCGCCGATACAAGGGTGCATGCATCTTCCTCAACCGTCCCGGCTTCGAGGGTGGCATCGGGTGCGCGCTGCACTCGATGGCGCTCGAGCGTGGCATCGAGCCGCTCGAGGTGAAGCCGGACGTGTGCTGGCAGCTGCCGATCCGGCGCACCCAGGAATGGGTTCAGCGACCCGACGGCGAGCAGGTCCTGAAGACGACGATCACCGAGTACGACCGGCGCGGGTGGGGTGAGGGCGGCGCGGACCTGGACTGGTACTGCTCCGGCTCGCCGGACGCGCATGTCGGCGCGAAGGCGGTGTGGCAGTCGTATGCGCCGGAGCTGACCGAGTTGCTCGGTGAGGCCGCGTATCGGGAGCTGGCGCGGCTGTGCAAGCGGCGGCAGGGTCTCGGCCTGGTTGCTGTGCACCCGGCGACCGCGGTCGCCGAGAAGAATTCCCACTGATGGGTTGTCGGGGAGCGCGCGAACCAAGTAGTTTGCACTTATAAGTGCAAATCGCTACGATTTGTGCATAGGAGGTACTCGAGATGAGCGCAGTGGTGACCGATCGTGCCGCGAAGACCACCCTCACGGTCACGTCCACGGAGGTCGAGCAGGCCGGCTCCGTAGATCCGGTCAGCCTGGAGTCGGCGGTACCCCCGGAGCTTGCGCGGATCCTCACCGCGGTGGTGGCGGTCGTTGCCGCTGGCGGCACCGTCACGATCGGGTCGGTGCCGAGTGAGGTCACCACCACGACCGCGGCCCAGATGCTGGACATATCCCGCCCGACACTGATGAAGCTCATCGGCGAGGGCGAGATCCCCGCCCACAAAGTCGGCACCCACACCCGATTGAAGAGCACTGATGTCATCGCCTACCAAGAGCGGCAGCGTGCCACGCAGCGAGCAGCGTTCGACGACCTTCGCGCGTTCGAAGACGCAGAAGGCATGACGTACTGACCGGTGCTCGGAGTCCACGGAACCCCTGCGTTTATCCTCGTCGGGTGAGCGCAGGGGTTCTGACGGATGCAAACGTCCTCTATTCGAGGACACTCCGAGACTGGATATGCCTCCTCGCCTTACGGAAAGCGCCGATGTTCCACTTGACGTGGACCGAGGACATCCTCGCTGAGCTGGTCTACCACATCCGGAAGAAGCACCCGCACTACTCCGACGCGCAGGTCGGCGGCATTCGGGACCGCATCATCGCGGTGGCGCCACACGGCCGAATCAAGGGCTACGTCATCGATTCCGACCTCGCGTACACCGACGACTACGACGCCCACCTGCACGCCGCCGCCGAGCACGGCGGCGTCCAGTACGTCGTGACCGACGACAAACGGTTCCTCGACTTCGCTGCAGCGAACGACGAGATACTCAGCTACGAGGTCTACACGGCTGACGACTTCCTCATGCTGGTGAACCAGAGCTCACCTGCGGCCGTGCGTGAAGTGCTGCTCGAGCAGATCGACTACCACCGGCGGCGCGGCGGTGCGTTCAACCTTCCTGCCTCCCTGGAGGCCGCTGGGGCAACACAATTCGCACAGGTGATCCGCGAAATGATGGGCAGTCGAGCCGTCGCCGACGCGCTCGCACGTCCGCTCACCGCCACTGCCGAATGACCGCTACGGTCCGGCTTGGCATTTAGTGATTGCGTCGCGCGTAGATAGTGGCCGCTGGGCGACGAGATCAGCTCGGCCTCCCACCGAGATACTCCAGCGTGTGGCCACCTGGATCTTGCAGGCGATCGCGGGCGGCACGGTACCGGTGCGACAGGACTCGTCGACCAGGAAGTGATTCGCGGTCGGATCGGGCGGACTGGTGCCGTGGGGCCGCCCCAGCGCGCGCCTGCGCCGTAGGGTTCGGTACCGCTGCGTCCAGAGTCCGGGAGACGCTGCACCGCCGGAATTTCCGGCACAGTCGTCGGTGAGTAGATGGTGGGCCGTAAGACGCACGTCCGCTCGCCGCCCTGAACACGGAAATTGTCACTGCCACCACATCAAATCCGCAGCCGTTGAGAAAATTCCGGAATGTCATTGGAGATTAACCTGTGCCATGGCGAGCCACGCCGGTCCTGCATGAAGCTCGGTGAATGTGAGTTTGAGCTTCAAGAGGGTCGTGTTGGTCTGCCCACATGGACAATGTCTTTAGACAATTGAAAATGTCAGTTCGGGTGAGCTCCCTCAGTACGGAGACGGACCTGCCGTTACTGTGTGCGGTCGACGATTGCCGATGTAGAAGGAGAGCACGATGGCGGTATCACCGAGGAATTCCGAAGGTTCGGGGAAGAGGACGACCAAGGAGATCCGTCAGTGGGCGATCGGAGAGGGCCGTGAAGTGTCGCCCCGCGGTCGGATTCCGGCCGAGATCGAGCGAGCCTTCCATGACGCTCAGGCAGAAACGGCGCCAGCGAGGAAGGTAGCCGCGAAGGAGTCGGTCGCGAAGAAGTCGGTCGCGACGAAGACGGACGCGACGAAGGCAGTCGCCAAGAAGGCACCGGCGGCGAAGAAGACGGTCGCGAAGAAGTCGGTCGCGACGAAGACGGACGCGACGAAGACGGACGCGACGAAGGCAGTCGCCAAGAAGGCACCGGCGGCGAAGAAGACGGACGCGAAGAAGGCAGTCGCGAAGAAGGCACCGGCGGCGAAGAAGGTGGCTGCGAAGAAGGCACCGGCGGCGAAGAAGGTGGTTGCGAAGAAGGCACCGGCGGCGAAGAAGGTGGTTGCGAAGAAGGCTCCGGCGAAGACAACAGCGCCTAGGACGACGGCCGCGGAGAAGATAGCCGCGACGAAGGCGCCGGCGAAGAGCGCGTCGGCGGTCCGCAAGGCTCCGGCGAAGGCGACGACCAAGGAGATTCGTGAGTGGGCGATCGGAGAGGGCCGGGACGTGTCGCCCCGCGGTCGGATTTCGGCCGAGATCGAGCAAGCTTTCCATGACGCTCAGGCAGAAACGGTGCCCGCGAGGAAGGTAGCCGCGAAATCGTCGGCCGCGAAGAAGGCACCGGCGGCGAAGAAGGTGGCTGCGGAGAACGCGGTTGCGAAGAAGAATCCGGCGAAGAAGAATCCGGCGAAGAAGGTGGTTGCGAAGAAGGCTCCGGCGAAGACAACAGCGCCGAAGACGACGGCCGCGGAGAAGATTGTCGCGACGAAGGCGCCGGCGAAGAGCGCGTCGGCGGTCAGCAAGGGTTCGGCGAAGAAGACGCCTGCGAAGGAGATGGTCGCGGAGAAGGTAGTCGCGGGGAAGGCTCCGGCGAAGACGTCGGTCCCGAAGACGTCGGTCCCGGAGACGACGGCAGCGGCGAAGTCGGCGGTTGTGGAGTCGGCCGTGGAGACGACGGCCGTGAAGAAGAAGGCCGCGAGGAAGGCTCCGGCGAAGACGTCGGTCGCGAAGACGTCGGTCGCGAAGACGTCGGCTGTGGAGTCGGCGGCTGTGGAGTCGGCCGCGGAGAAGATGGTCGCGGAGAAGGTAGTCGCGGGGAAGGCTCCGGCGGAGACGACGGCGGCGGAGACGACGGCGGCGGAGACGACGGCCGCGAAGAAGAAGGCTCCGGCGAAGACATCGGTCGCGAAGTCGGCGGCTGTGGAGTCGGCTGCGGATGCGACGGCCGTGAAGAAGGCTCCGGTGACGGGAGCGGCGGCGGGCACCGCTCCGGCGAAGGCGACGACCAAGGAGATTCGCGAGTGGGCAATCGGGGAGGGCCGTAAAGTGTCCTTCCGCGGTCGGATTTCGGCCGCGATTGTGCGAGCCTTCCATGACGCTGCGTCAAAGTTGCCGCTCCCGCTCGGTTGAAACGGGTGGGGTCCGCTACTGAGCGTGACCGACCGACTCCTGTTGCCGCGGTATGCCGTTCGGGTGATCATATGTTCGGCACCGTGGAGGTCATTATCGAGGAGCTTGCTGAGTTGCTCGAACGCCAAGTCCCTCCTCCGTGACCAGGATGCTGTGCCGCATTGACGGTCCACCCTGGTCAGATCTCGCGACGAGCCTCCCGACCCGGGCCACGGGATCGAGCACCTATCCGGATGAGGGCCCGCGCAGGGAAAGCCGGGTCGACACGGCGGCGACGGTGCTCGGTCAGGACGCTGCGTCTTGTCGTGGGGCGGCGGGTGCGCGCATGCGCTCGACGCCCTCGCCGGTCGGCTCGACTTTGACCGCGCCGAACTCATGCGCCTGGCCGCCGGCCGACTCCTGGCGAACCCGCGGGACCTCGGTCAGGCGGTGACCGAGGAGATCGACCGCGGGGACGCGAACCGGGACCTGCTGATCGCCCGGAACACCCACCGGCAGACCGCGGCCGCAAACCAGGCCATCCACCCGCCTGCCGCTCGGAGGGTGCCGAGCCCGCAGGGGAACCCGTTCGGGAAACGGTACGTGTTCCGGTTCGATGAGGACACCAAACGCCGGCTGGAGGAGCTGGCGGACGAGTACGGTCCCCGCCGGATGTCTGCGCTGCTGCGGGTTGGGATTCGCCGACTCATCGAGAACCCGGCGGCCGATGAGGCCCTGGCGCAGGCACGCCGCGTCGCCGCCCCGCCGCGCACAGCCCGGGTCGACGTCGTCCTCGACGACGCACTCCTCGCGCACCTCGACGCCCTCGCCGACCGGCTCGGCTCGAACCGTCAGGAGCTGGTGCATCTGGCGGCCACACGCATCCTCCGGTTCCATCACAACATCGAGAACCGGATGCTCGACGAGATGTTCCGCGCCCAGAACAACCGGAAACACCTGCTCGCCAAGCATGCCCGCCGTGAGCGGATTCGTCGGATGGACCGCGGCAGCGGCACCTGACCTGCGAGAATGGGCGGTGGGTCGGGCCCCGGAGGACCCATGTCTTTCGTTTCTGCGCCTCGCCCTTGTCGCGTCCACAGCGGCCGCCGCCTTGTCCCTGACCGCGGCGCCCGCACACGCCGCCCCAGCTCCGAGTGGGTGCGACATGCAGTTCTTCGCGGTCGGTGCCATGTCGACCTGTGCACCCGGATCGGTGAATACCCACCAATTGGAACTGGTGTGCGTCCCGTTTACCAATCTGACTTATCCCATCAACACCATCACCGTGTGGGGGCCGGAGGTGCCCACCTTCTTGCCCTCCATCGCACTGTGTCCGCCGCCCATCTACTTCGCGCTCGGCCCCCTGAGGGACACCCGGGTGCACACCCGATAGGACCAGCCCCCGGCTGCTCCTGCGCCGTACAACCGGCAGGTGACCTGCGGAGATGACACCTCCCGGGGTCGGTCTGCCCGATCGGCTGCGGCCGCCAGTAAGGTTCTGCCTGCTGTATCGAGAAGACGTGAGAGATCGGGGAACTGTGGCGCGCAAGGTAGTTGTCGAACTCGTCGACGACATCGACGGAACCGTCTTCGGCGAGGACGGGGAGAGCATCACCTTTTCCGTCAATGGGGTGGACTACGAAATTGATCTGAAAGGCAAGCACGCCAGCAAGTTTCACAAGCAGATCGGATTCTTCATCGAGCACGCCACCCGGGTCGGTGGCCGCAAACGACGCCCGGATCACCCCGTCGCCCCGGACGCGCCGCCGAGGCGGCGCGGAAACGGCAAGGAGATCCGCGCCTGGGCGGCCGAACAGGGCTACGAAATCTCCTCGCGCGGGCGCATTCCCGCCGAGGTCGAGCAGGCATACCAGGACGCCCACTGAACGCGAAGCAGCGTTGATGCGATCGCTGCGTAATCCCTGGTACCGGGCCTCGGTGCGCCGAGCGGCGAGCGAGCATTGGCTGACCACCGGCAGTCGGGGGTTACGTGGCATGACCGGTGAGCCGGTGGAACTCAGCGACATCGAGCGGCTACCGTCATCGCTGCCCTGGTCGAAACCACCGGTGGTCGGTGGCCGGCCCACCCCGCGCGTATCGCCCGCACGCTTCGCCGGCTCGGCATCGACGGCAACACCGAGCAGATGGCCACTGCCATCACCGCTCTGGTCAGCGACCCGGACTGGTCCCACCGCGCCCGCGAGATCACGTCCAGCGCATCGGACTGGTAAGCCGGATTGGCTCAGTCACCTGGGGAGATGACACGTCCCCATCGTGGGCAGGGCTAAGGAGATGTTGTACCGATCCGCCTCCTCCTGGCGAGCCGATCCGTCGAGCGACCACCCGGCGACGTCGACGGAACCCACTCGCCCCTGCCGCGTATGAAATCCCTGGTCAACCGACTCCAGAATTTCTGCAGTGGCGGGTGTAGACATTGAGGTGTCGTCGTTGTAGAGTTCCTCTCGTCGCAAGGAAAGAGTTCACGAGGTGCGGGAGAGGATGAACTGCCCGCAGAGAAGTACCGCTAGACCAGGATGTGCCGGGCAAGGGTTGATGTGAGTGTGTAAGGCCCCGGCACTTTCCGGCCGGCGGCCGGGCAGGCAAGACGAGCCTGGCAGCCGGCAAAAGTGCAGTGAATAAGGAAATGAAACCGGCCCCCGGTGCCTCACGGCGCCGGGGGCCCTGTCCGTTGAAAGGTGTCACCCCCATTCAGCAAGACTCGCCCGATCACAACCCGGCCGGGAAGCTCGACGACGAGGACTACCCGGCCTACAGCATGGGCCATGCCGCCGAGATCCTCGGCGTGACACAGGCATTCCTGCGCAGCCTCGACGCCGCGAAGCTGCTCACCCCCGGACGCTCCGAGGGCGGCCACCGCCGCTACTCCCGATACCAGCTCCGTCTCGCCGCCCGAGCCCGCGAACTGATCGACCAGGGCACCGCACTCGATTCCGCGTGCCGCATCATCATCCTCGAAGACCAACTCGCCGAGGCCCGACGCATCAACACCGAACTCCAGCACCCCCACCGCCCCAAGTCGGATCAGCCCGGCCCCGCATCCGGCTGAAACACCGCCGCCTGTCGCCGAACGGGAGACGAAGATGCCCAAGGACCAACCCGAGGGAGCATTCGACAGCACGGTGTCGCATGCGGTCCCCGATGGTGATTCAGATTCGCGCATACCGCAGACTCCGGCCGAGTCCGCTACGCCGGCCGCGGGCGCTGCGAAACACCTGCAGTTCTCCGCGCGGGTGGACCCCGAACTGCTGCGGCAGGTGAAAATCGAAGTAGCCACCCGTGGAACGACTATGCAGGCAGCGACGGCCGAAGCGTTCCGGCTGTGGCTGTCCTCGAAGTAGGCCCGTATACGGGCATGGGACACATCCAAGGTGAGTGCGAGTGTCTCACTTCATTTTGTTCGTCACTTCGCTCACTGCACTCTTGAGCCACCACCGGAGCTCCCGACTTCCGACCAATCGCGCGCCCTCTCCGAACCGGTTTGATGCCTGCGACGTGAACGGCACCGGATCGCCCTCGACCACAGGCTCTTGCGTCACGCGCCCGTGTTGTTTGACGGCGAGCGTTTCCAGTTCGAGTTCGGCTGTCGTAGCCATCTGTATTGTCCTCTCGTGGGCCGGGTTCGGTCGGATCACGTGCGTTTCGTGGGGGTCACTGACGGTGCGCCCCGGGTAGTTCGGTGGTGAGTGCCTGGTTGGCGGCGGCGAGCAGCCCGGCGAAGGTGCGGGCGATGAGCGGGGCGGCGACGGTGGTGAGCGTGGCGCCGATGACCGGTGTGGTGACGGCGAAGGTGCTGGTCCACACGACTGTGGTGCCGTCCCGGTGGGGGTGGAACTCGATGCGGCCGTGGTCGTGCCGGATGCGCGGCACGCTGCGGCGGATGCGGTAGTCGAAGCTGTACGGCGGGTCGTAGCCGGTGATCTCTTCCTCGAACCAGGCCAGGGCGCTGGTGACAGCGCGACGGGCGCCCTTACCGTAGGGGGCGTCGTGACCGGGGGTGAGGAGTTTCGCGGCCAGCACCAGAGGCGAGGCGGTGTAGTTGGTGACCGTGCTCAGCCAGTCGAACACCACCTGCGGGGGTGCAGGGATGGTCCGTTCGACGGTGACGGTGCGGGGCTTCATCAGCTGGATTCCTTCTGGTCGCAGGAGTGTGATCGGGTCACCGGTCCGAGGCGGGTGGGGACGCGCTTGCGCCCGGGCTGGACCGGGTTCGGTCATGTACGTGTGGTGGTCGTGGTGCGGGCCTTCTGGCCGCGGAGGGTGGTATCGGTGGCGACGGCCAGCGGATCCCAGTTCTTGTCGTGCTCGGGCAGCTGGTCGGCGTTGCCGAACACGGTGCCGTTGCGAATCTCTGCGAACAGGTCGCGTTGCAGGACGGCGCCGGCAGCGCCGACGCCGGAGAGCATGACTCCTTCGACGCCCGGGCCCCAGCCCTGGCTGGCACCGGCAAGGTAAAGCCCCGCAATGTCGGGTGGTTACAGGTCGATGGTGAGTTGGGTGGAGTTGGCGCGGTCGGTGCACAGGAGCATGGTGTCTGGTTCGTCGAGGAAGGCTGATCGTCCGCGGTGGTCGACGTCGCCGGAGAGGACCCGTACGCGGCAGGTGCCGCAGAATCCTTGCTGACACGAGTACGGCACGTTGGGCAACGTCTCCCGCACGGCGGCGAGGGCCGATCTGTCCGCCGGGACCTCGAGGGTCTTCGCGGTGTCAGCGAGGCGAATCTCGAACGGCTGTCCACCGACGATCGGTTCGGGGCTGAACCTCTCGAAATGCAGTCCGGCCGCTCCGATCCGGTCGCACCGGGTTCGGATGTCGGGGAGGAGTCCGGGCGGTCCGCAGAAATAGATGGAGGTGCGGGGACCGGCGTGGGCCAGCAGTTCGGCGGGTGTGGGGCGGGCGCCGGTGAGGATCTGGACCCGGTCGGGGTCGAGTGCGCCGATCTCGTCGAGGAATGCCATGGTCGCGGTGTCCCGGCCGAGGTAGGTCAGGTGCCAGTCGACACCCGCTGCAGCGGCGGCCCGGACCATGGGCAACATGGGGGTGATGCCGATGCCCGCGGCGATGAACACCACCCGGGAGATGTCAGCCCGCGCCAGGTGCGGGTAGGCGAAGGGAAAGGCGTTGCGAGGACCACGCGCGGTGACCAGTGCACCGGAGGGGAGGTGGTCGTGGATTTCGGTCGAAGCACCGCCGCCATCGGGTATGCGCCGGACCGCGATCCGGTAGCGTCGTCGGTCGGCGGGATCGCCGCACAGTGAATACTGCCGGACCCTTCCCGAGGGCAGCGTCAGGTCGAGGTGCGCGCCCGGGTGCCAGGGCGGCAGGACGGAGCGGTCCGCGGATGCCAGATACAAGCTGATCACCCCGTCGGCCTCGACGCGGCGGTCAGCCACGACAAGGCGCAGCACCCGGTCGACGCGGGCGGGATCGGAAATGCGTGCCCGGCTGGCCACGGCGGCGTAGCCGCGAACGGCGAGGCGGAAACCCGACATCAGTCGGTCGGGTTTGTCCGGCCGGCGCAGCGACGGCGGGACCGGTGCGAGGAAGTGTTCGGTCATGAGTGGACTCCGAATCGGGCGATGGTGCTCAGGCTGCGGCGCGCGCGGCCGGTGAGGAGGCGAGGTAGGCGACCGCTTGGCTGGTCGAGCCGTACCGGGACGGGTGGTAGCCGGGCCGGAAGTATTCGACGAACATCTTGGCCAGGCTCCCCGGGCTCGGCATCAGGCCCTTGCGCCAGGCCCGCCGAACGTCACGAAACCGGATGCGCCGGTCGGGGTCGGCGAGCTCGGGATCGACGGACATCAGGTATCGGATGCCCCGGGTCCACAGGACCGCGAGGGTGGGCGCGGCAATCAGCCACGCGCGCACCCGGCGCGGGTAGCGGCCGTCGAGGTGGGTGAAGAGGTCGAACGCGACATGACGGTGTTCGACCTCCTCGGCCAGGTGCCACCGGAACAGGTCGAGGACCCGCGGACTGAGGGCGTCATCCCAGGCGCGGGCGTTGAGTCCCCAATCGCCGAGGTAGGAGGTGAAGTGTTCGAGGGTGGCCACGATGGCGACCCGTTCGAGGAGCCAGGAATGGGCTTTGCGGCCGGTCAGGTCACGGTCGCCGAGCAGACGGCGAAAAAACCACCGGATCTGCTCGACGTACGGATCTGTGTCGAGCCCTTCGGAATTCAGATGTTCGAGCAGTGATTGGTGCGAGGAGGAGTGGGTGGCTTCCTGGCCGATGAACCCGATCACGTCCTCGCGGACGGCGTCGTCCTCGATCAGCGGCAGCGCCTGCCGGAAGACGTCGACGAAGAACACCTCCCCCTCGGGCAGGAGCATGTTCATCCCGTTCGCGTAATGGGTGGCGAAGGGGTTGGAGTCGAAGTAGTGCATCGGCAGCCCGGTCCAGTCCCAGGACACGTTGCGGGCGGTGAGGGCGACCTTGTCGGTATCGGGGTGTGTGCTCATCGTGGTTCTCCGATCGGGTTGGTGTGCAACGGTTCGTGCTCGTCGATGAAGGCCCGCACCCGGTCGGCGATGGCCGTCGGGTGGAATGCCGGCGCCCAGTGCCCACCGTCGACGAAATGAACCTGCGAATTGGCTGCCCAGCGACCGATGTCGACTTGGCTGGCGGGGGTGATGAAGATGTCCCGGCGCGGCGCCAGAACCTGAACGGGCATCTCGGTGTGCCGCTCGTGTGGGTGCAGCAGGCGCGGGAGCAGGTTCGCGGTGTAGATCCGCAGGCCGCCGCGATTGTCCCGGGCACGGTGCGCCGGGGCGGATGCGGGGCGGGTGCCGGTTTCGAAGTGCGCGGCCAACGCGATCGCGGCGTCGACCAGACCCAACCGGCACGCCAGCGGCGCGATCCAGGGGATCTGGAAGAACCCCATGTACAGCGGCGACTTCCACTGCCCCACAAGATCTTTCCACCCGCAGGGACCGGCCGTGAACCGGGACCGAACCCAGAACGGCACGTGATCGAGGCACGGCCCGGAAATCGACGTCAGTGACGCGATGCGGTGCCGCTGCGCCGGATCGGTGGCGGCATGCCAGGCCTGCACCGAGCCCCAGTCATGGCCGAGGAGGTGTACCGGCCGTCCCGGCGACACCGCGTCGATGACCCGACCGATGTCGTCGGCGAGCTGGTCGAGGCGGTAGTCCCTGATCCGTCGCGGCCGCCCGGACGCCCCCGAACCCCGCACATCGAACGTCACCACACGCAACGACGACGCGAGCTCGCCCGCCACGCCGTGCCAGACCCGGTGATCATCGGGAAACCCGTGCACACACAACACCGTCGGCGCGTCCGGGAGCCCCCGCTCGTGTACCGCCAGCGGCACCCCGTCCGAGGCGTGAACGAATCTCGTCGTCACCACGTCCTCGCCGGCCCCCGCGGGGGTTCCTCTCGACAGGCGAGGTTTCGTAGGGTGTGCGGCGTGATGAGTCGATCGATTCGGTGGTGTCATGCGAAGTCCTTCGTGGATGTGTCGGCGGGTGGACCGGGGTGAGCCTCGGTCCGTGTGGTCAGCGACCGGTGAAGACGGCGTCGCGTCGTTCGATCAACGATTGGATGCCTTCGGCGCCGTCGGCGGAACCGAACAGGCGGGCGACGTCGGGGCCGAGGTGGGAGATTGCGGCGTCGTCCAATCGCCGTCCAGTCGCCAGGGGTCGCGTCCGTCGGCGGGGTACGGAGTTTCCCCGGCCGCGATGGCGGGGGCGACGTCGACGAGGTCGAGCCCGCCGGTGAAGTGTTCGCCGTGGGCGAACAGGACACCGCAGCGCAGGTGGGGTCGGATTCGAGCAGGGCATATGCACGGGACAGGTCACCGAGCATGGCGCGGTTGAACGCGTTGCGTTTGTCGGGCCGGTCCAATCCGATCAGCAGGACGTGTCCGTCGCGTTCGAGCGTGATCGTGTCGGGTTGCGCGGTGTCGGTCATCGGGGTCCTTGTCGCTGTTCGGTGAGGTTGCGAGTGAACGTGATTCGGACAGAAATCGGTGCGCTCTGCAGTGCCCGGAAGGTGGCGGCGGTCAGCGCGGCGAAAGCGGGATGGGACGCGAAGGTGCGTGTGCGGGCGTCGACATCGTCGCCGGGTTCCAGTCGCGCGGTGCCGGTGCGCCATCGGGCGCCGTGCCGGATCCGCACATGCGGGTCGGCGGTGATGTTTGCCGCCCATCCGGATCGCGTGCCGTGTTGCGAGATCACCCAGGCGCCGGTGTCGTCAAAGGCTGCGGCGACCGGGACACGGCGGAATCGGCCGGTCCTGCGTCCGATCGTTTCCAGTTCGGTGGCGAGGGTGGTGCGGATTCCGATGCGGTTGAGCGCATGCACGGTGGGGTTGGCGAGGTAGCGTCCGATCAGGCGCTCGAACTGGAACTTGCGGTGGGCGCGCTCGGCTGGGTTACGCGTCATCGGGTGGTTCCTGTCTGGTTCACGCGGGTGCCCTCAATCCAGTCCCTGTGTCCGGAGGACAGCGGTGAGTCGTGCAGCTCGGCGAGGTCGGTGGTGAACGCGTGCAGGGTGTCTTGCATCGCCGGTTGCAGGCCGGTGGCGAGGAATCCGGCGAGCTCGTGGTCCAGGGCCGCGTCGAGCGGTCGGCCGGCGGTGAAGTAGGTGAGCTGTTTGATGGCCCGGACCGCGACCGGCGCGCGGCGGGCCAGGCGCGCGGCGGTGTTCTGGGCGTGGGTCACCAGGTCCCGGTCAGAGACGATCGCGTTGACCAGGCCGAGTTCCAGGGCCTGATCCGCGGTCAGGGGCGCGCCCTCGAGCATGTGCTCGAGCGCTTTGGCGGTGCCGAGTATCTTCGGCAGGCGCTGGGTGCCGCCGCCGCCGGGGATCAGTCCGGCCAGGATTTCGGTCTGTCCGAGCCGGATGTTCGGTGCGTCGGAGACGAACCGCAGATCGCACGCCAACGCGATCTCGTGGCCGCCGCCGGTCGTGGGGCCGTTGATCGCGGCGATGTACACGGTGGAGGATCGGTTCATCCGCAGGATCGTGCGCCGCCACCGGTAGCCCCAGGCCAGCGCCTGTGCGACGGCTCCGCCCGCAGCTTCGGTCGCCCGGAGTGCGCCGGGCGCCCGCAGCGCGGCGCGGGTCAGCCGCCACAGCGGATACAGCACCGTGGCCGGCAGCGGGGGGATCGGCGCGGCGGTGGCGTCGCCGAGTTCGGTGGGATCGGCGTGGGTCAGGAACCGTCCGTCGAGGCCGCCGGTGAGCACCACCGCGCCGACCGAGTCGTCCCGGTCTGCGGCGGCGGTCAGCGCGTCGAGATCGCGGACGAAGGCGGTGGAGACGAAATTCAGCGGCGGGCTGGCGTAGCGCGCGGTGATCACCCGCCCGTGTTGTTCGACGGTGAGCGTGTCCATTGCGAGTGCGGCTGCCTTGGGCATCAGTGTCGGCCTCTCGTGGGTTCGGGTGGTCAGCTCTGCTTGGTGCGGGCCTTCTGCCCGCGGAGCCGGGTGTCGGCGGCGACGGCCAGCGGATCCCAGCCGGTGCCGTGCGCGGGGAGCTGATCGGCGTTGCCGAACACGGAGCCGTTGCGGATCGCGGCGAACAGGTCGCGTCGCAGGACCGCGCCGGCAGCGCCGACACCGGAGAGCATGACGCCCTCCACGCCCGGGCCCCAGCCCAGGCTCGCGCCGGCCAGGTAGAGCCCGGAAATTTCGGTCTTCGGTCGAGGGCGCAGCGGGCCGACCTGACGCAGGTTCATCTCGATGCCGTAGGAACCGCCCCCGGTGGAGTGGGTGTAGCGCTCCTGGGTGATCGGGGTACCCGCCTCCTTCCACACGATGTGCTCGCGCAGGTCCGGGATGACCTCGGCGGCCAGGTCGATCAGGATCTCGGTGACCGCGTCCTTGACGGCGAGATAGTCGGGGTTGTCGCGGTACTTTTCGCCGCCCACCGGTCCGCCGTTGCCGAGTCCCCACAGGTCATGGTCGGCGGGGAGGTAGGTCATGATTTCGACGACCGAATGGCCCGCGGGCGCGTACGGCGTGTTCGGGTCCTTGTTGGTCGCGATGTGGATCATCGCACCGACGTTGTCGCGCACGAGCTGCAGCCACCGTGCCCGGTCGCGGCCGGCGCCTTCCCAGCTGATCGCCTTCTGCATGGGCCCGAAGTCGGCGTCGGCGCGGAACTTCCAGATCTGTGCGCTGGTCATCGTCTCGGACAGGTCGATGTCCACGCCGAGGTAGGTGTTGAACAGCGGCCACGCCATCGTGTACCCGGACACCAGTTTCCGCTTGAGCGGCGAAACCACCGCCGGATCGAGCAGCTCCAGGTAGGTGCGTTTGAGGTCGGCGTTGGACACGACCACCGGTGCGGTGATCGTGTCGCCGCCGTCGAGTTCGACCCCGCGCACGCGGCCGTCCCCGACGAGGATTCGGCGCACCCGGGCGCCCAGCCGGAAATCACCGCCGTTGGCGCGCACCACCTCGGCCATGGTGGCCGCCAGAACCTGTCCACCTCCGACGGGGAAGTAGGCGCCGCCCTCGACGTAGTTCTTCAAGAAGCCGGCCTGCACGATCGCCGGAGCACGGTTGCCGGGGGACGCGTACGCCGGAGTCTGCCCGCCCAGGACCGGGCGCGGAGCGGACCCGACCCCGCACAGGTCGAGCAGACGCGTCAGCGGCACCATCGCAAAGGGCGCCGCCCACCCGGCCCGGCGCAGCATCGCCACTGTTCCGCGGGTGGAGGCGGGGGTGGTCGCCCGGTCGAGGGCATCGGCCAGCTTGCGGATGATGCGCACATACCGGCGCAGCGCCGCCGCATCGTCGGGGAAGGTCTCGAGCAACCGGTCCCGGTAGGCGTCCCAGCCGCGCGGCACCTTGAACGTCACCGACGGGAAGGCCAACGTATCGAACCCGTCGGGGTCGATCTCGGCGAACTCGATGCGCTTGTCGACGCCGACACCACGCAGCATGGTCGGGATGTTGCCCTCCGGGCGACCGCAGTCACCCAGATAGTGCACCCCCACCTCGAACTCGTACCCTCTGCGGCGGAACACGTGCGTGCAGCCACCGAGCACATCGCCCTGCTCGAGCACCAGCGTGCGCTTCCCATGGGCGGCCAGATACGCGGCCGCGGTCATCCCGCCCATACCGCTGCCGACCACGATGACGTCCCAGTCGTGCATGCCCTTACTCCCTTGCGTCGTTGCGTTGCGTTGTGTTGCGTTGTGTTGCGATGTGGTGCAGCGCAGCCGCCGGCAGCATTCGCTGCCATGCCCGGGCACACGTCAACAGACCGTTGGTCCAGGTGGTCTGCGAGATACCTGCCACGCACTGCCTGGATCACGCCTCGGGGCGCTCCCTCCGGACGAGGAGGACGGAGTCGGCTGCGGGCTTCCACGGCAGAAAGACGGCGACCGCGACCGCGACCAGCAGCGCGGCCGAGACGGTGAGGTAGGAGGCGAGTTGGAAGCCTTCCAGGCACGCGGATTTCATCGCATAGATCAGGTCGGCCTTCTGTTGCGCAAACGCGGGACTGGTCGGACGCTGGACGATCTCGAGCACGCTGATGACGGTTTCGCGGGCGAAGCTCTTCTCGTACGGGGTCATCAGAAGGTCCGGGATGGCATCGATCCGCGGGCCGACCTCGGTCGTGTACACCGACGCCACGATCGACCCGAGCACCGCGACGCCGAGGGTGCCGCCGGCCTCGCGGGTGGTGTCGTTGACCGCCGAACCCGCCCCCGCCTCCTCGGGCGGCACCGACGACATGATGGATTCGGTGGCCGGGCCCTGGACGATGGCCAGACCCAGCCCCATCAGCACCATCGAGACGACCACCGGACCGAGGTAGGGGGTCTCGACCTTCACTTGGCCGGCGATGAACATTCCGATGCTCATCACCACCAGGCCGAACACGATGACCGCGGTGGTGCCGATCTTCTGGGCGATCAGCGTGGCCAGCGGCGCCCCGATCGCGATGGCCGCGGCGAACGGTAACGAGTGCAGCCCGAACTGCAGCGGCGTCAACTCCATCACCCCCTGGAAGTACTGGGTGATCATGAAGAGGAACCCGAACATGCTGAAGTAGGCGACCGCGATCGCCAACGCCGGCAGGGAGAACCGCCTGATCCGGAACAGCTGCATGTTCAGCACCGGCGAGGCGGTCCGCAGCTCCCACCGGACGAACGCCGCGAAGCACACCAGCGAGAGCGCGTAGCCGACCAGGCTGATCGGGGACAGCCAACCCCGATGCGGCGCCTCGATGATCGTCCACACCAACGCGGTGACGCTCACCAGGGACAGGGCGATCCCGAGCCGATCGAGCCTACCGACGTGCGCCGCCCTCGACTCGGGGACGAGCGCCCGGGTGAGAATCAGGACGAGCACGGCGACCGGCACGTTGATCCAGAACACCGAGTGCCAGGAGAAGTGCTCGAGCAACCACCCCCCGGCGGTGGGGCCGATCGCGATGGCGAATCCGGCCATCGCCGTCCAGGCGGCGATGGCGACGGCCCGTTCCCTGGCATCGGTGAAGATATTGATGATCAGCGCGAGGGTGGCCGGGAACACGGCGGCGGCGAACACGCCCATCGCGGCGCGGGCGGCGATCACCTGGCCGAGGTCGGTGGCGAGTGCGCCGCCGACGGACATGACCGCGACACCGGCCAACCCGATCATCATCAGCGTGCGCCGGCCGTACCGGTCGCCGAGGTGGCCGAACGCCAGCAACAGGCCCGCGAAGGTCAGCGTGTAGGCGTCGACCACCCACTGCAGACCGCTCATATCGGTGTGCAGCCGCACCCCGATCGAGGGCAGCGCGACGTTGACGATGGTGTTGTCGAGCACCACCAGCAATTCCGCCAGGCAGATCACGACGAGCGCGAGGTAGCGTCCCGGCCGGCCCGGTCCGGTCGCGGGGGCCCGATGCGCGGCGGGGTGAACAACCGTCGAGTGGGACATGGTGGATTCGACTCCTCATCACTGATATGCGGATCAGCATATTTCTGCAGGAACATTAACTGTAACTATTAGTATCAGTCAATGCCGGGAGATGCCGACTCTCAGGCAGTTATGACAGCGGGAGCCCTCGAGCGCACATATCGCCGGCGTTGTTCGGGGAGGAAATGCTATGCTTAACGGCATAGAAGTCGGTCGTCAGCGAAGGGTGGGCATGGGCGCACGCACGTCGGCACGCGAGAACATGATGCTCAGCGCGGTGACCCTGTTTCGAGAACGCGGCGTCGACGCGACCTCTCTGGCGGATGTGATCGACCATGCGCACGCCCCGCGGGGATCGATCTACCACCACTTCCCCGGCGGCAAACCGCAACTGGCCGAGGAGGCCACCCGCCGGGCGGGCGGCCTCATGGGGTCGATGATCAGCACGAGTCTCGCGGACGGTGAACCGGCGCAGACTCTCACGCTGATCGTCGACGTGTTCCGTCAGCAACTCCTCGACACGGACTATGCCGCCGGATGCCCGGTGGCAGCCGGAGCGCTCGAAGGCGGGGAGTATCCCGCCGCGAAACAGGCAGCAGGCGAAGCCTTCACCTCGTGGGAATCGACCATCACGGCAGCATTGTGGCAGCGCGGCGTCCGGATGCCCCGCGCTCAGTCGATCGCCACCCTGTCCATTGCCGCGATCGAGGGCGCCCTGCTGCTGGCGAAGGCGCAACGCAGCACCCAGGCACTGGACCGGGTCGCCACCGAACTCACCGCCGTGGTCGATGATGCGATCGAACGCGCAGCATCGCCCAGCCCCCGACGCAACCAATAGCAACCCACACAGTGTGGGTGTCGGCCTTCTGACACGAGCGATCAACAGAGGCTGCACGATGATGCGGTACGTCGACTACGGCTGACGCTAAAGACGAATAGAGGCCCGGATGTTCGAAGGGAGAGTCGGCTAGTTCTGAGGGCAATCACCCGGTCATTGCTGGTAGTTGCTCATGTCAACGAGGTCACCGAAACCGTGACGGTGGGCTCGCGGTGCTCTCGCTCGTCGTGCTGACCTACCGGGAGAGCCGCACTCTCGACCCGGTAGGCCGGGAGCGGATCAAGGAGTTGGAGATCGCGAGTTCCGCACCGCTGCGCCGCGCCCTCGAGGCTGGCATCGCGGCCGAAACGATGAACGACGTCGACGTCGACCTGATGGCCTTCGACCTGATGATGCTCGCGCACGCGTGGGCGCTCAAACAACCGGTACACCCTCGACGAATACATCACGGCACAGACGAGATACGCGCTGCACGTCCTGTTGCCGGTCGGCCGGCAGACAACGTTTACGCACTTGATGGAGTAACCACCATGAGCGTCACCCCGACCGGCAGCCGGGGTCGGCATCATCACGGACTTAGATGACGTCGACCGCCGCAGTACTGGCCGCCGAGCTCAGTGACGAGGGCCAACTCCCGGCCTGGCTCGCCCTCGCGATCATCACCCTGGTCCTGCTCGGCGGATACGCCGCCGCCCGCACCACCGGCACCCGCCGAACGGCGCGGCGAGGCACCGCCCCGCTGCGGCCGTCGGAACCACTCGGCCACCCACTCGATCGAATCGACACCGACTGAGGAGTGAACCCGGCCGTCGTCGAACATGGACTCGGGGCAAACCCCCTTCGGCTGCGCCCCATAACTTTCCTCGCCTTCTGATGGGACACCGGGACTGCGGGAATGGAAGGAGAGCGACGGCAGCTGAGCGCCTGCGTCGTCCATTCCAGCGCAGACCGATCAGAGCGTGATGTGCTCGGACACGAGCTCGCCCCGCGCGGACCCGTTTCGGTTATGCGCTCTCGGACATCACCCGGACGCAGATCCTGCTGAGCCTGCGGTCGGCGCCCGGATATCCGTCCGAATTGGCCGAGCAGATCGGGGCGTCGCGCCAGATCCTGTCGAATCACTTGGCGTGCCTGCGGGGTTGTGGGCTGGTAGTCGCGGCTCCGGAGGGGCGGCGCACGCGGTACGAGCTGGCGGATCCGCGAATCGGGAGGGCCTTGGATGATCTGATCGGTCTGGTGCTGGCCGTTGATCCGTCCTGCTGCCCGGACGCCGACACCGAGGGGTGCTGCTGATGGCCTCCGAGCTCAAGATGCCCGGAACCCGCCCGACGCTGACCGCGCAGCGGCGGCAGCTCCTGGGGCGGCGGATCCGGTGGTTCGTGGTCGCGACGATCAGCGACAACGTGCTCGAGGCGATCATCGCACTCACCGAAGGCGCCCGGGTGTCGTCAACCGCCCTGATCGGCTTCGGCCTCGACTCGGTCATTGAGGTCTCCTCCGCCGCAGCGGTGGCCTGGCAGTTCGCCGGCAAGGACCCGGAATCGCGGGAGAAGGTCGCGCTGCGGATCATCGCGTTCTCGTTCTTCGGCCTGGCCCTGTACGTCACGGTCGACGCGATCCGATCCTTGTTCGGTATCGGCGAGGCGGAGCATTCGATCGTTGGAATCACCCTGGCAGCGGTGAGTCTCGCGGTCATGCCGGTGCTGTCGTGGGCGCAGCGCCGCGCGGGCCGCGAACTCGGCTCCCTGTCGGCGGTCGCCGACTCCAAGCAGACCCTGCTGTGCACCTACCTGTCCGCCGTCCTGCTGGTCGGCTTGCTGCTCAACAGTCTCTTCGGGTGGTCCTGGGCCGACCCGATCGTCGCCCTGGTCATCGCCGCGATCGCGGTGAAGGAGGGGACGAACGCCTGGAAGGGCGACACCTGCTGCCCGGCACCGGTCACCACCTCCGGCGCCGCGGGCGGTCGTGACTGCGACTGCTGCGACGACTGAGGGGACCATGCGATGGCCGGGATCACCGACACCGCCCGCACCGTGTACCGGGAGGAGATGGCCGCGGCGAAATCCGCCGCCACCGCCGAGGCTCGGTGGATTCACCTCGAGCGCGCGCACATCGCGTCCCAGCCGGATCCGTGGCTGCACACCTGCAACCACGTGGCGATGCTCGTCCTCGCGCTGCGGCAACGCGATCGGCGGGAGGCGCTCGGCCAGATGGTGCGGATCGTCGTGGCCGCACCCGGTTCGATGGCCGGTCGCTATCCGGAGGGCAACCCCGGCCGCGTCGCGGCCGGGCTCATGACGCCTATGCCGATTCCCGCCGATCCGGCGGCCGCGCTGTCTCGGTGACCGACAACGGCTCAACCTGTCTCGGCCGCCAAGGTCAGTTCACCGACGTGGTCGTCTCGCATGGTGCGCCATAACCGTTTGGCGCCTTGATGTTTGAGGCAGCGAATCGCGTCGCGTGGGGTTTTGCCGTCGTCGAACTTGCGTCGGTAGTACTCGTAGCCGGCGGGTGGCAGGAAGCGGCCTCGGGCCAGTCCCACGCTCTCCTACGGCACGCTACGAGTCGGTTCGAACACGAGACCGCGACGCCATACAGGTCGGAGGGTGGAGCCGGGGCGTTGCCGATCCTCGTCAGTGCTCGATATGTCGCCATCGACGATGTGACCGGCGGCATGTGGACGGCCCCGACCTGCTGCCGTCGATACCGCGGGGAGTTACTGTGGACGCACCCTGTCGGTGGCTTATGTCACTATCGAACATGAGTTCGATAGACTGGAATCATGAGGAGGTTGGTGTGGGCTTGATGTCGCACAACACGCTGACGCCGAGTGCTGTCCGGTCGTGGGGCGACGACGAACGCGCAGCGCTGCTCGGCCTGTTGAGGCTCCAGCCCGACGGCTTGGGTTGGCACGAGATTGTCGACGAGGTAAGCGAGTGCGCGAGTGCGCGGGTCGTGTGGGAGCGGCATATCCCTGCCGCCCTGTTCGGCAACGATGACACAGACCAGGTCCTTGACCGGGCACACGCCGATATCGAGAGATGGCGGAACGCGGAGTACCACTTCCATACGTTTATGGATGACACCTATCCGGAACGACTTCGATCCGTACGTCAGGTTCCCCCGTTCGTCTTCACCTGGGGGGAACGACTCGATCATGACCTCGGCGTCTCCATTGTCGGTTCGCGAAAGATGTCGGCTCGGGGTGCGAACTTCGCGCGCACGACTGCGCGTCTGCTCGCCGAACGTGGAACGACGATCATCGCGGGGCTTGCCCTCGGAATCGACACCGTCGCGCATGAGCAAGCACTGCGTTCGGGTGGGCGCACCGTCGCGGTACTGGGCAACGGGATCGAATACTCCTACCCCCGCCAGAACACCGACCTGCAGCGAACGATCGCTGAGCGTGGCATGTTGCTGAGCCAGTACATGCCCGATTTCAGGCCGACACGGTGGTCGTTTCCGGAGCGGAATGTAACGATGAGCGCATATGGATACGCCACCGTGATCGTTGAGGCCACGGAGATCAGCGGCACCCGGATTCAAGCCCGCGAGGCTGTCGCTCACGGCCGACCGGTGATCCTGTCGGTTGACGTGGCGACATCTACCCGGTGGGCGCATGACCTCGTGCACCAGCCCGGCGTATTCGTCGCCGGCACCCCGGAAGAGGCCGTCGAGCGCATCGACACGGTGCTCCGCCACGAGCGGCTTGTCATGGATTTGCTCTCATTCGGCACGACTGGTTAGGGACCCGGATTGGTCGAATACGGGCCGGTCGCCCGTGAAGTGCGGGCAGCAGTTCAGCAACGTGTGGGTGCGGCGTTTCGGAACTGTTCTGTGGACGTTGATCGCACGTGTGCCGTCTGTCGCGCACCGGCGGCCGATGAATTGTGCGATCCATGCTCAACACATCGTGAGGCGTTCGGTGCGCAACTTGCGGATAGGGTCGCGATCTTCACCTACGCGCAGGGATGGCATCCGATCAAGCATCAATCGGCTCATATTGTGCGGTCGTACAAGGAGATACCGCCGGTCCGCGAGAGCGTTCAGAACATGCACCTGGTGGTGAGCGTCGGCACGATAATCCACGGTGCGTGCATCCAGGCCGCCGTCGGATCGAAATGGGACTCGGTCACCTTCGTCCCCTCTGCAACGCGTCCTGGCCCCGAACACCCCGTCGCGGAACTCGCTCGTCAGGTATTTCAGGTGAAGGACGGCACCACAGTCCAGCGGTTCCTCATCGAGATCGGTCCGGGGTTCGGATCAAAGAGCTTCCCGCGCGACGACATGTTCGTCATACCTTCGGCAAGCCGCTCAGCCGTCGACGGTAAGCATGTGCTGATCGTGGATGACACGTGGACCAAGGGAACGACAATGCAATCCGCTGCGATAGCTGTGAAACGCGCGGGGGCACGCGCCGTTACGGCGCTCTGCGTCGACCGATGGCTGCGCTGGGATTGGCCTGTCCATCGGACCTTTCTCGAGTCTCTCCACAACCCCTATGATCCCTTCATTTGTCCCATTCTCGGGCCCTCATGCGAGCGTGGCGCATCCCTCGATACGGTCCTCACGGACCCGACAAGGTCGTAGACCGGTAATCTTCATCGGTTCTGGCTTGGCGCGACTTCCTTTACTAAAGCTTCGCAGTGGGGCATAGGTGCCGGCGATGATCCGGAACACGGCAGTCAGGGCGTGCAGTAGGAGGATCACTGTTCTGGCCTCTGCTGTCGGTGGATCGGGTGTGGGGTGCTTCCGGGCGGTGTGCACGCCGAATGTAGCGGCATCATTGTCGATTCTGTTGTGTGGTTGGGGGATCGGACCTATCACTGGATGCAGCGGGCAGGTCCGGAGTGGGGCGAGCTCGGCGGCTGCGAAGCGATCGCCTGGCGCTGATGTCGTCTTGGTCGCCGCCGGTGCGGGGCCGGGGAGCCGATGGTGTGGTGGCATCGGCTCCCCGGGATCGGTGTTACGGGCGGAGGGCTTTGACGATCTCCCCGACGACTGTGGGGTTCTCGATCGTCGAGGGGATATCGGGTGTTTGCCCGTCCACGATCTGCCGAAGAGTCGGCAGCCCGGGAACGATGTCGACTCCGGAGAGGGAGGCGATGGCGCCAACCTTCGCGCGAACCAGGTCACCGAGTTCGGCCGGCAGGGTGTCGATGCGATCGAAGTAGACGGTTGTCGGGACCACGAGTGTGGCGAGAGCGCCAGGGGCAGGGGTGGTTTGATGCAGACCGGGCCTTCCTCGCCGGGCAGGGACCGGGTTGCCGTCGCTGGCCTTGGCAGTAGGCGTGCTCAGACCGGACTGCGGTGGCGCCGTTGATGACGACGCGCGCCCAGCGGCAACGCCCCTACTGTTTGAACAATCCGTGGATGAGGCGTTCGGGCTGAGGCCCAGAGGGTGGTGCCGGTCGTCCGGTGAGTGCGCACACGGTGTCCGGCAGTTGCGGCGGTGTAACCCTCGGGTTCGTGCGCGTCCTCGTCAGACGACCGGCCATCCCGATCAGTCGTCGAGCACTGCCAGGGCGTCGACCTCGACGAGCAGTCCTGGCGGAAGCTGCATGTAGGCGGTGGTGCGGGTGGGGAAGGGCTCGCCGACGGCGGCGGTGTACGCCTCGTTCATCTCGGCCAGATGGGCGGGGTCGGTGAGGTATACGCGCAGCATCACGACGTCCTCGAGGCCCGCGCCGCCCGCCTCGAGGACGGCGGTGACGTTGCGCAGGGCCTGTGTGGTCTGTTCGGCGACCGTGGTGCCGGCGACCTCACCGGTGTCCGGGTCGAAGGGGAGCTGCCCGGAGACTTGCAGGACGGGGCCCTTGCGGATGCCCTGGGACAGCGGGGCCGGCAGGGTGGGTGCGTTCTCGGTGGTGATGACGGTTCTGGTCACGGTGTTCCTTGTAGGGGTTGCGGACGGATCCATATGCGGGTCAGTTCCAGGCTTGTCGCTCGCGGCTGCGGGGGTCGTCGACCTGGGTCCATTCGGCGTCGATGCGCATCGTGGCCCGGCGCTCGGTGTCGTACGGGTCCCAGCCGGGGTCGCCGGTCTGGGCGAACCGGACCCAGGCGGCGTGCATGCGGGTGGCGAGATCGGTGGGGGGCTTGTCGGGGCCGAGTAGGGCGTCGGGGCCTTTCAGCTCGGGCCGATCCGTGCGGTCGAAGACGAAGGGCAGCTCCACCGCGTGGGTGGCGCCGAGCTGTCCGTCCAGGGCGTGGGAGCGCCAGGCGAACTCGTAGGCGTAGGTGGCGGACTCGGGGTGTGCGGCGTGTGCGCCGGCCAGGGCCCAGCTGCCCGCGCCGAACAGTGCGTCGCCCATGATGGCGGAGCGCAGCTCGCCGGCGGACGCCTCGGGGCGTGTCGTGCGGTAGGTCTCGACGAGTTGCGCCGGTTTCGGGTGCGAGCGCACCGCCGTGTCGTCGACGTCCCCGGCGGTCGAGGTGGAGTACTTGCCCACGGGGACGAGGTAGAGGTGTCCCTCTTCGGTGTTGGTTCCGATGAGCAGGTCGATGTCGCTGCTGTGCCCGGCGGCGACGGATTCGGCGGGCTGCGTGTCGAGGACGAGGCTGAAGGGGCTGAGTCCGATCAGTGGGTCGTGGTGGGTCTCGGTGTGCAGGTCGATGCCCGCGAGCCGGGAGGCGGCCTCGACCAGGCGGGCGTCGGAGATGTCCGCGAAGGAGTCGAGGTGGGGCTCGATGTCGAGGGCCTCGGCTGCTGCCTGGGTGACGCGGGCGGCCTGCTCGGTGGTGAATGCCCCTAGGCCGCTGCCGCTTTGGACGATGGCCCGACGGAAGAGGCCCGTGGCGTCGGGGGTGGCGAGGACGCCGCCGACGATGGTCGCCCCGGCCGACTGGCCGAAGAGGGTGACGTTGTGCGGGTCACCGCCGAAGGCGGCGATGTTCTCCCGCACCCAGCGCAGTGCGGCGACGACGTCGAGCAGGCCGCGGTTGGCGGGCGCGCCGGGGATGTCGAGGAACCCGGCGATGCCGAGTCGGTAGTTGAGGGTGACGAGGACGACGCCGTCGCGGGCGAAGGCGGAGCCGTCGTACATCGCGGACCGCGTCGATCCGGCGACGAATCCGCCGCCGTGGACGAACACCATGACGGGCAGGTCGTCACCACCGCTACCGCCGTCGTCGGCGGGTGTGAAGACGTTGACGGTGAGGTAGTCGTCGCCGCGGCTCCAGCCGGTGCCGAAGTAGGGGGTCATGTTCACGCTGCCGAGCTTGCGTTCGGACTGCGGCGCGTTGGGTCCGGGCACGGTGGCGTCTCGTATGCCGTCCCACGGCTCGTGCGGCTCGGGCGGCGCGAATCGGCCGGCGCCGCGGGGCGGGGCGGCGTAGGGGATGTTGAGGAAGGCGGCGGTGTCGCCTTGGCGCAGGCCGCGGACGGTTCCCTGTGCCGTGGTCACGATGGGGTCGGGGTGGTGGAGGTTCACGGTGGTGACTTTCCGCAGGGTCTCAGGCCTGCTCGGTGTACGGGGAGAAGGGGGCCCAGCCTTTGATGGCGAATTTGTCTGCCTCGCGGACCACTTCGGCGGCGCCGTGGCCGCCGAAGTGCGCGGGGATCACGAGGGCGTTGTTGTCGGCCGCCCAGCCCAGCACCTTGCGGCGGGTGGCGCGCGAGCCCGCGGGGTCCTCGCAGAAGCAGCTGTTGGCGTGGGGCTCGAGGATCTGCACGGGGCTGTGGAGCATGTCACCGACGAACACCGCGCGGTCTGTCCCGGAGGTGAGGGTCAGCACGGAGGAGCCCGGGGTGTGTCCGGGAGCCGGGTCCAGCCGCAGGTCGGCGTCGATCTGGTGGCCGTTCTCCCACAGCAGCGTCTGGCCGGCCTGGTGCACCGGGGCCACGCTGTCCTCGAAGACGTTCTGGTTGCCGCGGCCGAGCAGTGGCTTGTGGCCGTTTGCGGGATTCCAGAAGTCGAAGTCGTCCTTCGGCATCAGATAGGTGGCGTTGGGGAACGTGGGCACCCACTGCCGGTCGTGCAGGTACGTGTTCCAGCCGACGTGATCGATGTGGAGATGGGTGTTGATCACGATGTCCACGTCCTCGGGCTCGACGCCGGCCCGGGCGAGATTGGCGAGGAAGCCTGTTTCGAGGCGGTTCCACACCGGTGCGTAGGGGCGGTCCTTGTGATTGCCCACACCGGTGTCGACCAGGATGGTCTTGCCCCCGCTGCGCAGCAGCCAGGTCTGGATCGCGGAATTGACGATGTTGGTCTCGGAATCGAGGAAGTCCGGCGTCAGCCAGGAGGCGTTGTCGTCCCACACCTCCTTCGGGCTTTCCGGGAAGAAGGTGTCGGGCGTCATGTCGACGGAGCCGTAGTACTCCCATACCCGGGTGATGGTGACATTGCCGAGCGTGATCTGGTCCATGAGGTGTCCTTGGGGAATGCGGAGGATTCCCTAGAAACAGTACGAGCGGCCCCGGCGCGCGCGGTATCGGTAACGTGACTGCATCTGCGCGCAGGGCCCGAGCGCGGGGCGCTTGTAGCCTGGACGGGCCAGCGCGAGGCGACGTCGATCCAAACCACAGTTCAATTTCCGGGAGACTCGGTGGACGAGCACACAGGCGACCTCGGTGCGGTGACGAGACCGGAGCCGGATCCGGAGGAGTTGATCCTCGGCCGGGACGCGGAACTGGCGCGCCTGTTTCGTGTGGTGGACTCGGCGTCGGCCGACCCGGTGCTGATGCTGGCCGGTGAGATGGGCACGGGCAAGAGTGCACTGCTCGACCGTGCGGTCCGCCGGGCCGAAGCGAGCGGTGCTCGGGTACTGCGCGCGGAGGGCAGCGAGTCGGAGTCGAGCCTGGCGTTCTCCGCCCTGCATCAGTTGCTGCGGTCGCTGCGGGCCGAGATGGACGGACTACCGGAAAGGCAGCGCGCTGCGCTGGTGCACGCCTTCGGCGCGGGACCGGCCCCGTCGGGACCCGATCTCATGCTGGTCGGGGTCGCCGTCCTGAATCTGTTGTCAGACCTGGGCGACCGGGGACCTGTGCTCGTGGTCCTCGACGACGCGCAGTGGTGTGACCGCGCTTCCCTGGACGTGCTGTCCTTCGCCGCCCGACGGCTGGCAGGTGAACCGGTCACGATACTGATCGGAGCCCGTAGCGGCGATCATGTCCCGGGATTCGACCGTCATGTGCCGACGCTCACCCTGGGGCCGCTCGACAACCCCGCGGCGGGCCGGTTGCTCGACCTGCAGCCGACGAACCCCACCAGTCACACCAGGACGCGGATCCTCGAGCAGGCCGGCGGCAACCCGCTGGCACTGGTGGAACTGGCGAGGGCAGCATCGGCACACGACACGGCTGCGCCGCCGCCGTCCGCAGGTCCGCTCCCGCTCACCGATCACCTGGAGCGGATCTTCGCCGCCCGCCTGAACGGGCTCCCCACTCCCACGGCCGAGGCGCTGCTGCTCCTGGCCGCCATGGACAGCGCCGACTCCGCGATCGCCGCCGCGGTGGGACTGCCGGCCGCCCGGGATGCGGCCTGGCTGCCCGCCGAGCAGGCCGGGCTGGTCCGCCGCACCGGCCGGGACGTCCGGTTCCGCCACCCACTGGTCCGCTCCGCCGTCTATCACGCCGCGTCCGCGGGGGCCCAGCGAAAGGCGCATCTCGCGCTCGCCGAGATGCTGCGGGGCGAACCGGATCGGCGTGCCTGGCATCTGGCCGCCGCCTGCCCGGGACCGGACGCGGGCGTGTCGGCGGAGCTGGAGCGGACCGCCGCCCGGGCCCGTCGGCGCGGCGGGCACGCGGCGGCGGGCAAGGCCCTGCAGCGCGCCGCCGAACTCGCACCACGGCGCGAGGACAGCGCCCGGCTGCTGGTCGAAGCCGCTTCGGCGGCCGTGTTCACCGGCGACATCGCCTGGGTCGAGGAACTGGCCGCCGCGGCACGCGCGCGCACCGATGACCCGTCGCTGCTCGCCGCCGCCGCCGTGCACGCCGGACGGCTGGCGGTCCTGACGGTGCGCCACGCCACGGTGTTCTCCCGACTGACCGAGGCCGCCGAGCAGTTGGCGCTCTCCCAGCCCGCCGCCGCGCTGGACCTCCTGGCCGGCGCGGCCGTGGTCCGCTTCTACGCAGGAGAGGACACCCAGCGCCACCGCATCGAGGACCTCCTGTGGCGCCTGCCCGAGGATGCCTCAAACACCGGCGTGCGCACCTGGGTGAGGGCCGTCTCGGACCCCTTCGACGAGCGGGCCGGACTCGTCGCCCTGCTGCCTCAGCTTGCCGCCGAGGCGGAAACCCGGCCGGAGCAGCTCACCACCGTCGGGATCATGGCCTGGCTCCTGGACGAGACCCCACAGGCCGTCCGCGCCTTCGACGAAGCCTTTCACCGCTGGGAGTTGCAGGGAGCGCTGCCAGAGGGTCTCGGCGGAGCGGTCGCCTGGGCCTATGTCGAACGCGGCAGGTGGGAACAGGCCCGCGAGGCGTGCACCCGCACCACCGCGGTCGGCCGAGCGGCAGGCCTCGACCACGCAGTGGCCTGCGCGGCCACCGTGGACGCCGCCGTGCTGGCCTTCCAGGGCGATGCGTCCTCAGCCCGTACCCGCGCCGAGGAGGCACTCGCCCTGATCGATCCGCTGGAGAGCCGCTCGGTCGCCGTGTATGCCCGTCGTGCGCTCGGTGCCGCGGCCGCCGCGGAAGGCGCGTACGAGACCGCGTATGACCAACTCTGCATGGTCTTCACGGCAGACGGCACGCCCGTGCACTACCACGCCTGCTACCCGGCCCTGGCGGATCTGGCCGCCGCCGCAGTGCGCTGCGGGCGCAGCGACGAGGCCGCCCGGATCGTCGAGCGTTCGGCAAGCGCACTGGCGGACAACGCTTCCCCTCGTCTGCGTGCGCTGATCAGCCGAGCCCGTGGACTGCTGGCGAACCCCGAGGACGCCGAGCCGCACTTCCGGGCGGCCCTGGCCGATCCGGTGCTCGAGTACTGGCCCTTCGAACGCGCACAAACCCTGCTCGACCTCGCCGAATGGCTGCGGCGCCGTCGCCGCATCGCAGAGGCGCGTGGGCCACTCACCGAGGCCCTGGAGACGTTCCGACGCCTGGGCGCACGCCCGTGGATCGAGCGCGCCCGGGCCGAATCGCGCGCGGCCGGCCTCGACGTCACGGACACCGCCCCCGACGCGCTTGCCGAACTCTCCCCGCAACAGCAGCAGATCATCAGGCTCGCCGCCCGCGGGCTGACCAACCGCGAGATCGGCGAGAAGCTCTTCCTCTCCCCGCGCACGGTCAGCTCGCACCTCTACCGCAGCTTCCCGAAACTGGGCATCACCGCCCGCTCCCAGCTGCGCGACCTCATCGAGGGCACCCTCGACACGGCCCGCCACCAGGAATGAGGGCAACCTCCGGCCCGGGAAGCAGTCACCTGACGCATACCGCGCGCCATCGCGCCGGACAAGACTGGCCCCACGGGCGAAAGCAATAACCCGACAAATGGCCTCCTCGCCCTGGCACCCGAAGCCCCCACCCTGTCCCAAGCCCTGCGAAAACGCGGCCCAAAACGGGTGCCGGGCTGCACACGGCCCCGCTCGTGGTGGCCGGACGGGAACCGGCCGACCACGACGAAGAAACGGAAAATTCACGGTGGCCGCGAAGACAGCGTCGCTACGGGACCGATGCGCCGCAGCCGACCCGGGGCTGCTGCGGCTGACTACCGGACTGCGCGCCCTCCTCGGCCTCACTCTCAGTCTGGCCTCGCTGACGGTACTGGATCAGTCCCATGTCATGCTGCTGGCCGGCGGCTTCACGACGGTGATCACCTCGTTGGCGATCAGCGACCTGCACCCCCGCAACCAGTTCCTCACCCTGCTCGCCGGGGTGCCCGTGACCATCGCCGCCGTGACCGCCGGCGGCCTGCTGGCACCCTTCCCCATCGCCTCCCACCTGGCCTTCCTACTGCTCATCTTCGCCGCGGTCTATGCGCGCCGCTTCGGCCGACGGGGCCAGGACCTCGGGATCTTCGCCTTCATGGCCTACTTCCTGTCCCAGATCGCCAGGATCCAGCCCCACCAACTGCCGCAGCTGACCGGGGTGTTGGCCGTCGCCTTCGCGGCAGCCGCAGCCACGCGCCTGTGCCTGGTGCCCACAACGTCCTTCGGAATCCTCAGGCGCCTGAACGCCGCATTTGACAGACGCCTCCGGGATGCGCAACAGGCCACGTCGGAACTACTGCACGACGGCCGATCCGACGTCCGCAGACTCCAACGACGTCTCGACCGGCTGCATGCCTGCGCGGTGCTGCTTCAGGATTTCCTGGACGAGGTTCCCGTCGGGCTGCTCCGCGGCACGACGGCGGAGCTGGAGCGGACGGCCCGGGCCGACGCGACCGCGCAACGTCTTGGAGTACTCGCGATACGCGCGTCGAAGGGTTCGGCGGCGTCCTCCGTCGGCACGATGAGCCAGTCGGCGACGGCGGACCTGACAGACCGACCGGAGTGCGACCATCTGACGATTCCTCCAGAACCAGCACAGCCTTCAGGCCCACGGCGGCACACGACGCGGCAGGCATTCCAGGTGACCGCCGCGGCTGCGCTCGCGGTACTCGGCGGCCATCTCCTCTCCCCAGACCTGTGGTACTGGGCCGTGGCCACGGCGTGGGTGGTCTTCATCAACGCCGAGCACACCGGGGACATCCTGCTGCAGAGCGGCCGGCGGCTGATCGGCACCGTCGCCGGAGCGCCGTTCGGATTCGGCCTCGCCGCCCTGGCCGACGGGCACACCACCGTGGTCCTGGCCCTTCTTCTCGGCTGCATCTTCGGGATGTTCTACACGCCCTCCACCAGCTACTGGGCGGTGACCTTCTTCATCACCGGCTCGCTCAGCATGGTGCTCTCACTCCTGCACACGCTCTCCCCGGAGCTGCTCGCCGTGCGCGTCCAAGAGACCGTTCTGGGGGCGGGGTGCGGGATTCTGGCAGCCGCGCTCGTCGTCCCCACGAGCGTCCGCACAGTCGCCGACATGCGTCTGACGGAACTGCTCGCCGTTCTCGACCACCTCGCGCGCTGCGGACGACCGCCGGTCGGCGTCCCAACGTCCGCATCCGATGAACATGCTCTCGATCAGGCGCTGGAGGCTTTCCGCAAAGCCAGTCGTCCTCTTGTACACCCGCTCAATCCCCGCCGTGCCGAACGCGCCCGGGTCCGCTGTGTTCTCGAACGCGTGGAAGCCACGTCCTTCCACGCGCGAAACCTCCGCCACCGCGACCGGACATGCACGAGAGGGCCGCGGTCGAATACGACGTCACCGCCGAACGGGTCGTCGCCGACCTGACACGATCGGACGCCCTGCCCACAGTTCTGACCGCGCTCGTGAGAATGCTCGCCGACGCCGACGCCGACGCCGTCGCGCTCGGAAACGCCGCGTGGTGTTGGCGCAACGACACCGCGGTCGAAGCGCGGCGCATCGGCCAATGACGTTGTGATGGCCCGGGTCACCATTGCGGGCACCGCGGCGACCGCCCCACATCGACCCGATCGACGCTATCGACGGGAACAACATTCGCGGCGAGCTGACCGATTCCCCCGGGGGGATTGCCGGACGGGCGGGTTACTGCGGCGGTACAGAATGCGCCGATTGAGATTTCGACCCGCGACAAAGAAATAGCAGCACCCGTGGTCGATGAGAGCCAACGGTGAATCTCGCGATGTAGAAGCAGCGATTACCACCGTTCGACCTCGTCCAGGACGATGCGACGGGGAGGTCGCCTCGGCGACGGCCCATCGGGATCACGACTCGGAAACGGCCGCATAGTTGACGGAATCGCGCGGAGGACATCGGGGTTTGCAGTCGAGGCTTCGGGGGAACGGGTCCGTTCGGTTTCGCTCCAGTTCGCAGCGTTGCCGGCGTTACGAGCGATTCGCCGACATGGCGGCGGACGGCGGTCTTCGCCGTTTCACGCTCACATCCCGCCACCCGATTCATCGGCCCGTCGTCGGTCTCCGATACAGCTATGACCAACACTCTCTCGTGAATCCGCTGCTTCTACTTCTCCATATTGCCCGTCGTCCATGTACGAAACGAGGCGAGCGCGTGCGTCGTCTGTTCGGATGTCCAGCACACCCAGGGGCGTGGCGTGTGCAGGCACGACCTGGCCGATGCCTGCCCGCGGGCGCGGCGGAGTGCGGTCCCCTGGACGCCATGAGCTCGCCGGCGGCGAACAGCTGTGGTCAAGGTTCTCGATCCGTCCGGGCGATGGTCACCGGTGACGACTCTGTGCACCCGGCGGCACATGATGCGGCAGTGCACGCAGGCGCGGTGACGTCGGCCTTTCACTGGGGTGACATGTCGAGCAGTTCAGATGGCGCCGGTCCGATTCGCAGGTGGCACCCAGATCCCGTATGCCTCATCTGAAGCGATGGCGTAGTCGCGACAATCACGCTGCACGGGGCAGTCCAGGCAGATCTGCTCGGCAACCTGCTCGCGACGGAAGTCGATCTCCGCGTCCTTCGTCGTCTCTGGGAAAGAACACCCCGAGGTCCGTCGGTCTGCCGCGGGCGCGAAGTCGCCAGTCCCAGAACCGGGTCGCCGGCAGCAGGGGGCGGTGAGTAGTTCGTGGCGGCATAACAAACTCGGTTCCTGTCTCGGTGTGGCACATGTAGCTGTGCGGGCGCGACTTGATGCGGCGCAGACGCCGCGACGAAGGTGCATCCAGCTGTCCGCAGTGGCCGCATTTCCGAACAACCAGAATAGCGCAACCGGTTGTTCATCGGAACTATCTGTGCTTGACTCGCGGAGGGAACCGATCGTCGGCTCACCCATTCCCACACCGATCCTTCTCGGATCACACACATCGCACATTCGAGGGCAGCATCAGAGATGATCACGAACTGGAAAGAAACATCAATCGTCGGCACTAACTGTGACCTGCCGGTTCTCGACACCGTCGACGTTCTCGTCGTGGGCGGCGGCGCCGCTGGTGTTGCGGCCGCGACGGTCGCGGCCGAGGCCGGCGCGAGCGTGGTCCTGGTCGAGAAGTACGGATTCTGTGGTGGCGCTGCCGTCGCCGGGATGTCCGGCACCATCTGCGGAATGTACGCAGCGTCAGAGACACCCGGTCCGCCCGTGCAGGTCGTGCAGGGCTTTTCCGAGCGGTTCTCCGTCGAGTTGTCCAAACGAGGTGGTCTCACAGCGCCGCAGATGTACGGCAAGACCTGGACCGCTGCGCACGATCCGCTGGTCTGGCGCGAGGTGGCGGAATCGATGCTGCTCGACGCCGGCGTGCGAATTCTGTTCCATACCAACGTGGTCGGTGTGATCATGGATGGGGCATCACACGAGGGTGTGGTGGTGGAGTCGACCGCAGGCCGGTCATTGATTCGGGCGCGGCGCACAATCGACGCCTCCGGTGACGGTGCGGTCGTCGCCCGCGCGGGCCACCGATACACCTTCGGGGACAGCGGGCGTATTCAGAATCCGACGATGTTCTTCCGGATCGCCGGTGTCGATGTCGACCGGTTTCTCGACTTCTACGGTCCCGACACGATCTGCCCGCCGGAGGTGTCCGCCGACATCGTCGCCGCGCGCGAGGAGGGGCTCGACCTCCCTCGGCAGAAGATCTGGATCTTCCAGACGCCGCGGCCGGGGGAGTTGATGGTCAATGCCACTCGTCTGGTCGGGTTCGACGGGCGCATGCTCAACGTCGTCGACCCGGTCGATTTCACCGAGGCCGAGATCGGGGGACGTCGTCAGGTCCGCAGCTACGCCGAGTACCTGAAACTGCGCATTCCCGGGTGCGAGAACAGCTACGTCGTCGATACCGGCACCGAGGTCGGCATCCGGCAGACCCGCACCATCGCGGCCGCGGAACGGCTCACCAATACCGATGTGCTCGCGCACCGCAAACGCCCCGACGGTATCGCGCGGGTGCCCTGGCCGATCGAACTGCACGACGGTGACAAGCCGAAACTGCACTGGATCCTCGACGACTTCTACGAGGTCCCGCTCGCCGCGCTGATCCCCGAGGTGGGGGACAACATCATCGTTGCCGGCCGGTGCCTGGGAGCCGAGCACGAAGCGCTGGCCTCTGCCCGGGTGACCGCCCAATGCTTCGAGTACGGGCACGCGGCGGCGGTCGCGGTGCACCAGTCACTTCAGCGCGATGTGCCCCTCCGGGAGATCCGCGGCGAGGCTGTCCGCGAGCGCATGGCCGCCAACGGCAGCGACCTGTAAGCGCTGGGTGGTGCAACACAACAAGGTCGGGGCAGCCTCCACATGGAGACCGGCCCGACCTTGTTGTGTGTGCGTGGGTCAACGCCCGGTGAACCGGGCCGGCCGCTTCTGGACGAACGCGGCGATCCCTTCCCGACCGTCCTCGGAGGCGAACAGGTCGAAGAGCAGGCTCTGCTCCAGGGCGTAACCGGGTCGCCGGTTGCCGGGCACCGCCGCCGCGGCGTAGCCGACGGCCTTTTTGATGGCGGCGACCGCCAGCGGGGCCCGCCCGGCTATGTCGGTGGCCAGTGTACGCGCGGTCTCGGTCAGGTCGTCGAGAGCGCAGATCTGCGAGACGATGCCCGACTGGTTGGCCTCGGCGGCGCTGAGGCGGCCCGCGGTCATGATCAGATGTCGTGCACGGTTCGGGCCGACGAACTGGGGAAGGCGTTGGGTGCCACCCCAACCCGGCAACAGGCCGAGGGAGACCTCCGGCAGGGCGAAGGACGCCGATTCGGCTGCGATCACGATGTCGCAGGCGAGGGCGATCTCGAATCCGCCGCCGAGGGCGAGTCCGTTCACCGCGGCGATGACGGGCTTTTCGAAGGTGTCGATCCGGTCGCACAAGTCGTTGCAGGCGCGCGTGAACGCGGCGAACTGGGCGGCATCTGCCTTCTCGTACTGGGCGATGTCGGCGCCGGCGGCGAACGCCTTCCCGGTGCCGGTAACCACGACGGCGCGGACATCGGGATCCTCGGCGACAGTGTCGAGGGCCTCGTTGAACTGCTGGACCATCGCCGAATTGAGGGCGTTGAACTTTTGCGGCCGGTCGAGGGTGATGGTGGCCACGCCCTCACCGGTTTCCAGTGCGACGAGGATTTCCTCAAGCGTTGTGGACACGGACAACTCCTTCCTGTGCGAGTGCGTCGATCTCGCTGTCGTTGAGCCCGAGTGTGCTCAAGATGGACTCGGTGTGTTCTCCCAGGGCGGGAGGCAGTGTGCGGGCGGCCGGTGTTTGGCCGTCGTAGCGGATCGGGTGAGAGAGCACCTTGACCGGGCCGCTGCCGGGGTAGTCGAACTCGAGGAAGCTGTTGTTGTGCAGCACCTGGGCATCGTTGACGACGGCTTCGTAGTCGTTGACGGGGGCGAACCAGACCTTGTGCTCGGTGAAGTGCGCCTCCCACTCCTGGGTTGTCCGCTCGGCGAGGTGTTTGGAGATGCGCTCGTTGATCTCCTCACGGCGGTCGTATTCGTCGTCCGCGGCGATCGTGGTGAACCAGTCGTCGTCGAACGCCTTGGAAAGGATCGACAGGGCGGTGATCGAAACGGTGATGTGCCCGTCCGCGGTGCGGTAGATCCCGTACGGCGCCTTGTAGTAGCGCGACCCGATACCGGTCGGGCTCCGCTCGCCCCGGAATCCGTTGAGATAGTAGGAGATCGGTTCGATCTGCAGGTCGAGTGCGGCGTTGAGTAGATTACTTTCGACCTTGCATCCTTTGCCGGTGCGTTCGCGGCCGAGGAGGGCACCGAGGATGCCGAACGCGCCCAGGACGGCACCGTGCTGATCGATGACGGAGGCGCCCACCGACGTGGGCGGTGAGTCGGCGCTGCCGGTCGCGTGCGCGAGCCCGGACAGCGACTGCAACAGTAGATCCTGGCCTGGCCGATCGCGGTACGGGCCGGCGGAGCCGTACCCGGACAGCGAGCAGTACACCAGCCGCGGATTGCGGGCGGACAGTTCCTCGTAGCCGAATCCGAGCCGCTCGAGGGCGCCTGGCCGGAAGCTCTCGATGAGCACGTCCGCGTCGTCGATCAGTTTCAGCAAGATCGACTTGGCCTTCTCGGATTTCAGATCGATCGACAGGCTCTGGACATTCCGGTTGCCGAGCAGGAAGAAGACGCTGGCATCGCCGACATAGGCGTCAGGTCCGGACCAGCTTCGCTCGAAAGCGCCTGCGGGAGATTCGATTTTGACTACCTCGGCACCGAGGTCCGCGAGCATCTGGGTGGCCGACGGCCCCTGCAGGAAATGGGTGAAACTGACAACGCGTATTCCGGACAGCATGGACCCTCCCGGGCGTGAGTGTGAATGACCCGGTCGCATCGACCTGTGCGCTGCGAGCTACGGGCTGGCTTGTGGGCCCCGCCCGGTGTCTCGGTGCGAGGCAGTTGGTACTTAATGCAGTAAAGCACGGCAGCACCGGTTGCACAACCGGTTGTTCATCGGGTTTTGTGCCGTGCCTACGACGTCGGAGTGCGGGGTAATCGGTCGCCAGATGGCGAGCTGAGAAGCCTGGGTGCCACCTGGAGCAACGTCGTCGTGTGGCTTTGCCTGCTGGCCGAAGAGTCAGCGGCGTGATCCACGGCGAACAACTCGAACTCCTCGGCGACCGCCGTGACCATCAACGTAAGGTGTGGACCCGTGATCGATCAGGCGCTGCTAACGCGCCCGAAGGACGCACTCGAAGACAAGAGAGACCTTCTGTCGAATCCCGGAGGTCCTCGACAACGTCGCCGCCCTCGCCTGGACATGGGTCAAGATCGCTGCGGCATCTGAGAGCCGCCATGACCGCGCCGGTGCTGATCGATATCCTGCTCTCTATACTGAGTCATGATGGTGAGCCTCAATGACGTCGCACGCGCCGCCGGCGTGTCGAAATCCGTTGCGTCCAGGGCGCTCAACGGCGACGTCAACGCACGGATTCGCGAGGACACCCGCACTCGAATCCTCGAGATCGCGGAGCAACTCGGGTATGTCCCGAACCGGCGCGCCATCGCACTGCGCTTCAATCGCTCCGGCGCCATCGCACTGATCGTCCCCGACCCGAACAACCACGTCTTCGCCGAGATGCTGTCCGGAATCCAGCAGGTTGCCACCCCAGCGGGGATCGATGTCCTCATCGGCACCGTCGACCACGCGCCGGAAGGCCGCGATGCCGTGCAGCGCCTGCTCAAGCAAGGGCGAGTTGACGGTATTTTGATCCAGCGCCGCGAAGACTTCGATGACAACGAGCTTCGCGAAGTTGTCCCCGAGGGCATCCCCACTGTCTTTGTCAACTGCCGACTCGATGACCGGACAGGATCGGTCATCTTGCCGGATGCCGAAGGCGTCCGTATCGCGACAGAGCATCTGATAGACCTCGGTCACCGCGACCTCGGATTCATTGGCGGATCGCCCACACACGACACCGCAGTCCGTCGCCGAATCGGTTTCGAGGAAACACTCGCCTCACACGGCCTTGCCTCTCGGCCGGAATGGGTACATGAGCTCGGATGGGAGGCTCCCTCTGGAGCGGCCGCGGTCGATGCCATCCTCGTCCGGCCCGATCGGCCAACTGCACTAGTGGTGGCGAGTGTGAACGCTGCAGTAGGTGCACTCTCCCAACTGCAGCGAGCGCAGCTCAAGGTTCCCGAGGAGATGTCCATCGTCGGGATCCACACCACCTGGGTATCGGAGACGGTATTCCCGGCCATCACCACCGTGCGAATGCCGCTGTCGAAGATCGGCAGCACGGCGGCGGAAATGCTCCTCGGGCACCTCGACGGGGAGGCGCTCTCCAATGTGACGATCGACGATCCCGCCCCCGAACTACTGGTGCGGGGCACCTCGATTGCCCCGACGAAGGCGTGACTCGGGACTAGCGGGCCCGATCGCGGACGAAGAACGACCTGCCCTTACCGCGGAAGCGTCCGCGGAGGTCAAGGACGCACCACCGTTTCAGCTCGGGTAGTCCGACTCGGCGGCGACTTGCCGCCCCGCGATCGATCAGCGAGCTCCACGATGTCGCCCCGGCGAAAGGAACCGCAGCGACATTCGACTAGCAGGCAGCGCGACCGTAAATTCGCCAGGATTCGGTCCCGTCAGGTTTCGAGGATCTCGAGTTCTGTTCTGGAAGCAATTGCACACCTCGACGAGTGTGCCGCGCAGTTCGAGGTTGCAGGGACATCATGCACAACCGGTTGCGCACCTGGGCAGTGGGTGCTTTACTTACTTCACCCCGCCTTGTGACTGCGACCACAGTCGTGCGTCCAACCCCGCTCCTCCTGAAGGAATGCAATGAATCCTCCCGAGCGAACCTCGATGGCTTCGCCAATTACCGAATCGTCCCGGCCGTCGAACAACGGCCTGCGCAAGGTAGTCGCCGCCTCGATGGCCGGGACTGTCGCGGAGTGGTACGAGTTTCTTCTGTACTCCGCGGCTTCCGCGTTAGTCTTCGGCACCCTGTTCTTTCCGAAGACCGACAACGCCCTCGACGGCGTACTTAGTGCACTGCTCATCTACGCGGTCGGCTTTCTCGCCCGTCCGCTCGGCGGTGTGGTTTTCGGTCTCTACGGCGACAAGTTCGGCCGCAAGAAACTGCTGCAGTTCAGCCTTCTGCTGGTCGGGATCTCCACGTTCGGAATGGGCTGCCTCCCCGGCTTCGGCAGTATCGGCTATTGGGCGCCAGGGCTTCTCGTGATTCTCCGCTTTATTCAGGGATTCGCAGTCGGAGGCGAATGGGGTGGTGCAGTTCTGTTGGTCAGCGAGCACAGCTCCGACCGTCGCCGCGGCTTCTGGGCGAGCTGGCCACAGGCGGGGCTTCCTTTGGGGAACCTTGTCGCGACCATGGTCTTGTCCGTGCTTGCCTTCGTCATGCCGGAATCGGCATTCCTTGGTTGGGGATGGCGACTGGCGTTCTGGCTCTCAGCGGTCATCATCATCATCGGCTACTACATTCGCACGCATGTCGACGACGCGCCGATCTTCCTGGAGTCGCTGAAGGCCGAGGAACAGCGCAGCGAGAATCGGTCCAGTGTGTCGCAGGCGATTCGACAGTATCCGCGGCAGATTGCGATCGCGATGGGACTACGTGTCGGCGAGAACATCCTCTATCAGGTTGTCGTGACCTTCTCGATCACATACCTGGCCTTCAAGGTCGGAATGAAGATCGAAAATGTCTTGCTGGTTATGTTAATTCCGCATCTGCTGCATTTCATCCTGATTCCCGTGATTGGCGGCCTTACCGATCGGATCGGGCGCAAACCCGTCTACATGACCGGTGCGCTGCTGATGGTGTTGTGGGCGTTCACTTCCTATCCCTTGATGAACACGGGAAACATCGTGCTCGTGATCGTGGCGCTGACGCTTGGACTGGCCGTTCATGCGCTGGTCTACGCGCCGCAGGCTGCGATGATGTCCGAGATGTTCCCGACACGTATTCGGTATTCCGGGGTATCGCTCGGCTACCAAGTGACCTCAGTCTTCGCCGGGTCGGTTGCCCCATTCATCGCGACTTACCTGCTGCGTGAATATCATTCGTGGATCCCGATTGCGTTTTACCTGGTAGTCGCGGCGAGTGTTTCACTGGTCGCAATCTCGGCCGCGCGCGAGACCTGCGGCATCTCATTGCAGGATGTCGACGCCCAGGACCGGACGAGATTTCCACCGAGTTCGAACCAGCAGCGCTGACAAAACAGCGCTCACCGGTACCCCCAATCTCTCATGTGTCCAGCAGGACAGCAGGTTGCCATGAGTAGGTTCGTCGGCACTACTGCGAGAGCCCGTACCTCAGCCTCGTTCCGAGACGCGGCGAAGGAAGTATCGTCGCCGGACGACCTCTCAGCGCCGATCATCAAATATTGTCCTCTTACCGCGGAGTGTTTCGAGTACGGTCACGCCGCAGCACACGGACCATTCGATCGCCGCCGAACTCCATCGCGTACCGAGACATCGGTGGCGCAGAGGTGCGAAGGGGCATGCAACGTTCCGGCAGTGCACTCTGACCTTCCTATTTGAAGTTCTTCACGCGGTCATTTCGACTGCAGTACAGGAGGTAAATATGCCCATCAACCGACCCATCGCCACGACGGCTGACGCGTTGCCAGATAGTGATCGCGGTCAGCCCGGCCAACTCAGAAGTCGCTTTGTTCCTGGTACAACCCGGTGGGCTGTCCGTCGCGCCCAATGGACCGCGCTCGGGCGATCGGTTGAGGATCAGGGGCGACCGCAGATCGCGATCGTGAACACCTCATCCCGGCTTTCTGTCTGTTTCGCCCATCTCGACGACATTGTCGATGTGGTAGCTGAGGCGATCTGGGAAGCTGGCGGCTTGCCGCTCGAGATACGAACTGTCGCACCGAGCGATTTCGTAACCAGCGCCGGACGAAAGGCGCGATACCTCCTTCCCACTCGTGATCTCATCGTCAACGATGTGGAAGCCGCAGTGGAAGGGGCCGTCCTCGACGGAATGGTCTGCTTGTCCTCCTGCGACAAGACGGCCCCCGCCCATCTCATGGCGTCAGCACGACTAGACATCCCCTCCATTCTGGTCATCGGCGGGTATCAACGGGGAGGCACGTACGCAGGCTGCTCGGTGGATATCGACACCGTCTACGAGTCTGTCGGCGCCGTCAACGCGGGCGAGATGTCCGTCGATCAGCTCGGCGACCTGGCCGATGCCGCGATTCAAGGGCCGGGCGTCTGCGCAGGACTCGCCACCGCGAACACCATGCATGTCCTATCCGAAGCCCTCGGAATGACAATGCCTGGCTCGGCACCCATTCGAGCGAACTCCGACAGGATGCGCGAACGTGCTGCTGCTGCTGGTACTCGAATTGTCGAAATGGTCGCCGAAGGATTGACCGCACGAAAGGTGCTGACCAAAGACGCGATTGAGAATGCTGTAGAAGTTGCCCTTGCGCTGGGGGGGTCGGTCAATTGTATTCGTCATCTCGCAGCAGTTGCCAATGAAGCCGACCTCGATATGGATGTTGTCGCCACATTCGAGGAACGAGCAAAATCCGGCGTTCAACTCGCGGCAATACGACCGAACGGGACCGACCAGGTATGGGATCTCGAGCGGGTAGGTGGCACTCAAGCCGCAATGAAGGCTTTGCTTCCACGACTACACGGCACTGCGTTGACGGTGACGGGTGACACCGTGATGGAGCGAGCCGAGACAGCCCCGCAACCGGACGGAGAAGTGTTGCATGAACTCTCGGACCCGATTCGCAACGAGAGTGGGTTGCTGATTCTTCGTGGTTCGCTTGCTCCTGATGGGTGCATCGTCAAAGTCGCGGGCGTCGGTAACGCACGTCGTCAGTTCTCGGGCTCAGCGAAGGTATTCCTAGGTGAGGATCAGGCAATCATGGCTCTCAGTAACCGGGAAATTACGCCGGGCGATGTCATTGTCCTTCGCGGTATGGGGCCACGCGGTGGCCCGGGCACGGTGTTCGCGGCAAGCTTCGTGGCTGCCCTCAACGGCGCAGGGCTCGGCGGCCACGTCGCGGTGGTGACAGACGGCGAACTGTCAGGACTCAACCATGGACTGGTCGTCGGCCAGGTCATGCCTGAAGCAGCGGACGGGGGGCCACTCGCCGGCGTGGAACCTGGTGACATCATTTCCATCGACCTCGACACACGCACGCTTGATGCGGACCCTATTCGGCAGGGAGCGCCCGTACATTCCGGTACCCCGGGCCGAGAACGCGGTTGGCTCGGCCAGTATGCCCAACTTGTGGGCCCCATACAGCAGGGTGCGGTCCTCAGACGCCCGATATCGCAGTAGGCGTTCAGAAAGGAATCGAGACGTTGTCGAATACAGCAACTCAGCCGAGGAGGGCGGCCATCGCCGCCCTCGTCGGAACAGTGCTCGAGTGGTACGACTTCATCGTGTACGGCACCGCCGCCGCGGTAGTTCTCAACAGACTGTTTTTTCCGTCCGAGAATCCGCTGGTGGGGACCTTGGCCGCCTTCGCCACATACGCGGTCGGGTTCCTGGCGCGACCCATTGGAGGGTTGATCCTTGGGCGAATGGGCGACCGTCTTGGCCGCAAGAAGGTCTTGGTTTCGACCTTATTGCTCATGGGCGGTGCGACAACGGCGATCGGCCTCCTCCCGACGTACGCGACCATCGGTATCGCTGCCCCCATCCTGCTCGTTGTTCTGCGCCTGATTCAAGGATTCGGAGCGGGAGGGGAGTACGCAGGCGCAGTGGTGCTCTCGGTCGAGCACTCGGCACCCGGCAAGCGCGGTCTTGCGGGTGCATGGGCGCCACTCGGCTTCTCAGTCGCCACGTTGCTGGCGAACGCCGTATTCTATCTCTTCCTACTCATGCCCGAGGAGCAGTTCGAATCGTGGGGGTGGCGAGTTCCGTTCCTCCTCGGTGCGGTGTGCGTAGTAGTTGGCTACATCATCCGGCGACGAGTGGAGGAGCCGCCAGCCTTCGAAAAGATGCAATCACACCGCACCGCACCACCGAAGCCGTCACTGTTCGCTGCGCTCAAAGAGCATCCGCGTAGCTTCCTCATCGTCGTGGGTACGCGGATGGGGGAGAACGGTTTCGCCTACCTTCTGCCCGTCTTCGGTGTCGCCTACGTTTCGAAGACTCTCGAGTTGGGTGACTCGGTGGCGTTGTGGGCAGTGATGATTGCTTCAGCAATACAGCTGATTACTGTGCCGTTCTATGGTGCGCTGTCCGACCGAGTCGGTCGGAAACCCGTCTACATCGCAGGAGCGGTCGGGTCCATGCTGTGGCTCGCACCCTTCTTCATGCTGACCGGGACAGGCTCGACGGGCGCAGTGATCTTGGCCTTCGCCATCGGGTTGGGATTCGCCTACCCCGCCATGCTTGCCCCCCAAGCCGCCTGGTACGCCGAACTGTTCGATACAGAATTCCGGTTGTCCGGCTTTGCGTTCTCGCGGGAAGTCGGCTCCGTTCTGGCCGGCGGGTTGGCTCCGTTCATTGCTACTGCCCTGTTCGCGTGGACCGGGTCATGGTGGCCGATCGTGGGATACATGACAGCTCTGGCGGTGATTGCACTGGTGGCATTGTGGATGGGGCCGGAGACGTTGCGCCGGGAGATGGACGCGACTGATGCCAAGCCTGTAGGCGACGAGACGACACGCTTTGCAGCGTCTGACTCAGGTCGGCAATGACCCACAAGTCCAGCGACTTCGGTATGACGCGTCGGGCGGCCTTGATGCCGCGGTAGGGTACGCGTGGCAGCAGAGGAAGCCGCTTGTTCGGCTCCTCGGATGTCCCGCATGATCCTTTCGGTTGCCCCCGCGGTCTTGATCAAGGAACGCCGAAGAAGGACCAGCGCGACACATGGGCGCCCGCCTCGATTGGGATCCCGCCGATTTCGGCTCAGTCACGTACCGTGGCAAGTCGGTGAAGGCGCTCGTCTCCCTTGAGGCGGGTGCCGTCGCGACTGCGGAATCAGCGTACAAACGCCCTGGAACGATAGAGATCCTTCCCGAACAGCCAGAAACCGTGAGCAGGTAAATCCATCGCGGGTCGCTCCGAACCGCCCCGGTGTGGCTGCCGTCAGCGGAGCCGAAACTGACCCGACAAGAAACTTGGGCGGCAACCCCTGCCCGGACGGATCCCTGCTACGCCTTCACGAGCTGGACACCCCATGCACCACAAATCAACTCGAATCCTCGACACCGTGCAGCGGCAGTCGCCCATGACGCTGTGGAACAGTCGCAGCGACAATGACATTCTCGACTTTGCGCTACTCTGGGCGCCGATTGGTGGTCCCACCCCGAGGAACATTACAAACGTCATCTCGATAGACGTCACGGAGTTCAAGCACCGGGTCCGAGATGCTGTGAGGCTCGAAGTGGCCCGACTTCAGCGCGGTATCACCTCTTCGGAGAGAATCTATGGCCTGTCCGCGATTGCGGCACTCGATCGTAGTTCACGCACAAGCATGTCGTAGGAAGCGCTCATCGGTGGCAGCGTAACCGTCAACTTGCTCACCCCGCCAAGGTCGGTGTCGCACCGCTTTGGCGTCAGCGACATTCATCCACAAACCACGCTGGTCGCGTTCGGTGATCATGTGTTCGGTTCCGGCTGGCATGCAGGATTCCATCAGTGTCTTGGCCAACCTGGAGGCCTGCTTGTGCAGTGTGGCGAAACGGCGCGACTCTTGTGTGGTCGAGGTCTGGTCCGGTTCTGGTGTCGACGAGGTGCGGCAGGTACGAGCGATGGAGCCCAGCAGGTGAGTAAGTCGAAAAAGGGGCGCCCAAGTGCAGCGACGCCGTCCTCGTCTCCCTCTGAGGCATGACCGCCAAAAAGGACGGCGACATGTAAGGGCGATGACCGTGGCCGTGCGCGCATGCAGTGCCGTCACTGTATCGAAGTGACGAGGTGTCTGAACGTCGAGGAGTGAAGTAGGAAGTTATCGGCTCGCTGGTGAGGGTGTCCTGTACCACTCGGACACCCGTCGCGCCCCGTCCTCGGGTCGGCGCAACTCCGCGCGATCGTCACTGTCTCCGAGTCGGTTCGGATGTTCCATGGACGTGTCGGCGTGACGGAGACGGGGTCGGACTTGCCTTCCGGTTCATGCCGACCTCGAGTCAGTTCACCACCGTTGCAAGACTAAACGCCCCTCGAGATCAATCGTGTAGCCGAGGAAGTCGGCCACCCACCGCGCATATCCCCCTCGACTGGGCACAACCTGCGGACCTCTTCGCCGAATCGCTTGCAGACACGGCGAAGAATTCTCCAACAATGCTGGGAGTGAGCGGAGTTCAAACCCAAACAGCGGCCGTCGGGTCTCGATCGACCTCCGACAGCAGATCATCCACCGCCGGAGCCGGTTCGACGCGGTGGCAGAAGTAGGCCGAGTTCGCCCGCGCCAGAATCTGCACTGGACACCCCGGCGGTGCTGGCGCAGCCGATGGCCTCCGAGTGAGCAGTCGCTCGCCGGTGTGCGATGCGGTGTTGCCGCGGCGAAGGCGGGCGCGGACGATGACCAGCGCCGCGACCGGGGTCGGGACGCCCGCCCGTTGGGCGTTCAAGCCACGGACGCCCGAGTATCCGAACGCGGCGGCCTGCTCGCCGCAGCCGTGCACTTCACCGATGGGGTCGTCGACATCGACGAACACCATCTGATCCGCCCCGTCGAGCATGTCTGGGACTCGGGCTGACAGGCTGACGAGCAGGCGTGCGGCGACGGTCGAGTTGCTGGACATGGCCGTGGGTGAAGGACCGAAGAGGGCTTCCCGGCGTGGACGGAGCCCGCACCCCAGCGAAGAGCCGGGTCGTGGCCCCGTGGCGAAGAACGTCGAGGTCGTCGATGCTGTCCGTGCCTGCGAGCATCCCCGCGCCGATGCCGACGGACTTGACCACCGGGTTCGGTGTATCGACGCCCAGACGTCGGTCGAGTAGGTCGTGCAGGCCCGCGGTCTCGGCCAGCTGCATCACCGGAACAGGCGTGCGGCCGAGACGAGGTTCGGATCATCGAAACCGGCGTGACGGTGTGAGCAGCTTTCCTGCGAGATTCTCCTGTCCTTTTGCCGGAATCTATTGTGTGGCAACTCAGAGCTTCCTGCCCTACAGGGGCTCTCGTGTACGATCCGCTCACACAGTCACGCTGACGGTGGATCATGGCTGAAGCAGGCCGAAGCTCGGTTCGAGCGACCTGCCACATCCGAGGATGGACAGCTCAGTGCCCACCGATATCGCCCGACGACCGGGCATCGCCGTCAACCATCGGTTCGGCAACTGGCAGAAGCAACTTCTCGTCGCCACCGTGTCGCGGAGGCCTACGCCCTGCCCGACGTGTCTGAAACGGCCAACAAGGGTGCAGTCTTGCCGAACTGGCCGAATGCCTTTTCGTATGCGTTGCCGGCGCGCAGGACCGTCCTATCCTCGAGCGGACGACCAACTATCTGCATTCCGACGGGAAGACCGATTTCCGTCATTCCGATGGGCACGGACAGGGCAGGTAGCCCCAACAGATTTGCTGGCGCGGACAATCGCATGTAGCTCTCGGTCAGCGCCTCCGATGACCCGTCTGGCCATGTCACGTGTGTGTGATCGTGACGAGCGGGTGACGAACTCAGCGTCGGGGCCGCCAGTACATCAATCTGCCCAAACATCGAACGCCACGCGTTCTGCATGAGCGCCCGTCCTCTGAGCGCCTGAATGTAGTCCTTGGCGAATACGAACTCGCCGGCTTCCAACATCGTGCGTACCTCCGGGGTATAGAGATCGCCTGAGCTGCGGAGCATTTCGGAATGATATGCGTTGGCCTCTGGAAGGAGAATCGCCCACTCCAGCGCTTCTACGTAGTCAGTCATCGGGACTTCGATCTCGACGAGACGCGCCCCGAGCTGCTCGAATTGGCCGAGAGCAACCTCTACACGACGGACGACTTCACTGTCCACTCGGTCGAAGTAGAAGTTGCTGGGAACACCGATACGCAATCCGGAGACGCCACCATCGAGATCGGCTGAGTAGTCGCGTGCCTCGAGTTTCAGACTTCCCGGATCCTGGTCGTCATACCCTGCCATTGCGGTCAAAGCCAGTGCGGCGTCTGCCACGTTACGAGTGATGGGTCCGGCGTGGTCGAGTGACCACGACAAGGATGTGACGCCGCGCCGGGAGACTAGACCGTACGTCGGTTTGAGCCCAACCATTCCGCAGAAGGCGGCTGGGATGCGGATTGAGCCTCCGGTGTCGCTTCCGGTGGCCATTAGACACGAACCTGCAGCCACCGCTGCAGCTGACCCGCCGCTGGACCCGCCAGCGATAAATTGAGTGTTCCAAGGGTTGCTCGTGCCGGGTGTTACTCCACCGAAGGCGAACTCGTGTGTATGTGTTTTCCCAACGATCACCGCGCCTGCCGCAGTGAGTTTCTCCACCACAGCGCTGTCCTGAGTAGGCACGAATGCGTCACGGACGCGTGAACTAGCAGTGGTGGGAAGACCTCGCATATTGTACAGATCTTTGATGCCGATGGGAATGCCGTGAAACGGACCCTTGTAATGGCCCGACGAAATCTCGTGCTCGGCCGCTTCTGCGGCAGCCCGAGCATTCTCGGCGAGTGTCAACGCGTAGGCGTTCACAAGCGGTTCCGTGGCTTCCATTCGATCGAGCACGGAAGCAGTCAGTTCTACTGGAGACAGTGTTCGAGACTTGATCAGGTCGGATGCTGCAGAAACCGACAGCTCATATGGTTGCATGCTCGTCTACTTCCAACGGGGGTCGAATGAGGTGGCAGGCGCTGTCTCGCCGCACGGTATGTGTGAGACTTTGCGGATGAACGAGTCGGCATGGTTCGCGGCCTCACACAGCTCAGAAAGTCGATGGTTCTCGACCACCAGATTGACTGTGGCGCTGAGCCGACGGATGTCGTCTACGTTATGGCGGGGTGTGGTCACTGCTTCCCTTTCCTCAGACGGACAGCGGGTCGTGGTCGTCGTCAGCCTCATCCAATGCGTTCAGGTCGGTCTGGGTTGCAGTACGTTTCGGTGTGTAGTACCGCCCGCCGGTCGCCCTTGTCAGCGCAATGTGAATAAGGGGGCCGACGATCATTGCAACAAAAGAGGCGAAGTAGATCGGATAGATCCCAATGATTCCCATGGCACCGATAGTGACCGCAACTCCAAGCGACGTCAGGCCGCATGGGTTCCATTTCGGGACTTCGTTTTCGTGAAATTCGACGTTCTCGGGCTTACCGAGTTTCATCCAGCGCCGACACACGAAATAGTCCGCGAGGATGATGAGCACCCAGGTATTGGTGAGGACGCCGGCAATCGCGAGGAAAGTACCGAGATGGTTCAAGACGTTGGTGACATAGAACAGAACTCCCACACCCCAAATGAGGAACATCCACCAGGGGCGGCCCGGCTTGATCTTCGCTGCCACCTCGAATCCGCTAGCCAAAGCAATCGAACCTGAATAGAGATTCATAACGTTGACGCGGATCTGGGTGACTACAACCAGAATAACGCCCAGCAGCCCAATTACGTTGACGAATAGGTAGCCGGGGTCCTGGGCGTACGACTGGGCGTCGGGACCGCTGAGCTCGCTGTACAGGTTGATGCCAAAGAAGCAGCCGAGTCCGATGACGATCAGCATGGGAATGAGTTCGAGAATCATGATCGAGGCGGTTCCACGGTATCGGATGCGCTGAGATGCGAAGCGTCCGTAGTCGGTTGCCATCAGCCCCTGGAAGATTACCTGTCCGTTCGCGAGGCTGAGCGCGCTCATCATCGCGGCGAATGTGAGAGGTTGAGTCGCGGTCCAATCTCCAATGCCGACCAGATCGCGATCCCTGGAAAATACGTATACCGCCCACCCTACTGTGATGACGAAGAAGGGGAATCCCCATTTTTGCAGGAAGGACATTGCATGCATGCCGCGCCAGGCAAATGCAATTGTGACGAGTCCGAACGCGGCGTAGATGAGGGTTCCGTTGAAGGAGTCGATAGGGATTTCGAAGTATATGGCAATTGCGTGCGAAACGATGGTGCCTTCGAAGAGGAAGTAGTAGACGTAGTTAATTCCGTATATGAATGACGTGACGGCAGCGCCCCTACTTCCGAATCCGAGGCCGCGGCTGAGTAGGTTGGGAGACAAACCCTCTCTGGATGCTACGCGCATCGTCAACATGCCCGTCAGTACTGCGCCGATGACGAAATAGCCGATTGGTATCAGGATCAGGGGGAATCCCACCAGGAACAGGTGTTGAGCGCCGTAGGTGAACCAGAACATTGCGGTTGCGCCACCGAGGAGGACGACGCTGATGGCAGGGATTGGCCATCGTTGATTCGTTGGAACTCTCTCGGTGGCAAAGCTTTCCACTTGATCGTCGATCGAGGTCGCGGGGCCGCGAAACTTCGCTTTCAGGGACATGGATGACTCCCGGGTTAGGGTGCATGCTGCTGTGGACGGGCGTGGAACAGCCGCAGCGGAGATTTATTCACGATGTTGCGAGGGCGCCGACCGTGAGGATCGGCATGGCGTAGAAGCTCGTCATCGGGTACGCCAGGGGACAAGTACAGCATGCGAGCCAGGAGTGCGCAACCGGTTGTTCTCTTAGTTTTGGTAACCATGAAGCGTGAGCAGTCCGCGCGACGGTGGTCAGTCACAGTTGGTGTGGTCGAGTCTTGTCGTCTAACCTCGATTTTCGGTCAGGTTATCGACCTGAGATTTCATCGGGGTGGGAAGCGGAAGCGTAGTTCGCGGTTGTTCCACCAGGGGATGCGTACGCCGCGGTCGGCGTAGCCGGCGTCGATGAGGACCGGGTGGTAGGTCCGCGGGGCGAGGTCGACGGTGACGGCGGTGTCGGTGACGTGCTGGGTGCCGGTGGCGTCGAGGAAGTGCCGCCAGATCCGGTCCGGGGTGGCGTGCTGGTAGCGCGGGAGTTGGTCGGCCAGTAGGCGATAGCAGTTGCCGGCGAGCACGGTCAGGGTGGTGTCGAGGTCGACGTTCAGTGGCAGGCCCGAGGTGAGGGTGTCGAGGTGGAACCCGCCGATGTAGGCGTCGAGTTCGTTCTCGATCAGCATGCGTTCGGCGTAGCGGGCGAACAGGTCCTTGGCCGGGGTGGTCAGGTCGTTGGTGATCAGCAAGGTGGGCTCGTCGCGGCCGATGTTGCGCACCGCGATCTGTCGGATGCGGGGCTCGATCCCTTTGAGGTGGAACAGTTCGTCGTGCAGTTGCGGGTGGCGATAGCGGCCCGCCCGGGCCGCGCGCACGGTGGTCCAGGCGGAGGCGGGCAGCGCGTCGAGCCGGTCGAGGACGGCACGGCCGCGTTGGCGCAGGGTCAGCCACCGGATCCCGCGGGTGCACAGCTCGTCGAGGACGGTGTAGGTGGTCAGCTGCGAATCGAACACCAGCAGTCCGGGATCGGTGCCGGCGACCTCGGCCCAGTAGTCGGCGAAGGCGAGCACCTCGCGGGCGGCGTCGCGCTTGGTGACGTCGGCGTTCGCGTAGACCATCTCGGTGGAGGCGTGGTCCTGGGCGAAGAAGGTCAGCACACTGCGGGTGCGTTGGGACCGTCGGGGCACGTAGTGCTTCTCGAGCGGTCTGTCCTCGCCGTGGTGGCGGATGGCGTGGAAGTCGAGGTTGAATCCGGCTTCACCGGTGGCCATTCCGAGCTCGCGGAGCCGGGCGATGAGCCCGGCCATCGCCTGTTGGTTGGATTCGCGGCGCACCCGGTACGAGTAGCTGGCCAGGTGGGTGGTCTTCGGCAACGCGGTCAGCCCCAGGGCGAGGGCCAGGCCGGGATCGTCGGCCAGGGCGGTGGTGTGCGAGGGTCGGGCGTTGCGGGCGCACTTGGCCAGCGGCAGCGTGCCGATCGAGTGCCAGGCCGACAGCGTGCGGGTGCCCGGGTATCCGGCAGCGGCGACGAGGTCGTGCAGGCCCAACTCGGCGATCGCGGGCAGCAGCAGGAACAGGCCGGCGTGGTCGCAGTCGACGCGGGTGCCGGCCGGCCAGTGCGGCAGCGCCCGGGCCTTGACCGGCGCGCGCCGCGGTGGTGCGCCGCGGTCGGCCGGCGGCCGGCGCGAGAGCCGTTCGAGGCCTTCGGCGTCGAGGATGGTCCACACGGTCTGCGCCGAGACCGGGGTGCCGTCGGCAGCCAGCGCGGCCGCGATCTCGCCGACCGACCGATCCAGGGCTCGCAGGGCGAGGACCCGGTCGCGGATCCGGTCGGCCTTGCGCGGCCCCTTCGGCCCCGGCCGCGACGAGCGGAACAGCTCGGTCTTGCCGATGCGCAGCTCGTGCGCCATCTGGTGCACCGTGGCCGCGGAGTACCCGAAGTCCTGCGCGACCTGCGCGGCGCTGGCCGAGTCGACGAAGTATGCCCGCAGCGCCTCGTAGTGGCGTTGCGCGGGTTCGGCCGGTTCGAGGAAGTACTCGGCACCCGACCGCATATCTCAACCGATCTTCCTGAACAACACGACTTGAGCGTAGAGCTGTTCTCGAAAGAAAGTGGGAAAAGTCCGTCCGACACGCCGAAATCAGTTGAATTACAGCGATGTTATTCTGCCGATCGTCGGGTGACCCTGCCTTGCCGCGAGAACCGTTGACGCGGCAGCCGCGAGATCGTTCCGGTAGATCCCCTGAGATCACGTCGGTTGACATCCCGGAACGCCCTGCGATCCATAACATCCGATACACCGCACCGCGATCGGTCTACACCGAAACCACGTCCCGAAAATCGAGGCTAACGGCGCTAGTTCACAACGGTTTCCGACTCGACACGCAAACATTCCACGGCCTCAGAAAGGGAGCCGCCTCCAACAGCGAACACACACAACACCGAACACACACAACACCGATTCTATCGATAGCCTAGGCGATTCCGGAGACACGCTCGCGCAACAGTTCTAGTCGTCTGTGTCCGTATGCATCTCATCGGTCGGTCACCCGGCCCCTCGCCCTCGAATGCAGAAAACCGAATCGTGACGCGGCGCCCTGTCGTCGCACCATGTCCGGTGCAGTCCCATCCGCTTCCTCGATCCAGCCCGGCCCCTATCAAGAAGGACCATCTCCACCATGAAGATCCGTACACTTACCGCTATCGCCGCCCTCACCATCGGCGCCGTCGGGGTTGCCGCCGGTACTGCTCAGGCCGCTCCCCTCGGGACTGACGTCCCAGCGAATGTCCAGTCCACCGGGCAGGGAGTCGACTGGACCGTCACTCGGGACGGCAATCGTGTCCTCGTCCGTATCGCGTCGGGATCACTTGCCCTGGAGAACAACCGCCTCATGGTGCGCAACGATCAAGGCGTGGTGGTCGAGTCGATACCGCTGTCCCTCGCGGTGGACGGCCTCGCCCACCCGGTCGACGCACACCTCGAAGGCAATACCGCCACCCTGGCCACGAACACCACCCCCGCGGCCGCCACGGCCGTCGATCCCTCCCTTCCCCTCCACGACGCCGACCTGCCGGCGGCGGTCGGTGCCGTCCAACCTCCCATCTCGCTGACCTCCGCGATCGGAGGGTTCCTGGGAGCCGCCACCGGATTGGTCGGAGGTTGTGTGCTCGGTGCGATAGCGGGCGGCGTCGTCTCCGCGCCCGCCGCCATGCTCTTCGGTGCCGGCCCCCTCGCGGGATGTGTTGGGGGCGCGCTCCTCCTGGGGTCCGGCGCCGGACTGGCGGGAACCGCGCTCGGCGGCCTCGGCGCCGCCGTCACCAACGTCCCCCAATTCATGCAGGTCCTCAACCAGCCGCCCGCACCGAAGAAGTAGCACAGCGCGAACCGGCTGTTCGTCGTCCACTCGGTGTTCGGCTGCGGCGGGGTACGACCGTGACACGATGTCGGTCTGCTCGGGGCGTTCGCGGAGTCGTCGGGGGCCGATGGTCACTGTCGTGCCGAACAGGACGGCGTACGCCCCGCGCAGCCATACGATTCCCGTGATGCCCTCGCCCGGTGCGAGCAGCAGCAGCACACCGGGCAGGACCAGCAGTAGGTACGCCGCGACCAGCCATCCCGGCCGGCCGATGCGCTCCAGCTTGACTGCGCCGACCGCACCGACCATCCCGGCGAGGATCACGGAGGTCGCGAGCACGTCGGGTACCGCGAAGGCCGTGATGTCGGGCCAAGCAGCGTCACCGCACCGGCAGCGGCGGAGATTCCCGCGGCCACCCAGCATGTCCCCATGCGACCCTGCAGCGTGGTCGCATGCCACACCTCGGGTGAGCGCCCTCGGGATTTGTCCTCGGCGGTTCGGCCAATCGACCCCTATCCGCGGACGGCGGAGACGGTGGTCCTCACAGTGATGGGCGCGGACGGGAGATCGCGGCGTCGATCACGGCCGACATGTCGTGCTCCAACCTCTCGCCGGCGGTGCCGGTCGCCTGGGCGGCCTCGATCAGATCGTCGGTGAGGCTGTCGAACAGCAGGGCCGCCTGGGGGCAGGACCGATGGTCGCCGGGGGCCTCGAAGGCGCCGAACACCTCGGCCGCGTCGCGGAAGCGGTCGAATCCCTCGAGCATCGTTCGCGCATCTCCGGCGTGCGTAGTCGCCGCGACGGTGATGGACCCGCCGCTGAGGGTGTGTGTGACAGGGAGGGGCGGTGGTGGGTCGATGCCCGTCGGGCTCGTGTGCAACTGCTGTCGGTGCATCGCGATCAGCTCCGAATCAGACTGTTTGACAGGCGAGTTTCGTTCGAGGCTCGGCTGGATGGGTCGCATCGGTACTGTCCGGTCGTGGTGTGCCGGTATGCGGCGCCGTCCTTGTGGACGGTGTGGCCGCAGTAGCGGCATTCGCCGCCGTGGGGGCCGAATCGGATGGTCTCGACGGTGGGATAGGTGTTGGCGGTCATGGTCTCGTTCTTCGGTGTGCTCTGTTGGGTGTGAGGGGAGG